>NZ_AP019807.1:3590243-4270487 GCF_007183175.1 Microbulbifer sp. GL-2
TTTCTGGACGGAAAAACAGGATACGGATGAGCCTGGTAAGGGTGAAGTCTGAATTCTTCTTGCCGCCATTGCGCAAGACATCCAAGTTCTTGTTCAGAGCTTCCCAATTGAGCTCATCGCCAGTGTATGCCTGTAGGACTACAGCGGTATCATTGGTGGAAGAAACCCCCTCTTCAATATATTGCAGCTGCCTATCTTGATATGCGCTCTCATCAAAAGCCTGCGCATTAGCACTGGCCGAATGTATCGACAATCCTAAAAAAATTGGGTACAGCATTCCTACTACTGGTACTTTCATCAGTACTTGTTCCTATTTTGGTTTTTGATTTCTGGCGTTAAACGCCATAAATGTACCACTTGTGTATTAGAGGAATTTATTGGATTAAAAGATAGGTATTTTCTGTCGCTGAAGATTGCCAATTCGATCAGTCAGGTACTTTGGTTCTCACTTTGGGAATATTTTTCTTGTTAAGATTTTTCTTGCCTTAAATATTTATTTTTTATGTCCTATTTATGAAGATTTTGAGGGGCTAATTGGTACAAGATGATAATCAAGATAAATTTATTTTTAGGGGATTTTTTTATAAAAATTGAGTTTATTTGTTCCAGTCTTAAAGTTGAAGGTCAGTTACTACCGGGTCAGAAGGAAAGAATACCCTGCGCTCAAAACTCGCTGTGAATACATCCCTGTACGCTCGTAATCGGCATCCATGCCTCATACGGTCCCGAGCGCAGGCTACTCTTTCATTCTCCCTTGTTAGTAAGTTAAAAAGGCAGAGGTTTTCAGTTTCTACTTTATAGGGTTGCTCTATGTCTTAAACATATTTTTAGGAGGTTCGCACGACAGACTGAAGGAACCCTTAACTTGAGTCAGTTTCTACGCAGGCAGGCTTCAAGTTTGCTACTTTGGTGGCTGTAGATGAAAGTGATAGTAATGATTGTTGGGTATTCAGAGATTAAATATGAAAAAAATACTGATTTTCTTTGCTGCAGGTTGCTTAGGCGCTTTGGCTAACAGCTTAATGGTATGGTTATTTGGGGCTCTTGGTATTACTTCTGCGCTTGGCGTTTCTATTGCTCCCGCCTTATCTGCCGAATGGCTCTATCCAAGGATTGTCTGGGGTGGCATTTGGGGACTTTTTTTCCTCCTTCCCTTTTTGTCATCAAAGCTGCTGTTAAAAGGCGCCATTCTGAGTTTACTTCCCTCTGCATTTCAGCTATTTGTCGTATTCCCAATGATGACAGGCAACGGGGTAGCCGGATTTGGTTTGGGAATGCTTACTCCAATTTTTGTATTGTTCTTTAACTGGGTGTGGGGTGTTGTTGTAGCACTCGCCATAAAATCGGCTAGATAACAAAAGTAACTTCTCTCGCTGTTTTTATTTCTGGGCCTTAGTTCAGAAGGATTCTTTTAACGACGCCAAGCCCCCGGCTGGTAGTGGTTAAAGGTCCATCCAGCCAGTGATCGATAATCCGCTGGGCAAATTCACGTCTTTTTGGCCCGCTACGGCCTTCAGTCAGCTCACCGAGGACCCAGTGATTATGAGCGATCCATGTATCCCGGGCGATTGGTTTAACATGTTGGTCTGCTTCACAAAATAGCGGTAGTGAAGAGGTCAGTTCGCTGGGTTGGTGCAAAGTTTTTCTGGAGATGCTCGGATTCCCCAGGGTATCCCACCAGCGCCTGGCTCCTTCAGGGTCGTGACCAAACTTCTGTTTAAAGGATTTGGTGAAAGGGCTGAGAAAGGGCCAGTTACCGCCATTCAAAATACGCTCAACAATCTCTTTGGTACTTGCCCGGTCGCCGAAGTTCTCCGGGTCGTAAAGTACCCGGTCTTTGGCCGCGGCATGAATAGGGCTGGTAGCATCTGCAGTGACTATTGTTTTTGCTGGTAGGGCCGCTGCGGCGATTGGTAATAGTGATGGCGCGCCCAGGCCCAGGCAGTGAAATTTTTGCAAGATTGTGTTGCGGTCACGATAACCATCCGTAATTCCTTTGAGCACCTGTGCCAGGCGAACATAGCGGCGCGGGACTGGGCGAGCCAATTTGAAAGACGCTGTACCACTAACGTAAAAGTCGGTTGCGTTTAGGTCTCCACAAACACCAGCCAGTCCCATGGCTGCCGAAGTTACACCGGCCTCTGCAGCGAGCTGTCCGGCATCGCGGGCCGTGTTGTAGTCCATTGCACTCAGTACGGCATAGGTTGCGAGGCCTTGGCAGAGAGGATTTTCAGCGACCTTTTGCCAAAGCCTTAAGCTGCGACGGTTGCGTGAGGCAATGCGCTCCACTGTCCAGCCTGTGATCTCCCGTTCCAGGTCCAAGGCCACCAGGCAGGTGCTGGCGAAGTCCTCCTGGGCAATAAGGTCGGTGGGGTTCATCAACAGCTGACGCTGAATCAGCTCAATGGTATCGATAGATTCTGAGCGCTCGGTGCAATCGGTAAGTACTGATTCTGCCAGTGCATCGGCTTTTTTGCGTAAGCTTGGCGGGACCTCGCGACCGCGGGGAAGATGACCGAGCTGGCGGCGTAGTGTTTTGACTTCGCGGGTAATTTCCCTGGCTTTTTCAGAGAACTTCGCAATGACAGAATCGATTAACTGCTTTGTGCCGTTATCGGCAAAGAGTGGCAGGCCCCTGTTGCGCACCTCAACAGCCAACCGCAGGTTTGGGTTTGTAATACGATGGGCTGATAGTAGGTAGCCATCGGCCGAGATGAGATGACTGGCGAAGGCATCCAGAGTTTGACGGCGTAAGTTGGCAATAAAGCGCATTGAAGCAATTACCTCAGTGGCGCTCCCCCGTGGAGTGCATGTGAACAGGATTTCCACTCATCAAGCAGTCCGTGCATGTCTTCCAGTTCCACTTCGAGTTCCAGCGCAACCTGCTCAAAGATATCCCACGCGGCAAAAACATCGGGGTGAGTTTCGATACACTCGGCCACAGCATGATCCATTGGTTCGATGGGCATATCCATCTCATCTTTTTGATGCAGGTTGGGAAGGCTGGGAATAGCCGTCTCGAGACATTCAGCGCGCACAGACTCTTTGGCGGCGTGCCACTCGGCCTTTGCCAACTGCGCCATCGCCAGTAGTACCTCTAATTCCAGCAATTTGATTTCAACACTTTCCTGTTCCGACAAGCAGCCGTCATCCGGTGGCATGGTGCTTCTCCTGTTAACGTATCAGAGGGGTAAAGAGCAGCTCTGCAGCGCCCTGAGAAGATTCATCGCTACTATCAGGGCTTTGAACTCCAAGGGACCAATAGAGATTTGCATTGCTCCGCCATGGCTGGAACCAACGGCTGGCCAGCTTCATAAATGCGATGTCAAAGCTGTTTTTGCCGATATCGGCAAGTGCGAGAGCGTCTACCTCTATACCAGGTCTTCCGCTTAACAGGCTTGAGCTTTTTCTGAATATGCCGCTGAGCCTACAAAAGGCGCCTTTGGTAACGCCGGCATGCGGTAAGTGAGAGAAGCGCACCACGGCATTTGCCTCGGCATCGCTGGAGGGGTCATGCAACTTTATGTGGCTTAATAGCATGCCGCCTTCCTGAGGAGGAGAGGTGACATTTTCTACGAAACCCCGAACTTCAATAAACTCTCCATCCAAGTGGTTACTAAGTTTAGCCAGCTCCACATTCTTACCATTGGGAAGCGCGGTACTAAACGACATCGAGGCAATACCCTTCTGCAGTTCCTTAATATCTTTTGGTATTTCCATGCCGCTCGTGCTCGCGGCAAGTCTGTAGCAGGCCACATGGCTGGCAATGGCCTTGCGAGTAAGAAAATGGGCATCTACGGCGATATCCCCAACCCGCTCAGCCAAGCCGCCGCTACCTCTCCCCAAGAGTTCTTGGATGACGTTATGCATAGCCGCCTGCGCTCCTATGAGTGCGGGCAAGTTCCGTTCTATTTCCCCTGCGAATAACAAGGAAGTGTTTGTGATATTTTCCGGGTTGCCTATCAATACCGCACTGTAAATCTGCTTTTGCCACCCCTCTACAAAATCTGCAAATTCCCTGGTGATAGCTTTCACTTCGCCGATGTCATCGGTTGAGAACCCAGACTTATGCCCTCCCGCCGACACAGCGTTATTAAATTGCGCATGCACTAGAGCCAGCAGGCCGCGACACAGGCACATCATTACCGCATCGGCACCACTTTCCAGGCCTGGGTTCAGGGGTTTATCTGTATTGGGCAGGTAAGCGTTAAGGAGGCTGATATTTTCCGTGTCGCCACTCGCCAGGCCTTCCATTGATGCCTGAATATCGGCCCTTGCCCCTATGTCGGCCAACCTTGTACGCAATCGCTCGACAATACTGCTGGGGACTTCCGTGCCCACCATCTCTTCGGCTTTTGCCAGGAGCCTATCCAGGCGGCTATCGATATCAATTTGTTGAAGCCCATCTTCAAGGTTGGTCGCAAATTGGTCCCTGTTTTCACTGATGGCAATACCTCGTAATACGTATAGGAACTCCAAACCCATTCGATGATCGATTTGATTTAGTTCGGAAGCATTATCTGCGCGGCTTTGTAAATTGCGAAACTCTGCATATCCAAGCCCCAGGCATAGGCGAGCCTGTTGCTCAAGCTGGTTCCAAGAGAAGGTAAGAAGTGTTTTTTGAATAGCTATTGCTTCCCGAAACAACCTCTTGAGTGCGGGATTTTGAACCTTGTAAGCAGGCAGTAAATTAAACTGAGATCTTAGCAGGGATAAATAAGTCTTGCTGGGGTGCACATTGGGTTGTGGCATCCAGGTCTCCTTACGTCACAAACGGGGTTAGTTTCTCAGTCAGGAGGAGTAATGATAGTTAATCGTAGGGTTTCTGCCTCAAGCGTTCATCGCTTGAATGGTTTTCTTTTGAGCATCTTTAAATCAAAGCGAACAGCCGCTTAGCTATTACCTATAGATAATTAGCCTTGCTAAAGACCTGTTTTTGCGCCTTTGATGAACTATTGCCGTTATAGATTTTTAAGGGGGGCTTTGATTAACCATTTATATTGGGCGGGCGTTAATAGAGATGCCGAATATAGAAGTAATTTATTGCGATCTAAAAGCGCTTTGACTGTTCTGACCTCTGTACCATCAGTTGATATAAGCAGAGTATTGGTACTCTGCTTAATTGGTTTGATCACAACTGTAAAGCAACAGTTAGAGATTAAAAAACAACAACTCAGGCGCCCGAAGGGTAAATTGAGAGTAAGTAGGCCGATACTTTTTCAGGCAGCCTAAAAAATGATCATATTTGCTGGTTTGGTAATTGCACTATTTGTATAAAATTTAACAAGCTTGTTTTAGCTTGAACCTAAAGGCACCTTCTCTTCGATAGTTTCAACTGGCATCCAACCTAAGTATTGATGCGCATTTTCGTAATGGTCCATTCCTACCTCCCAGCAAATGAGAGTGGCGCCATCTGATTCAGTGGCAATTTTCCAGATCACCCTGACAAAGCCACGATCTGTAGCGTCTTCCACAGTAGGAAGACAGTCCTGACAGCTAATCCATTGAGGTAACTTACCGTTTGGGCTGGGTTTTCCAGCAAAGGAGATTTGGTTACTCAAAAGAAAGTTCCTCACCAAACAAATTTGAATTGCAAATAGTCTTATTGTTGCTTATTGAGGTGCCAATAGAGGTATCGTTCACCTGGCCGTAATCATAGCATATTTAAGGGTGAGACTTGCCGGTCAACTATAGGCCTATGTAGCAATAATTTGGCCCCAAATGTGAACTGGTTAAATGAAATTTCTATTTAAAGGGGTTGCCGTTAACCTTCATCCAGTAAAAGTAGTTTATTCTTTTAATTTTTAATAACCCTTAGGTCGGCCTGATTATTATTGTTGTGTAGGTATAGAGTTACCTGTGAGTCCATGAGATCGTGTAATTATACTAACACTGTTTAATTTTTTGGCGGGATTTGCACGGGCTGTATTATATTTTTTGGCAATTCTACAGACCAAAATATATTCTTTATTAATGGTGCTGGCAGGTTCTGTAATAGCTAACAAAGGGGTCATTGTTAAAGTTGTGGTGTATCTTGAGAATTCCTTACTCTACACGGTTGGTAATCACCGCATGATGGGTGCTAATAATTTTGGCCCTTAAGCTGATACCATGTTGTCACAAGGATTTCTTTTTCTTCGGGAATTGGCTGGGGTTTAATTAGATCTTGCCATCGGGTCAGAGGAGGCATGATCTATTGAGAAAAACCGGCACTTTACTAATATGAATATTTCTGATGAATTTGTTTGGTCGCGACAATTATTAGCGCTGAAAGATCTAAATACTAAATTTTAAGCAATAATTTCCCGGAAAAATTCTAGGCACTCAGTATTTGGTGGAAAGTAAAAGCAGAGATTTACAATGCTGTCCCGAAAAGCCGGCGTATATGATCTCCGTATCGCCCTAATGGGCGATAAACTTTTTTAAACTGTATATAGACCATCTGATTCTCAGCGATCTCTATTTGTCACTATCCGTTCCTTTTGGATACGTAGATAAACTTCTTCTCGGTGAACGGATATGGATTTTGGGGCATCCACTCCTACCTTTACCAGATCACCCTTTACTTCCAATACTGTGACCGAGACTTTTGTTCCAATTCTGAGGTTTTCGCCAATTCGGCGGGTTAAAATTAACATGGTCATTCCCTGCTGAACTTAAACGATGGGTAGGCTTTCCTCGTTGGGAAGGCTTAAAAAGTAATGTATGAAGGGAATGCGGGGTGGTGCACGAGAACGGTAGGCGCAGAAGAAGAAAAGGCGGGCGCAACGCTCCCAGAGCCTGGGGAATCGCTCCAAGCTACTGAATGTTCTCCACTTTATTGAAGACGAGTGGGTTTCTAGCGTATTATCCATTCAGCCATTTTGATAGTTGCGTTATCAATTTGGTCAGCTGGCCCCTGGTGTTACAGCACCTTGGGTCAGCGCCTTTTACTTACTCTTACTTCACGCTAGCGTTCTCCTTTGATGGGCGGGCTTTCTAGGGGAATCTTGAGGCACCTTTCACTCTTGTCACTCTTGTCACTCTTGGGCTTTTTGGGTTAGTGGCCCGTAGAGGGTTGCTTAGTAAGCACCTAAATGCCGATAAATATCTACCAATTCTACGCAGCTTTGACACTAAAACAAACTTAATAAAATCCAATAAGATTATTTTCGTGCCTATATTTTGCACGTTCACACTTGGAACAATCTTTATTGTTGATTGATTTAGGTGGCTTTCCGTACCGGTTCTCATCTTATAAATTGAATAATCCCCTTCGCTTTTCTGGGTCCTCACTGATTGGTGAGATGAAATTCAGGGAAAAGTGTTCGGAGAAGTTATGGAGAAGTAGGTGGAGCCTTCAGGGCAGGCCGATAACTGCTCTTTGTAAGCTTATTCCAGGTTTACTTTATGGGTTTATTGTTTCTGGTGGGATTAGCTTTTTTGGGGATGTCCCGGCGTAGAGTGACGTATGAGGAGGAAAAGGCCGTTTATAAATTCAGGAATGGGATAGTTTATTTTTTAACTTGGACCGAAGCAGGGCTTGATTGAATGTTCTTATATTCAGGGTGTGAATAGGAATAAAAGGGAAGGGATAGGTTGCCAGTGGCACTTACTTTCCCCCCTTAACAAATATGTAGAAGCGTTACTCTTCGTAACGGATTTCAGTGATATAGTAAGTCTGCCATTCTTCTCCTTGACGAATTTCGATCTCATCGTCGAGCTTTCGTCCCAGTAGGCTGCGTGCAACGGGGGAGTCCATTGAGATCAGGCCAGCTTTCACATCAAACTCATCTGGGCCGACGATTCGATAGCTAACAGCTTCGCCGTCCTCATCCTCCAGCGTCACCCAGGCCCCAAAAAATACTTTTTCTTTATCTTCTGGTACCCGGTCTACTACGGTGATTTCCTCCAGGCGTTTAGTGAGAAAGCGCACGCGGCTGTCGATTTCACGCAGTCGTTTCTTGCCATAGATATAGTCTGCGTTCTCGGAGCGGTCCCCTAATTTGGCTGCGTCACTGACAGCTTGGGTGACCCTGGGCCGTTCTTCCTCCCAGAGGTGTTTTACTTCGGCGCGCATTCGCTGCGCGCCCTCTGCGGTGATATAGCGGGAGCCGCGCGGACGCGGCGGTCTCCATCTTCCCATAGGTTTACTAAATGCCTCTTAGCTGTAGGGATGCGCTGTTAAAGGTTTTCAATGGTGATTCCTGGGCCGGCTTCTGCCAGCGGGAACTTGAATATACGACTATAGAACTCGAGTTCGCCTTCAAGTGCCATCTTGATGCTGTCGCCACTCCTGAATCCGTGACCTTCATTTGCGAAGGTGATATAGGCAACAGGAATACCGCGCTCCTTGAGGGCTTTCACCATGGTTTCTGCCTGGTTGGGTGGTACTACCTTATCTTCCATGCCCTGGAAGAAGATTACCGGGCAGCTCAGTTGCTCCACATGATTGATGGGAGAGCGCTCAAAATAAATTTGCTCGGCAGATGGCCAGGGGCCCACCAGTTTATCCAGGTAGCGGGATTCAAATTTGTGCGTGTCTTTGGCAAGGCTGCTCAATTCACCGATGCCATAATGGCTGGCGCCGGCCTTAAAGGTATCGTGATAGGTGAGCGCGGCGAGTACCGTATAACCGCCAGCACTGCCGCCTTTAATTAACAGCCGTTCAGGATCTGCCAGGCCTCGCTCAACCAGGTACTCGGCACCTGCACAGACGTCCTCGACATCATAAATTCCCCATTTATCGGTGAGGCGATCTCGATATTCACGCCCATACCCTGTGCTGCCGGAATAATTTACATCCAGAATGGCAAAGCCGCGGCTGGTCCAATATTGCACTTTCAAGTTGAGGCCTGCTGAAGTGGCACCTGTGGGGCCGCCATGGCTAAATACAATCAGTGGGGGCTTATGGCCTTCGGGGGCTGAGTAGCTGGGGCTGTGTGGAGGATAGTAAAAACCATGGACGTCGCGGTCGTTTACCGTAAAGGTAATTGCCTGGGCGTTGGAGAAGAGATTGGTTGGTAAAGTACGGCTGTTACTGCTGGCTATAGGTTCCAAAGTGTGCGTAGCCGAGTCAAAAGTGACAACGGCTGGGAAACTGTCGGTGCCAGCGGCTATCATAATGGCTTTGCCATCTTCACAATGCAGGCTTTCAATATCGCAATAGGGCTGCTCGATAGTGTGGTGCTCACCGGTGCGGGTATTCAGGGTGGCCAGGTACCAGCGGCCGCTCTCAGTGAAAGTGCAGAGGACTTCTTCTTCGCCGATAAAGCCGTAGGTAGACATGCCGAATACCCACTGGGGTGTGGCGAATTCTGCATTTTTTTCCCACAGGGGAGTCTCTTGCCCGAGCTGGTACAGGTTCCACCAATTGTTGCGGTCAGAAACATAAACCAACTCCCCCTTTGGGGACCATTGCGGTTGAAATATGGATTCGTTCTGCCCGCCGGCCACTTGCGTGACTCCAGTAACTTCCCCTTGTGTATTCAAGTCGGCAAGGCACAGTTCTGTGGCATCCCAGGGGAGGTTGGGGTGATGCCAGCGCAGGAAGCTCAGCTTGCTACCATCGGCATTCAGGGCCGGGTTTGAATAAAAATCAGCACCTTCCTGTAATACTTCGGGAGTTGTATCCAGTGGTTTTTGCAGGTTGATCGCAATGATACGAGCACGCGCTTCAGCGCCTTGCTCATGGCCGCTGTCGTCTTCCTCGATACAGATCAGGCGGTTTCTTTTTTTATCCAGAATTAAGTCTGCGTAGCGGGAGCTATTTTCCGGAGTGATGGCTTCGGGCAGGGTGCTGTCGAGTTTCATGCGGTAGATACGCTGGTCTTCCGCTAACACAAAGTAGAGTGTATCCCTATTCACCAGGTAGCTACCGCCACCGTATTCGTGGGCTTTCGAGCGCACGCTCAGAGGGGCGGGAGTGAGGTCTTTGCGGCCATCTTTTGGGCAGTATTGCACCAGAACATTGCGGCCTTTCTCTAATGGTCGCGACTCCAGCCAGTAATAGCGCCCGTCTATCAGAGTGGCTTCCCCTAGGCGCACACTGCCCTCTACAAGAAGTTCAGCGCTGATTGCAGATTTCCAGCTGCCATAGGGGGCGGTAATTGTCATGGGGACCTCGCTCATTGGTTAGTTATTTCCTTATTTGGTTTCTTGCATTCTGCCGGCCCTGTAAAGAGGGCACAAGGTGCCTTTCTAAGGGCAGATGCCTGTGATAGGCTGCAACAACCAAGCAAGCGCTTGGTGCAACCAATAACAATGATCAACTGATTATTAGGGATACTGCCTTGAATATCTTGTACCTGGTGACGGTACAGATACTTCGAGAAAGGCAATCAATGGATTTTGAACAGATCCTTCGACTTGCCAGGTTGACCGCGGCCCAAATAAAGATAATTCAGGAGAGCCTGCGATGTCTGATGAAGTTGTAATTACTTGCGCCCTGACAGGGGTGCTCACCAACCCCGAGCAGCACCCGGTTCCGGTAACTCCAGAGCAAATGGCAAACTCAGCGCGGGAAGCCTACGATGCCGGTGCTTCGGTTATGCACGTACATTTTCGTGCCCAGGAGTCGGGTAAGGGGCATCTGCCCAGTTGGGACCCGCAAGTGGCGCTGGAAATCGCCGATGCGATTCGCGAAAAGTGTCCCGGTGTTATTTTAAATTTCTCCACGGGCACCATAGGTAGGGACCAGCGAGGCCCATTGGAGTGCGTGCGCGCCGGCAAGCCGGAAATTGCTGCCTGTAACGCTGGCAGCCTGAATTATCTGAAGGCGCGTTCTAATGGCACCTGGGCCTGGCCGCCCATGGTTTTTGATAACCCGGTAGACAAGGTGGAGGAGCTACTGGAAGTTTGCCGTGAGACAGGTACCCGGCCAGAGTTTGAGTGTTTTGATCTCGGTATCGTGCGCTCGGTGGGCATGTACGCAGATGTAGGTATGGTGGATAAGCCCAATTACAACCTGGTGATGGGGGTGGCTTCGGGAATGCCTGCCGATCCAGAATTGCTGGAGCTGATGCCAAAATATATGAAGCCAAATAGCCTGTGGCAGAGTACGGTGATCGGGCGTGAGGAAATCTGGCCCGTGCATCGCAAAACAGCGGAGCTGGGCGGAAATCTGCGCTCAGGGGTGGAAGATACCTTTTACCTGCCTGGAGGTGAGCGTACTAGCGGTAATGGCCAGCTGATTGAGGCGCTGGCTGTAATTGCTGAGGAATGTGGTCGTAAAGTGGTTTCCCCTGAGCGAGCGCGAGAAATCTTCTGCTGAACCCTTTTCTTGTTTGGTCCTGTCGTGGCGTAGGAACTTGACGCTATGGCAGGCCTTTCCTTATTTGACCCCTTTCCCCTGATGGAAATCGTTCTGCCTGTGGACTGCTAGTCTTATTACCACCCGAAAGTGTCGCCAGTGTCGTGGGTGTTAAAAAAACAAGTCGCCAATAGGAGTGTGGATGCAAGCGCTGCTGGACCAATTAATCAAGGTGATTGACTGGGCCAACCTGTTTTTATGGGGCGGGGTTGGTGGCATCTGGTGGCTCGGAGTCTTGATACTGGCTTTATTGCCGGCTGGTCTTTACTTTTCAATTCGTAGCCGCTTTATCCAATTTCGGCACTTTGGCCATATGGTGATGGTCATGGTGCGGGGTATCCATAAGGAGCACCCTGGGTCTATTTCAGCCTTTCAGGCATTTGCTACCAGTGCGGCAGCGCGTATTGGCACTGGGAGTCTTGCTGGTGTTGCGGTAGCTATAACTGCTGGCGGGCCAGGATCGGTGTTTTGGATGTGGATGGTGGCTTGGCTGGGGATGGCCACCAGTATGGTGGAAAATACGCTCGCGCAAGTTTACAAGGAAAAAGGCGAGCAGCCAGGCACATTCCGCGGTGGGCCCGCATACTATATCGAAAAGGGGCTAGGCCCGAACTGGAAATGGCTATCGGTAACTTTTTCCATTTTTCTCTTGATGTGTTACGGCTTTATTTTCAACTCGGTACAGTCAAATGCCATGGCCCAGGCGATCAATGATGCCTGGGGGATCAATCCTTTATTAGTTGGCATTGTGGTGGCGGTGGTTGCAGCGATAATTGTGTTTGGGGGTATTCGTTCAATTGCGGGATTTGCCGGTGTTGTGGTGCCTGTTATGGCTATCGCCTACCTGGTAGTGGCAATGGTTATCATAATTATCAATATTTCTGAGTTACCCAAAGTACTTGTCACCATCCTGAAAAGTGCTTTTGGTGTAACCGAGGCGGGAGCAGGTGTCCTTGGGGCTGTGGTTTCCAATGGGATCAAACGTGGGCTTTTTGCCAATGAAGCTGGGCTGGGGTCATCACCGAACGTCGGTGCTGCGGCGGATGTAAAGCACCCGCTGGTACAAGGCTATGTGCAAATGGCTTCAGTATTTTTAGATACCATTGTGATTTGCAGCTGCACCGCAGCCATTATATTGGTTGCTGATGTGTATATGGTGGGCAATGTCGAAGGGGTAAAGCTGGCCCAAGACTCATTGGCCAGTGAAGTGGGCTCCTGGGGGAGCGGGTTTATCGCTTTTGCGCTGCTGTTTTTTGCTTTTACATCCATTATTGGCAATTACTACTATGGCGAAACCAATATTTTTTACCTGTATCATAGTCGCACCTCTATTTTTTGTTACCGTATAGTTTTCCTGATGTTTATCCTGTTTGGTGCCTGGGTTTCTTATAGTGGCAGTGTCGAAAATTTTACGCTGTTATGGCGGATGGCTGATGTCTCTATGGGATTTATGGCCTCAACAAATATCCTGGCTATTATTTTGCTCTCAGGGGTTGCGTTCAAAGTTCTTGGGGATTACGAAGAGCAATTAAATAGCGGTATCAAGGAGCCGGTTTTTGACGCAAGAAAGTATGATATTAAGGGGGTTGATCATGAAGTGTGGGATAGGAAATAAGAGCTTATATCGTTAGCATTTATACAAAATTTATATCCAACAGAAGTGACAATAACCACAAAAAAAGAAAATAATTAATTTTGGTTAATGCCACTGATGGTTCTTATTGGATGATCAAGATTCTATTCCAATCTTTCTAAACTCTATTTTGTTGAATAGAAAGAGGGACTATCTATTGAAAGTCCCTTCGTCTCATGGGGTGTTAGACGATTTCGTATTTAAATGTATATGGAGCGAGCTGTTCAGCAAGATGGTTCTGGAGATTTGAATTTCCCTGAGTGGAGACCCTAGCTATAGTCCCAAGTGTTTTATCCTGCTCTACTTTTATCTCAGTATCAGCAGTGAGAATGTCTGCATCCTGGTTGAGCTGCCTGATAATACCCTCAACACATAAGCGGATTTCTTCCATCTCTAGCGCAGGTTTGAATATCTTGCCAACTGCTGTGGTGGGGAGCGCTGTGCGCAGTACAATTTTCTTTGGAATAGCTGCGCGTTCGGTAATGTTCTCCCTGGCGTAACTGGTAATTTCTTCCAGTAGGGTTTGGGCAGAGGAATTCATCACAATCTCACTCTCTTTGGTTGTGAGGGAATCGGTGGCATCATCCGATAACATGACATAGGCAACGGGGATTTCTCCCGCATAAGCATCAGGGGTACCTACCGCTGCCGCCATGGCAACAGATGGGTGCTGGCAAAGGATTTCTTCGATCAGCTTGGGTTCAATATTATGCCCGCCGCGTACAATTAATTCCTTCTTGCGGCCGGTGAGCCAAAAGTATCCATCTTCATCCTGCCTGCCCAGGTCTCCGGTATTTAGCCAGCGGCGCCCCTGGTCATCGTGGACCCATATCCCCTTGTTGTGCTCGGGATTGAGATACCCATTAAATACATTGTCACCGTAAATAATCAGACTGCCGATTTCATTTGTTTGGCTATAACGGATGAAATTCCCTTGTCCATCCAGTTGCGCACTTTGCATCATTTGCTGCGGTAAACGTAGCCCTATAGAGCCAACCTTTTTGGTTCCATATGGGGGAGTGATACTGCTTGCACAGGTACCCTCCGTTAAGCCATACCCCTCGACAATCTGTACACCAGTTATTCGCTCAAAAGCATTAAATACTTCTATGGGCATAGGGGCTGCACCGCATAGGGCCATCTGCAGGGAGGATATATCACATTGGTTTACTGGCTGTTGGAGTAGGGCGGAATAAACTGTAGGTACAGCACTAAAACTGTTCACTCGATATAACTCAATGATCCTCCAAAAATTGGTAAATACGCCTTCTCCCCTATAGCCTTGGGGAGTCATTAATACAACTTCACAGCCATTGATAAAGGCTGCAAGTCCAGTCACTATTGCTGCATTTACATGAAAAAGCGGCAGTCCGCAAAGAATCACTTTTCCTGGATTCATAATATCGCCTGCGACAAGGCTAATACTTTTCGCGTTGGCTAATTCATTACCGTGGGTATGTGTTGCAATTTTGGGTAACCCTGTTGTACCTCCGGTACAAAAAAGGGAGGCAATATCATCACGATTAATACTGCGTTTGAAATTTAAGCGGTTGGAATTCTGTTTGTTCATGGCCGCTTGAAATTGTATTCGTTGTTTTCCTTCCAGCGATTTCAATTTTCTACGGTATTGATATTGTATGATTTTAGCTGCAAAACCTTTAAATCCGCGGGCGTGATAGGCGGGATCTACGTGGAGAATGCTTTTAACTTCCGGCAGGTCGGCCAAAATACTCTCAATTTTTTCGAAAAGATCGGTGCCGGGGAAAGGGCTCAGGGTAACAATCGCTTTTGCATGGCTATGCTGCAAGAGCTCTTTTATCTGTTTGGCTTCCAGCAAGGGGTTGATCGCCAACACTCTGGCTGCTGCTTCTGCCCCCCATAAAACATAGTGTGTTTCGGGAAGGTTTGGCAGTATGTAGGCTACCGTGTCGGTTTCTTCAATACCGATGCTTCTAAATAAGTTAGCTGTTTGAATGATGCGCTGGGCCAGCACTTGATAGCTGATTTTTACCGGTTTTTCATAATCATGCCCAGTGAGAAAGAAAGAAACTGCAGTTTGCTGCGAGTAGCGCTCACAGGATGCCATTAATGCATCAAAGGTGTTGCCAGTAAACTTTTTCGAGATCTCTTTAAGGTGAGTAAAATCATAACCTTCTGGTTGCTTGTCTGTTTCGAGGTAGGCTTCCAGAGCCTCGATGTCTTTCAAGGTTGAGGTGGACATAGTATTACTCCCTGTCTGCGGTCTAGCGCCTGGCAGCATTGTGTTATTCATTATTCTGGCGTGTGTGAAAGTCAGCTCGGACCTAGCCTGGCTGTCGGGCGAGCCACTCTTGCTCTTGTCCAGGCTCCGGCATCACAGCGCCTCCCTCGATAACCCAGCTTGCGGGAACATCAACAAGGTCTACCGAGCAGCGAGAGCGGGGGCAGCACAAGATCTGGGAAGCTGAGTTAACAAAGGCACTGGCCAACTCCGACTTGATTTTATCGCTACGGCCCGAGCGAATGGAACCCAGGATATGGACAATGTTTCTTGAGCGCAGGCGAACGCCTCGGCTAAATACAACTTGTACGAACTGTGCAGGTGCGCCGGTAATGGAGCAGTGAGCTTCGGTAATTGCGGATACTAATGCCTGTTGGTCAGAGTCTAATAGTGGCCGTTTAGTGGAAATTGTGTAAAGGGGCATTTCCGTCTCCTATAAGTTGATGTGTGTTTTGAATTGCCCCGAGGAGCTTTTGGATTTCACTAAGCGCATTAGTGTCTTGCCAATAAATGCTATTTGCCTTACCGGAGACATGCGCTTGCGATTTGTGCTTAGGAATTCTTTGCTGAGTGAATGATCCGGGGCTGTAATGACGACCTCGTATGTATCGCTTCCTGTTGAGGTACACCACTGGTCAAGCAGCCTGTATAAAAATGAGTGCCGTAAAGTATTGGTAGTTCCATCGGGAAGGGGGGCCATAAGGGTGGCCACCGATGATGGCTTACCCTCCATAAATGCTTGATTAACTGGCACCTCCATCCATACAACCCTCGGTGCTACGCGGGGGTCCACATGATCCCGATAAGCCAGGTAAATGATGAGCTCCAGCTTCTGTTTTTCGTGATTAGTTAAGGTCCCCTCGATAAAAGAGCACAAAACAATAGGTTTGAATCGCATTACCTGTCCATTAAGTTGCATTTAGGAACTTATTAGGCGTCAATAAGTTCTAAATTGCAACTAATTTAACAGAAAGGGAAACGTATCAAGTAATAACTTTTAGTTATATGCAGGTTTATTGAGTGGCTCAGGAGAGTTTTGTAATGAAACTTCCTGTGAGACTATTGCGACCTGGGCTACTACAGGACTGTTATGAGAGAGAAGAAACCCGCTGTTCAATGTGCGATCGAAGAGGCGCTTTCTGTAATTGGGGATCGCTGGAGTCTGCTTATTGTTCGCGATGTAATGAGAGGGGTGAACCGGTTTGACTCACTGCAGGAGAGCCTGCAAATTTCCAGAAATATTCTTACCCAAAGATTAAATACCCTGGAAGAAGCTGGGATTCTGGTTAAGACCCCAATCAAACCCGGAGCGCGCCGCATGCTCTATAACGCAACCCCTAAGTGCATTGCGCTGGTTCCTACTTTGGTTTCTCTGATCGACTGGAGTGCCCGCTGGTCTGAAAAGCCAGATACACGGTGGGCCCGTGTCATTGATAAAAGAACGGGGGAGCCTGTGACAGTGGATTTGGTTGGAAAAGATGGTGAGCCGGTTTCCCTGTTGGACTTGGACTTAACGTACTAGGGGTTGTTCTAGCCAGGTCGGTTGCGGGTAATCTATCTGGTTGATAATTGCCGCTGCTTCTATTGCGTAGCATGGGGTTACAAGATAGCTATCTGCCGGGAGGCGTGTACCCGGCAGATAGGTTATTTAGAGAGAAGGTTTGTTTATTGCCAAATAGAAAATTAAAGCGGCCTGCACTATTGCCAGAACAATCGCAATAATACGGGTACGCTGCGTAGTAGACTGCTTTAAAGCAAAAAAACCGGCGATTATATAACCAAATACCAAGGCTATTTTCACTGCAAGCCAATGATAAATGGCCGGATTCCAGCTGCCGATAACTACCAGCGCGATAGCCGCACTTAGCAGAACAGTGTCATTCACATGGGGTATCCAGCGCAATGGAGTTTGCCGCCATGCAGTATTTCTGCTGAGATCCAGGCTGGCACGTAATATAAAGAGAGTGATACTCAAAACTGCGGCAAAAACATGGGTATGTTTTATCAGGGTATAACTAACCATCGATAAGGCTACTTCATTTTCCCGAAGGCAATGTCCGGAAGTTGTAAATTGGAACGTGCTTGTTGAAAGAGCACACGCTAGTGATGGCAGATGGTAACGAGTAAACAGGTGCCCCTGCAACTGGGTCAGGGTGGTAAGTAAGCTTCGACTATAGGGAAGTTTGATACAGGGTAGCGATACGAAACGCTCACCCTGTTTAATACGGGGTACTTTTCGGACTAAGGGTGGTATGACCTTTATGGGATATGAGTGTTCACATGAGTGAATCGTTTATGCTTCCAGGCAGAGAATTTCGTAGCAGTCCAGGTAGCCCAGTTACTGACGGAGGGGATCCATACACCCTTTGTCGATAGGGCAGAACCAAAGCCCATCTTGTGTACGATCATATGACTTGAACTGATACAATTTTCGTATCGGGTTTGACCCGTAATGTTGGGCCAAACTTCGTGGTACTTGGTATTTTTAGCACTCTCCAGTTCTTTTTTGATTTTCTTATACTTGCTTACATCGTCTGTAGTGCACTTTGTATAGTAAACATCAGTATTTGCGTTCTGTGTGTTTCTAGCCCACTGGGTGGAGTTCAGGGGCCCCCTCTCAAATACCCACCCATCATCACTCATTCCGGTCAAAGTGATATATCCATTTTCTATCATAAAAGTGGTTGCATGGCCATCCTCTACAAGTTTCCCCATCAACTTTGTAATTCCTGAGGGAGAAATTGAAATCCCTTTGGCAAGACCTGACCAATTGATGATCGAATATGCAACGCCAAAAACTGGGGATTTCTCATCCAGTTGGTTTAGAAGTTCCTTTCCTGTGGGCATATTGGTAATCCTTATCTGAAGGGTGTTATTTTCTAATCTGTAAGGGCGAACTTAAATTTTTCCCCAAGCAGTGGTGATTCCTGTTTCTATTCCATTAAAATATCTGAAGCTACTACAGAAGCTACGTTTTTTCGCAGATTAAAGTTTATTAATTATCTCCATGTTTCAATAATTTTTTGCTTAATTTAAATTTCCAATTTGTCCATATTTCATTCTCCTGGCAATGTTGTGTTCGATGCGTATCATATTTTCACTGATTGCAAGCAGGTCATTCGGTACGTTATTTTGGTCGTCACTTAGGCCAACTGTAGCAATTTCCTCTCGCAACTCCATGGAGCCTCCCACCCAAATCCAGCCCCGATTCCTCGTGGTAACAATATTGTTGAGGTTGGGGACGGTCATATTGTTGTAAGTGATGGTGTTACCACCATTGTTGATTCTGGCTCTTGCGAGGGCGCCTCCTTGCTGTCGTAAGACATTGTTCATAGGTCCCTGTCTTTGATCTGCCAGGTAAGTGGAGTTAGTGCTGCCAGAAAGGTATAGTCCACGATTGCAGCGATCTGCATGCACCAGTTCATGCGCGAGAGTGATAAAGCTGGGGCAGTTCCCCATTGTCACAGTTCCAGTATTGGTCAGGTTGGCTGTTTGGAAAACGGTGTTATTCCACATAACATGGCCGCTGGAACCTGTGCTCATTACTTTTGCCATAAACCCTTGATCGGCACTGATCAGAGGTATATAGCTTTTAAAGCCACTCCAAATCTGGTCTTTAATCCATTTGTCAGGTCTGAAACCCAGCGCATGGCTTTCAGTGATACGGGTATCGTGATTACTGGCGATCAGGCGCCGAACCAGGGTTGTGCTTTGGGCCCTCAAACCTGCAGCTGTAAGAATGCCGGCTCCCTCTTTGACCCGAACGACATTACGCCCACCGGTGCGGTATTTTTCCGTTGTGTAAGTGAGGGCAGTACCAACACCACCTAGTAGAGAATTAAGGGCAGCCCTTACTTGAGTGATAAAGACGATATTGCTGGAGTCTATGCAAAGTCCCATTTTGTTTTCCTCTTGTTGCGTAGCAGATACGATGGCTGAGTGGATCTGTCTAGGGAAATATTTATGGTTAGCTGGGGGTATTTATAACTATAGATTTGATGAAAGGGTTTGGGCTCTATACCTGGTTGGCCTGACGTTCTTGTGAGAAGTTGAGTTGATCGGGGAAAAAGTAAGCAGATCTTCATTAGAGTATGGAATGATAGGTGCAGGTTCTTACTGAGATACAGGGCTGCGTGAAGTAGGGTTGTTACTGCCATAACATGTATTAGTTTTCTTTCAGGGTACGGTGGTTGTTTGCCTTTAAAATCAACTCTACTAATAACTAGTACTGTTTGCCATAGTGAGTTTGAAAAAATTTCAGAAAGCCAAATTAATTTGACTACCTTTCCTTGGGTATCAATAATTTTGAGTATGTTTTGGATGTACTATTACTTTGCCGATGTAGGGCCTGTTGCTGTTAAGATTTTGTTTTGCTTGAATTTATTGGAGGGGCCGTCAGGAATTTAAAGGGCTGCTTTAAGGATTGCTTTCCCTTTGTTGGTAATGGGAATTCCGGGAAAATTTTCCCTCGTTATCTCGGAAATCGTGCATGAAGTTCCTTCTGAAGAATAGATAGCGTCATCAACACTGACACCATCCAAGTAAGCCATAGCGTTTAATTTCCTGACATATTAATCAAGTACTCTGGAGGGCAAAGAAAAATATCGGCTTCAATTTGTGTTTTTTTAAATAGATTCGATATGCCCTGACTGATAATCATGTTTCAGTCCGAATATTTGTCTGTGAGATCCATATAATCCTCTATTTCTGAATTAAGAGTTAGAAAATAATGAATAATAATGTTCAATAGAGAGCTTCAGGTGGCAGGATTTTACCGTGCTATCTTATTCCAGGTTGCAGTTGCTTTTTGAGGAGTATGATGCTTATCGCAGAGGGCTGTTTTGCTATTAATCTCGAATTAATTGAGGAGTTCAGGGTGATATTTTCTTTCTATTTGAGCCTGCCCGGTCCACTCATAGAGAATAGGGATATTTCTGAAGAATTGTAATGTACTTCCAACCTTCCTTTCTGTATTTAGACTGTTATTTTGTCTGCACAACTCTTGTAGATTTTTCTTGCCCTTTGAGGTGTTTAAAAAATAGATGCTGTGTAGTATCAAAAGTGAAATGTTGGAAGTGTTTTGGCGATCCAAAGGAAACATTTTTTCGGTGTTTATCTATGTTTTAAGTTATAACTATTAAATGAAAATGCTGGAATTACTTGTGAGTGTATTGCTGGGTAATGCACGCCAAACTTACCTGTGCGATAAATTGTTACTCTAATTCAAGTAAAGTACACTCATTGAATATTCCGCTTGTCACGCTCAGAATCGGCCTATCTTAAGTTTAGCTTTCAGTATGATAACGCTGCATAGGTTTACAGAAATATTCGGAGTGTTAGGTCAACAAGTAATAGTTGACAGCATAAATCGGTTCCACAGGTATTTATGCGCACTTCTTAAAAAAACATATTGTGCTGAATAGTTCTAATTTTGCACCTTCCTTCTCGCTTTATCCTTGAACAATCGATGGCGGTAAGTACACTGGCCATAGGTTTGATGGATGGGATTACCATCAAACTTCCAGAAGAACTACAAGTAGAGAGAGGATACGGCGACATGCTGAAGGCAGAATATCGTGAACGTGGCCCCGTGCCACAAGATGTCATAGAAGCAGTTTCATTTGAAGTGCCCGAATTACAGGAGGGCCAGGTCCTGTTGGAGATGTTGGCTGCGCCTATCAACCCTTCTGATGTCCTTACTTTGACCGGTGAATATGGCATGTTGCCGCCACTGCCGGCTATTGGCGGTAATGAGGGGATTGCGAAGGTAGTTAAGCATGGACCGAATGTAAGCGGGCCGGCTATCGGTCAGACAGTTTTACTGCCAGTGGGTAGTGGTACCTGGGCCACTCATATGGTCGCGGATGCTAAGGGGTTAATCCCTTTGCCAAATGGCATAGACCCAGTACAGCTATCCATGATCACTATTAACCCGCCAACGGCTTACTTATTGTTGAGCGAGTTTGTGGATCTCCAAGAGGGGGATTGGGTTATCCAGAATGCCGCCAATTCGGGAGTAGGCTCTTATCTAACCTCCCTGGCAAAACTTCAGGGCCTCAAAATTGTGAATGTAGTACGCAGAGAATCTTTGGTGGAACCTTTGCTGGCAGCCGGGGCGGATGTGGTGCTGGTAGACGGTGAGGTAGATGGTCAGAGCCTTGCAAAGAGAGTCGAAGCAGCCACTGGTGGAGCCAAGATCAAGTTGGGCATTGATGCCGTGGGAGGGATGGCAACAGCTCGTCTGGGAGAGGTGCTCTGTGATGGCGCAACTCTGGTGAACTATGGCGCTCTCAGCGGTGAGCCTTGCCTGTTGGCTCCAGGTGTCATCATATTCAAAGATATCACTGTACGGGGCTTCTGGTTGGCAAAATGGTTTGGTACAGCCTCCCCTGAGCGCCAAAAAGAAGTTTTTGGAACCATTACCGGTCTTGTGGCTGAGGGAAAATTGTCTGCCCCAGTTCATGGGACTTACCTCGTGAAAGATGTAAAAGAGGCCGTTAGGGTCGCTGCTGCGGGAGAACGCAATGGCAAGGTGCTCTTGGTGGGTCAGGAACTTCTCAATTAGCTATTAATAAAAATACTATTGTGAGCTTTGCACTATTAAACGTCACAATTTTTTGTGGCGTTTTTTGTACAAGGATGATAGGGGTATATTTTTAATTATCAGATATATGTCGTTAAAGTTGCCCTGTAAGGAGCTCCAATAGCTACTTCCAGGCAGTATTCAGTTAATTTTCCCTTGGCCTAAATAAGACACTATCTGTCTGGCGTTGTAACCCTGGCAATATTACCCACTTTGCATACCCTTATACTGGCCCGATTATTCATCGGGCTAGATATATCTATCTATAGGCATTCTGAATACTGGACACCTGATTCAGCTTTTTTTGGCAGGTAATTAGTTAGCCCTATTATCTTATTTGACTATTCAGAGAGTTGCTTGGTGACCGACTTCAAATCGAATGCCAGCGTAATGATATCCCAGAATATTCCTGCCGACAGGGACTGTGAATATTGTCAATGGCATGAAAAATTTACCGACATAGCGCTGCATTGCGAAGGACTCATTGAGGCGAGCCTATTTGAACCTATTATGGGGACTCAGGAAGAGTGGGTTCAGCTTTTTCAGTTTGAAGCAGTAGAGCAACTAAATTCATTTCTGAATAAGGGCGAGTTTCGATCAACTTTGACTGCATGTGAGAAGGAATTTGGAAAGAAAATACGACAGCAGGCTATCGTCAATACCAAGCAGATGACGGTGCCTGTGACCATCGTAGTATTCCAGCGCGTTAAGCCAGACCATATGCGGGATTATAAAAAGTGGCTGGAGACTATTGGAGGGGCAGCGGCAGAGCGCCCTGGATTTATCGGAAGAGAGCTTATCAAGCCAATTAAGGGTTTGCAGGATGATTGGGTGATTATTATTCGTTTCGACTCTGAGGATAACTTGAACCTGTGGTTATCTTCATCAATTCATAAGAAGCTAATGAAGGAATCCGAGTCATTTCTGGAGCGAGTGCAATACCAAAAAATCGGAAGAGGATTTGAGGATTGGCTTGCTCATGCGCGGGGTGTAAAAAGCAATACATTGCCACCTCAGTGGAAAATGGCGATGCTCATTATTCTAGCGCTTTATCCGATTATTATGCTGATTTCAATTTGGATTTTGCCACTTATGGAAGGCTGGGTATCTGCATTGTCTGTTTTTGTTTCCAGTATTATTAGTGTTTCAGTCCTGACCTGGGTGGCAATGCCTATTGTGACCAGAGTGTTTGGTTTTTGGTTGTCTGGGGGAGTACAGGCAAAAAAAAGTGTGACTTTTCTTGGGGCTACTACGGTGATTTTTCTTTACATGCTTACGATCTTAATTTTTGTCTTATTGTAATTTATGCGGATTTATGATGGCTAACCAGTAGTTCTTTAGGGATAAGCTTGTAGCATTTGAAAAATGATGATTATTGAAGCTCAAAGACCTTTCTAAATGAACCTATAAACAACCTGCCGTACAGGTAAATATCAGAATTTTAAGGATGCAAATTTGTGAAAAATCCCATAAACCGATCTAAGAGTTCTGACTGGCCGGATATTCCATTTGAACAGTGGTCAGAAACGGCTGCGACGCTTCATATGTGGACCCAAATAGTGGGAAAAATTCGTTTATCTAGAACTCCCTGGACCAACCATTCTTGGCATGTACCTCTTTATGTGACTGCCAGAGGGCTGGATACTTCATTGATTCCTTATGATGAAGAGGCCTTCTCTATAGCCTTTGATTTTCTGGATCATCGGCTGTCAATTCAAGCTACCGATGGCAAAAGTCATTCTATTCCTCTGAAGCCCCAATCTGTTGCAGATTTTTATCGGGAAGTAATGAACTCGATGAAAGATTTGGGGCTTCCGGTAGAGATATTTACAACCCCAAGTGAAGTTGCGGATGGAATTCCCTTCGAAAAGGATGAGAAACACCACCATTATGATCGAGAATACGCCACTCGATTCTGGCGGGCCTTGGTACAAATGGATCGAGTTTTTAAGGAGTTTCGCGCACGGTTTATCGGTAAATGCAGCCCAGTGCACTTTTTCTGGGGAAGCTTTGATATGGCGGTAACCCGCTTTTCCGGTAGGGAAGCCCCGCCACATCCCGGTGGAGTCCCGCATTTCCCTGATTGGGCAGCACGAGAGGCTTATTCCCATGAGGTGAGTAGTGCCGGGTTTTGGCCGGGAGGTGGTGCGGTTGATAGCGCATCCTTTTACTCTTACAGCTACCCCTCAGCAGAAAACTTTTCTAGTCAAAAAATTAAACCCTCCTCAGCTTTCTACTCCGAGAAATTGGGAGAGTTCATACTTCCTTATGATGAGGTAAGAAGGGCTGAATCACCAGATGAGTTGTTGCTTGAATTTCTACAAAGTACCTATGAGGCAGCAGCTAACAGTGCTGCCTGGGATAGAAATGCGCTGGAAAAGGACTTTACACTTGAAATAAATGGGTGATTATTCGGGATTATAGACTGTGTTGATTTGGATTCACTGGAATATCACAGCATCTCCAGGTGCTTGATTTGCGGAAGCAAGTCAATGCGCCGCTTAATAACTGCCGAGAGTGCTATAGCCAACACACCAGTGTGATTGGCTTTTCATGGAAATACCGGTGAAAAGCAGTATGCCATTAGCGATTACTTTTTTGACCGGAATGGGCAACATCCGCAATGTAATCCCCTTCCCGTGCACACCGAAGAACATTTCGTTCTGATCAAAAAAGCCCCGTATTGCAGGGCTTTTCCATTTCGAGCCAATGGTAAATCAGGCAGCTTGGCCCTTCGCCGTTACGATAATGTCGTCGCTAGTCTTTTCGCTGACCATATACACCGGTACCACAATAAAGAAGCCCGGAATCCTTGGGAATACTGAAACGCCCACCACCCGAAGACAGGGATCTCCATCGGCACCCCACGTGCAATCTTTCAGTAACGCCAGATCCTTAGTCATCTTACTAACAATACCCACCTCATAGGAGTCTTGCAGATTCTCGCCTATGCCTGGCAGATCTACGACCGGATCAATCCCATGGTCTCGCAGCTCGTGTGGAGGGCCGACTCCAGAAAACTTCAAGAGTTGCGAACTGTTAAAAGCCCCTCCAGATAAAATAACCTCTCTGGTTGCACGCACTTGCCGCAATATGCCAACGGTCCCCCTCTCATCATAATAGGGGTCTGCCTTGGTAAGACTACTTGCGCGGCCTAAGCGCAAAACCTATAAGACACCCTCAATACATGCTCGGCTATCAATGAGCTTTGGGCCTCCCTTCCTACGTTTTAGCTGGGGAATGCAGGATTCAAATTTTCACTGGTCGTCGGTCTACTTTGACTTGAATCGGCTTACAGCTACCCATCTTTTTACTCTATGAGTGTGCGAGAATAGCCGATTGCAAGTTATGAAACAGCCTCTATTAATCTTCACTGATATCACACGGATCGACATGAAGATTCCATAAATCATAAACCCCTTGGGCTTGATCGAAGTCAATTAAATTAGGCCCTTGATCAAAATGGGTAATTGCGACAAAGGTGCGCAGGTGGGTTTCGATAGTGAACTCTCCGCCGCATTGACTGTTATCAAGATGTTGCTTGATATCAATCATTTGGTTGTCGAACGAATCGCTATAGGGGTAATCAGAGAATTCATGTCCTTCATAGATTGCTGAATCATTGACAGAAAAATACTGATCTGGAAATTCATGCCTAACCTGTGATAGCAAAAATCCATACTTTGTAATTACAAATGAGCCAGCAGCTGAAAACCCCGCATTCGTAAGCTGAGATTGATCGTCAACGACAATTTTATATTTGAGGTAGCAATTTTTTTCATCAAAATATTTTTCATTAGCATAATCGGCGTCGGATATAGCTGCTTGCATTTCTTTATTGGTGAAATCAATCCTTATCAAATCACCTTCGCCCGGAGCTCTTTGTTTTATCTCTATATTGCTATTTACGCAATCGCCCTCCTGGGCAATCAGTTCAATATTGTAGGGGTCTGAACCCCTTTGGTTATATTGATTGTCGTATGCTACGCTGGCATTCACGGCTCCTGAATTAAAACAGATCAGCGATATTGCAAGTGTTACATACATTATATAGGCTTTAAGCATAATAAGTCTCCGTCTATTAATACATCAGGATTGTAAAGGTGGGGTGGGGTCGCATTCTTCAAAAGTCATTCTTGAGTGATCCACAAAAGCTTCGTTTATTTGAATAAAACCCGGTGTGTTGGGGGCATATTGAAACTCTGAATATATACTGGCCTCAATAGAGACAGGTTTGCCGCAATCGTTCTCATCTGGACTATCGCTTGGTGGATGTTTGGTTGCTAGAGTGACATCCAAGTCAAATGATTCTTCTCGTATTTCATTCTCTGGAGCTATCACGATAAGTTGTTCAGATTGGCTGAGCGAACTGTTGTTGTATCTAAGCCTGACCCGAGCTGCAGCAATCGAACTACTTTTAACAAGGTAGTTTCCTTTGACACTAAACTGCAATGACTTCAGACGAATGTTGTTTTTTGTAGGCAAGATCAAGACAAAGAAGTCTAATTCACAACTTTTCTTATCAGTAACTCCAACACTCTTTAATTCGTCAGTGAAGTTTACGTGCATATAGGGGAATCCCTCTGCATCGTTATCAATGACGACATCAGTAAACTGGCAATCAAACTGTTGGTTTTGCAGTATTACTGCATAATTTACGTCTTTCAATGCTTCTTGTGCATTCGGTACGGATGTAAAACACAATATTGCAATAAAGGCGATCAATTTTTGTGGCGATAGTCGGTGCCGGTTAGTATTCTTCAACATACCAAATCCTTCTTTTCAAATTAGCTTCTAGTAAATCTCTGAATAATATATGTCTCTATTGTTAAACTTTGCCTTCGGCTTTCAGTCCTAAGCATGATGACGTAGCGGTATAGGTTACTTACCGCTACTCATAGCAATTAGCCTAAGTTTTACGCCTTATCTATTTAAGGTGATTCTTAGAATTGTGTGAATGATTGAGTTGTCATATCCAGCTTTCCATAGAAAAAGGATGTTATTTCTAAAACTCTCGAATGACCAGAAGCTCCTCTCTCTGGATTTTATACCTTGGATTTTCGAATTCAGCCCCTTCGCAAACCGTTACTAATTGGGTCCTCAAAGTGGGTCAGCAGGTTGGACAAGTGCCTTTTCAGAATTTGTGCAACCTTTTTTACCGATTCATTCCTCTGCGTATCGCCCAGCTGCACCAGCGCTCAAAGAACCTCTCGGCTGTAATTCTGCTCATACATTGCCAAAAATTGCGAAATAGGTCTATGATCGAACAGGTACGCGCTACTTCCAGGACAGAGTCCTTTAAATGCATAATTTTTTCCCGTAAATTTTTCGCTAACACTACTCGGGGTTGGTCAAAAAAAATATTTACTTCTGGATAAACGCTTGTCACCTTTTTTCAGTAAATCCCTCTGCTCGCTTGATTAACTGCCTTGTTGAGGTGCAGGCGAATATGAAAGCGGTCGAGGATAATGGTCGCACCGGGCAAGCAGTGGCCAACATCACTGCTAAAAGCCTTCCACTGTATCCAATTTCACTTCTACCAATTCACCGGCGATATCAAGATCGACATCACTCATATTCCATTCAGATTGAACACCTAAGAGTTGCGAGTAGTGGTCTTCAATCTGAATGGGCTGCTGATCCTGATGTAACTGGCAGTTTCGATGAATACATGACCAATTATAATGGATTTTCACACTATTCTAAGAAGAACCTCATTTAAAAACATGGAACACAGACAACTGTTGCTAACTTAAAGGTACCATTACCTTGGTCGAGGTTTGTGATAGCTGGAGAAGCGTCGCTAACTGGTCGGTAAGTTATTTCACTATACAGATCAGTCTCTACGAAAACTGATTGACCACACTGGCCTAAACCTGAAGTTGTAGTTGCGATAACATTGTCAAAACTGTCGCTTTTTATTTCTCCGGCACCAAACCAGGATTTTTGGTCTGAAAAAGTTTGGTTTTGATTGTTAACACGATTTCTCACTCTGGCTGCATTGACGGAATTAGGGCTAGTGAGATAGTTACCAGCTGTTGAGAACTCGATTGCTGCAATCTTGTACCCTGGGAATGGAGTTATTTTATAGTCGACCTCACAAGATTTTTTTATGGTTGTTTGGCTAGTTCCACCTGCAAGAAGTGCCTGCATTTCATTCTGGAGAAAATCAAGCCGTATCACATTAGCTCCAGGGGGAGAAGTAATTGGTGTATTCGCACAATCGAACTGTTGTTGAACCACATTAACAGAGAAATTATTTGCATAAGAGGCGGCAGATGCCGTCGCTAAAATAGACAGCGAAAAAATAGTTAAAGCTTTCATAGTTTTCCCTTTGATAGGTTTGGCCATTTATCTTTAATAGTGCCTAACGAAAGGACAAAGATTATTAAAGATATAAGGCTACTTTGTAGCGTTAGTTAATATTTGTGACTTGAAGTGATTAATATAAATGAATGACTAACAATTAGGAAGAGGTAAATGTAAGGAAAGGCACAAGAATGCGGTCTGGCTATAAATCGCATGCCATAGTCTTTTAGCAGTTATTATTTGGTCAATATTAATGCTGTAACTAACGTAAATAAAATAAGTTTCATCTCAGTGATAGCTGCGGAGTGGCCTTAATGGGAATGATTTCATCAAGAAATGCCGCCTAGTCAATAATTCACAGATGTAGTAAAAAACTATTTTAAATAAACGTCACCGATTCAAGTCTTTTGTGTACACATAATGTTCATTATGTGGCGTAATCAGATGCTCCAGGCTGCATTGAGGCTGGGTATATTCATAGTGTTTGAAAATTAGGTTTTACAAAGAGTCATATTTTTTGCCAATGGATACATTCAAGTTAGGCCCCTAAAGGCCCAGCCAGAAGACCCCAAAATTGAGTGTCGGAAATCGATAAATATGGTAGGGGCAAGGCTGTGGATCTTGGCAGTGCGAATCAAACTGAAGTGCAGAGCACAGTGCTCTAGCGTCATTGACCGAAGATGCAAACAGGAAGTTTTTACGAGCCATCACAAAGGGTTTGATTTCCGGCTCAATTAGATTGTTATCGATTTCCAAGTGGCCATCGCTGAGGAATTCACAAAGCCCATTCCAGTATTTGAGGCAGTAATTCATTGCATTACCCAGAGGGAACTTGGATAGCACTTGTAGATGGTGCTTATTCAGCTAGCACTTAAAGGAGGTCATAGTGGGTTTGGATTCTTGCTGTCGTAATTCATGCCTTTGTTTCGATGATAGATGGTTGTCTTTGGCTTTTCACTTAACCCGATAGAGCTTCTTATAAAACTGCATTGCCCGTTTTGCCAGTCCATCCCCCCTGCGCTGCTCTCGCTATGGGTTCGAGTTTTCGACGGGTATGTGCATTGCAATGATTTGGGTTTACAGCTGTCTGCTCAAATAGCAACTCAAAAAATGGATCAGCATCGCAATTCAGCGTGCCTTTAAAGCCGACAAACCAGTCATTTACAAAATTTTTGTGATCCGAGGCATTATATTCATAGGGGATAGCCTCCTTTCCCGGAGGACCACCTCGGAAACAGTAGGCATAAGATTTTCGGCTTGCTGGCCGGCCAGGTTCATTAAGAACTTGGAGTGATGTGGCATTCAAAGCCACACTATCCTAGCCAATGACGCCATCTTTTAGCAAATTGATCAGTGGTTGTAGGGAAGTGGCACAATCGATAACAGTAGGAGCCATGGTTTGACGGGGAAAACTAAAGCCGGCAAGGGTCTCAAACTGTTTTTCCAGGTGATAGAACGGCTGTCGATCATCAAGCTTGCTGGTTATGAGCTGGGCTAGAACGGATTCGGTAAACTTATTCTTAGGTAGGATATGCTTTGGCTTGGGAGTAATAACTATTTGGCCTGCACAGCCTTTGGGGCAGGCAACCTTCTCCCGCAACTCGACAATCACCTCATATACCGGGGGTATGTAGTTCAAGCGCTCATGGCGTTCTTAATCAACGAGATTCTTTTGGCAGCCACATGTACAGGTTTTATCCTGTTCTGAGGCAGGGATTACCACCTCTTTTCTTGGCAGGTGCTCGGCAAAGATTTTCTTTGTTTTTTTATGACGCTTGTGTGTCGCAATACTAACCTCATCGTCCTGTTCTTTGTCGCCATCAGCATCATTTTCCTCTACAGAACCTTCATCCCGAACTTCTGTACTGTCGAATAGAAACCCCTGGGGATCTTCAGGGGCTTCTTATTGCTCAGAGCGTCGACCAAAGAGGGAGCGCTGTAGTTATTTGAATTGAAACAATAGCTGACTATAAGCCTTTCCAATTCTCATTTCGCTTATAAAGGAGCCAAAATCTATTATCTTCACAGTAGAGCATACGAATTTTATCGGCCTTTTTATTGCGAAAGACAAAGAGCTGACCGGGTGTCGGATCTTTGTGTAACGTATCAGCCACCAACAGCACGATACCATCAATCTGATTGCGAAAATCGATCGGCTGACGGTAAAACCAGACCTGATGTTAAACGGCAGCCACATCGTATTTACAAGTCCATAAGGCCAGGAATTTTCGCCAACAACATCGGATTGTTGATCACCAGCTTTATGCCATTGGGGAGCACTAATACCCTCAGGTTTCCCGTAGTGGCTGTGGGGGACTTGATATCCACGGGAACAAAGTCGGGGATATCAGACACAGGCGTTTGTTCAGATAGTTTGCGGTACCAGTAGAGGAACTGGCTGTGGTTTAGATTGTGCTTACGAGTATAGGCGCGCTTGGATCGAGAGCTTTTCTCGTAGGCGCTGACATGACTTTGCCACTGCTGCAGATTCATGGGGCTTCCCACCGAAGTTGATGGAGGGGGCATCATGCCAGTCTGCCAAAGCAAGTTGAATAATGTGGTTCATGTACCGCTTACCGATTACTTTTAGAATGTTTAGATGATAACAAACCGGGCTCTGTATAAGCCCGGCAGCTGCAATCAAACATCTTAGTTTGTGGTTACTGGTGAAGAAAGTTTAAAGTGGGCGAGGGCCTTTTCAGCAATTTCCTTGCCATACTCCTGCACAAAATGACCGGCCTCTTCAATCTTGAGTGGTTGCGGGCAGTTTTTGATGATGCCCCTCAGCATTTCCATGACATTTTCACCGAGCACAGCGTCTCTCATGCCAATCGCCATAAAGCTATCACCTTCCCAGTTTTTGGACCAGAATTCCCGCGCTCTCAGGCCTAACTCTACGCCTTCCATCCCGGGGTCAACTGGTACTATTGAGGGAAAGCGGCGGACTCCGGCCTTGTAGCGGTTGTCGGGATAGGGGGCATCATATGCAACTATATCGAAAAGATTGACCTCAGATCGAGCATCGTTAGCTATCAGGCCTCCAACAGGGATCTCTGGTACCCCGATAGAGAAGTTTCGCCAGTGATAAAAGCCGTCGGATGCGCCGTCTCCAGCAGCAATAGCAGTATTCATTACCAATAGCCTTGTGAACCGATTCTGCATATCCATAGGGAGGGTGAGACCCAGGATTCCGCCCCAGTCCTGGCAAACCAAAGTAATATTTTTAAGGTCCAGGTGCTCAATCAGGCGAATCAGACTGTTGCGATGGAAATTAAAGGTGTAGACCTCATCATCTACAGGTTTGTCGGAGCGGCCAAAACCAAACAGGTCTGGTGCGATCACGCGGTGCCCAGCCTCAACAAACACCGGTATCATCTTGCGGTATAAATAGCTCCAAGTTGGTTCGCCGTGCAGGCATAGGAAAGTTGTTTCCGCATCCGGCTTCCCCTCATCAATGTAAGCCATGCGCATTGCATCATAATCTTCCAGGCTATCTATATAGTTGGGTTGGTAGGGAAAGCCAGGCAGTAGGGAAAAACGCTCGTCGGGAGTTCTTAATCGCTCAATAGACATGGTAGTTCCTCTTTTGTATGAAAGGTAGTCAAACGGACTTGCCCAGTGTTGTTATTGATATTGCCGCTTTACAGTAGAAAGACTAACTTTAGATCAATATATCGGCGAATCAACCCGGGATTATTGGTGTATCTGCTCGTTTAGCATGGCAAGAACTATAAAATAGAGAAAGTTGACTAAGTTTTCAAAATGTCAAAAAACAGGGTTCCAGTCAAAAAAATAATTTAATAGTTTTTCTGGAAGGCCACAGCCGATAAATTCTAACTATGAATTAGTCCCTGAAAGAATTATGCATTCATTCATTTTAATTGTAAGTAGAGATTTTTTTCAAGGAAAAGTGACTTGTCAACTGATATACCGTAGTTGGGATTAAAAGGCTCCTTTATGAATCTAACCTGATTTTTTGTTTCCCGGTCGTGGGCAGCTGGAGGGCCTGTTTAAAGGGTATTTTGATAGGTATGAACTTACCGACTCTCAATATAATTGAAGGTGGTTTTAGTACTGCAATACCTGGGAGTTAATGTTGAAGTTAAGAGATCCAAGCAAAGAAGACTTTTATAAAATTGCCTTTTCAAAAGGATCTCTCACTTTCCTTCATTGTAAGGGAGTATTTAAGCTGCTAATTTTTAATAGCTTTGAGCAGGAAAAGCCTATTCTATTATTGTCGTTTTCCTTTAGCGCTAAACAGAGCAACACAGCCTTTTACTTCTATTTGATATTCATTGAACCCACTAGCAAGATAGGCTTCGAGGTCATCCTTGCTGTCTTCCATGTTGGAAAAAATGCCCTTTTTATTGTAAATGGCCATAAGCTTCTTTGCGGCGGCATTCCTGTGTATGCCCTTTGATAAAATAGTCGAACCAAATACAACCCCGGACTCCGAGAGCAGTGTGCTAACGTGCTCTACGGCTGAGAGCTTTTCTGGTAACTTGCCGGGTAGACAATGGAGCAGGTAATTTAAGGAAATTGAATCAAATTTATCTGCTGCAATATTAATTTCATCGAGTACATTGCAACGAAACTGAAGTGGGTTATAGCGGGCAGCTCTCGCGGCAGAAACATCCAGGCTATTTTGGTTCAAGTCCATTAATCCTAACCGCACATCGCTGGTTGGGAAGTGGCATCTGTCTAAAAAATATCCAGTGCCGACGCCAACATCCAGGTGGTTTGATGTAATGTATTTATCGAAATGCTTAAGGATGCTGGGAGTGGGGCATTGCCATATAAATCTATTGGACAACCCCAGGACCCAAAGATCATATAGCCAGAGGACGGATTTGGAGTAAACTGCCTGTCCCTGTTCAACTTCTTTGGTAATGGCCATATACCTCTCCTGTAAGTCTGACTAGCAAACACATATTGGTCTTATTTTGAATACACTATGGTACCACTTTTCTTACGTTAATCAGAAATTGAGATTGGAGTAATGAGCAGCAATTTGTATTGCTGGGAAGCTTGGTAGGTTGTTCAGCCTACGAAAAAACTTGAGAGGGCAGCTCTATAGATTGCTGCCCACAAACCTCTAAGCTTGGTTGGTTAAATACCTAAGGATTTCGACTACTTGCTCAGGTGTTTGTGCCCAGGCTTGCGCGGCACCGTCCACCTCTTTAAGGGCATGTACCAGTGATTCGTCGTGTAAAGTAATATAGGGTTTACCCAGAGCGGCACAGTATCCCGCATCGAATGCTGCATTCCATTGCTTGTATTTTTGGCCAAATCGGATCACAGCCAAGTCACAATTTTCTAGGTGATGTTTAATTCTAATTGCATTTACTTTGGCTGACTTGTGGTCTCGCCAAAAAGAATTGGACTCCTGTCCCAAGCCATCACCAGCCGCATCACTGGCTTCGTGGTTGGTCACCGCTGAGGAGAATGAGATATCCAGGCCATGCTTAGTACAACCTTCGATTATCTGATCTCTCCAGTCTGAGTGAATTTCACCTGAGAGATATACTTTAAGCTTCATAGTTTAGTTTACCGGATGATGATAAGCGATAGAATTTAGAATTCAGGTCATCATTTTACAATACGTGTTGACGCTTGAGGAGGGCATTGATGACAGAGTCAATATCGCCGATATGCTAAGAGCCTAAATCCATTTTGGCTCTTCTCTGGTGTGGTTTTGAGGGGACCTTACTGTGTAAATACTGCATTTTCTGGTATTTTTCCTGAAGGCAACCTTGTGGAGTGCAGCTGGGAGAGAAGCCACTTTCCTTCAATTTTTTTCAAAATTGCACTCTCAAGCCAATAAATATCCTGGCTTTTGTTCTTGGAGGCGAAATTGGCCTTATTCCAATAGTTGACAGTAACCAGGTCTCTCTGTTCATCAAAATCAATAATACTAAAGTAATTGGTTCTTACGGTCTCTGAGGGTTTTGCGACCTCGACCAGGTCTTCAATGGTCCATACTTCTCCGTGTTCGAGCAAAAGGAAGGACTCGGTTACCGTGCTTTTCATGCCCTTATGATCAACGTCAGAAAGGAAGTTTAATAGATTCTCAATAGTTTCGAACGCTTCAGGTTTTTCCTGTGCCTGAGCATTACCACTGGTCAAAATGAGCAGCATTAAAGCAAAAATAATCTTCGACATAAGTTATAACTCCTAGCTCTTAATTTTCAATTGTATAAATATGGTATCGGCAACAACGATTTTACAGCATTCCCGTCACGGGGTGACTCAAGGTACTGCAATAAGAAAAGCTAAAAATGAGTGAATGCTGTTGATTGGAGCAAATTCCTGCTCTCGCTGTCTATTTTTTCAGCAAGTTGCTTGCTTTTTAATATCCCAGAACTCCATTGCACGGCATACCATAACAGACAGAGATACTGGTAGACTGAGCGCCAATAATATAGACGTTGCCAATGTTTCTCATGTGGATTGGTTCCGAGATAGTGCTCAAGCAGGGTTCGCTGCTGAAGCCTGTTAAGTGTGTGTTCCTCTATGATAACCGCGATATCATAGAATCGATCGCCCATTGCTGCATATTCCCAATCAATGGCATAAAGCTGGCCGGTCTTTTCTATGATTAGATTTCCTTTACTTAAATCGTTATGGCAAAGAGAAAGGTCATCACCAAGTTGTTTTGCGGCTGTAATATGAAAAGGGATCTTCTGCTGGAGTTGCTTCAAGGGGGGATAGAAAGCTGCCTGTTTGTCGATTGATGCCCAATAACATGCAACCTTGTTGGGGATATCCAAGTAGGCATCGATAGTGGGTAGGCTATGGATATCGCGGAGAAGATTAGCGAGTTGCTCTAGGGCACCGGCAGCACTTTTTTTCCAGGGATTGCCTGATATAAACTGAGTGACCTGATATCGGTGAGTTGGATCAGTATAGACTAGGGGAGCACATATCCCTGTGTAACTAGCGCTTATCAATACACTTGATTCTGTATCACGATCCAGGTCAAATACATCACCAAGCTGTGAATTATTTCGTAAAACTAACAGCTCATTCACTGACTGGATCAGGAAAGTCTGGTTAGTTTGGCCTCCTGTAAGCGGTTTGATTACTACAGGTTTGGAATGGCTCCACAGGCTCCAGTCTCGGGGCAAAATATCATCTTTGATTTTTGTCATGGCTTAATATAGCTATCTATAAGTATCTGTTAAGCAGTTATATTCTGATTAACAGGTACTGTTCCTGAATCAAAAATTTTACCCGACTTGTCATTTTTGTAGATGGCATACCACTGGAAAAAGCCGACAATTACTAATATCACATACAGCAGAAATAAGGCTGCGGTTAGATAGAGCCCTCTGTCCATATAAAGGTAAATAGAGACCCCATCGACCAAAATCCAGTAAATCCAGTTCTCTAATACTTTTCGAGTTACCATATAAGTTGTAACCATGGCCCCTAAAGTAGTAAAAGAGTCCAGGTAGGGCAGGGCGGCATTGGTTGTATTCTCCAGAATATAGCCAAGCAACAAGGTGAGCCCGCTGACGCTTGTCAGTACTAGAAAGTGGGTTTTAAGTGGCCAGCGATGAATTTTGAGATCTTGTTGTTTATCTCGATGACTACGCCATTGCCACCAACCAAAAACAGCCATTACCAGGTAAAATACCTGCAGGGCCGATTCCATCAGCAGGCTGACGTCCCAAAATAAGAAAAGGTAAATGGCTGTGCTGGCAAAAGCAGCGTACCAACAGCTGATCTTTTCACGCATTGCAAGCAGTAGGTAGGATAAGGCCAATACAACCGCAGCAATTTCCCAGGAGGACATCGCGTTGATAGAAGCTGAAATAGCGCTAGTGAAATCTTGATCAAACATCTGATGCCGCCGGTGAAAGATCCCCGTCTATAAATTTGCAAACAAAGATGGCGCGGCCAAACTGCTCATAGGATCTGCGCATTTCTAACTTGATTACATCCATTAGCAAATCGTAGTCCCCAAAAACCTGGGTACTCATAGTATTGGTAATTACCTTGAGTTCTGGATATTTATTGAGTCGATCAATAAATGCTTGGATGCCGTGGATATACTCATCCTTCAGTGGGTACATACTGATTTCTACTGAGAGCCTCACAACGCCTCCTATTGACAGCAAAAGTTGGGGTGGTATAGACCACCACCCCTAATGGTATAACTATTAGAAAGTATAAGTACCGCTTATACCTGCGATACGGGGCTCACCAAACTGATAATAGGCTTCTGGCCCATAGCCATTGGCAGGGTTGTTACCATATTGGTTGCTAAAATAGAAACCCCTGGTGTAATAGTCTTCATCAGTTAAGTTTCTACCCCACAAGGACAGGTCCCAATTATCACCCTGGTATGTCAGCCGGGCATTGACTAATTCATAGGAATTAGATTTTTCATTGTGGCTATTGGAGAAGTAGAACTCGTCCTTTCCTTCCAGCTCTAAGCGTAGAATTAAATTAGGCAAGAGAGAAATTTCGCTGCCAGTGAAAAATTGATAGCTTGGCGCATGGGCTACATCTCGGCCATCCAGGTTTACAGGAGGTAAAGGTACCCCTAGGGAATCATCTCTTGCGCCGACATGAGAGCCGGTTATAAAGTTTTCAAACTCCGCATTTAGCCAGCCTGCAGAGGCAAAGATGCGCAGGGAATCTGTAGCAAAGTAGTTAAACTCTACTTCCAGCCCGGAAGTTTTACCTCCCGCGGCATTGGCCAGGTAGTCGTGAAAGGAAACTTCATCTTCATTAAATATGAAGACGGATTGTTTTGCCTGGATATCGTTGCGATCCTGGTAGAAAGCGGCCAACTGGGCTTGCAAGCGGTTGTCGAACCAATTGCCTTTGACGCCTATTTCGTAATTGAGCATATGCTCTGTGTCAAAATCAAAGAAATTAGGGCTAATTTCTTCATTACTCACTGATTCAGAGATGATTACACCATTGATACCGCCGGCCTTGTATCCTCGGGATACTGTCGCATACGCCATAGTATTTTCGGAGTAGTGATACTCCAGAGTGATATTGCCACCCCAGAGGTCCTCGCTGGTATCCCTGGCAGTGAACAGGGAATCTTTGTAATCAGCACTTCGTTTTTCCAGGCGGAGCCCAGTCACCAGATTTAAGCTGGCGGTCAATTCAGTATTAAGTTGGCCATAAATCGCTGTGTTTCTTGTGTCAAATTCACTGGAAAAATATTCAACATCAGCCCCAAACTCCTCATTTGAGGTTTTGGTGCGTAATAAATCCTCACGTTCTATACGCTCATATATACCTATAACCCAACTGCTACGGCCAGAAAAGAGTTTGGATGCATCAGTAGAAAGCAAGCGCAAGTCTAAGCTGATGTTATCTTTGTCGCGCTGGTAATTGTCTTTTTGGCTGTATTCCCATGGGTGGAAGCCTTGATAACTCCAGTCTTCATCGTAACCGTATTCTGTGTCTGAATCCGCGAGGCTCAGCGTGGCACCCAGATGGAATAGCTCACTTCCTGACCACTGTGCGGCTAGGGCTCCGGCCCAGGTCTCCTGCCGATCCGAGCCTGGTTCGTCAGAGAGTGTTTCACGGGTGTTGTATAAGGAGAAGGCATCATAGCCGTTGTCAACATTCACATAGAGCAGAGAGAGGCCAAACTTTAGGTTGTCACTAGGCGTGTAGGCCAGCTTACTTCTTAGCACTGATTCATCAATATTGTTGGTATTATCACTGCCCAGGAATGCATTCTCTGTATAGCCATCGGATTTTTGCTTATTAGCAGCGATTCGATAACCAAGTTGATCGGATAATGGGCCGCTGGAAATTACAGAAATATTGCGTCCGTTGTATTCACTTACCTCGGCAGATACTTTTGCCATGGGCTCGGTAGTGGGAGCGGCGCTGGTCATATTGATCAGACCCGCAAGGGCGTTGGCACCATACGCTGTGCCTTGCGGCCCGCGAAGAATCTCTACTTGATCGATATCCAGGGTGCTGGCAGCGAGCCCGAGGCCGGTGAAGTCAATACCATCGATAACCAGGCCAACAGAGGGGTTCACAGGGTCTATAAATTGGCTGCGCTCGCCAATACCGCGAATTTGGATGAAGCGGCCCCGTGATGCACCGGAAGAGAAATTTACATTTGGTGCCATATTTAGGATCTGATCCAGATTGCTCGCACCCCGGGCCTTGATTGTATCCGCATTAACCACTGTCGCGCTGGTAGCCAAGTCCAACAGGTTGGTATTGCGTAATTGGGCAGTGACTTCGACCTCTTCAATTCCTGCTTCCCTAGATTCAGCAACTGCCAGCCCCGCAGTCAAGCTGACAGCAATGCTTACTGGCCATGCAATGGGGTGGGCTTTGAACAGATTCTTCATGGTTCTCTCTCGAATCAACACAAGTGAAAGAGACCCGGAGCGCGACGTGAGGAGGCGTTTGGTGAGGTTACCTATTCCTACGCCGGTATTAACCGGATCAGGTTCAAGGGTTTGCCCGGAAGATTCAAAAGTCCTCCGAACATCTCAGGCCAAAGCCACCCCTTAGGTTTTGCGGACGCGATGATAACAGAAGTTACTACCTCAAGGGGAATTATAGGCAGGATGTGGCGGTGGTATTGGTGGTGCCAGGGTATACAAGAGTACCCACACGCACCCTTAATATCAGAATTCAAGAGCAGATTTCCCCACCTTGAAAAATAGGATGACTCTGAATAACTTTGTGAAACCTCAGGCTTCCATCAGGAGATCCCATATAAGACAAGGAGTTACAGGACTGTTTAGACCTGTCAGAAAAGCCGTAACGCAGAATGTAAATTGCTCTCAAATTCTCGCAAAGTCAGCACGGAATTATTCTGTGATTCCCCTGGGTGGGTAATAAGTCCTGAGCAGGTTTAATGCCTACGATGGATACCGTAAATTTTAATTGATACCAGGCCGTATTTTAAAGGGGTAGCTCAAGCAGTTCTTGAGCTAAGGATTTTAAGAGGATAAGGCTGATAAAGTCCCTATCAGCTGAGGGGGGGTACAATAAACCTTTAATTCAGAACCCCAAGTAGGTACCTCCAATTTGTCCGGCAAAATGCGGCACAAACATCGCGTCAAAGCCATGCCAGTGGCCGTATTTTTCCTGAAGTTCAGGATAAACAACGTCAAAAATAGCTCGTAATTTTTTTCCCTGATCAGGTTCATATTCAAGTTTAGCCATTTCCCTTTCTACAGTTTTTCGAAAATCCACCATCATATCCCTATAGTTGATTAGGTCGACTTTACTCCCTTCATTGAAGTGGCTAGGGATATAGATTTTTGCATTGAGATCAATTAGCCGATTGAGCGCCCGAATATACCCTGGGTAGTACCAATCAGGTAAGCCAAAGGGAGGAAATGTGTTTACGAACATCATGTCTGGGGCGAATACGGCATTCTCTTTTTCAATAAAAAATCCATATAAGGTTGAGGAGTGAGATTTAGGCATGTAAAGGAAATGAACAGTTTGGTCACCAAGCTTAAGAGTCATATCACCTTTCACTGTCTCAGTGACAGGCAAGACGTCATTCAGTGGATGCTCCCAGTCTAGAATCAAGTGATTGATGTCAGCATGCCCGACTACAATTTTTGGGTTGAGGTAAGCCCCACCACGAATATGATCCAGGTGGTTGTGAGAGTAGACCAGCCAACGTACAGCTTGTCCTGGAAACCATCTCTTTAGCTCGGCGAAGAGCGCCTTACTGAAATTCTTGTTAAAGCTATCAAATACTGCCAGACCATCGCTGGTTTTCAGAATCATCGCTCGATTCATTCCCAGGCGGAAACTATAGAGTTGGTCGCTGTGTTGTACAAGTTGAGCTGGGAGCTCTGTAAATGGTTCGAAGTAGTCAATAGGTATTGCCTGCTTCATCATTGTTTGCCGAAAACCCGAATCGCAGGCCCCAATTAAAAATGCGACAATCGAGATAAGGGTAATATTTAACCATTTTATGATATTGCTCCACTCGCTTTTTTTAAGTTGGTTTTCAGGTAGCTTTTGTATATCAGTTAAATGGATTTTTTTAGACATAGTAATCCTCCTGACAAATATAATTTGTCAAATTATTCAAATGATCAGTTCGAAAGTCTGTTAAAAAGGTGTGGTGTCTATTTTTTTAAGAAATCCAAGCTTTATAAATGGTTTCATATAGCTCATTGGTTTTCTCTTTATTTGCTCGTTCAGTAATTGTTTCATGCCCTCCTTAAAGTCCAGTCTGGGGAAATTATCAATTACCTCAGATAAGGTCTTTGGGTTGATATCATTCAGCCAGAATCCTGCTACATCCAGCCCCGCAGCAAAATGTAGCAGGGAAATTTCAGAATCTTTTTTGTGCGCAATGCCGACAGAGTTGTGGTGAGCGACCATCTCATGTATCAGATCCGCTTTCTCTGGAGAAATATTACGATCTATGCAAAAGGATCTTGCAGCCTGCGCGCCATCCAGCTCAAAGGTTCCGCCTATATCGTAGGTCTTGGTTAGTCCAAGGTCATGCATGATGGCCCCAAGAAAATATACCTCTTTGTCAATAGTCGTCTTTACTTTGTGGCTCATGGCCAAACCAAATGCATAGCTTCTTAGGCAGTGGTTAAGTAAGAAGGCAGGGCTACATTGAGCGACCATATCCAGCGCTCTTTTACAGTTAATCGAATCAGGAACTTGATATATCTGTTTAGCGACATATTGAATACGCTCCCTTTTTACCAGGCGAATGGGCCCAGTAAGTGCAGCTCTAGCGCTGGAGGCTACAAGGCTGCAGGCCAGGCAAGGTAGAGTCGGAGGGGTTTTGTTTGTTGTCAGATCCATCTTATTTCTTATTCTGTACCGTTTCGAACAATAAAATATGGTAGGCTTTTGCATCTGTCAATAATTATGTTCGGAATAGTACAAAAATGAATAAGAAAAGGGGGCGACCGCCCAAATATGATGCCACTGAAGCCCTTGAGGGAGCGCTCCAGGTATTTTGGCGTAAAGGTCTTACCGCTACCTCTTTAGATGATCTGGCTGAATCAATGCAGATGAACAGGCCGAGTATCTATAATGCTTTTGGCGACAAGGTATCTATATATCGCAAAGCTTTTACTCAGTTTACGAATCAGTTGGGGGAAGAGCTCGATGCCATATTGGATGATAGTTGTACCTTGAAAGAAGCTATGTTGCGATTTTACGAACAGGCGCTAATAACTTACCTGGATAAAGGGGAGCCGCTAGGTTGTTTTATTACTTGTACGGCGCCCGTTGAATCTCTAGCTCACCCAGAGATCAGGAGTGACCTGGCAACTCTAATTACCCAGGTTGACAGCCGAATCGAGTGCCGGTTAGAGAGAGCGAAAAATAGCGGAGATTGGTCGTCCAGTAGGGATGCTAAGACAACAGCCAAGTTATTCCATGCGACTTTACAGAGTTTGGCAATTAGGGCGCGAAGTGGAGAGGCTCGAGACTCTCTTGTAGATTTTTATTCCTCTGCAGTTGAATTATTGTGCTGAGCTAGTGTAAATGTAAATTTTCAGTAAAGTATTTGGAGACGATGTTCCTGTGCATATCAAGGGGGGTGTGATTGCAATGTTATTGAAGCTTCACAATATTTTCACAGGGCAGTGTATTCCAGATTAGATACTGAGAGGTTTTCTTTTGGAATTCCTGAGATAGGAAGGTAAATGTGATTCATAAGCCATTAATCTATGAATAAGGTCACCTTGTCGAGAACGACATTAGGTCCTGTAGACAATATGGTACATCGTTTATAAGCTCCAATTGCATGTGTTTTTATTTTGAGGGTGAAGTTTTTTCGCCGGGAGGTTTTCGGTTGACAGGGATACAGAATGCCGAATCATTATAATCTAGATTTTGCCGAATATTAAGGAACCCCTGAATAATTAGTGATACCTCTAAAAGCCCTATAGTGTGGGTCTTGAAGGCCATCTCTACCGCGTTGCAGCACCTGCAAGGGCTAGCCCTTGCGATTGACATCTGTAGCCCTTAAATCCGGCAGAGACATTACAGTATTATTCAGTGGTTCTTTGGCTCTAATGCTATGCATAACTCTTAACCATTAGGCTTATGAGTCTGAAGTTTGCCCTTGTGTTAATAAAAAGAAATTTAATGAGTTAAAAAGTGATTGATATTAAAAATTTAAGTGCTGGAATATTGGTGTTCTCTTCGCTTGTTGCGGGGTGTTCTGCCACCTACAATAAACTTGAAGAACCATCTGTTCCTGCTGTGAATGGCTCTGAAGTTCTACATGATCTTGCTGACGAATACTCCGAGGCGTATCTCAATAGCTTCCAGCCTTATGCATATTTTGGTGATATAGAGCTAGATAGGCATGATCTCTTTCTAACCAATACCCCTGCTAGTTTTAATGCCTTGGCTCAGGTTGAGGATAGGGTCCTTAAGGCGCTGAATAAAATTGATGTCAAATATCTGGATAGCTCTCAGGCTAAGATGTTTTATTTTAAGTTTAAAGAACGATTGGAGTCCAATGTCGGACTGAGAAGTTGCCAGTCTGAATTGTGGTCCGTTGATCATATGTTTGGGCCACATATTATATTAAGTTTTTTGGCTGATGTTCAGCCGGTTAAAACTGAACAGGATAGGGTGGATGCAATTGAGCGTTGGCGCCTCGCGTCTGCCTATTATGATCAGGAAATTATTAACTTAAGCCATGGGCTTAAGCGAGGTTATTCTGCACCTAAAAGCGTGGTTGAACGTGTAATTCAGCAAATTGATGGTCTAACACAAGCACATATTGATGACCATCCATTTCTTGGTCTTGCGAAGAAAGCGGAAAATCCAGAGTTTGAGGCTGCATTTAAAGTGGTTCTCTCGGATCAATTGATACCGTCAATGAAGCGCTATAGGGATTTTCTACAGGCCGAGTATTTGCCTGAGGCAAGAGCCGAGCTGGGCATTCACGCGATTCCTAATGGTCGCGAGTGCTATATGGCCCAATACCGGTCATATACAACATTACAGAGGACTCCTGAAGAGGTTTTTGAGCTGGGTTTAAGTACGGTAAACGCAAACAGGAGCGAAGTGGTTCGTTTGGGGAGGGATCTCTTTCAGGTGGACACGTATTCTGAGGCGGTCGCTAGAGCAAGTGAAGATGAAACACAGAAGTTTAGCAATTCTGATGAAATGCATCAGTTTTATGAACGTTTGGTAGATAAGTCCAGAGATTTAACAGTAGACTTTTTCCATGAAATGCCTTTGATCGAAATGGAAGTTAAGGCTATTCCCGAGCACGAGTGGGGTTCGGGCCGTAGTGCACACTATGTTCCTGGCACTAAGGAGCGAAAGGCAAGATTTGGATATGATCCGACAACCTATAAGGATGAGTCATACGCTTCCGCAGAGAAAGTCACTATCCATGAAGGATACCCGGGTCATCATATGCAAATTGCTCTCGTCCAGGAGCAAGAAAAATTCCATAAAATAGAAGATGCACTGTCTAACTCGGCTTTTGCTGAAGGTTGGGGAAGGTATGCGGAACACCTTGCGGAAGAGGCGGGTATGTACCAGTATGGATCAACCAAAATCCTGAGACGTGCATGGCCTGCACGAGGTATGGTTGCGGATACCGCTATGCATATGCTCGGTTGGAGTGATACAGAAGTGGCAGAATTTCTACGGGAATCCGGCGCTTCATTTGCCAAAGGCCCAAGTACTTTGATGGACCGGATGGCGGTTATGCCGGCCCAGCTGACTTCCTATGATTCTGGTGCATTAGAGATTTTTGCGCTTCGGGAGTTAATGCAGAGTGAACTGGAAGAGGGGTTCGATATAAAAGACTTCCATGAGATTGTTTTGAGAAATGGTAATGTCCCTATGGCTGTATTGAACCAGCAGGTAAGGGAGTTTATTAAAGAGAAGAAGCTGGATTTCTAGAAGACTATCCCTCAATAAATCAGGCCGGCTTTTTTACCGGCTTGATTTATTTACTGGGCTTCGGTTTCCACTCAGAGATTTTAATAGTGGTCTTCAGTATCTCTCTAAATTCCCATCTGTCTCGAAGCCAAATCCCGCATAATTTCCTCAGATCCCCCTCCAATGGCATTTACCCGTACCTCGCGATAGATACGCTCAATCCGACTGCCGCGCATATAGCCTGCGCCACCTAATACCTGCATAGCTTCCCGGGCGCAGAACTCAAGGGTTTCTGTAGCTTGAACCTTAAGCAGTGCGATGTCGGCTACCTTGAGTTTATGTTGTTGCTCTGCCCAGGCACAGAGGTCCAGGTAGGCTTGGGTGGCATTGATGCGTTGAAGCATCTGGGCAAACTTGTGCCGAATCACCTGGTGATTGGCGAGGCGCTTTCCGAAAGTTTGGCGCTCTTGGGCCCACTCAATGGCGTCCTGTAAACATACCCGGCTAAATTCTACACAGGAAGCGGCAATGCCCAGGCGCTCGCGATTGAAGTTGTGCACTATGGGTATAAACCCCTGATTTTCATCTCCAATCAGGTTGCTAGCAGGAACGCGCACTTGATCAAAAAAGATACTGGCTGTGTCGGAGCACCACCAGCCCTGTTTTTTATCGAGCAGCTGCCGGCTAACTCCCTCGGCATCTGCAGGAATTAAGAGCAGGGAGATACCACCGAAGCCTTCTTCGCCAGTGCGCACGGCAGTAGTAAACCAGTTAGCGCGCATGCCGCCGGTGATATAGGTTTTTTCGCCGGTCACGATATAGTCGTGCCCATCACGCTCTGCGCGACACTGGAGATTGGCTACATCGGAGCCGGCGCCTGGCTCGGTAACAGCCAGGGAAATATGCTTTTCGCCACGTAATACAGAGGGAATAACCTGATCTTTAAGGGCCTCGCTGCCATAGTGCAGTAATGGGGGCAGGGCAATGCCGTGGACCATCAGGCTGGCGTAGAGTCCACCTGCGCCGGGGCGGGCCAACTCCTCTGCGGCAACAATCATATGGAAGACATCGGTTTCGATTCCGCCGTAGTTTTCCGGATAACTCATCTGCAGAAGGCCAACTTCTGCCGCTTTTTCCCAAAGTTCGGCGGGCAGTTCGCCGTCTTCGTCCCATTGAGTGATGTAGGGAGTAATCTCACGGTCGACAAAGCGGCGCAACTGGGTGCGCCATTCCTGATGGCCTTCGTCATAAAAGGGGCTTGCCATACGGGAGGCATCAATATCGTACATTTTGATCTCCTTTAGGAAGTAGCGTCGCTGGGGATTTTGGCGGTTTCCGTGGGAGCGGCTTCGATCTGAACTAACAGCTGGCCACCGCGTACCTGGTCTCCTTCACAGGCGCCCAGTTTAATTACGGTACCGTCGCGGTCTGCGCGTAGGGCGTGCTCCATTTTCATGGCTTCCATTAAGGCGATGGTGTCTCCCCGCTGAACTCTTTGATTGGGCTCAACCAATACCTGCACCAGGCAACCGTCCATAGGGGCTGTGATGCGGCCACTGCCTTCATTAAGGCTCGATTTGGCTGGGGCGTGGGTGATATCGACAAAATGAAATTGCCTGCCGTCTAACAGGAGATGCAGATTGCTTTGGTTGGCTAGGAACAGGCTCTTTTGGCTAACGCCATCCAGCAGGAGTTCAGCGCTATAAACTCCACTAACTTTTTGTGATTTCTCAAAGTGGACCCACTGAATCAGGAACTGCTGATCGCCTACCAAGATTTGATAAGAATTATTTACTAACGCCAGCAGCTCACAGTTTAGGGTTTGCCCTGAAATTCCCAGTCGATAGTTGATTGGCACGCTGTTGTCGCCACTGCGCCAGTCACAGCGGCCGCTACGCCGATCCTGGGGGTTGGCTTGGTGCAAGTGATTAAGTAGTGCGGCTTGGGCTGCAATTACTGCTGGAACCGATTCTGCGGATGTCAGCGTGCTGTTTTGGTCGAGAAAACTGGTATCGGCATCGCCAGCGATAAACTGTGATTCGGCCAGGATCTTCTGCAGGAAATGGATATTGTTTTTAGGGCCGATAAATTCCAGCTGGCTTAGGGCTTGGGTTAGCTTGCGCCGAGCTTCTTCTCGATCCTGCCCCCAGGCAATTAATTTGCCGAGCATGGGGTCGTAAAATGGCGTAATTTCGCAACCACTTTTCAAGGCGTGGTCGATACGGATTCCTTGCCTCTTTGGCGCCATCCAGTGGAGCACTTTTCCGGCCTGGGGCAGGAATTGTTGTTCCGGATCTTCGGCATACAGGCGGACTTCAATGGCATGCCCCTGCTGGGTGACTTGTTGCTGGGAGACGCATAGGGCTTCGCCGCGTGCTACTGCCAGTTGCCAGGCTACCAGGTCAAAACCGGTTACCATTTCTGTTACCGGGTGCTCTACTTGCAACCGGGTGTTCATTTCCAGGAAATAAAATTCGCCGCTGGGGCAGAGTAGAAACTCTACGGTGCCCGCGCCTAGATAACCGCAGGCTCGCGCGGCGGCGACTGCGGCTTGCCCCATTTTTTCCCGCAGTTGGGCGTCGACCGCTGGGGAAGGGCACTCTTCGACCACTTTTTGATGGCGTCGTTGTACGGAGCAATCCCGCTCCCCCAGGTGAATACAGTTGCCATGACGATCCGCAAATACCTGGATTTCGATATGGCGAGCATTGACCAGTGCTTTTTCCAGAATTAATTCGTCGCTGCCGAATGCACTCATCGACTCACTGCGGGCGGCGCGCAACTGGGAGGCCAGCTCGTTGTCCCCGTGAGCCAGGCGCATGCCGCGCCCACCACCGCCTGCGGCGGCTTTGATCATGAGGGGGAAGCCGATGCGCCGCGCCTCGGCGATCAGGGTGTCGTCGTCCTGGGCACCCTGGAAACCGGGAATACAGGGTACGCCGGCAGCGGCAACAAACTCCTTGGCTTTGCGTTTGTTGCCCATCAGTTCTATGACTTCGGCACTCGGACCAACAAAACGCAGTTCATTCTCTTCGCAAGCGCTGGCAAATTCCGCGTTCTCAGCGAGAAAGCCGTAGCCGGGGTGGACGGCGGTGGCTCCGGATTTTTTAGCCGCGTCGAGAATTTTTTGGATATCCAGATAGGACTCCGCCGAAGTCTGCCCGCCAATTGCCACGGCGATATCGGCAGTTTGTGCGTGTAGTGCATCGCGGTCCGCGTCACTGTAGACGGCAACTGTGCGATAGCCCTCTGCCCGAGCAGTACGCATAATACGCAGTGCGATCTCGCCGCGGTTGGCGATTAACAGGGTCTCTGCTGTCGACATCAGTGCTGCCACTCCGGTGATCGTTTTTCCAGAAATGCACGAGCGCCTTCGCGCCCTTCATGGCCTTGAATTGCGTGGGAAAATTTCTCTGCGGCGCCGTCGAGTAATTGACCGAGGGCAGTTTCGTCACTCACCCGTGCTGCATCCAGCAAGATTTGCTTGGTAGTTGCCAGGGCGCCGGGAGCGCAGGCATTGATTGCGCCCAGGTGTTCCTGCAATGCGCTTTCGAGGTCTTCGGAATTATCGAGTAACTGATGGATTAAGCCAATTTCCAAGGCCTGCTGTGCATTGACTTTTGCTCCGCTGAGGGCGAGGCGTCGGGCCTGGGAAAGGCCGACCCGCGCCACTACAAATGGAGCGATTTGTGCAGGCGGTAAACCCAGGCGGGTTTCCGGCAGGGCAAAACGACAACTGTGATCGGCGATAGCAATATCGGCACTGCAAGCGAGCCCAAAACCACCGCCCATTACAGCACCTTCTAATACCGCAATGACTACTAGTGGAGTGCGATTAAATTGCTCCATCAATTCGCCGAATCGGCGGTTGAGGTGGAAGAATGCATCGCTATTGCCATTACTCGCGCCCTGTTGTGCGTTGAGCATATCGGCAATATCACCACCGGCGCAGAAATTGTGTTCTGCACCGCGCAGCACCAGTACTCGCACCTGCGGGTCTTCCTCTGCTTCCGCAAGTTTTTGCAGAAGCTCATCCACCATTTGCAAACTGATGGCGTTGCGCTGTTGTGGCCGGTTTAGGGTGAGATGGCAGGCGATGCCAATGGTCTCATTAATAATTGTCTGCATGGCCTGACCTCACGCGGTGGGTTTGCGTTTGCCGGGCAGTATGCCCATCAGCTTACAGATAATACCGAGCATTACCTCATCTGCACCGCCGCCGATAGCGGTGAGGCGGCTATCCCGGTAAGCGCGGTTGATTACAGTCTCCTCGATATAGCCCATGCCACCCCAGAACTGCAGGCACTGATCTGGAATGCTGCGGGATAGGCGGCCCGCCTTGAGCTTGGCCATGGAGGCGAGGGTGGTGACATCTTCACCTGCCACATAAGCTTCCACCGCACGCCAGGTTAATGAGCGCAGGCACTCCACTTCGGTCTGCATTTCTGCGAGTGCAAAATGGATGGTTTGGTTGTCGATCAATGGCGCTTTAAAGGCATGGCGTTCGCGCACATAGTCGATGGTGCTGTTCACACAATTCTCCAGGCCTTTTAAATTCAGTGCGGCGCCAGCGAGGCGTTCTTCCTGGAATTGCAGCATCTGTAACAGGAAGCCGGCACCTTCATCGCCGATACGGAAATGTTTGGGCACCCGCACATTGTCAAAAAAGATGGGGGCGGTTTCCGATGAGCGCATGCCCAGTTTGTCGAGCTTTTCACCGATACGCAGGCCCGGTGTCTTCGCCGGAATAATAACCAGGGATTTGTTACTGTGGGATTTCCCTTCGCTGGTGTTGACCAGAGCGCAGAAAAAATCGGCGCAGGGGGCGTTGGTGATCCACATCTTACTGCCGTTGATCACATAGTCATCGCCCTCACTTTTGGCGGTGGTTTTAATTGAGGCGACATCGGAGCCGGCGCCGGGTTCAGATACGGCAATTGCGCCGATCATCTCTCCGTTTACGGCGGGGATCAGGAATTGTTCTTTGAGGTCCTGGCTACCAAAATTTGCCAGGGCAGGGGTACACATGGAGGTCTGGACTGAAATTGACAGGGGCACACCACCGCAGTGGGCACCGCCCAGCTCCTCCAGGAAAACTGTTTCATAGCTGAAATCGAGGCCAAGGCCCCCGTAGTCACTGGACTTGCTGATGCCGAGCAGACCGAGGCCGGCCAGTTGCTGGAAAATTTCGCGGATAGGAAAGCGACCGGCCTTTTCCCATTCTGCCACGTTGGGATTGATCTCCTGTTGTACAAAATTTTGTACGGTGCGCTGCAGTTCCCGGTGTTGATCGCTGAGTATCATTATTGTTTTCCCTGCCTTGAAGTGTGAACCCGGTGATTTTGAAAATGGGCAACGGCACTTCCTTGTTGCCCCGCGTTTTTTTAAAACCTCGCCACGCCGAAGGTATTTTTGTTCAGCCTGCTGTGCTCGGATTCACTGCAAACCTCCAGTAACATACCCAAGAGTTTGCGCGTATCACGGGGATCGATAATGCCGTCGTCCCACAGGCGGGCGCTGCAAGCGAGCGCACCGGAATTGCCCTGCATAAAGGCACTGGTATCGTTTTCCAATTTGTCCAACACCAGTTCATCCACACTGCCGCTGCGTTGCATTTTCTGCTCAGTGACTATGCGCATAACCTTGCCGGCCTGGGCCGCGCCCATTACCGCTGTGCGGGAATTGGGCCAGGCAAAAATAAAGCGGGGATCAAATCCGCGACCGCACATGGCGTAGTTGCCGGCCCCATAAGAACCGCCGATGACAATACTGAGTTTGGGTACACTGGCATTGGCCACGGCCTGAATCATTTTGGCTCCGTGCTTGATAATACCGTTGCACTCCACCTCGGTACCCACCATAAATCCAGTGGTATTGTGTAAAAACAGCAGCGGGGTACCGCTCTGTTCGCACAGCTGGATAAACTGCGCGGCCTTATTGGCCCCTTTGGGGGTGATGGGGCCGTTATTGCCAATAATGCCTACTGGAAAGCCTTCGATACGTATGTGGCCACATACTGTCTGCCGGTCAAAGTCCGGTTTGAAATCCAGCATGGCGGAGCCGTCGGCAATTCGCGCAAGAATTTCGCGCACGTCATAAGGCTTTTTGCTGTCTGACGGGATCAGGCCGAGCAGGTCGTCGATAGGGTGGAGTGGATCTTGGTAATTTCTTTCTAAGCTATTCTGTTTTGGCGAGGGTAGGACGGCGACAATTTCCCGTGCCATACGAATGCCATCGGCATCATTTTCGGCCAGGTAATCGCCACTGCCGGATTCGCTGCAGTGCATTTCTGCCCCGCCGAGACTCTCCTCATCGGCAATCTCACCGGTAGCGGCTTTAAGCAGGGGCGGCCCGGCTAAATACATACCGGTTTGCCCGCGCACCATTACCACGTAATCGGACAGTCCCGGCTGATAGGCGCCGCCGGCAGTAGCGCCACCGTGCACAACGGTTATCTGAGGGATACCGGCGGCGGACATGCGTGCCTGGTTGGCAAAACCGCGTCCACCGGGGGCAAATGTATCAGTGGCATACATTAAGTTAGCGCCGCCACTTTGTGCCAGGCTGACCACCGGCAGGTGATTTTCCAGTGCGATGCGCTGCATACGCAGTGCTTTATCCATTCCGGCAGGAGAGATAGTGCCGCCTTTCACCGCGTAATTATCCACTCGCACCATACAGCGACGCCCGCTGATCTGGCCGATGCCACAAATAGCACCGCCGCCAGCGCCGCTACCATCCTGATCGTCGAAGAGTTTGTAGCCGGCGAGTGAGCACAGCTCTATAAAAGGGGCTCCGGGATCAAGCAGCAGGTTGAGGCGCTCTCGCGGCAGTAGCCAGCCGCGATCTCGGTAGCGGGCAGCCTTGTTTTTTTCCGCCTTTACCGGGCGCTGTTCAGCTGCGCGAAATTCATTGATCTGCTCGAGCATCGCGGCTTTGTTATCGTTAAATTCCGTCGAGCGGTTGTCGAGCTGGGAATCAATCGGCTGCATTAGAGCTTGCCCTCCGCTTCCAGCTCTTTCACTACCTGAGGCCTGTGTTTCCGATGGAATCCGTTAAAACGCTTGGAAGTATTGGCCGCTTGTGGTTGCCACAGGGGGGAGTGATGTTTCAGGCTGGAGCCTCCATCGATGCGCAAGGTTTGCCCGGTAATATAACTGGCCGCATCGGAAAGCAGGAAGCACACTGCACCACTCACTTCCGCCTCCTCGCCCAGCCGGTAGAGGGGAATACTGTCGCGAAATCCCGGCAGCAGCTCGCGCAGGAAGTCAGGATCGTAGGTGTCAAAACCGCTGGAAAGAATATAGCCGGGCGCCACGGCGTTGATTCGAACCCCAAACGATGCCCACTCAAGTGCTGCGGTTTCTGTAATATTTTCCATGCCCGCGCGAGCAGCACCGGAGTGCCCCATCATCGGCATTCCGCCGGTATTGTCCGCAGTGATATTTACGATGCTGCCGCCGTGTTTTTTCATCGATTGCACGAATACTTCGCGAGACATCAAAAAGCCGCCTAACAAATTACTGCGCACGACTGCATCGAAGCCCTTGGTATTAATCTGTTCAAGGGGAGCGGGAAACTGGCCTCCGGCATTGTTCACCAGTCCGTGAATCCTGCCCTGGGTCTGAACGATTTGCCCTACGGTTTCCTGCACACATTCTTCATTGCGGATATCCAGGCTGTACAGACTGCACTCACCACCATCGTTATTGATCTCGCCGGCAACCCGTTCCAACTTGTCCTGTTTGCGCCCGATCAGCACCACGTGGGCGCCTAGACTGGCCAGCTCATGGGCGATACAGCGGCCGATACCACTGCCGCCGCCGGTGACAACATGAGTCTGTTCGCTAAAGCTGCCGGGGCGCAGCTGGCTTTGATAGCGCATGAAAGTTTCCTTTAATGTCGAGCCATTAAGGCTTGTTCAGTTTTTATTGTTCTTGTCGGCGCTTGCGCCTGCCTGTGGGAAAACGCAGAATAGCTTAACGCTACCAAGCAAGCGCTTGGTATTCAATAGCTGGCGTCTATTTGATTGTAAATTCATGGGGCCGCTAATATTCCGGATTGATTGTCCGTATAGATACTGGAGAAACTCGTGCGAGAAAGCGCGCAAGCACTGGCGGAGGCGCCAACAGAATTATCACCACAACAATTGATAGGGGCCCTGGTTGATGAAGGCCTGTTAACGGACCCGGCCTCTCCCCGTGGGCGCCTACTGAATGCGGCTGCACGCCTGTTTGAGCAGAGGGGGTTTGCCCGCACCACCGTACGTGATCTTGCTGCAGAAATCGGCATACTTTCTGGCAGTATTTTTCATCATTTCGCCAGTAAGGAGCAGATCCTCTGCGGAGTAATGAAAGAGGTCACTATCTTTGCCAGCGCCAGGATGCGTAGTGCTGCAGAGTGTGCAGGCTGTCCGCAGGAGAGGTTACTGGCCTGTATTCAGTCTGAGCTTGAGGCTATCCACGAACAGGCGGTGCCCGGTTTTTCCATTTTAGTAATGGAGTGGCGCAGCCTGTCTGAGGAAAGCCAGGGGGACGTGTTGCGGCTGCGTGAAGAGTATGAACAGATTTGGCTGGATGCGATTATTGCGGCCAAATGCCCCGGTGACGATCCTGCGCTGGTGCGGCGGCTTTTGGTGGGGGCGTTGAGCCACACCTATAGCTGGTACAAGCCGAGGGATAAGGGGCTGACTATCCCAGAGCTGGCTGCGCGGATATTCCAGATATTTACTCCCTGACCCTTTCAATCAGGCAAAGTGCGCCAGAAAACTGTGCACCTTGCCTCCTTTCCTGCCAATTTTGAGGTCTCGACCAGTTTCCTGAGAACTGGTGCGCACCTGATTTCCTTGGAATCTTTTACTCTGCGCGCAAGATGTAATAAATGTGACAATTTACGTCACTAGTTGACGGGAGAGGGAGATGGCGGGCCAGGATTTATACCAGGTAGTTTCCACGGGAAGGACACTTCACGCCAAAAATTCGGATCAAGTGGTAAGGGATGCTGCACAATTGTTTTCTATCCCCGAGGCCCAGGCACGCAGGTTATTGCTGAAAGGCTGGGTGATCAGGGATCAACTGGCATCAGCCCAGGCTCTGGAGTTCCGCGCTGGCTTGCAGAAAATTGGCTTGCGTGTGGAGGTCTGCCCCGCAGGTAAATTTGATAACCAGCAGCTGATTGCCCGGATCAAAGTAGCCCAGCGACGAAAGAACCAAAGTGTTGCGAAAAAGCCCTCAACGGATAAAAGGCTTGCCAATGGAAGTACTGTTAGCTCAGCGCGAGATGACCAAGCCAGAAAAGTAAAATCACGCACGGAGACCTCTGTAACACGGGAGCCTGCAAAGGACCTAGAGCAGGTTTTTGGAGATAAACAAGCTACTGTTCCATCCGCTGTTGCCAGGGCTTGTTTCGGGCTGCTTCCGGCTTTGGTGTTGCCCATTATTTTCCTTGGTATTGCGGGCCTGTGTTTATACGGGGTTGGTTATGCTCTCTGGCAGATTCCCCTGGCGGTGTGGCAGGGAGAGCTGACTGGTGGAGTTATTGCCTATAGCTTGTTTACTGTGGCCTTCCTTTTATTTCTACTTTTACTCCTGGTTGCACCCTACCTGTGGTTTCCGCGGAATATCCAGCCCAAGTCCGGCGAGATAAGGCTAAATCGTGCCGAGGGCAGGGATCTTTTGCGTTTGTTTGACCAGCTTTCCCGAAGGACCAATTTACCGAAAGTACAGGAGGTCACTCTCGGTCCCGATGCCCAGGTTTTCAGCTCTCCTGAATTTACGCAGGTCATACGCCAGCAGCTACCTATTCACTTGGGGCTCTCCTGTGTGGCATCCATGCGTGGCAGTGAATGTCTTGCCCTGGTGGCGCGAGGGCTGGGTATCTATCAGGGAAAATTAACCGGGATATTGGCGTGGTTGGTATTGGATGGTGTCCGTCGCTTGGAGTTGATGCAGTGGGCACTGGAAAATGAGCGCAGTGCGTTATGTACCAGTGGGGAACCGAATCGTTTACAAAAGCCCTTGCATCGAATGCTGGTTACTTGTGGTCACTTCTTACTGCCGATGGTCGAGCGCCTTGAACACCTGCACCGTGCCATGACCCGGGGCAGCGCCAGGTTCCTGGAGTCCCGTGCCGATCTCTGGGCGGCAGATTTGATTGGCAGTGAGGCATTTGCGGGCTTTGCTGAAAGGTGGCATCGGCTGATACACGCGGACTTGATTGTATCTGAGACTGGCCGTGAGGCCGCGGCCTTGGGGCAGCGCTTTGAAAATATTTCAACCGCGGTTGCCTGGACCCTGGACAACCTGGATGAGGAAACCCGGAAGGCCATAGAGCTGGCCATGGGACAGGCCAGTGATCCCTGGGATATTTGTGAGGCTGCGGATTTAGAGCGTATTGAGGCGGTGAATCAGCGCGGCTTGAATGGGCGGATTCTACGTGAGATTTCCCTGTCTGATCTGTTTGTCGATTTTTCCCAGGTGGCGCAGGCGAGCAGTGCCGCCCATGCCGGACCTGACTGTCAGGTAGTGGAGAATCGTCGCCTGCTCTGTTCCAGTCGAGAGGTGGATGAGGCTGTACAAGTGTTGGAAGAGTACTTTAATCGATATCCTCCACTGACGTTGTTACCGTTGCGTCGACCGGTTTCAGAAGAGATGCAGGAGATGGATTTGCAGGCCAGTATCGATTGGTTACGCGGCAAGCTGGTCGATTTAGGGGAGGTGCGCGAGCGCAGTCAGAAGTTGCGGTTGCGTATGGTGGCTATGCAATTAGGTGCGGCAATGATCAGGAACAAGCTGAGCATTAATCCGCAGAACTACTCTCTGCAAAGCAGCAGTCTCGCATCAGCTCAGGAAATGGCTGCGCTGAAACGATCAGAGCTGGAAGAGAGTGAAAAACAGCTACAGCATATATACACCGTATTTTACCAACGGCTGTGCCTGGCCCTGGTGGCGATGCCGGCCAGAGAGCGGCAGGAAGCACGTAACCTGTTGCGCCATTTGGCGGCCTACGACGCTCTCGCGACGCACTTGGAAAGGCTTGGCGGCTACTCTGCCAGCTTGTCGCTATTTGCCCAGAATCTGTCGCAAAATCTGGCTGAGCGAGAACTGGTACAGAAATACCTGGCCCTGAGTGCAAGGGAGCTGGATGCGACTTTTGCTACGGTGGAGTCCTCGGACTTATTCAAAGCACAGGGGCTCGACAGTGCCTTATGTATCAAGGCTAAGCGCGAACCCCTGCAGCTATTACCAAAGCGTCACCATGAGGCCTTGGCGATGGTGCAGTCGATGGAATCCCGCTGTAAATATGCCAGGTCGGTGATTTTCGAGCACTACCAAGTACAGCTGGCCTCCTTGCTGAGTCGCTGTCTCAAGCGGGAACAGCAATTACAGTTGAATCCATTGCGCCTGTTGCGCACAGTTTAGCCGCCAGCCAGTTTTACCTTGTAATTCTTGGATTCCAGTAGCGCCTTGATTTCCGGGCGTTTGTCGCCCTGGATCTCGATCACGCCATCTTTCAGGGCGCCGCCGCAGCCACAGCGCTTTTTCAGTTCCGCCAGTAGCAGTTTCAGCTCGCTGTCGGTACCGGTAACCCCATGTACACAGGTTACCCCTTTGCCCTTGCGCCCCTTGGTCTCTCTTTGGATACGCACTGTGCCGTCCCCCTCGTGACGCTTCTCCACAGAAGTTTTTTCTTTGATGCGACCGCGGTCGGTGGAATAGACGAGACGATTTTCTTTGGCCATGGCTGGGGACTCCACGATAAACAGTTGTATTCTTGAATTGGGCGCGATTGTGCCCGAGCTATAGAAGAAGTCAAAGGGGCTCAGCTTAACTGAAAGGTAATGGACCCGGTGGAAATTAGGGGCGACCAGCGCCCTCCCAGAGGTTAGAATTTCGCCGCAAATTGATAGCAGCAAGTGGTTGAGGTGATAGATGGCGTTAACTGGACGTCGAAAACTGCTCAATGAGGTGATCTTCGGTACAGATACCCCCGCCGGACGCAACTTTGATGTTTTTTTGATCTGGGCGATTTTGATCAGTGTGTCCCTGGTCCTACTGGCTTCGATTGGCACTATCGCCGAACGTTTTGGACAGCTACTGATCGGTCTTGAGTGGGTCTTTACCGGGCTATTTACCATCGAATACTTCGCGCGTATTTACTGCTCGGTGAATCGCCGCAAATATATATTCAGCTTCTATGGAATTGTCGACCTGCTCGCAATCCTTCCCAGTTACCTGGCCCTGCTCTATACCGGTGCGACCTACCTGTTGGTGATCCGCCTGCTGCGGGTATTGCGTATTTTCAGGATTCTGAAACTGGTTCGCTATTTGCGCGATGCCAATATCCTGTTGCGCGCCTTAGGGCTTGCCCGGCGAAAAATCCTGGTGTTCTATGCCAGTGTCCTGGTGATGTGCATCCTTTTTGGGGCGCTGATGTTTGTGGTAGAGGGGCCTGATCACGGTTTCACCAGTATTCCCACCAGCGTTTACTGGGCCATTGTCACGATCACCACAGTGGGTTACGGAGACATCTCACCACAGACCCCATTGGGACAGGCAATTGCCGCCATGACTATGCTGATCGGCTATTCGATTATTGCGGTTCCCACTGGGATCCTTACCGCTGAGCTGGCCGGGGAGATGCACCGCGAACGCACCCAGTTGGCCTGCAATAACTGCAGCCGTAGCGCCCACGACCCGGATGCGGAATACTGCAAGTTTTGTGGGCATAGGCTGGAGGATACGGAAGAGGCGCCTGAAGTTTGATCAGTTTGAATTTTTTGGCTGCAGTCTATTGCTAAATCGGCCTGGAAAGGACGGCAGACAAGTGGGATGGCAAGGCTGCTCTGGACAAAGGAAATACAAAGTGGTGCTTATCTGAGCGGTGGAGGCCGTTACCAGCTGCCCGGTACAAGCACAGCGATAACTTCCGCCTTCGCACATAAGTGGTCATCGCTGTAGAGGTCGCAGTGTAATACGGTTTTTTTCCGGCTGCGCCCGACAATGGAGGCTTCGAGGAGTAGTGGTTTGTCAATTAATGCTGGAGCCAGGTATTTGATATCAAGCTTGCCTGTGGCATACCAGATTTTCTCTCCGGCCCCAACTTCGCGCCCAGCCTGTAAGTAGCCATCAGCGATAGCGGTGCAAACAGTGTGGCAGTCGATCACTGTGGCGATAATTCCGCCATTTAAGTACTTTGCAGGTCCGGCGTTGTGGAACGGGCTCGGAGTGAATTCACAACGGGTTTGATCCTGGGCACTCCAAAAGCTCTTGATGCGTAGTCCTTGGTCATTGTCCGGGCCACAGCCGAAACAGTGGTTGCCCTGAATCTGGTCCTGAATGGCGGTTTCTTGATTCATAACTATCCCTCACTGTGGACGCGCAATACTACTGATTTGCGCCGCGGAGGGGAAGAAACTACCCTTGCGGACCTCCAATAGAGTTACCCGAATTATCTGGACGTAGATACATGGAAATATACGGCTTTTGCGCCCCCGGATTTGAAGCGCTTTACGATGCTTTTGCCAGGAATTTTCGCGAGTGTGGGGATACTGGTGCGGCCTTCGCCGTACGCCAGCATGGTGAACTGATCTGCTCCCTGTGGTCTGGCAGCGCCGACCGGGACGCAGAGCGGCCTTTTACAGAGGACACGCTGGTTAATGTGTTCTCTTCCAGTAAGGGAGTCCTTGCGCTGTTGGCCATGCAGCAGGTGGCCGCGGACAAGCTGGACCTGGATCGCCCGGTGGCTGATTACTGGCCTGAATTTGCTCATGGCAAGGAAACTGTCACCGCGCGCCAGTTGCTTTGTCACCGCAGTGGCCTGGTTGCCTTCAGTGAGCGGGTTAAGGACAGTCTGATTTATGACTGGCAAGCGGCTTGTGACGAAGTTGCACGCGCCGAGCCCTGGTGGGCTCCCGGCAGTAAACAAGGGTATGCACCTTTTTTATACGGCTGGAGCCTGGGTGGGTTAATCGAAAGGGTTGCACAAAAATCGCTATTGGAACTTTATCGGGATATGCTAGCCCAACCCCTCGATCTCGATGGGGGATTTGGCGCTGAGGGTCATAAATCCCAACGTATTGCTGATGTAAGCCCGCTGAAGCAACCGCTTCATGAGCTGCGTGAAAATGCTATCGGTCGCGCGATAAAAGAGGATCGCAAGGGCCCGGTAGCCATGGCTTTCAGTAACCCGGTCAGCCTGATGATGGGAACCAATAGCCGCGAGTGGCGCGAAGCTTTGATTCCTGCGGCGAATGGCCACTTCAGTGCGCGGGACCTGGCAGCGGTTTATGGTGACCTGTCAAAAGAAAACCCCGAGACTTTGCCGAAAGAGTGGGTTAGAGAAGCTTCCCGGGAACAGAGCCATGGTCGCGATATGGTACTGCAGGCCGAGGTGAGTTTTGGCTGCGGCTTTATCCGCAGTAGTAGTGCAGCGGATCTGCGTTTTGGCGGTAGCCGGGGTTTTGGTCACCCGGGTGCAGGTGGAAGCGTGGGATTTGCTGACCCCGAGCGAGGTTTGGGAATCGGATATATCACCACTCGTTTAGGGCAGAGCCTGTTTATGGACCGGCGCGCGGTAGGACTGGTGGAATCGTTATATGGGTTGCTGTAATGAGTGAGGAAGTTTTGAAACTGGCCGAACGCATTGATGAACTGGAAGGCCGTCTCGCTTTCCAGGAAGATACCATTTCTCAGCTAAATGATGTTATTACACGTCAGGATGCCGACATCCGCGGCCTTGTCGCGCGTATGCGCGAGCTGGGGGAAAAGTACGGTGCCCTGGCCTTTGAAGTGCAGGGTGGGGCGAAGCAGCAGGATGAAAAGCCACCGCATTATTAAAAGATGTTTGGCGCAGAAAACATTAAAATAAATGTTGCGCCATTTAGTAAGACAAATAAGTACAAAAGCGTCTAAAAAAAGTTTGTCCTCTGACGCTAGGGGTATTGACAAACTTTTCCACATAAGAAAGTGGCACTGGCGACGCATTAAAATTAACTGAAACAGCCGGTACATTATTTTTATTGACTACTCTAACTTATTGTTTTTACAGGAAAAATTAAAAAGTTTAAAAAATGTGCAAAACGCTACAGGCAAGGATCCACGCTGTATGGCGTTGTCCTTTGCTAATTAATGCACAGAGTTATCCACAGAAGCTGTGGAAGAATAGGGGGTTGGGCACTTCTCAACCATCGAGTTTGTACCCGGGTACATCTCTGCAGTAACTGGTGATGCGCAATGGGGACTGGTCAATAGATTTGATGGTCACTTCGTCGTAGCCTTCACCACATTTCACAGGGTTGATTCAGCCGCCGGTCAGCTAGCGCGTTGAATAATGTTGGGACTGTGCAGGAGCACTGGGCTTCAGTACATCCCGATACCCGTTATTTAAAAGAGAGTTAGGAGAACCAATAATGAAACATTGGGTAGCAATTCTTGCAATGGGCTCACTGGTGGGCTGTTCCACACTGGACCCTTACACAGGCGAGAGTAAAACCAGTAATGCCGCCAAGGGGGCGGGAATTGGCGCGGTGGCTGGTGCTATTGTGGGCGTGGCAACTGCGAGCAAGAAAGACCGTAAAAAGGGCGCGCTCACTGGCGCTCTGGGTGGTGCGGCTATCGGTGGTGGTATTGGCTACTACATGGATCGTCAGGAAATGGCTCTACGCCAGCGCCTCGAAGGCAGTGGCGTACGAGTGCAGCGAGAAGGCGACAACATCCGCCTGATCATGCCTGGCAATATCACCTTCGGCACCAATCGTTCCGATATTCGCTCCGATTTTTATGATACGTTGGAGTCTGTAACCGTGGTTCTGCAGGAGTTTGATAAAACGGCCATTCGCGTAAGCGGGCACACTGACAGCACTGGCTCGGATGTTCACAACCAATCTTTGAGTGAGCAGCGTGCTAACTCTGTAGCAAATTTCTTTAGCAATGGCGGTGTTTCCTATGGCCGTGTACAAGCTGTTGGTTATGGTGAGCGTTATCCGCTGGCCAGCAACGACTCCGAATCTGGACGTCAGGCCAATCGCCGTGTAGAGCTTGAGCTGCTGCCTTTGTAAAAGCGCAAAATACGGCTGCCATATGTGCGGCTTCCCGCAGCGTCCATAGAAAATTGCCGTGGACGCTGCGGCCCTCCAATAATTGTATTTGTCCCGAGCTTCAATCCTGTTAATTCGCTTCCATATCCTGCCTATTTGGTGTACCCAGCTAATTACGCCTCCATATTCCCTGGTAATAACCAGCTTACGGAGATAACCGGAAACTGAGAGCTGCCACTGGTTAACCATAACAACTTTCAGTGAATTGTGAGTTAGTGCAGGTTTAGGACGTTAACTTAACACTTTGGCGTATCTACACTGGATTTTATCCCATGTCTCTTTTGTGAATTAGCCAATAAGCTTGTCTGTCGATAAGATGGCCTTTTACCTATTGGTTGACAATAATGAAGCGGATATTGCTAACAAGTTTACTTTTCTCACCACTGGCACAGGCTGAAATAACACTTGAACAACTAAAAGTGCCTGAAGGCTTTGAGCTTAGTTACTTTGCTGAAGATGTAGAGACTGCGCGCCAGCTCGCCCGTTCAGAATCGGGTACTGTTTTTTCAGGTTCTTTCAGCGCTAAAAAGGTGTATGCCCTCAGAGATACAGATAATGATGGCAAAGCCGATAAGCGTTGGTTGCTAATGGAAAATCTAAGGGCCCCAACAGGCATTGCTTATAGGGATGGTGATCTGTATGTGGCTGATATTAATAAAATTATTCGATTTAAAGATATAGATAAGAATCTGGATAAGCCAAGCTCTGAAGTGGTTTACGACCAGTTTCCAACCGACGGGCATCATGGTTGGAAGTTTTTGCAGTTTAATAAAAGCGGGCAACTAATAGTTCCCGTAGGGGCGCCGTGTAATATTTGTGATGCCGATGAAAATTACTCTAAGATATTTTCTTTGGATCTGGCCTCCCAGCAAGTAAAAGTGATCGCCAGCGGTGTACGTAACTCTGTAGGTTTTGATTTCCATCCGCAAACAAACGAATTGTGGTTTAGTGATAACGGCAGAGATATGATGGGCGATGATATTCCGCCGTGTGAGATAAACAAGGTGAGTTTTGAGGGGGAGCATTTTGGTTACCCTTATTTTCACGGCGATGATATTGCCGATCCGGAATTTGGTCAGGGGAAAAAAGCTAGCGATTTTTCCCCACCAGTATTGAATTTGGGGGCCCATGTGGCGCCCTTGGGGATACATTTTTATCGAGGCAAGCAATTCCCAGAGCAATATCAGCAACAGCTTCTGGTCGCTGAACACGGTTCTTGGAATCGAAGTGAAAAATCCGGGTACCGCGTAATGCTGGCCACAGTTGAAGACAGCAAAATTACTGGATATCAGCCAGTAATTACAGGATTTATGCAAGAGGAAACGACATTTGGCCGCCCGGTAGCCTTTTTGGAAATGCCTGACGGCAGCATACTGATTTCAGATGATTTCGCTCATAAGATCTACCGTCTAACTTATAGTGGTCTGTAGAGACAACTGAAAGCTGCCCTTCATAAATATCTAAGGAGTCTACTTTGATGCTTAGACTGCTCTTTTTACTCTCCCTTTTAAAGAAAGTGTAGCATGTCATTATTATTGTATGATTCTGATCAAGATAAGAGTGGGGGCTAAAGCGCACCGAAAATACGGCTAGATGACTCTTCGCGAGCAATTCGAAGTTCATCATTTCAATATTTCTTTGGGGCAGGTTGACAGCACCTTGTAATCAGCGGGTGCCTCTCGCCTTGTTGGCATTGTTTGATCATTTAATTTGGGATTTACTTCCATTCGGTGTGTAGGCAGTAAGCGGGGCACCATCAGCTTAGCGTTGCCCCGAACTACTTAGAGAGTGCCTATTTCCCAGATAGAGTAACCGTAGGGAGTGTTGCGCTCAGTGCAGTCAACTTTCAGGTAGCGGTAGTTGCTCTCTACTGTGATAAAGTCGCTACGCTCACCGGCCTTCATCCCGGAGAAGGACTGGATGTTGACCCAATTGTTGCCGTCAGTGCTGCCCAGTAAAGTATATGTGGCGGCATTGGCGGTTTCCCAGTCGATGCGGACTGAATTAATAACCTGTTGCTCGCCCAGGTCGTAAGTCAGGCTGACATCGTCGAGGCCATGAGCACTTTCCCAGCGCGTGTTGTGGTCCCCATCAATTGCCAGTTTGGCGCTTTGCAGTTCTGAAGTGGCGGAGATGTTTGAGTCTTGCCTTTTTTTCCTCTGAGGTTCAGTTCCCAAATGGAATAGCCATAGACGGTGCTCCGCTCGGTAAAATACAGGCGTACATAACGGTAGCTGCCACCGAGCGTATGTTCATCAGTTCTCTCACCGGCATTGCCCCCGGTGAAGTCGACCAGCGTTGCCCAGGTAACAGCGTCGTTACTGCCTTGTACCCTATAAGCTGAGGCATTCGCATGTTCCCAGTCGATAGAGAGGGTTTTGAGTGATTCAGCTTCGCCCAAATCTAAAAGAATCCAGGCGGAGTCGCCGCCGTGGGCACTTTCCCAGCGGGTGCTGCTGTCAGAGTCAATGGCATTTGATATGGGTTGGATTTCGTTGCTGGCTGTGACTGTCGCTTGGGCAATCAGATCCTGGTCACCGGTATCATTATCATTGCTGTCGCCCCCAGAGAAGTAAATATTGTCGATTTCGATATGGCTGATTTCTCCATTCACACCGAGTAGCTCGAACAGCTGGATTACGTTCGACATATCCACCTCATCGCTAAAGTCACTGAGCGGTATGGAGATCTGATGCCATTGACCGTCACGAACAAAGCCATAGGGGTCGGCACCACTGGTAAAGTCGATCCATTTCTGCCCGACATTGCCGATGCTGCCGCTCTTCATACCAATTTGAAAGCTGGTGGTCGAGCTGGACTTAAGGGCGAAATTGAGGGTTGCAGTACCGTTATCAAACGCCGATAGGTCGTAATAATTATCAGCGGTAAAGGACATGCCGAACCAGCCGGCACCGGCAGAGGTATAGGATAGAGACTCTGATCCTTCGTATGGTGAAGAGGAAACTTCTAGCAGGGTTTCTTCCCAAATATACAGATTGCCATCAGTGCCCAACTCGAAAGATGAGTTGGCCTCGATAGTCTCGCTGTATAGAGAGAAGGTGCCATTCGGAGATCTTTTGTCAAGGCTCTCACTAAAATAAACATCATCTATGGATAGTACAAAGACTTCTGTTGATGCATCGCCGCGTATCATGAGGGCCTGGTTGATGGTATGAAAGTCCACTCCAAATTGACTGAGGGGGATACTGACCAAGTGCCATTGGCCATCCCATTTCAGGCCAAAAGACTCGCCATCTGGGTTTAGGGCAACCCATGCTTCGCCACCGTTGGTACTAGCGAGCCCGATTTCAAAACCCTGGTTTCCAGTGCTTTTCATACGGAAGTTCAGGTGACCATTTTGATAATTCATCAGGTTCAGATCGTAATGCATCCACACTCCCATGCCGAACCAGTCGCCTTCGGCTACTTTGAATTCCAGCGAGTCGCTGTTATTGAGGCCTTCCATGTTGTTCCATACATAGAGTTCGGTATCGGTGCCGAGACGAAGAGATTCAGTGATTTCACTGCCTTCACCGATAATACCCAGATTTCCTCTTTTTGCAGTATCGGCGGCTAATGTGAGTTCGGTACTATAGCTGGAATCGTCATTGTCGTAGATACGTACATAGTCAACATACATCTTGGCGGGCATGGGTGCAGTGATTTCATTGTTATCGTATATCTGTGGGAAATTCCCACCAACCGCCAAGTTTAAAATTAAAAAATGCTTTTGCTGAAATTCACTGAATGCGGGATTATCTGTGTTGATGCTGATTATTTCATTTGCTTCGTCATCCACCCACATAGAGATTTTTTCCGGTGTCCAGGTCATACCGAATATATGGTAATCTTCAGTAAGGTTACTGCTGGATTGAAAATCTTCTATCAGATTCTTGGATTGACCGTAATCTGCTTTGCCTGTGTAATCATCTGATTCGTGCCGCCAATGGAAAGCACCAGAGACTGCGGAATTTACCTTGCCAGCATTTAGAGCTTCAGCCATACCCGCTTCCAGAATATCTAGCTCACCGCATGCAGGCCAGCCAGCCTGGCCGAAATCATTTCCTAGTTGCCAAAATGCTGGCCATAGACCGGATTCCAAGTCCGGCAGTTTAATACGGGCTTCAATTGTGCCGTATTTATAGGACATGCGGCCGATGGATTTAAGGCGGGCAGAAGTAAATTTACCATCGGCGCCTCTCAGTGCCTGAATCACCAAGTTACCGTTTTCTATATAAGCGTTATCACTGTTATCGGTATAATTTTGCAGTTCGTTGTTGCCCCAGCCGGAGTTGCCAACATCGTAAGTCCAGACTGAAGTGTCGATGCTGTCACCGTCGAAGTTATCCTCCCAAACTAAAGTTTTTGAGTTTACAAGTGAAGATGCTAATGCCGCTGAAAAGGCCAGCGTAATCGCTATTTTTTGTATAAGCATTTTTTTGTTTCTTTGTTGATTGCTAAAAGCCGGAGGAATAATAATATTCTTCAGTCTGATTCATGTAAGTCTATGGCGAGCATGAATGAGTGTGCCTCTAGATCGGAGAGGTTTTTTTCCTTCGACCTGAAGGTATCTATGAGATTGTAATAGTATTATTGTTATAGTTTTGAATTTTTTCAGATGGCTTGGTCTTGGTCGATAAATTAGAGAGTTGAAAAATATTCACCTCAAAATCACTTTAATAGGTTATTGGCCGCTATACATAAAGTCTATCAAAGCATTTTTTCTGTGGGGTGTAGCTAAGAGACCTTTGTCTTAATGTTGGTCCCGCTTGTCGCAAATGCTCTTAATGTTTTATGCGTTTGTGAAAAAGGGGGGCATCTGCATAGTTTGATTGATTGGCGTTGTAGGGTGGTTTGTTTTTTTGATGTTTTATGATTTGAGTTTTTTTAAATGTCTTGGTTGGGATTGAGTGTGGTAGAAGTTGGTGTGTGTTGTTTAAAGTGAAAATTACGAATCAGCAGAAGGCGAAGGCAGCGCAGAAGTCCTAAGTAGAGATTTTTTGTCTTCAACGATTTCTTGAAGGCATTTGTATAGTGTGCGATAAATTTGATCGATGCGGTTTTCGATATTTTTACGGAAGTAAGTTGACCTATTGGCAGATAAAATATTCTGTAGTCGTATCACTGCTTGATTGCCAATGTTGACGTTGGCACCGAAGCTGCTCTTTAAAAATGTTGGCTTAGTGTAACGCGCCATCAAGCTACTGCACATAATTCTCATTGCCCGCAAGGGCTTCTAGTAATAGATAACGAGAAGCAATATGTGAAGAAGTAAGGCGTGGTCAATAAATGATCATTATTCATCGAGAATAATACAGGTAAAGAAAAGGAGCGTATTCTTCGAGAGTTCCCGACTTGTGCTATTTCTAAAACAGCGATAACGCAAATAATGGAGATATATTGTGCAGCGTCATATTAGCCCAGCAACCTTTGCTCTGGGATTTGTCTTTATTTTCCTTAATCTGGCGGCCACGTTGGGGTATGCAGTGGAGAAAGCCCCGGTTGTACCCATTTCCAACCTGGAAATACGTTTTACTGAGGCGGTGATAGTGGCTCAAGTGGAAGTTATCGGGATTCACCGGGATATTGATAGTGCCTTGTCAGAACAGGGTGTTACGGCAATTTCCGGGTATGTCTACTCAGCAGTGCCTGGGCAGGTATGGAAGGGAGTCGTGGCGGACCAGATTACCTTTCGCCTGGGATTGGAATACTGTGATATGAAACTGGAAAAAGGAGAGAGATACCTGATCTTTGCCAGCCTGGACAGTTACGGGCGGTTACAGCTTCGCAGTTGTGATGCAGCGGTGATGGAGTCAGAGGCAGAAGAACTCCTAGCCGAACTTAGGGAATTTACCACCCAGGGCTGAGGGAGCTTATCAAGCCTGTCAGTGAGGTTGTTGTTCAAAGACTGGTGAATAGAACTTCCCGTTGTAAGTCATCCTCTATTTACAGCAATCCAAACTCTCCAGGAAGAGGTCAGTTCCTTGAACTACGCCAATGCCGGGTTATTCTTATCAGTATTGGCGTCATCTTCTTTTGATCGATTTACGTTGAATTATGATTGCGCTGGCGTCAAAAGGCCTTAGGGCCAGCTATTATTGTCGCATGGATGCCATGTGAGGCGAGCCCACATCACCCAAAATTGTGGGCCCAAAAGCTTTAGGGCTGGACCGGCCTCGCAATAAGTGTTTTTCCTGAAACCGCTTGGGGTCGAGAGGTCGACGTATGAAGAAGTTATTGATTCCACTGATCATTTTGTTGTTGATCATCGGATATTTTATGTCGCGGAGTGGCGAGCATAAGGCCAAAGAAGCGTATGATTCGATGAATCAGCCGAAAAGCGAGCAGATGAATGACAACTCCATGCCGGCTGATAGCGGCAGTGGTAGTGACTCCTCTTCTCCTAATGGCACCTCTACACCTCCTGATGGTATGGGTAACCCGGATACTCAGATGCCGCAGGAATCTGACCAGACTGATCCGACACCTCCGGGAGGAGGCGCTTCTTCCAGTCCTGATGTTCCTTCGGGCACTGATCCAACCCCCACTCCTGGTGAGGCTGGTTCGGCCAGCGATAGCGATACCACTCAAATGGGCACAAATCCTGCTGGAGAAGCCGTTGAAGACACCTCAAAGGAAGCTGAACAAGCGGTGGAGGGCGCCGAAAACCCCAGCGGAACGGATACAGGCACGGATGAAGGTATGGAGAGCAATTCGGATCAGCCCCAGCGCTGATCCGGCATAAACTCAGGAGATGGATGGGTAAGGGCTGCCTGTTGAGGTGGCCCAAAGCTATTTTGAAAGAATGATTGAGCATAAATGGTTTCAGGGACATAAAATCCTAGAAGTAAGGCCCAAGGGAAAGTTTACTGCGGAAGACTTCCACCAATTGGCTTCCCAGGTTGACCCGGTGATACGGGAGCAGGGCAGAATCCAAGGGCTATTGATTGATGCACAGGATTTTGCCGGCTGGGAAAATTTTGTGGCGATGATTACTCATTTTCGTTTCGTGCATGATCACCAGAGGCATATTCAAAGAATTGCAGTAGTGTCAGATAACCCTGTTTTGAGTTTTATGCCGCACCTGGTTTGCCATTTTATCAGCGCTGAAGTACGTCCCTTCACTTTGAGCGAAAAAAAACAGGCTCTGGAATGGTTGGAAAATCCGGGTTAGCATCGCCCACCTTTTAACTGTTTTATGGAGTGCCGGTGAGCCCAACATTGGCCATTATCGCGGCTGCACCTGATAATCTTGCTGTCGCGGACCAACTTTCCAGTCAGCTCGACCTCCCCTGTCTGGGAGTGTCAAACCCTACAGACATCAGCGATTTTGCCCAGGTGTTACGTTGTGGTGAACAAATACAGCTTTGCGCAACAGGACGTAAGGCTCCTGGACCTGTCGTAGTCGATTTTGTTGCGGGTACCATGGCGCACAGGCGTAAATTTGGTGGTGGCAAAGCACAGCCAGTTGCCAAGGCTGTAGGTGTTCGGCCCGGTTTCCACCCTCGTGTTTTGGATGCTACCGCTGGGCTCGGGCGCGATGCCTTTATTTTGGCATCTGTTGGCTGTGAGGTACTGATGCTAGAGCGCAATCCGGTAGTTCATCTGTTGTTGCAAGACGGTTTACGGCGCTTGCGAGAGGCGGCGGTCCTCGATCCAGAATTGGCAACGGTGGCAGAGCGCCTGTCCCTGGCCGACAGAGAAGATTCCGCCGGCAACTGGCTAGCGCAACAGGCGGAGGAATCCTGGCCGGTTGTCTTCCTGGATCCTATGTTCCCACCGCGAGGTAAAAGTGCCAAGGTAAAGAAAGAGATGGTGGCTTTTCATCACTTGGTGGGGACTGATGATGATGCAGATGATCTTCTAGAGCCTGCTCTTAAGGCCTGCTATTACCGTACGGTGGTAAAGCGCCCCAAGTTGGCGCCACACTTGAGCGGAAGAAAACCTGCATTCGCTCTCGAAGGTAAGTCTGGACGTTTTGATATCTATACCAAGCACGGTGTGCCGGGTTAAGAATCAAAATGATACAGTTCACTAGTTGACAGAAAAGACGGCCTTTGGCGCTGTGATTTGAGCTATCGCATTATTAAGCATAAAAAATAAGCAAAATACGCACTGTCATTCTCTCAGCATGGCCACAACTCAATAGGTTGCCCTGATTGTCTTGTGAGTGCATATCCATATTTGTGCTGTGATGATGTAAAAGCTCAATAGAGTGGCCTGTTGCCTGTGAGGCGAGATGAGGGTGGACTTCAGCAACCAGGTATTCTCCAATAGAAACCTTCTCAATTACGGCACCAGGCCCCATACGACGGTCACTGTTGCTACCAGCCTGAATAAATAACCGATGTTGGCATATGAGGGGATACCGATAATTATTTTATCGGTATTTCCGCTTTGTTTCTCTTGACTGCCAAGTTGATTGCGGTACACAAAAGCCGGTTTCTATATCGATGGTTTCTGTATGGTTGCCGATTTAATGGTATTGAGCGGCACTAAATGCCTTAGGTAAGAAAGCCAGGGTTTCCCGGCAGAATTGCTCTCTTGGAATTTGTTCTGGTGGTGTCCTATTTCCACCGAATCTACTGGTTGTGCCCGATTCCAGGGTCTATGTTCCTGGTACCTGATGGAACCCTGATTCTGCTTGCGCAAACCTATCTGACGTAATGGGGTAGGTAGTTTCAGCTGATTTCTGTGTCATTGGCGAATAACAAGGAGATTTGCCATGAAAGAAAAATCCCCATTTGACATGTTCTTTGATGAGTACAATGAGGATATTCCTGAGGATCATTTCCCTCGCAATGGCATCTCCGCTTATGCCGCAGAATCGATTGTCACCAGTGAAACCTGGTCCGATGCCAAGCCGGCCATGAATTTATCTTCATTTGTAACCACTTTTACCGAGCCAGAAGCTTTTGAAGTAGCGAAGAAACACTATCTCAAAAACTATATCGATCACGATATGTACCCGCAATTATTCGCCATGGAGGCGAGAATGGTGCGCTGGTTGCACGAACTTTGGAATGGCCCAGAAGATGTGGAACCCTACGGTGCTGCGACTATTGGGTCCTCAGAAGCCTGCATGTTGGCAGGGCTGGCCCATAAGTGGAATTGGCGAAAACAGCGGGAGAAAGCCGGCAAGGATGCAAGCAAGCCTAACCTGGTCACTGGTGCCAATGTTCAAATTGTGTGGGAAAAATTTATGCGCTATTTCGATGTGGAACCTCGCATCGCCCCACTTAAGCCAGGGCATTACCGCTTCACCAGTGAGCACCTGGGTGAACTGGTGGATGAAAACACAATCGCGGTAGTAGCCATTGCCGGGCAGACATTTACCGGCGAGGATGACTCTTTTCGCGCTATCCATAAATGGTTAGATAGTTATCAGGAAAAGACCGGTCACGATATACCTATGCATATTGATGGAGCTTCCGGTGGTTTCGTTAATCCATTTTTATACCCAAACTATCACTGGGATTTCCGCTTGCCACGGGTGAAGTCAATCAATGCTTCGGGGCATAAATTTGGACTGGTGCCACCGGGTTTGGGTTGGATAATTTTTCGTGAGCGTGCCGTGTTTGATGAGGATTTAATGTTCTATGTAAATTACTTGGGTGGGGAGATGCCTACTGCCACCCTGAACTTTAGCCGCAATGCTTCCACGGTGGCCTATCAGTATTACAATTTTATTCGTCTTGGTTTTAAGGGGTACCAGGATATTATGCAACATACCCTGGAAAATGCGCAGACTCTGCGTAGTCGATTGGTAGAGAGTGGGTACTTTGAAATTATGAATAAGACCCAGCGCATACCTGTAGTGGCTATGACCCTGAATGATAATGTTACTAACTTCAATGAATATGATATCTCGGATAAGGTGCGTGAGCGTGGCTGGGTGTTGTCAGCTTACTCGATGCCGCCTAATGCGCAGTCAGTCAATACTTTGCGTATTGTAGTACGTCCCCATCTTAATTTAAATGCTGTAAATGGACTCGCGGAGGATATCATCCATGCCTGTGACTGGCTGAAACAACATGGTGGCAACGCTAGCCCGCCAAAACTGCATGATCCACAAAAAGTGGCGCCGAGTAAATGTTGAGAATACCGTTTATCTGTTGGTGAAATCACTTTTAAAGTGTTTCATGGTTTTCTAAAAAGTTGGCGCTTGTGGCTAAAAAATTAATTGTTCAATGCCATTGATTTCCACAAGGCCGGGGTGTTTATCCTTGCCGTGTATTTTGAGTCAAGTGCTCAACTTAATTGGTGAGTTATTTAAGACCTTAAGAGCCAATCATGATCAATAATTGAGATACATTTGAATGAAGGATATGCTTTTGCTGGCTCAACTGTTATAAAGCAAATGGATTGAGATTATGCGGTTACAGTTTGTCGTGAAGTAATTGTGCATAATTTTTGTCCGGCGTCGCTTTAATTTGTCAGTATTTTTAGAGGAAATCCATGTTTCAAAAGTTAAAAGCATCTTTGGGTATTGGTGCTGCAAAGGTAGATACGGTATTGGAAAACAGCAGTATACTTCAAGGTGATGTCCTTAAAGGTAATATCCATATCGTAGGCGGAGATGTAGAGCAACAGGTTGATGCTATCAATTTGAAACTCTGCACCGAGGTAAAAATAGAAGACGATAACGGGATCAGCTATCAGCACTTTGTTCTTGATAAGATCCAGGCTCTTGAGCCATTTTTGATCAATGCAAATGAAATCAAGCAGTTCCCCTTTGAGCTTAAGTTAAATGATGAAACTCCTATTACCTCGCTCAATGCCCGTAAAAACCAGTGCCGGGTTTGGCTTGAAACGGCACTGGATATTGATTTTGCTCTGGACCCCAAAGATAGAGATCTATTACAGGTAAGGCCTTTACCTGTCGTAGAGAAAGTGATTACCGCGATAGAGCGGGGTGGATTCAACATAGTAAAAGCAGATGTTGAGAAAGGGTACCTGAGAGGAGGAAGCTTTTCTTCAAAATCTGGTTGTTATCAGGAAATTGAGTTCAAGAATACAGGGCTCCTGAGCGCCAAGGAAATTGAGCTGTCATTTGTCTTGGAAGGCGGTGTGGTTCACTGTTTGGCAGAGGTTGATCGTAAGTTCGGTTTGCGTGGCGATCAATACCATTCTTTTACTCTGGGCTATGATGCGGATGACAGAGACGTTGCCTCGGCTGTCCAATCAATTTTAGCCTTATAGTTGGTGGCGTGATTCACATAGATATGTCAATTAGCCGGTGAGTTAGTCGGGATTCATTCACGGCCTGTTTTTTTGGTGATAATGCCCTTAAAACCTTACCCACAGCAGTTCAGTAGCAGCGATTGCTGGCCATAAAATACTGTGGGTTAGCCGGGCGCCAGATAACGTTATCTGGCGGGCTCTCCAATTACCGATTATTCACTCAAGTCTGCAGTCACAATCGCATCCGAGAACCCTTGATATGCAGCCTCGAAAGCTTTCGCCATAGGGTCAGGAAATAGATGGAAGTCCCCATTTGCAAGTGATTCAACAATACCATTGGCTACGGTACTGGGCGCTTCCCCCTCCTCTAATCCAGCCTGCTTTGCCATATCGGTTTCTATCGGGCCAGGGTGCACACTAAGTACTTGTACACCACGCTCCCCAAGAGTTTCACGCAGGGCCTGGGTAATTGCGTAGCTTGCGGCTTTGGATGCTGAATAGGTGCTCACATGGGGGAAAGTACGCAGGGATACAACGGAATTCATTTGTACCAGTGCGCCTTGATGTTTTTCCAGCTGGGGAGCAAAGGCCTTTGCTATCCGGACAAGCCCGAATAGGTTTACATTCAGCTCAAGTTCCAGTGCCTCTTCAACCCGGTCACTAAGCGGATCGGTTGGGGATAATACCCCGGCATTGTTTACCAGGATATCCAGGTCCTGGATCTCTGTTGCCAACGCTTTTATTCCATTGTCATCAGTAACATCCAGCTGAACAGTAACGACTTTGTCGCCGTATTTCTGGGTGAGGTCTGTTGTTGTCTCGGTGTTGCGCACTGCCAGGTAGACTTTTTTTGCGCCCTCCTTAACAAAAGCATCCACGATGGATTTGCCAATGCCTCGATTGGCGCCAGTGACTAGTGCAACTTTGCCTTGAACGGAAATGCCCATCTTGATTCTCCTGTGGGTGATTAATGTATCTAATCTGTACCGATCGGTATAAATTGAATTGAAGTGTACCGTTCGGTACAATATTGTCAATGAGTTTTTGAAGAGATTTCACTATGGCGGGGCGCAGACCTGAGTTCGATAAGACCAGTGCATTGGATGCTGCGATGCTGGTATTTTGGAAAAAGGGCTATGTTGGAGCGTCGCTTGCTGACCTAACCGGAGCGATGGGAATTAATAAACCCAGCCTTTATTCCGCCTTCGGTAACAAGGAAGCGCTTTTTGTCCTGTCTTTGCATCAATATCTGGAAAAGCATGCCAAAGACAGCCTGGCGCACCTCGATGCTGAAGGTAAGAGTTTGAGACAGCGGATTTCTGGTTTCCTGCTGGCGACGGTCCGCGGGCAGTTGGGAGAAGAGACCCCAAGGGGGTGCTACCTAGCCCAAGGCTTGTCCGAGACGGCAGGGGAGGGACTGCCACAGGCGGCTATCCAGGCCCTTAAAGCCGCCGATGAGGAAAACATGCGGCAATTAGTGCATTTCTTTCGCAGTGACCCTGAGTCCCAGCGCCTGGGTTTGGATTTGCAAGCCGATAGAGCAGCGCTCTACTTGGTGACTCTCCTTCATGGCACCGCTTCACTGTCGAGGTCGGGCAGATGTAAGAGTGAACTGGAGGGTATCCTGGAGTTGGGTTTACGCGGCTTGGGCTTGGGCTTGGATGAGGAGGGGCACTTGCCCCTCCAATAGAGCCCCCATCAATAGAGAAGAGATAGGGGCGTGCATGCTCTGGCTTTAGAAGCGTCTTCGGAACAGCGGTAGAGGTTGGTCTGCTCCGCTCTGGTAGCTATCACCGAAATCACTCAGGGAGCCTTTCAAGCTGGCAAGAGGCTGCTCACCTTCAAAGGCGTACGCATTAAAGCCACAGCGCTGAAGGTACGTAAGCTGGTCACGCATAAAGCCTCCTACGGCGCGCAATTCACCTTTGAAGCCAAATCGCTCGCGCAGCATGCGGCCCGCTGTAAAGCCGCGACCGTCGGCAAAGGCGGGGAAATTTACAGCGATCAGCGGAAGCTTGGCGGCTTCTTCGGCAATCAATTCTGCACCTTCTTCGCTATCGAGCCAAACACCGATCTCGTCACTGCGTGCCGCGAGAGCTTCGCGGTGATTTTGCCACTGCCGCAAGGGCAGAATAAGCCTGCCGGCCGGCAGGGTGGCCAGATCGAGACCTTGGCCAGCTTCAACCTGAGCTATCAATTGCCACTCATTGGGGCTGACTTCGCCATTGAGAATCAGCTCGGTAGGGTTGCCTGGTTGCGGGCCCAGTTTAGCTGGCTTTGGCATAGACTCTCTCCTTGAAGGGCTGCAGGCCAATGCGTTTGTAGGTGTCGATAAAGGGTTCTTCAGCTTGGCGCTGCTCAACGTACAGGTCGAGGATTTTGCCGATTACCTCGGGGACTTCAGCGCGAGAGAAGCTTGGCCCGAGCACTTTTGCCAGGCTGGCATCATTTGAGGCGCTGCCACCGAGCTGGATTTGATAGAACTCTTCCCCTTTCTTGTCCACGCCAAGGATGCCGATATGCCCCACATGGTGATGCCCACAGGCATTCATGCAGCCGGAGATATTCAGGTTGAGGTCGCCCAAATCGTAAAGATAATCGATATCTTCGAAGCGGCGCTGAATAGCCTCTGCTACCGGAATGGACTTGGCATTGGCGAGGGAGCAGTAGTCGCCACCGGGGCAACAGATCATATCGGTAAGGGTGCCGATATTTGGAGTGGCAAAGCCGTATTTACGCGCCTTCTGCCACAGCTCATACAGCTTGTCTTGTTCAACATCGGCGAGAACTACGTTCTGGTCGTGGGTAACACGCGCTTCGCCAAAGCTGAAGGCATCGGCGAGATCGGCGATCGCATCCAGTTGGCTGTCAGTAACATCGCCGGGGGGAACACCGGTGGGCTTGGTGGACAGTTTTATGGCGCGGTAACCCGGTACCCGGTGAGGGTAAGTATTGCGCTCCAACCAGCGTGCGAACGCTTTATCGTTGCCCGCCTGTTGTTGAAGGGCTGTATCGCTATGGGTGCCGATGAACCCTTTGTATTCGGGTGCGGTGAAGAACGACTTGGCCCACTGTAAGGCTTCCTGGGTCAGCTTTTCAGTGCCGTCTTTTATGTGCTGCCACTCCTCTTCTACCCGGCGTCCAAATTCCTCCGGACCAAGAGCCTTCACCAGGATCTTGATACGCGCTTTGTACTTGTTGTCGCGACGGCCCAGCTGGTTGTATACACGCACAATGGCTTCCAGATACGAGAGCAGGTCTTCCTCAGGCAGAAAGTCACGGATACTTTCTGCTATCACCGGCGTGCGGCCCTGACCGCCACCAACCAGTACCTGGAACCCGGTTTCCTCGCCGCGCTTAACAATCTGTACGCCGATATCGTGTACGCGGATGGCGGCGCGATCCTGCTTTGAGCCACTGACTGCGATCTTGAATTTACGTGGCAGGAAGGCGAACTCCGGGTGGAAGGTGGACCACTGGCGGATTAATTCACAGTAGGGGCGGGGGTCGGCGATCTCGTCGAGAGCGATGCCGGCATAGGGATCCGAGGTAGTGTTGCGAATACAGTTGCCACTGGTTTGTACGGCGTGCATTTCCACTTCTGCCAACTCGGACAGAATAGCCGGCACGTCTTCGAGCTGTGGCCAGTTGTACTGCAGGTTCTGGCGTGTGGTGAAGTGCGCGTAACCCTTATCGTAGTCACGGCTCACCCGTGCGAGACGACGCAACTGGGCGCTGTTAAGCAGGCCGTAAGGCACGGCAATACGCAACATTGGAGCCAGTCGCTGAATATAGAGGCCATTTTGCAGGCGCAGTGGCAGGAATTGTTCCTCACTCAACTCGCCGGCGAGGTAACGTTCCGTCTGGCCGCGGAACTGGGCTACGCGATCGTTGATGATGGCGCGATCCCGGTCGTCGTATCGATACATAACAGCTTGATTCCATTGCCTTTGTGCGCTGATGGTGGAGAAAGGGACATGCCCCGGACGATTCTCCGCTGGCGCATAACATACCAGCGCTCTTATGCAATAAATAACAATATTTTCCGCTAATTCTGTAACTAACGGTTATAAGCGGGAAAAGTTGCTTATACATGCTGTCTTGCGCGATAAACGGAGATTTGCTCTACTGGACTGGCCGTTCTAAACGGTTCATCTACTTTGCAGAACAATAATGAGCAATCGGAGTGATTCGATGAATGAAGAAGTAGTTGTTACCCCGGAAGAAGACAATTTTGTAGATGCCATTGCCGCTGTGGCCCTGGTCGCTATTTTTGTCGCTACCTGCATTTTTTGGGTTGCCACCCGCTAGTATCCCGGTGGCCCGGAGCCAGGCTTTACCGGGCTAACCTATCTTTTATCCTGACGAGGTCGGAAGGCTATAAGCCTGGCTTTTGCGGCTACCAGCGTCCATCGGTGCTTTCAGCCCATATTGCTTAATACGGTCTTTACGATCAATGCCAGCGCCAACACAAAAAAGGTTGTGAAAATAATACCGGCGACAACATAGTTCATCATGCTGCCACTCTGAAAATCCCGCTCGCGGTTCTTGTTGCTCTGAACACCAATGGCGGCAGCCAGCGTGCTGAGCACTAGCTGGCCGAAACCGGGTTTACCAGCCTTATCTTTATTGTTTTCTTGCATAGGCTCATTCCTCAAGGTTGGGGCGCAGCCAGCGCTCCAGTTCCAGTTCGCTGATCCCTTTTCGCTCGGCCAGACTTTGCAGCTGATCTCTGCCAATTTTGCCAACGTTGAAGTACTTTGCTTGTGGGTGGGCGAAGTACCAGCCGCTGACCGCGGCTGCCGGCATCATGGCAAAGTGCTCAGTAAGACTGACCCCGGCATTTTGCTCTGCCTGCAGTAATTTGAACAGGGTGCCTTTTTCCGTGTGATCCGGGCAGGCAGGATAGCCGGGGGCGGGGCGGATACCCTGATAGGCTTCCTTGATCAGCTGTTCGTTGCTGAGAGTTTCTTCTGGCACATACCCCCAATATTCCTTGCGCACCAGACGGTGCAGGGTTTCGGCAAAAGATTCTGCCATGCGGTCTGCCAGGGCTTTAACCATTATGGCGTTGTAATCATCATGCTGGGCTTCATAGGTTGCCGCCAGTTCGTCGGCTCCAATGCCGGTGGTAACGGCAAAGCCACCCACGTAATCAATGTGGCCCGACTCCAGTGGAGCGACAAAATCCGCCAGGGAACGGCACAGGCCATCGCCTCCGAGCTTTTGTACCTGCTGGCGCATATGGTGTAAGCGTGCCAGCTCTCCGCTGCGGTTTTCATCGGTATAAACGATGATATCGTCGCCAACACTGTTGGCGGGCCAGAGTCCAAATACGGCGCGGGCGCGCAGCAGTTTTTTGTCGATAATCTCCTTCAGCATGCGCTGGGCATTTCTGTAAAGATCACTGGCGGCCTCACCCACAATTTTGTCTTCCAGGATTGCAGGGAACTTTCCTGCCAGGTCCCAGGAGATAAAGAAGGGAGTCCAATCCATAGTATCGAGCAGTCTTTCCAGGGGAAAGTCATCAATCACTGTGACGCCCAGTTTGTTGGGTTTTGCGGGCTGGTAATTCTGCCAGTCAAAGTCTGGGGCAGCATCGCGCGCTTGTAAGTAACTTAAGCGGGTATCGTTGCGTTTGCGATTGGCGGTGCGGACTCGTACTTTTTCATACTCAGCGCGAGTTTTCTCTATAAATGCCGGGCGCAACTCATCTGAAATCAGGCTGCTGGCCACACCCACCGCGCGGGAAGCGTCGGCTACATAGACCACCTGGTTGCGATGGAACTGGGGATCAATTTTCACTGCGGTGTGTGCTTTGGAGGTAGTGGCACCGCCGATCAGCAAGGGAATATCAAACTCCTGGCGCTCCATTTCAGCCGCAACATGTACCATTTCATCAAGAGAGGGCGTGATCAAACCAGACAGGCCGATAATATCGCACCCTTTTTCTCGCGCAGTTTGCAGAATCGTCTCAGCGGGCACCATAACGCCGAGATCAATCACCTCGTAATTGTTACAGGCCAGTACAACTCCGACGATATTTTTGCCGATATCGTGCACATCGCCTTTTACCGTGGCCATCAGGATACGTCCATTGGGACGGCTATCCTCAGTCTTTTCTTCTTCAATAAACGGTTGCAAGTAGGCTACCGCCTGTTTCATAACACGGGCAGACTTCACTACCTGAGGCAGGAACATTTTACCCTCGCCAAACAGGTCACCGACGATATTCATACCGTCCATTAGCGGACCTTCAATTACATCCAAGGGGCGGGAAGAGCAGGCTCGGGCTTCCTCAGTATCTTCCTCGATATAGTTATTGATGCCCTTAACCAGGGAGTGCGCCAAGCGCTCTTTTACTGGGAGTTCACGCCAACTCAGGTCTTCCTTACGGGTGGAGCCGCCACCTTCACCCTGATATTTGGGGGCGATGTCAAGCAAAGCCTCGGTAGCCTCTGTGCTGCGGTTGAGAATCACATCTTCAACTTTCTCCCGCAGTTCCTCAGGCAATTCATCGTAGACAGCCAGTTGGCCGGCGTTGACGATGCCCATATTCAGCCCGGCCTTGATAGCGTGGAACAGGAAAACCGAGTGGATGGCCTCACGTACCGGGTTGTTGCCGCGGAAGGAGAAGGATACGTTGGAGACGCCGCCGCTAATCTGGGCGCCAGGCAGGTTTTTGCGAATCCAATGGCAGGCCTCGATAAAGTCCACCGCGTAATTGTTGTGTTCCTCTATACCGGTGGCGACGGCAAAAATATTGGGATCGAAAATAATGTCTGTGGGATTGAATCCGACTTCATCTACGAGCACATCGTAGCTGCGTTGGCAGATTTCTATTTTGCGCTCGAAGGTATCCGCTTGGCCGTTCTCGTCAAAAGCCATAACAACGACAGCCGCACCATAGCGCAAACACAGCTGTGCTTTCTCAATAAACTCCTCCTTGCCCTCCTTGAGGCTGATGGAGTTCACAATGGGCTTGCCCTGGATACACTGCAGCCCCGCCTCAATCACCTCCCATTTTGACGAGTCCACCATGAACGGCACTTTGGCAATATCGGGCTCGGTGGCGGCAAGGTTGAGAAAGCGGCGCATGGCGGCGAGTGAATCGAGCATCGCCTCATCCATATTGAAATCGATCACCTGTGCGCCGTCTTCTACCTGGGCAGCGGCTACCTGCAGGGCGGTGTCGTAGTCCTCTTCCAGGATCAGGCGTTTGAATCGAGCGGAGCCTGTGACATTGCAACGTTCGCCCACATTGACGAAAAGGGCGGTTTCATCGGCGACAAAGGGTTCCAGGCCGGAAAGGCGCAGAGCCGGTTTGATTTCTGGCAGTTGGCGCGGAGCGACATCGACTACCGCCTCGGCGATAGCACGGATATGGTCTGGGGTAGTGCCACAGCAGCCGCCGAGGATATTAATAAAGCCGCTGCGGGCAAACTCAGCCACAATTGCCGCTGTTTGCTCCGGGGTTTCATCATATTCTCCAAACTCGTTGGGTAGTCCTGCATTTGGATGTGCGGACACATAGGTGGAAGAAACGCCGGAGAGCGCCTCGACATAGGGCCGTAACTCGGTGGCGCCGAGGGCGCAGTTCAGACCTACAGAAATTGGCTTGGCATGGGCGATGGAGTAATAAAATGCCTCTGTGGTCTGGCCTGAAAGGGTGCGACCAGAAGCATCGGTAATGGTGCCGGAGATCATAACCGGCAGTTCGAAACCCAACTCCTCAAACAGCTGCTGCATGGCGTAGATGGCTGCTTTGGCATTGAGGGTATCGAATATTGTCTCTATCAGGATCAGGTCGCTGCCGCCTTCTACCAGGGCGCGACCGGCTTCTACATAATTACTCACCAGTTCATCAAAAGTGACATTGCGTGCGCCGGGATCATTTACATCTGGGGAGATACTGGCGGTGCGGGAGGTGGGACCGATAACCCCGGCTACCCAGCGCGGGCGCTCCGGTGTGGAGACTGCGTCTGCTGCGCGGCGGGCGATCTCTGCTGAGCTGCGGTTTATCTCTTCGACCAGGTGCTCCATATCGTAATCAGACTGGGACAACTGAGTGGCGTTAAACGTATTGGTTTCAATAATATCGGCGCCAGCCTCGAGATATTCCCGGTGGATTTGTTCGATTAAATCGGGGCGGGTCAGGCTGAGCAGATCATTGTTGCCTTTGAGATCGCGGTGAAAATCGCTAAAGCGTGCGCCGCGGTAATCCGCTTCCTCAAGCTTTTCCCGCTGGATCATCGTCCCCATAGCGCCGTCCAGAATCAGGATACGCTGAGCGATTGCAGCTTTAAGTTGCTCCAGGCGTTGATTGCGGGACTGCTGGGACATATACCAATCCTTATGTATCGATGGCGGGAAAGGCCCCAATCTTAGCACAGTACCTCTCTCCCAAAGGAGGCGACTTGGTGTAGGAGTACCGATCCCCCACAATAACCGGTATTTTTTTGCTAAATACAAGCAATATATACTTACAGAATTGTCACTTCTGGATATAAAAAATCAGGTGGCAACTCATCCTCTCTCACATAGCTGGCGGGTCTATGCTCTCTGCGGCAGTACTGAGTTTTTCAATTTTGGTAAGAAGCCGGGTAGGGAACCACGGTCACCAGTAAGGTCTGTAGTGTGACTAACTGGTGTTGTGGGTTTTCCAGTTTTTAACTTTTCCATATCCACAATATTTGAGCGATATTTTTCATTCCTCAGATCATCCTAAGGGAGGCTATTTATGAAAATACTGATGGTTTTGACTTCACATGACCAGCTGGGCGATACCGGTAAGAAAACCGGCTTCTGGCTGGAGGAGTTTGCTGCGCCTTACTACATCTTCAAAGATGCTGGGGCAGAAGTGACCCTGGCCTCTCCAAAAGGCGGCCAGCCGCCTCTTGATCCAAAAAGCGATGAACCGGATTTCCAGACAGCGGCAACCGAGCGCTTTCACCAAGACCCGGCAACCCAGCAGGTGCTGGCGAATACTGCCAAGCTCACAGATATGGACGAATCGGACTTCGATGCTATTTTCTACCCCGGTGGGCACGGGCCACTGTGGGACCTGGCGGAGGATCAGAAGTCTATTTCGCTGATTGAAGAGTTCTACGCCGCCGACAAGCCCATAGGCGCTGTCTGCCACGCTCCCGGCATATTCCGGCATACCCTGCGGAAAGATGGTGAGCCCCTGGTTTCCGGTAAGAGCGTCACCGGTTTTACCAATACCGAAGAGGCTGCAGTAGAGCTGGTGGATATAGTGCCTTTCCTGGTAGAGGATATGCTCAAGGATAAAGGCGGCAACTACTCGAAGAAAGGTGACTGGGCACCCTATGTGGTACAGGATGGCAAACTGGTGACCGGGCAGAACCCCGCCTCATCAGAGGAAACTGCCCAAACCCTGATGGGGCTTATTCCGGTGTAAATGTCCGATGGGAGGGGCGAAGGGCTGTTTGTCACCTCCCAGTAAAGACACCGGTTTCACTTGAGCGCTTCTGAGAGTAAAATACCCGACAAAGTAGCTCGGTTATTTGAGAAGGCTTATGTCAGAATTGAATGTCACCATTACCGAATCTGCGCAGGAATACCTGAAGGAACTGCTGGCCAAGCAGGACTGCGAGGGGATTGCTATTCGCATGTTTGTCTCTAATCCCGGCACACCCAGTGCCGAAACCTGCATTGCCTACTGTCGCCCCGGTGAGGAAGAAGCAGAAGATGTGATGATGGAGATGAATGGTCTAAAAGCGTACTTTGAAGGCCGCAGTGTGCCGTATCTGGATGATGCGCGCGTTGACTATTCATCAGACAAAATGGGCGGGCAGCTCACCATTCGCGCGCCCAATTCGCGCATGCCCAAGATTACTGATGACAGCCCCATCGAAGACCGTATCAACTACGTGCTCTATAACGAAGTGAACCCCGGTCTGGCGGCCCATGGCGGTCAGGTGAGCCTGGTGGAGGTTACTGAGGACATGTACGCCGTGCTGAAGTTTGGCGGTGGTTGCCAGGGGTGTGGCATGGTCGATATGACCCTTAAAGAAGGGGTTGAGAAAACTTTGAAGGATAAAATCCCGGAACTGGCCGGAGTGAAAGACATTACCGACCACACCGATAAATCCCAGGCTTACTATTGATCGCCTGAGCGAATCGATAGCAGGATAGAAAGCGGCCCAACGGGTCGCTTTTTTAATGGCCATTCGACAAAGCCCTTTCTCGTGTTTGATACGGCGAAAATCCGGCTGCCACATCCCCATCCCCTGTTTATATTTGATGCATCCCAAGGGTTTTCTGTTGGGTGAGGTTTACCTTGAAAATATGCCAGATTGGCGGGGAAGAGGGCTTATGTTTGACCAGGTGGTATTTGCCGGCGGAGGAGTCCGCTGTACCTGGCAAATCGGATTCTGGGATGCGGTGGCCAGTGAGATACAGCTGTCACCAAGGGTGGTGAGTGCTGTATCCGCAGGGGCTTTGGTATCGAGCCTGATCCTGATGGGGAAATCACTGGCGGCAGTAGATCACTTTGCCACAGCATTTCGGACCAATGGCAGAAACATCCATTGGCAGAACCTGTTTAAGGGAAAACCAGTGTTTCCCCACCATCATATTTACCGCCATGCGATGCGCAAACTTTTTACTGGTGGCCTTAAAAAATTACACTCGACAGCGGATCTGCGTATTGCAGTAGCCTACTCGCCTGAATGGCTTTCAGGGCCCTTGGCGTTACTTCTGGGTATAGGGATCGACTATACCGATACCTACTTCTCTCGTAGTTTGCATCCCTCCAGTGCAAGACGCTTGGGCTATCGTCAGTTTTTTCACTCGGCGCATAACTGCACTGATGAATTGGAGTTAGAGCGGCTGATTTTAACCTCTTCCTGCACGCCCCCGCTGACTCCGAGGCAACAGCGCGAGGGGGCGGAAATTCTCGATGGTGGTGTGGTGGACAGTGTCCCGGTAGGCGGCTTGGACCCGGAACCCGGTCGGGTCCTGATTTTGCTGACTCGCAATTACCCCCAGTATCCCTGGTGTTTCACTTGCCGTAAGGGAGATCAATTGTGGACCTATGTACAACCCATACGGCCGCTGCCGATCAGGGTATGGGACTTTGCCAACCCGCAGGCTTTGACCCGTGTTTTTCATGCCGGGCGTGCCGACGGCCAGGCATTCCTGGCAATGTTGCTGGCGGGGGAGCATTGTTGACTGTTAGCCGCAAAAAAGAGGTTTCGGGGGATGTTTGACCAGGTGGTATTTGCCGGTGGTGGTGGGCGCTGCACATGGCAGATCGGGTTCTGGGAGTCTGTCGCTGAGGAAATCCAACTGCGTCCCCGGGTGGTGAGTGGTGTGTCTGCTGGTGCCTTGATCGCTGGCTTGATCATGATCGGTAAAGCTTCGGCGGCGGTAGACTATTTTGCCGCTGTCTTTAAGGCCAATCAAAGGAATGCATATTGGCGCAACCTGTTTTGTGGGAAGCCGGTGTTCCCCCACTATGGAATTTACCGGAACGGGATCAGGGCACTTTTTTCAGAGTGCTTCCCTCGCTTGCGCTATGGGGCTGAATTGAGGGTTGCAGTATCCCGTCCACCACACTGGCTCCCGGTTTCCCTGGCGCTGGCCGTGGGAGGGTTAATTTACTACTCCAACAAATACCTGATGCGCAGTCTTCATCCCGGCGCGGCGCGGCGTTTGGGGTACCACCAGGATTTTTATCGCGTTCAGGACTGTCGCGATGTTACTGACTTTGAACAGCTGATCCTGAGCTCATCCTGCACCCCACCATTTACTCCGAGATTGTGGTGGCAAGGCATGGAAGCCCTGGATGGCGGAGTGGTGGACAATGTCCCGGTTGGGGGGATAGATCCGGGTAAAGGGCGAGTGCTTATCCTGCTGACACGTCGTTATCGTGGCTGTCCCGACTGGTTTACCCGGCGCAACGGTGAGCAACTCTGGACCTATATTCAACCATCAAAACCACCACCAATAAGTGTCTGGGACTTTACTAATGCAGAGGGGCTGAGAAGTGCCTGTGAAATGGGTCGTCATGACGGTCGCCTGTTTTTACACAATGTATTGGCTGATCACTGTTATTACACAGATGTTGGGGGAGATTGATATTTGAGCAGGTGATTTGGAGGAGGGAGACGATGCCCCTGGTAGCTGGATTTTGATATGGCACTTACCCAGGAAATTAACCTGGTGCCTGAAGCGATCAGCTCGATTAGGAGGCATACATTGAATGAGGGCTCGGGAAGAGCGCAGGGAATTAGAAAAGGAATTTTGTACATGTTTGATCAAGTGGTATTTGCCGGCGGAGGTGGGCGCTGCATCTGGCAAATTGGTTTTTGGGAATCGGTAGCGGATGAAATTAATCTGAGGCCTAAGGTGGTCAGTGCGGTTTCCGCAGGTGGCCTGGTAGCGGGGCTGCTATTGATTGATAGGGGACAGGAGGCTGTGCGCTATGTCCAGTCGGTTTTCAGTGACAATCGTAAGAATGTTTACTGGCGTAACCTGTTTCGCGAGGAGGCGGTGTTTCCCCAGTATGAGATATGTCGCGATGGGATTAGGCAGCTATTTGACAAAGGCCTTGTGGATTTACAGGCAGTGGCTGAGCTGCGTCTCGCTGTGTGTCACCCCCCGGCATGGATGTTTGGACCACTGGCACTAACCTTTGGTGCTGTAATCTACTATGCCGATAAAAAGTTTCCACGCAGCCTGCATTCCAGTACGGCAACACGGTTGGGGTTTCGCCAATCCTTTTATCGTGCGCAGGACTGTGCCGATATGGAGGAGCTGGAACACCTGATTTTGAGTTCCTCCTGTACCCCGCCTTTTACGCCCCGGTTGCAGTTGAATGGTGCCGAGATACTTGATGGCGGTGTGGTGGACAATGTGCCAGTCGCCGGACTGGATGGTGAGGAGGGTAGAGTATTAATACTCCTGACAGCCCGTTTTCCGGGCTACCCGGACTGTTTTACCCAGCGCCAGGGCGCACAGCTTTGGACCTACGTACAGCCTTCAAGGGTCCTGCCGATCAAAGTCTGGGATTTCACTAGTCCAGAAGCCGTCACCGCTACTCTGAATATTGGCCGTATCGATGGCAGGGCGCTGCTGGACAAGCTCCACTCCGGTGCCACTGAGCTGGGAGCGCAGGTACTGTAAATATGTTGGTTCAGCAGGCAGCCTTTCTCACTCATGCCGCAAGTGGCTAATGTCGTATCAGCTGCTGTTCTATTGGCAAGCCTGCTGCATGGACAGCTTGTATTTCCTCACAATGATTTCTCCCGGCGCGGATTACATGAGTTATTTCTGCGATTTGATTTTGGTGACCGGGGGTACTGCCTTGGTGATATGTCATTGTCATATAAGCCCAGCATGATTGAGCGTTTAGGGTAGGCTGATCTGTTGCGCTCGGCAGCTGAATCCATTAGCTTATGCAATTAGTTGCATATGAACGCATACTTTAAGATTCAGTATTGGACTGCCTGGAACTGGAAGCAGGGTGAGAGAAAGCCGGGCCAGGAAATGGCCGGGAACTCCACATTATAGGTAAGGGATTTATGTTTGATCAGGTCGTTTTTGCCGGTGGGGGTGGACGCTGCACCTGGCAAATTGGCTTTTGGGATTCGGTAGCTGGGGAAATTGGCCTTGCTCCCAAAACAGTGACTGCGGTATCTGCCGGTGGACTCATGGCAAGCCTTATCCTGATGGGGCGGGCCGAGGAGGCACGTGAGCATTTTTGGTCGGCATTTGCTGCGAATGCGAAGAACGCCTATTGGGGCAACCTGTTAAAGAAAGAGCGGGTATTTCCCCAGTACGGAATTTTCCGCAATGCCATGCTGGAGTTATTTCGCGATGGTCTGGAGCCTTTGCGCAATGCTGCAGATTTGCAGATTGCCATAACCCATCCCCCGCGCTTTTTGACAGCGGGGGTGGCGCTTGGGGTGGGTGCGCTCGCCTATTATACCGACAAACACCTATTGCGTAGCCTGCATCCGAAGATGGCCCTCGGTCTCGGTTTTAAGCAGAACTTCTACCGTGCGCAAGACTGCACCAGTGTGGAGGAATTGGCGGAACTGATTTTATGTTCTTCCTGTACTCCTCCCTTTACGCCGCAGATGCGCTTAAGTGGCGCAACCGTGCTCGATGGTGGCGTGGTGGACAATATTCCGGTAGCGGGGTTGGATAAAGAGGCAGGCCGTGTATTGATCCTGTTAAGCCGGCGTTACCCTCGCTATCCGGATAGATTTAACCGGCGCCAGGGCGAGCAGCTGTGGACCTATGTGCAGCCATCACTGCCACCATTTATTCGCGTCTGGGATTACACCAATCCTGAGCTGGCACAAAAGACTTATGAACTCGGTTGTGCCGATGGCCGGGAATTTTTACACAAGCATATGCTTGAACGGGAGATAGTCGATGAACAATTCCAATAACCCGATAGCGGAGTCAATTGCCCTGTGGCACGAAATGGTTGAAGCTCGGGATTTGAGCCGGCTGCCAAGTATCGTTGCGGAAGAGGCAGTATTTCGCTCTCCGGCATTTTTCAAGCCCTACCATAGTTCGGCGGCGGTTTGCCTGATCCTCAATACGGTAATGCAGGTCTTTGAAAGCTTTGAATACGACCGCAGCTTTACAACTGAGTCCGGTCGTGATCTGGCCCTGGAATTTAAGGCCTCCATCGGTGATAAGAGTCTTAAGGGGCTGGATATCATTCGCTTTGATGAAAACGGAAAGATTGTCGAGTTTGAGGTGATGATACGCCCGCTCAACGCCCTGCAGCAGCTGGCGGAGGAAATGTCCGGGCGCCTTTCACAGTACGTGACTCAATACAAGGATGCTCAGCCAGCTTAATTGTTGTTTTTAGGAAATGATTGATGGCAACCAGGTCGGGTTTAGAACCCGATTGGCTGCCTGGCGGTAGAGGTAAAATTAATTCCCTTCGTTTGTATCCAGGGAGTCGAAATATTCAAATGCGTCGATACCGTCCATATAGGCACCGTCAAAGCCCGCATCGACAATCTTGTAAATGTAAGAATCATTATTGCCGTAAATGATGTCCTGCCACCCCGCTTTCCAGTATTCCACGTAATAGTTACCTGTTTCATTGGGGACTTCGTCAAGTAGCCAGGCCGGTGGGTTGGTAGGCCAGAAGGATTGCCAATAGTAGCGGTTTTCCTGCGCCTCACCGATGTTCACATAGGCCATTACGAGCCTGTCCCCACCATTCTCCTTTACTTTGAGCTGTTCAATTTGCTCTTTGGTATAGGGCTCGCCATCGAAGAAAAAGTCGATAATGATCAGGTCGTAGTTGGTTTCACTCAATCTGTCGACAAGAACCTGTGGGCTCGAGAAGTTACCGGTGTTGGTCAGGTTGAGAAAGTTGTTGGCTTCGTTCAATTCACGGACATTGCGGTTGTCGACGTTGAAAGGTTCTGCAGGGTAGGGAGGGACATCGTTCAGGATCGTTTGATTTGCAGCGAAGGAAATATAGCCGACGCTCTTGTTTTGCTCGTTGGAATCGTCAACATAGTCTTCACGGCTGGCGAAGTCAGTGACAAGAATAACGTTGTTGTTGCTGTTGTTGTCTTTGGCCAGGTCGAGATAGTCCTGCAAGCGGTCGCTTTCAGAGGTGCTGGTGGGTTGGTCAACACCGTTTTGCCCGTAGAACACTGCCTCCTGGGCGATACCATCGGTAGAGCTCACATAAGCGCTATCTACCTGGCCGGTGGTCTTGGTATCGGTAGTGATTAACTCAATGCCGTTTAGCGGGACAATAATAAAATCCCGTTCGAAACCCTTGGCATATTCACTGATATCCTCCACCAGATAGCGCATTTCCTGGTCGTAATCCACATTAACTGGGATCACAATGTCGGGTAGGTCATCAAAGCTACAGCCGAAAAGAAGTACTGGGCTTAGGAAAAATGGAAGCGTCCGGTGCAAAATTCATCTCCATGGACGGTTGTTGGCAGAGCAAGTTAGCCTTGCTGATTTTCTCTATTGGCATGAGGAACCAGGCTAAGTTCCCCAAAGATTACCATTTTTTTCATGCTTTAATCATTGATTCAGAATAGGTGAATCCGAAGCTGCACAAAAGCACGGGGGTTAAAAGCCTACTTGCTCTAATCTGAACGACGGCTTAACGGTGGTGCCTCACTGTGTATTCATCCTCTTCTTGGTCTTGTTGGTGGCGACCGCAGTTAGGGGGTCGTCTGGCCAGTAGTGCTTCTGGTATTTGATGCGTAACTCCTTTTTCACTTCCTGGTAGGTATTAGCCCAGAAATTGGTGAGATCTCGAGTGATTTGCACCGGGCGTCGCGCTGGTGATAGCAGGTGAATCATCATGCTGAAGCGACCGCCCAGGATTGCAGGGGTTTGTGCCATGCCGAACAATTCCTGCAGGCGCACGGCTAACACCGGAGGGGATTCTTCGTAGTTAATCTGGATACGGGAGCCGCTGGGAACGCTGTAATGGCTGGGGGCCAGCTCATCAAGCAACTGCTGTTGTGGCCATGTGAGCCGGCCTCGCAGGATACTGAGCAAGTCCAGCTGTTTGAGCTGTTCCAATTTATTAAAGCTCTGGAGGTGGGGAAGCAGCCAATTATCCAGACTGGCCAGAAGTGATGTATCACTCCAGTCAGGTAAATGGGCCTCGGCAACCAGGTCTTGTCCTATCTCACACTGGCGTAGAAACTCCACTCGGTTGCGGTACTGAATCGCATCATTAGTCCAGGGCAGTATCGCCAGCCCTTTGTGCCGAATGGCATCCAACAGAGCGCGACTCAATAACTCTGTAGGAACGTCCCTGGCTGCCTGCTGTTGCAATACCAGGCTTCCCAGAGTGGTGCGCTCAACTGCATCTGCGCGCCCAGTGGCCTCATCCCAACGAATATATGTCTCTTGCTTTATCTGGTCGGCAAAGCAATCCCTTAAGGTGCCTGCTGAAACGGGAGCGGCCAACTGGATTCGGGCGTCGCGTCCCTGCCCATCGAGATCAGCAATTACCAAATAGTCACATATTGCCAGGGCATCATCATGGGAGAAATGTGCTCCGCGCCCATTGGAAAGCAGGAAGCGCCGCGCGTGATCATGGCGGTTTTTGGCGATTCTGTCTGGATAGGCCAACCCTAATAGGGCGCCAATCTGGTCGGGGTGGTCAATAGCTGCGGGATTGGTTGTTTGGCTGGAAGCGAGTTTCCCTAACTGGGTCTGCCAGGTTTTGGATTGCTGCCGAACTCTCTGGATAGCGCCCCGATCTACTTCACGAGCTTTGTTCAGACCCTGTAAAACCTCAATCCGCTTGCCAATATCCCTGTCCCAACGGGCCTCGCCGCGAAATATATCTCGCTCTGATAAAAGAGCCGCTAGCAGGCAGGCCTGTTGCTGTAGCCCCCAATCAAGGCCGCGTATCATCATGTGGGCGAGGCGGGGATGGCAGCCGAGGGACAGCATGGCACTGCCATGGCGAGTTATGCGTAGTTTATCATCGAGTGCGCCCAGCTGTTGCAACAGCTCCTGGGCTTGTGCCATAGGTCCGGCAGGAGGGAGGTCCAGCCAGCGGAGTTCAGATGAATCACTGATACCCCACTGAGCCAATTCCAAAGCAACTGGTGTCAGGTCACTGCGAAGAATCTCAGGGGTATTCCTGGTGCTCAGGCTACGCTGGCGCCCTTCGCTCCACAGGCGCAGGCACAGGCCAGCGCTGAGGCGGCCAGCACGACCGCTGCGCTGGGTAGCCGATGCTTGGGAGATGCGGCTGGTTACCAATCGGTCCATACCGCTATTGGGGTCAAAACGGGATTCACGCATCAATCCGGAGTCCACTACCATCCGAATCCCTTCAATGGTCAGGCTTGTCTCGGCAACGTTAGTGGCCAGAACAATCTTGCGCTTGCCCGGCTTTGCCGGTGTGATGGCCAGGTCTTGCTGCTCCCTGGTCAGGTCTCCGTATAATGGAGCTATTGTTATATCGTTGAACGAAGGTGCTTCTTTGGTTAAACGCTCTTTGAGCTTTTCTTCAACTTGGCGAATCTCCCCCACGCCAGGCAGAAACGCCAGCAGGCTACCCATTTCATTGCGTGTGCAATCCAAGATCTTACGTACCATCAAGTTGGAGACCTGGCGTTCATCGTCCAGTTCTTCCCGTTGATCTATGTATTGCACGCTGACGGGATAGCTACGCCCCTCGCTAGTTATAACCGGTGCATTGTTGAGTACCTTTGCAACAGCGTCTGTTTCCAGGGTGGCAGACATTACCAGTAACTTAAGGTCCTCGCGCAGGTACTCCTGGGATTGCAGGCAAAGTGCCAGTGACAAGTCTGCCTGCAGGTTGCGCTCATGAAATTCATCGAAGATAACCAGTGTCGTATTGGACAGCTCCGGATCAGACTGTAAAAGGCGGGTGAGGATTCCTTCTGTAACAACCAATATACGGGTTTGCTTACCGGCCTTGCGCTCCCCGCGAATCTGGTACCCGACAGTTTCACCAGGTTTCTCACCAATTTGAGCAGCCATTCGAGCCGCAGCGGTGCGTGCCGCGAGTCTACGCGGCTCCAGAATGATGATATTTTTATTCCCCAGCCAGTTTCTGTTAAGCAGGGCCAAGGGAACAACAGTGGTCTTACCTGCACCAGGAGGAGCCTGGAGGACCACATTACTGTGCGCTTCCAAGGCCTCGAATAGTCTGGGTAGGGTGGATTGTATCGGTAAATCTGGCATGGGCGGGATTATAGTGGTTAAAGTTGCCGAGAGGAAAAGGAAATTAATGGATGCGAGATTTACATATTATCTCCATTGACAGGGGCTATAAGTGAAGATGAAATTGAATCCGGTCCAGGAACTCCAGCTGATCATTGAATAGGTGACTCAATAGTTATCTGGAAGATATTGAGAGTTAGTAGAGAATTATTAGGATTGCTTGTTTCTCAATTGAAAAGAGGAACTGGGCCTCCTCAAAATTAAAAGTTGGGTAAAGACCAATAGTGTTGCCCTGTTATTTTGAATTGTTATTGATCTGTGCTCTCTCTACAGAGGGGCAATCACCTAGTGACTTTTTATATGTCAAATAAAGTGCCTGTCTCCAATTAATACTACTATAAACTTGTGTTTAACATTGGGCTGGTACTGCTATGGGGCTAAATCTACGACGTGTTGTGACGGGCCATAACAAAGCTGGTAAGCCAGTTGTAATTTTTGATGATCGGGGAGAGCATACTTCCAGCTGGCGTCCCCATATGCAGCAACAACAGCTTTGGACGACTACGGACTTACCTGTTGAAATAGATTCAGTTAATGGTGACAAGGGGCACCGTCAGGCTGGTACAACTATTCGTGGTGGATCCATCTTTAAAGTGGTTGAATTTGGCCCAGGTGTAACGCCAAGAATTCATCGGACAGACAGTATCGATTACGCTATTGTTCTCTCAGGTGAGATTGATATGGAGCTGGGAGAGGAACAGTTAGTTCACCTGAACGCAGGTGATGTATTGATTCAGCGTGCGACCATTCATAACTGGATTAATCGTGGAACAAAGCCTTGCTGCATAGCCTTTGTGTTAATTAGTGCGGTGGGCAATTCAGCAATTGGCTAAGAGGAATCTATCGGTGAACCTGAATGTTTGTAAATGGCTCAAAAATAAGCGAAAGGTTAATTAAGTTATCATTAGTATTTTGATAGGTAATGATATTATAACGAAATGTATCTCTAGATTTATGCCTTGGAACTTGATCCACATATGATATCGAATCTAATAAGTACTTGCACTCGCTAGAAACTTAAGTCATAAGTTGGTAATAAAGAGAGATGAGCTCTAAAAATCAGGTCTGTGTAAGCAAGGGGTAATGTGACCACCGGAAGTCTGTTTGGCAACAGTAACTAATTGATAGATAATTAATTTGTTATTAAATGATGGTCGATTGTCATAATTTGAATAATTTGTAGGTTGCTCAATTTGGGATAACTTGGTTGTTCAATCTGATAAAGACTCTGCTGCAAATGTTTTTTGTGGTTTATAAGCTGAAGAGCGTTCAAGTTGTAAAATAAGCCACTTTCAATCTTTCATGCAATTAATCTAAAAGCAGGTTATTTTTAGAGTAAGTGTCATTCAGCGAATAAAAAGTAGGTTGGTAGATTAGAGAAAACCTCTGAGATCAAAACCATAAAACAGCTCCCGCTAGTGACATATGTAAGCTCACGCTTATTTGTGCGAACGATAAAGGTAAATCCAGGCCTTAATCGAAATTTGATTGTTTAATTCTAACCTTGTTAAGCCGGTTCCTGATTTGTTTGGCATAATGCTCAAGCAATAATAAATAATTTTTATCTATCGGATCACTAGGGGATACTGGGCGGCGGGATTTCTGTAGTGAGTAGATGTAAGTACTGAAGAGTCTGGAAAGTTTATTTGTTGATAAAATTGAGCCCCTCCATTAAATGTCCCAGCCCCAATTCCAATAATATTTTATTTTCTAGTGTAGCTTGTAAAGGATTACAAAAGTGTGTCGGTTAGCGTTTAAGTTTTGAGTGATAAATTTAATCTTTTAGGAGAATATTTTTTGTTATATTTGAGCTTGGCGTCACAAATATCGTTATATTTGGTGTCGCAAATGACGTTAGGGGTTGTGGTATAAATAGATTCTATTGTTTTGTAGTTGTAAGCTAAGTAAAAGGATTTGCAGTTGGCTGTTATTTATTGGAAGTTTATAGTAACTCTCTGCCTCACAGTACTTGTTAGGTTTAGAATCCCCTCCCAAATTAATTCGAACTCCAGTGAAGATCGCTTGAGTAGAGAATGCAAGTCAAATTTTTCTGATAAAAATATCGTCTATCCAGGCCGGACGTTTAGGTTGGGTGTTGTGATGGCTGTAAATTAATATAAATGCAGAAAACCACTTCATTGTAATGAGGTTTTAATTGCTGAAGCATAAATTTGTGCTTTTAATTGCATGAATTTAAAGCGCCAGAAGAAATTTTTGAGTAAAGGCTTAAAGGAATTGCGTCATGTCGCTTAGAGGAAATAGTTTCTCAAACAATAATCCAGAAACTTTAGTTGACACTTTGGTTAGTAAGAAGAATAGCGAGCAGAAGATCATTTACTGCGATGATTTGAGTAATGAAATAGTTTCCAGTTATGCTCAGATGTATAGTGATTCCTTGGCGTTGCTAGATCAACTTGTTGGTAAAGGGCTGAGCAAGGGAGATCAATTAATATTCCAGTTTAAAAATAATCATAATTTTACTACTACATTCTGGGCGTGTATTCTGGGTGGAATCATTCCGGTGCCTATTTCGGTTGGCGAAAAAGATGAAAACTATAAGAAAGTGTTTTCTGTATGGGATATTTTGGATGATCCTTTTATTTGTTTTGATTCGCCAGCGTTGTTTGAAAATCTGAAGGCGTATTCGGAGCGCTTTGGCTTGCAGGGTGAGTTTACTAGAATTAGTAATAAGTCACTGGACCTTTCTAAGCTGCCCTCCAGTGACAGTAAAAATCTTTCAAAGCTTGTTTGTGACGTCCAACCCGATGATATCGCCTTTATTCAGTTTTCCTCCGGTTCGACAGGGCAGCCGAAAGGTGTAGTGTTAACCCATAAAAACTTGATTGCAAATGTAAAAGCTCTAGCTAGCTGCTCAGAAGCAACAAGCAGAGATGTCATGGTGAGCTGGATGCCATTAACTCATGATATGGGCCTAATTGCTGTACACCTTACTTCAACATTACTCGGTATAAAGCAAGTTCTGATTGATACTCCAATTTTTGTAAGAAGACCGTTTATTTGGATGGAAAAAACATCTGTGCATAAAGGCACCATGCTGTTTACTCCAAATTACGGGTTACATATCACCCTTATTTCAATGGAGAGGCGTAAATTCGACTGGGATTTGTCAAGTGTTAGAGTGATTTTTAATGGTGCAGAGCCGATTTCACTAACTTTAGCAGACAAATTTCTAAAGGAGTTGAAGCATTATAAGTTGCCATACAACAGTATGTACCCAGTTTATGGCCTTGCAGAAGCCAGTGTGGGTGTCTCTCTACCTAAACCGGGCGCACCAATGAAACCCCATTATCTGGATCGTACCAGGCTAAATTTTGGGGAAAAAGTTACCAGTCTAAATTCGGAAGACCCTAATGCCATTACCTTTCTTGAGGTGGGCACTGCTATTGATGAATGCAATATTAAAATTGCTGATGAAAAAGGTCAAGATATACCTGATAGTCATATAGGTTTAATTCACATTAAAGGTAATAATGTGACTTCAGGATATTTCAAGAATTTAGATGAAACTAAAAGAGTTCTGCGCTCGGATGGATGGTTGAATACTGGCGATTTAGGTTTTATCCAAGATGGGCAATTGATAATTACAGGGCGTGCGAAGGATCTGATTATTATCAATGGACAAAATATCTATGCTCACGATATTGAACAAATTTGCACACAGATTCCAGAGTTGCTACTGCGTAATGTGGTGGCTAGTAGTATTGCAACACAAGCTGGTTCGGAAGAACTTCTGATTTTTGTGCGTTATAAAAAGAGCCCGAGTGAATTTATAAAATTATCCGCTGAGCTTAGATGTCTCATGCAAGCAAAACTTGGGTTGCGTATCCATGCGGTAATACCGGTTACAACTATACCTAAAACGACAAGCGGTAAAGTGCGGCGTTACAAGTTAAAAGAGCGGTATTTAAATGGTGAATTTAAATCGAGGCTTGATGAAATTGATGTAATCAATAGAGAGCAGGGTAGGCATGAAAATAGTGAAAAAAGCAGAGGTCAGATTAATAAACGGCTGGATGATCTGCTGTTTACTTTACTTGGTTATCATGTAAAAAATGGCGATGCTAAATTAGCAGACCATGGTATTAATTCAGTAAAAGCGGTTGAGTTCCGTGCTGCATTAGAAAGCGCATTCTCCATAGATATACCGGTTTCTTGTATTTTTGACTATCCAACCGTAATGCAGTTGAAAACCTATTTGTTTGAAATGCTAAACAATAAGGATAATTCAGCTGAAAATCAGAATACAAAGATTATACACAAAAATGATCAAGCAATTGCAATTATAGGGCTTGCAGGGAAGTTCCCTGGAAGTCAAACATCGAACGATGCTTTCTTTAATAACCTAGTTAACGGTATAGACTTAAATGTCCAAGTTCCTAATGAACGGTGGCCCAATGATACCTATTACGATCCTGGAAATAACCCGGGATCTATCAAAACCAAGTGCGGATACTTTCTTGAGCAAGTGGATGAGTTTGATGCAGATTTCTTTGGGATTACGCCGGTTGAGGCAGAATCGATAGATCCTCAGCAACGAATGCTCCTCACTGTTAGTCAACATGCAATTGATAACGCGGGTATAAAAAATGAAAGCCTCAATGGATCAAAAACAGCAGTCTATATTGGTATGGCCAATAGTGACTTTTCCCATCAAGTTTTTGAGCAAAAAAATAGTGATTTGCTAAAGGAACATAGCTTAACGGGCACTATGGCAAGTACGGCAGCAGGAAGAATATCATATTGTTATGGGCTAACTGGGCCCAGTATGACAATAGACACTGCTTGCTCCTCATCGCTTGTGGCCATTGATCTTGCAAGAACCTCTCTCATTACCGGGCAGGCAGATCAGGCATTGGTTGGTGGCGTTAACTTAATTCTGAGTCCACAAGGGTCTATCAGCCTTAGCCGAGTTAATGCTTTGTCTGACGATGGAAAATGCAAGGTATTTGATGAAAGCGCTAATGGTTATGGCCGGGGTGAAGGTTGTGCTGTTTTGGTACTAAAACGTCTTTCGGATGCACAGAAAGATGGTGATTTAATACGTGCGGTTATTACGGGGTCCTCAGTCAATCATGATGGAAGAAGTAGTGGCCTAACTGTACCTAACGGTCAAGCTCAAGAGAGTGTAATTAAAGATGCTATAGCTCAGGCTGATGTTGATATAAATGATATAGCTTATATCGAAGCTCATGGAACTGGTACAAAGCTAGGTGATCCTCAGGAGTTAAATGCTCTTACCAATGTCTTTAAGAATCGAGACGCTAATAATCCCTTGCCGGTAGGCTCCATTAAATCAAATATTGGTCATTTAGAAGGGGCTGCCGGGATAGCTGGAGTGGTTAAACTCATTTTAGCAATGGAAAAAGGTATAATCCCGAAAAGCTTACATTTAAATAAACCGAATACATTGGTGCCATGGAGTAACATCCCACTTAAACCGTTAAGTGAATCATTAATAATTGACAATAGTCAATTGATTAACTGTGGAATCAGTTCTTTTGGTTTGTCTGGCACGAACGCACATCTTATCTTACAAAATAGGCCCAAAATCGAGCCCTTAGCCAACAAAAAAAATATTAACAGTACTCTTATAATTGCTGGAAAAACAGAAAGCAGTCTAAATCGCTGCAAAGAAAATTTTTTGGAATTATTATCTCTGAAACAATATAGTGCTTTGGATATCACGACTGCCAGTCAGCGCAGCTATCAGGATTACCCCTATCGCATTGCTGTTGTAGGACCTGATAAAGAGACTCTGATTTCAAAGTTAGAGAAATATGTATCGGATAACATGCCCACCCAGGCTCGAGAGTCTCTTGCATTTGTTTTCACGGGGCAAGGTTCACAATATCTAGATATGGCCAAGGGGCTTTACAAGGAGTTCAGAGTATTTAGTGAAGCTATGACTGAATGCTCTGAACTATTCCATCCATATTTAAATATTTCGCTGGAAGAACTACTGTATCAAGGTGAGCCTGATAGGATTAATAAGACCTTGTATTCCCAGCCAATAATATTCTCCATTGGTTATGCATTATTAAAATTATTAAGAGAGTTTGGAGTTAGACCAAATTATCTATTGGGACACAGTATTGGCCAATATACCGCAGCTTTTGCTGCGGGCATATTAAACTTGTCCGATGCAGTGCACCTGGTGGCAAACCGAGCCATTTTAATGAATAAAGTAAAGATGCCAGGTGCCATGGTTGCAGCATTTGCGTCGATTTCAGATATTCAAGCAATCATTGATAAATGTAGTGCCAACATCGCGGTTGCAGCTATAAATAGCCCAAGTGATGTTACTCTTAGTGGCAGTGCTGATGATATACAAGAATTCATAGACACACTCAAAGATCTGAATATACCCCATAAGAGGCTTGATGTTTCACACGCTTTCCACTCTCCATTAATGAAAACTGTTCTAGATCCTTTTGGTAAAATCATTGATGGTGTCACATTAAATCCACCAAAGATACCTATAGTCAGTGATCTTACAGGTAATCTAGCCCCGATAGGCGAGTATAGTGAAATAACCCAAAAAAATTACTGGCTTTCCCATATTACACAATCGATAAGATTCAGTGATGGCCTAGAAACATTATCCAAACATAAATGCAATACCTATATTGAACTCGGTGGTAGCGCAGTTTTATCTTCTTTCATTACTAAGACTTTAAGATCAGGTAATGAAAGCCTTGTTGTATCCCCCCTGCGTGGAAAATTGCGCTGTTCAATTGAAACCTTAAATCAGGCTTTGGCAGATTTATATATTCATAATTATCCAGTGAACTGGAAAGCAATGTCTTGCAAATGGTCGAAGACAGCGATAGATCTACCTTACTATTGCTTTTCAAAAACAACTTTCCCAATTCATATTACAGGCCCTGAGATAAAAGCTGAGTTGAAAAAAGAGTTGATTCCGAGAGAAGTGACTCTGAACAATTCAACTGTAGACAAAAAAAACATCAAATATACATTGATAAATTTAATTGAAGGCGTATCCGGGTTGATAATGGATCAGCACAAAAAGCAGCAGGATTTTCTTTCTCTAGGTATGGATTCCCTAATGCTGAGCCAGCTAAAAAATAAGATACAAGATGTTTTTGGTGTTGATGTTCCACTAATGGAGTTATACGGTCAATACAGTAGCGTAGATAAATTACATGCTTATTTGTCCTCTAAAGGAGCTTCTCACATAGATCAAAAGCAAAGTCTGGAAGAAAATATTGAGGTTAGTGGTGATAGCTCTAACAAAGATACCCATGATTTACTAAGCCGACAGTTGAAAACTATACAGGCAGTTTGCCAGGCACAACTGGATTACCTAGGCAGTGAGAAATTAGAAGTCGGGGAAAAGCCAGAGAAAAATGATTCGAATTTAAGAGTGGAGTATCCAAAAACTAACTTCAGATTGGCAAAATTCAGTGAGGACGAATTATCTCTAAAACAACAGAGTTTCGTTGATGGGTTAATTAAAAGGTATAATAAGAGGACGGCTGGATCGAAAGACTTCAGTTGTAAGAATAAGGATGATTTTGCACATTATCTGACAAGTCTAAATTTTAGAAAAACATTGAAGGAGATACTGTATCCTTTGGTATCAAGTGAGGCTGATGGTGCCTATTTATGGGATATAGATGGCAATAGATATGTCGACTTAGCCATTGGTTATGGAGTTCACTTTTTTGGACACAAACCACAATTTGTAATTGATGCGGTCAAGCAACAAATGGACAAAGGTTTTGTCCTTAGTCCGCATTCTTCACTTTTAGGTGAAGTTACACAATTAATTAAGGAAATTACTGCTACAGAGCGTGTATCTTACTGTAATACAGGATCCGAAGCTGTAATGCTTTCGCTTCGCATGGCCAGAACACAAACAGGCCGCTCAAAAATTGTAAAATTTTCGGGTTCCTATCATGGTATTTATGATGGAATACTGGCGGAAAGTGATGAAAATGGCAGTTACCCAACTACTCCGGGGGTAACTATGGAATCGGTACAAGACACTATTGTACTACCATATGGTGATCCCAAATCATTGGATGTTATCAAGCAGCTAGGAACAGAACTTGCGGCTGTTCTAGTGGAACCAGTGCAGAGCCGAAATCCGGAGTTACAACCAAGACAATTTCTACAAAAACTTCGATCTCTGACTTCAGAATTCGGTACCGTGTTAATTTTTGATGAGATAATTACTGGGTTCAGGTTGCAGGCGGGTGGCGCTCAGGCATTTTTTGATATTCAGGCTGACTTAGTTACATATGGAAAAGTTATTGGTGGTGGCTTACCCATTGGTATAGTAGCCGGTAAACGTCGTTTCATGGATGTAATCGATGGAGGACGCTGGCAATATCAAGATGGATCTACTCCGCAAACAGAAGCCACTTTTATTGCCGGAACCTTTTCTAACCATCCGATGGCATTAGTAGCAGCTAAGTCAGTTTTGTTGGAAATTAAGAAAAAGGGACCAAGGTTATATGAGAAAACCAATGAATTGACGTTATTACTGGTGAAAAGACTTAATGACTATTTCACATTTAACCACGTTCCCATTAAAGTTAAGTCTTGTGGCTCTATATTCCGTTTTGAGTCCTTTGGCCAATATGCGCTAGCCTTACAGCCTATAGAAATGGATTTACTTTTCTATTTAATGATGCTTAAAGGCGTATACACTTGGGAACGTCGTATATGTTTTTTATCTACACAGCATACGCATGAAGACATAGATAAAGTTTACAACATAGTATGTGAAAGTATTAGTGAACTTAGAGCTGGCGGTTTTAGCTTTACCACCATGAACCCTCCATCACCACCAAATGGAACACCAACCAGAACAGGGTGTGTAAATCAACAGTTAATGAGCTCAGCACAAAAGCGTATATTTGCTCTAAATAGCCTAAAGGGCGCTGAACAAGCCTATCATTTAAGTTATGAGGCAGAAGTAAAAGGGAGCATAGAGCCAGCAAAAATTCAGCGAGTTCTAACATTACTTTCTCGCCGTCATGAGAGCCTTAGAACTACCTTTAAGCTGGAAAATGGAGAGTTTATTCGCATTGTACATAGAGAGCTGCCCCCCAATTTAGAGTTGGAAAACGTAACGACGGATACTCTTGAGCAGTCTAGGCAGAGATTTTTTAGATCTTATGATTTGGAAAAAGACCCTATGCTAAGAGCTAAACTCATTACTTTGGAAGATGAAAAACATATTTTCATGCTTGATATTCACCATATCGCTGCCGATGGATTCTCTGCAAATATCCTATTCCAAGAGTTCATGATCTATTATGAAAATTTAAACAACAATAGCCTCACCAAACCATCCCAGTTTGAAGACTTTGTAGAATGGGAAGGAAATTATTATGAATCAGATAAATATCATGAAGATAAAAACTATTGGACAAATCAATTAATGGGATATCGGGAATCTCCCGAATTACCTTTAGATTATCCTAGGGCAAAAATACAGACTTTTAACGGCCATACGCTTACCTTTATGTTGTCAAAAGAAAGGACTGAGCAATTGACAGGTCTGGCCAAGAAATTAAATGTTTCATTGTATATGTTACTGCTCAGTGGATATATCCTTTTAATTAGGAGTTTGACTAAGAGTGATGAGACAATTGTTGGTGCACCAGTAGCCTTACGACAAAGAAGAGGATTTGAAAATATTGTAGGTATGATGACCAATACCCTGGTCTACAGACCTAATTTGCAAGGTGTAAAAACCTTTACCGAGTTAGCGCATAGAATAAAAGGCAACTGCATTGATGCGTATGCTCATCAAGAGTATCCTTTCGAAAAACTAGTTGAGCAATATTTTGGAACTTCTATAAATAAGCGAGACAAAAGTCGCAATCCACTATTTGACGTCAATTTTGTATTTGAGCAAGCCGATGAGCGTGTATTGAATATTAAAGGTGTTGAATTCGTTCCTCAAAAAATAGAGCAAAAGGGTAACACATACGATTTTTCATTTGAGGCTATTTTACAGCATCAAGAATTGGAAATAAATTTCCATTACAATAAATCACTGTTTAATCTTGATACGATTAGCAGCTGGAAAAATTTATTCCTGGTGGTAATTAATAATATCTTACAATCCCCAGATATGGAAATTGACTCCATATTGCCACCAGAAAACATTGAAGCTGAATGCTCGAAAGTAAAATTACATCACGAATGGTCTGGAAGTAACAGTATATTAGATCGCTTCACCAGCATGGTAGATCATTATCCAGATAATACCGCCATCAATTTTGAGAAACAAAGTTTAAGCTACCGTCAATTGGATTGTGAGAGCAATCAGTGGGCTCACATGCTTAGGCAGCAATATGGTCTACTTCCAGGAGATCGTATTGCTGTTCAAATTGAGTCAGGGAGATTTTTGATATCAGCACTGATTGCTGTATTAAAGCTTGGCTGCTGCTACATTCCAATTGACCCAGACACTCCGGAAGACCGTGTAGATTTCATACTGAAGGACAGTTTAGCGAAGGTTTTATTAAGTGAATCCCATCTGCCAAAACTAAACTTCTATTCACGCTGTGACTTAGACAGAATAGATTCCACCTCATTTAGTAATCTACCGATAGAGATTGGTCTAAACCCCGATTCTATTGCCTATATTATTTATACCTCTGGATCAACAGGAAGACCCAAAGGAGTTAAAATACTTCATAGTTCACTGACCAATTATTTTCAATGGTTCATTGAGAAGTATCAAGTATGTGATTCCGATAGCAGTTTACTGCTATCTTCTTATGCCTTTGATTTAGGATATACATCATTATGGGGCAGTATTCTATCAGGCGCATGCTTACATTTAATGAGAAAATGCGACAGACAGAATATTAGCTTTGTTTTAAGTTATCTTGCAAGGCATCAAATAACGTTTGTCAAAATCACACCATCGCTATTCCAGATACTGGTTAACCATCAAGATTTTACAGAATCACTGGATTTAAATCTTCGACTTATTCTCCTTGGTGGGGAAAGTATAAGAGTTGAAGATATTGATATTTATCTTAAATATTTCAAGAACACCGTTTTTGTAAATCATTATGGACCAACGGAAGCCACAATAGGCTGTATTACTCGTGAATTTGATATTCATACATTTAAGCAATACCGTCAACTTAAGAGTATTGGTCAGCCAATATCTAATTGTAAAGCATACATATTGGATGAAAACCTTGAGAAAGTAGCTAATGGTGAGGAGGGGGAGTTATGTATCGAAGGGGATTGCCTAGCCCAGGGCTACCTAAGCAATATTGACCTTGAGAAAGAGAAATTTATTCATAGCCCTTTCACGCCGGGTGAGCGTCTATATAGAACTGGAGATTTAGGTTATATCAAAAGTGATGAACTATATGTTTCTGGTCGTATTGATGATCAGGCAAAAATTAGGGGATATCGAGTTGAGTTAGGGGAAATCACTAAAGTTCTAGAAGAGCACCCAGATTTGAAGCGAGCAGTAGTAATCGCTAAAGAATCTAGGACAGGGAATGAATTAATTGCTTATTACCAAAATAAAAATTCACTATTGAACTTTGATCTTAGAGATTTTGTATCTAGAAAATTGCCCGATTACATGCGCCCTAGCCACTATTTTGAGGTTCGGGAATTTCCTATTAATGAAAATGGAAAACTCGATCTTAGAGAGCTTCAGAAAAAGGGTGAAAGAGTAAACACTGGTACAGAGGTATTAACACATTCGCTTTCTGAATCTCAGAAGCTAATTACCGCCACATGGCAGGAAATGTTACAAATACCAGCCATCGAGTTAAATGATGATTTTTTTACACTTGGAGGACATAGCCTGAAGGCTATGCTAATTGCAGCTGAATTATCAAAGAAATTTTCAGTTCAATTATCCATCAATGAAATTTTTGAATATCCAACTGTTGCGAAACTTGATGCTTGGTTGTCTAAAAATAATCCGCTACAACCTGAAATAAAACCCACATACATACAAGAATTATATCCGTTATCTGCTGCACAAAAAAGATTGTGGTTGGTTTCTCAATCTAAGGAACAAAGTATCGCCTATAACGTACACGCCGCTTTTTTGCTTGAGGGTGAGCTTTGTGTTTCTTCTTTGGAAAAAGCTCTTTCTTATCTAATACAAAGACATGAATCACTGCGTACAAACTTCATTTTTTCCAAGGGTGAGCCCCAACAGAAGATACATGACGATATCGATGTGCCATTGACTGTATTAAAGCCTAAAGGAATGATATTTAACTCGAACGATTTTAAGGAGTTATATAAAGAAATTTCTAAATATTATTTTGACCTGGAGAGTGATGCGTTATTTCAAGTTGTTCTGATTGAGCTGGCCAGTGATAAATCATCTCAGGCACTGATTTTCAATGCGCATCATATTATTTGTGATGGCTGGTCAAATCACATTCTTATAAAGGAGTTATGCCACCTATATAATTGTTTCAAACAAAATAAAGCACCAAATTTAAAACCATTAGAGATTCAGTATAAAGATTATGCAATCTGGCATAACAGAATGCTAGAGGGAGCCCAGGCAGATAAAGAGAGAATGTTTTGGAGAAGACAATTAGAAGGAGTGGTAAAGCCAACCCAATTACCAAATGCTAATACAAATATTCAGTATAGTGGTGAGTGGTATAGGACGACTATAGATGAAAATCTATCGGATGCTATACAGAAATTTTGTAAAACAAATGGAGTGAGTTTATATACTTTAATGTCTAGTGTGACCGGTATATTGCTAAGCCATTATTGCGGTACCGATGAGGTAATTTATTCTTCTCCAATTGCTGCACGACAATTGCCACAATTGCAGGATCAGGTTGGATTTTATCTAAGCAATATAATATTAAAACTTAACATAGAATCTGATTTAAAATTTATTGATTTTCTCAATAAAACAAAATCACACTTGCGAAATGTTATTCAGCATCAACTTTACCCTGTTGAACAAACACTAGAAATGATTGACCTTAAAGAGGGTAGTATAAGCGACTTCTATCGGATCATTCTGAACGTAATGGAATATAAAAATTATTCAAGTTATAAAATGGATGGTTTGATTTTCAAAGAGACACTTGAGACGGCTGTAACCAGCAGGGCAGATTTAAATATAATGCTAGTAAAAGGTGATTTTCTTGAGTTGGTTATCGAATATAACAATCAGTTGATGGATCAGAATTCTATAATTTCTTTTAAGCAGCAATTGATCAACTTGATTTCAATAGTGTTGGAGCGATCTGAAACTTCTCTATCAGACTTAAAGATGAGCCTCATCGGCTCGCAAGAGAAACAAAAACAAGCTGAATTTCTTGATGCAGCATTAGCGATAGATGAAGAGTTTTAAGGTAAAGATATGTGTGGAATTAGTGGGGTATTTTCTTCAAAATTTGAGATTCCGTTGGGGGCAGATGATGTTGAGTTATTAAAAAGAATGACACGAAGTATAGTTCATCGAGGACCTGATGATGAAGGTTTATATGTAAGCGAACAAGCATGTTTCGGTTTCAGACGTTTATCTTTTTTAGATTTGAATTCAGGAAATCAACCGATTTTCAATGAAGATGAAAGTGTCGTTTGCGTAGTCAATGGAGAGATATTTAATTATCAATCTCTTAAAAGGGATTTGATTAAAAAGGGGCACAGTTTTCGAACTGAAATGGACTGCGAGGTAATTCCACACTTATATGAAGAGTATGGAACAGATTTCTTGAATAAACTTAATGGCCAATTTGCCATAGCTTTGCATGATGTGCGAGAGAGAAAATTAATACTTGCCAGAGATCATGTGGGTATTGCTCCACTATATTACCATTTAAATGATAAAAAAATATTTTTTGGGTCAGAAATAAAGGCTCTTTTAAATAGTAAAAATATAAGTCGTAACATAGATTTGATCAGTTTGGATCAAATTGTGACCTTTCCTGGCATGATTAGTCCAAGAACTATGTTTAGTGATATTAAGTGTCTACCCCCAGGACATTTGATGGTGATTAATGAGCAAGGAGTGAAACTTGAACAATATTGGGATCTTGATTATCCAGCAAGTGGTGATTATGGACACATATGCTCAAATGATTACTATGTAGATAAACTTGATCACTTATTGCGAGAGGCAATCAGTACCCGGTTACATGCAGATGTGCCTGTTGGTTTCTATTTAAGTGGAGGACTGGATTCATCACTTATTGCTACTTTAGCCAGTGATATGAATCCAACTAGAGTATTTGACACATTTTCAATTGGATTTGGACGTAATGATATCGATGAGCGTAAATATCAACAGCATGTAGTAAATAAGATACGTTCTAATCATCGTGAAAAAATTTTTTATTTTGATCATATTCTAGGAAGATTAACTCAGGCGGTTGTTGCCGCAGAGTCACCACTTAAGGAGTCATATAATACGTGCGCATTAGCTTTGTCAGAAATGGTTCATCAGCAGGGCATAAAAGCAGTTTTGACCGGTGAGGGAGCTGATGAGCTATTTGCTGGATATGTTGGCTATCGGCTGGATCAGCAGTCCAGAATAGATGAGTGCGAATTCGATCTGGAACATATGCTTGAATTGCAAGCTAGAAATACCATTTGGGGGGATGACAATTTTTTTTACGAAAAGAATTATCACGAATTTCACGAGGTAAAATCTGCTCTGTATTCATCGTATACTAATACGACTCTGTGTAAACAACATTGCACATCTCAAGCAGTTATTAATCCCACTCGAATAGCTAATCGCCATCACATTCATCAACGATCTTATGTGGATTTTAAGCTACGTATCGCTGATCATTTACTTGCAGACCACGGTGATCGTGTAGTTTTTGCTAACTCTGTAGAAGCAAGATACCCCTTTCTTGATATTGATTTAATCAATTTTGTTAGAACGATTCCTCCACATTTAATGGTTCAGAATGGGAGTGAAAAATTCCTACTGAAGAAACTTGCCAGGAAGACGGTTCCGAAATCCGTAGTTGAGCGTAATAAATTCTCATTTGTTGCTCCAGGAAGCCCTTTCTTGCTAAAAAATAGGCCTGAATGGATTATGGATTTGCTCAGCAAGGAGACAATTACCCGTCAGGGAATTTTTAATCCAGACACCATAGAACGGCTCACTAAAAATGCTCTCAGAGATACGGGTGACATTAATCAAACGTTCGAAACAGATTTTTTAATGATAGCGATAACCACAGGAATCTTTCTTAAAGAATTTGTGGAACCTTAAATGTGTTATATCTAATTTATAATTAAATGTTTTTCAAGGAAGTAAAAATGTCTAAATACTTTGTCCATAAAAAATTCTCTGAGACAGCTCGCAAATTTCCAAACAATATAGCGATTTTAGAAAGTCAGCGTGAAATAACATATCAAAATCTAAACGCTTATTCCAATCAGTTGGCACATTACATCGGTGAGAATTTAAGAAAAAACGGAAGCTCTATAGGCCTTTTTCTCCCTAAAGGTATTGAGTATATTTTAGGCGTACTGGCAATTCTTAAAAATGACCAAGCTTTTTTACCATTATCTCCTCAATTACCTGGCGAGCGTCTTAAGGATATATTGGAAAAATCTCAGCTTGAAATTATCCTAACTTCAAGCTCTATGGCTAGCCAGCTCAAGAGAACGCTTGAAGAAATTGATTGCAGTAACATACATATTGTAGTATTTGACTATAAAAATGATCTTGGTGCAATCGCAAAGGCAGGCGATAATAAAGAAGTTAACTTATTATCAGCTTATTCTAAGAGTGATCCGTTACAGCAAGCAATACCGGAAGACAATTGTTATATAATGTTCACTTCCGGTACTACAGGCAATCCAAAAGCAATTGTTGGCAATCATAAAAGCCTTAGCCATTTTATGCATTGGGAAATAAGTGAATTTTCCAGCGAGCATCAACATCGCGTAGCACAGTTAGCACCCAGCACCTTTGATGTAAGTTTGAGAGATATATTTTTACCGTTATTGACAGGTGGCGTCTGTTGCATTCCCGATAATGATGTGCAGATGGATGCCAGACGCTTGTTAGAGTGGATTATATCTCAGAGAATTAGCTTGATTCATTGTGTACCATCCATCTTTCGACTATTAACGACTGAAGTTGAGGTTACGATACAGAGTAAAGATAGTTTAAAACATTTGGAATACATTTTACTTGCTGGTGAACCCTTGTTAGGTCGTGATGTTAATCACTGGTTTTCAGTAGCAGGAAGTAACACCAGCTTAGTTAATCTCTATGGGCCATCTGAGACGACTTTGGCTAAACTATATTATCGAATTGAAACGGGTGTTTATGAACCGAATAGAGTTCTTCCTGTAGGTAAGCCTATTCCTAATACTGCGGTATTAATATTGAAGGGAACAAAACTTTGTCGTATTGGAGAAATAGGTGAAATTTATATTAAAACACCATTTAGAAGCAAAGGTTATCTTAATGACCCTTCATTGACTCAGGCCAATTTTATACAGAACCCCCTAAATCAGGGTGAAGAAGATGTCATTTATAAAACAGGGGATTTGGGTAGATATCAAGCTGACCATACTGTCGAGGTGCTCGGTCGTCTTGATCGACAGGTAAAGATAAATGGTATTAGAATCGAGCTTAACGATATAGAAGGCCATATTCTCGATATACCTGAACTGGATCAATGTTTTTTAAGCATTTTTAAGGATGATAACCAGAGTAATCTACTGGTGTGTTACTACACTTGTCATAATGATATATCTACAGAAGAAATCAAATCTTTACTAGCTCCAAAACTTAGTAATAATTTTATCCCAAGTATAATGATAAAATTAGATAAGTTCCCTTTGATGCTTAATGGAAAAATTGACAAAAAATCTCTTCCAAATCCTTCAGGCTATTTGACTGAATTTGAAGCATGTGATGAGCAGGAATTAAGCTTATTTGAGTTGAAATTGAGTGAGATTTGGCGAGCTAATCTTGGTCTACCTAAAGTCAGTATTCATCAAAAGTATTTTGATTTGGGTGGTACATCCTTAACTGCGATGAAAACACTAGGTGAAGTATACCGAGAGTTAGATGTAGAAGTTTCGATTCTGGAATTCTATCAAAATGATACAATTTCTAGGCTTGCTAGTTATATAGATCAAATGTTGATAGCTTCAAATAAAAGTTATCAAACAATTCCCGTAGCACCTAAACAAAAAAGCTATCCACTGAGCAGACAACAACAAAGTATTTGGCTCAATGAAACACTTGCAGAACAATCAGGAGCTTACGCCATACCTGGTGCATGTAAATTAAAAGGTAACTTGGACCTTCAGGCTTTTAATAAGGCTATTGAAGCCTTAATCGAAAGGTATGATATCTTACGTACGATCATTGATTATACTGCAGATAAACCAGTACAGACCATTCAGAGTCATCTAAAGAACCCACTTAAGGTCGTTAACTTAACCCATGAAGTCGAGCCAGATAAGAGAGCCCAGGCGTTAATTGCCGAGGACTGTAAGCTAGCATTTACCTTATCTGAACCACCTTTATTCCGGTTAAAATTGTTTAGATTAGATGAGCATGAATTTTATTTTTACTACTGCTTTCATCATCTTATATGTGATGCTTGGTCATTAGGCATTTTTGGCCAGCAGCTGATGTCAGCTTATAGTTCAATTATGTCGGGTAATAACTACTGCCCAGAATCCACGATGGCTCAATACCATGATTTCTGTTGCTGGCAAACATTACCACAGCAGCGTGAAAAGCAGGAGATAAATAAAGCCTATTGGATGAATCGTTTTTCACGGCCGGCACCTGCATTAAGACTCCCTACAGATTTTGCTCGACCGAGTGAAAGACGTTTTTTGGGTAATCAGGAACAATTTATTTTAGATGTTGATCTTAGTAAGAACCTTAAGGAGATGTGTACCAAGAAAGGAATCGGTTTGTTTCCGCTTTTGATGTCTATATATCAGGTATTGCTGGCCAAATATTCTAGCGAGAGAGATATTGTTGTTGGGTTCCCCACTGCTGGCCGAGAACACCCAGATCTAGATTCATTGCTGGGTATGTTTGTTAATACCTTACCTTTACGCAGTGATTGCGACAGTGATATCCGATTTCATGAATTTTTAAAGAGAACAATTTCCAATATTAATGAAGCCATATCTCACCAATCTTATGGTTTGGAAAATTTAATTAGAGATCTTGATATCAAGAGGGATATGAGTCGTTCTCCAATATTTGATACCTTGCTAGTATTTCAAAACTTTTCACAACCAGAGCTTGATTCACATGAATTAAAGTTTTCAAACCTGGATGTTAAACAGAGAACAGCTTGGTATGACTTAATTCTAAATTGGATGGAAGTAGATGGAAAGTTACGCTGTAATGTTCTCTATGATACAGATCTTTTCAGACGCGAAACGATTGTTCGACTAGGACAACACTTTACCTTGATAGCGCAGCAAATATTAAAAGATCCAGATTGTTTGATTGGGGAAATCTCTTTGCTCAATAATCAGGAAATTCAGCAGTTTGCGCATGACTTTGATCAGGCTTGTAAACCTGCAAAATATACAAGCCTACATCGAGGATTTGAATATTGGGCACAAGTTGAGTCAAATTCTTTGGCTCTAATATACAAAGAAGAGCGGTTTACTTACGATGAGCTAAATCAAGAAGCTAATCAGCTTGCAAACTATCTACTCGAACAAGGCGTAGTTCCAGGTAGTATTGTTGGTATTCATTTATCCCGCTCTCCGCTAATGATCAAATCTATCCTGGCGGTATTGAAAATAGGCGCTATTTATGTCCCTATTGACCTCCAATATCCTCAGGTACGTAAAGATTATATGCTCTCTGACAGTAAAGTTTCCCATATACTGTCCACGTCTTCTTCAAAAATAAATTCTTTAAGCGGAGTTAAATGTCTTCAGCTAGATTTAGTTAAACTTGGAAGGTATAAAACCGATAATCTTATTTCCGGACCATCATCAAAGAGTTTAGCTTATATCATTTATACTTCGGGCTCTACAGGAAAACCTAAAGGAACTTTGGGGCACCATGAAGGTGTAGTTAACACTGCGCATGGTTTTGGTGAATACCTAAGTCTCGCCCCAGGAGAACGGGTGTCACAATTTGCTAACTCATCCTTTGATGGTTCAGTGTTTGAAATCTTCGTGACTTTATTGAATGGAGCCACTCTAGTAATTGTAAATGATGAGACAATTCAAGATATAGATGAGTTTGAGAATTATGTAACAAAAACCGCAATCACAATGGCTTTTATGCCTCCTACTTATGTAAGGCAACTGCATCCAGAAAGGCTTTCCAGCCTAAATACTTTAATGACTTGGGGGTCGCCAACGGATTTTACCTTAGCGGAGACCTGGTCTGAACGACTCAGATACATAAATGCTTATGGGCCTACTGAAGTCTCGGCAGTATCAAGCGCATTTGATATCTCTGCAATACCCTTAAAGGTATTGAAAGAAACGTACAAGTCCATTCCAATTGGCAAGCCAATTGCTAATTTACGTATGGATGTTTTAGATGAAAATCATAATATCCAACCTGTTGGTATTCCTGGTGAATTATGTATCTCGGGAATTGGAGTAGGCCGAGGTTACCTCAATAGGGAGGAGCAAACTACCAGATGTTTTAAGAAAAACCCAAATGCGCCGGAATTGGATATGTATAGAACTGGTGATTTGGTGTGTCGTTTGCCTGATGGAAATATTGAATTTTTAGGCAGGATAGATGATCAAGTCAAGATTCGAGGCTACCGGATAGAGCCAACCGAAATTGAATATCAATTACAGCAACTTGATCAGGTTTTAGACGCCCGAGTCTTAGTAAATGGAGAACCTAGCAATCAATATCTTACTGCTTATTATATTGGAGTGGTGGGTGATGAAAGTGCTATCCGCCAATCCTTATCTACCCAGTTACCTCAGTACATGATGCCATCTACCTTTGTCGCTTTAGATAAATTCCCAATGACACCGAATGATAAAGTGGATAAATCTGCTTTGCGTCAACTTTCTGCCAGTCAAATACAGGATGGTATAGGATTGCAAAGTGAAGACAGCATAGAAGAAGCTATCGCTACCGTTTGGAAAAATCTCCTTGGTGTTGACTACATAAGTGCAGGGCAAAGCTTTGTTGAATTGGGTGGAGACTCGATAAAGGCAATCCAAACCGTTGCGAAATTAAAGAAATTTGGTCTAAAGGTTAAGGCTAGCCATGTTCTACAATATCCTACTATAGAGCAGCTAAAGATATATGTCAGTCCTGTTGTAGAAAAGGATAATGTTTTCGTTCAGGGACAGCTCCCTTTAACACCAATTCAGCATTGGTTTTTTAGGGACTATAACGGCGATAAGCATAAATGTTTCCAGCATGCTCTATTAAATTTCAGCAATAAAATTGATCAGAAAGCTATGCAACAAGCCATGGGTGAGTTGATGCTACATCACGATGGTTTGAGATCAACATTTATCTATGATCCTGAAAATGAACAGTGGCAACAAGAAATTTTAGCTAATGAGATACCTGCTAATTTACATAGTATATCTGTGAATAAGGCGGATCTGGAATCTATGTCTGCCCATATGAATGTATTGGCCAATCAAAGCTGGCTTAATAAGTCACCGCTACTGCAAGGCGTTATTTTTAAATCAAAAGTTGGTGATGATAAAATTTTCCTTATTGCTCATCACCTAATAGTTGATACTGTCTCCTGGTGGATCTTAATTGAGGATCTTGAGAAAGCCTACGAACAGATAATCTGTGGGCAAAAGGTGAATTTAGGTGGTAAAACCAGTTCATTACAGTTGTGGTCTCACCGGTTGATAGAATTTAGTAAGAGTAATTCATTACAGGATGAATTTGAGTTTTGGAGTCAAACAGAACAGCTTTTACTGTCGTCTTTCAAATTACCGAAAAGTACATTAGGGACTGGAAATGATAAAATTAGTTATACCTTGAGCAAGCCTCAAACTAGGGAGATGTTGGAGAAAAATTCCAAACAAGGTATTTCAGTAAATGAGCTACTGCTCACTTTGCATGCCAGGTCCATGACTAAGATATTTGGTCCAAACAAGTATGCGGTGACCCTTGAAAATCATGGTCGTGAAGATTGTTTTGAAGATTTAGATGTCAGCCGAACTATTGGTTGGTTTACCAGTCTTTTCCCTTTTGTTATATCTCAAGACAATCAATCATGCCCTCTAGTTGAGGACATTATAAAAACTAAAATAAATATGAGGAAAGTACCCAATAAAGGTTTGGGTTACGGTGTGCTTAGGTATCTTTCTAGCTGTGAATCTACAGAGAGATCATTCGGCATAATAAGACCACAGGTTAGTTTTAATTATTACGGTTTTCTAGACCGAAATAGTGAGAAAAATCGTGTTCTTGATGTGTCAGATTTCGATTTGCCAGATCTTTGCCCGGCATTACAGCATGAAATGGAAATTTCCGGGGCAATTAGTGACGGGAGGCTTCATATTGAACTCAAGTACGACAAAAAATACTTAACATCAGACATGGCGCAGCAATGGATTGAACACCTTACTAGAGAATTAACAGATTATACTTACCTTGAAGGCGAGGTTAATTCTGCTGAATTACGACGGACGCTTGAGCCTAATCTAAAAAAAGGCATTAAGGAAATACTTAAGCGCTATCATATACCTGGATTAGTGTTGGGTGCACGCTTTCCTGACGGAACGACCGCGGTTGCTTGTCAGGGTGTCGCAAACAGCCAAACAGAAGAGAAGTTAACAAAAGATCACCAATTTAGGATCGGTAGTTTGTCAAAAACTTTTGTCGCTACACTTATCCTGCAACTCGTTGATGAAGGAAGGATTTTTCTTGATCAGGCTATATGGGATATTCTTCCCCCTGGTGTGCTTTCTGGCTCAGGAATCAGTAAGCAGATAACGATCCGACAACTACTTAATCATACTTCTGGATTACAAGATTATATGAAGGATGATAATTTTAGAGATTGTCAACAAAAGCAGCCCGGAAAAACATGGCAGCCAGAGGAGCTGCTTTCTTACTTTAATGCTGAAACAAGCTCTTTCGGCCCAGAATCAGATGGACAATGGCTATATTCTAGTAGTGGATATATTTTACTAGGTCTTATTATAGAACAAGTAACCGGTGAAAAATTTGAACATCAACTATCTTCACGCATCACCCAACCACTAGGGTTAAATAACACTCACCTGCAGGGTTTTGAGGTATACAATGAAAATCTGGCCACAGGGCATAACGATGAATTGAGCCCTTTAAGTGAAAGTTGTATCAGTTTTGTATGGGCAGCTGGCGGACTGATCTCAACTGTTGAGGACATGCTTGTTTGGCAAGACGCTTTCATTTCCGGTAAGTTATTAAGCCAAGAGATGCAAGAACAACGCTTTGATTTAAAAGAGTTGCCAGATCATGTAAGTCTAGAACAGGACATCCAGGCTGGTTTGGGGGTCTTTAACCTGGAGGGTCGTTTGGGGCACATAGGTGATCTGCTAGGTCATGAAGCTGCAATGTTAGCTAATAATGATATCCAGTTGATTGTATTACTTAATGGAGAAACTAAACACCCAGCCATGGTGTATTCAGGATCTGTATTTGAAGCTGCTAGTGAATTGTTCTAGATTTCACTTAATTTGATATATTTCTTTTGTATTCGGGAGCCCGGTCATATGACCGGGTTGGAGGTATTATTGAACATGCAACTATCGGATAAACTGTCGCGCCGTAATTTTCAATTGATGTGGTTTGGGAATTTTATCAGCCAGTTTGGTAGCCAGATCGCATTTATTACATTGATGTTTTGGTTAAAGGAAGAGGTAGGCCTAGCTTCAGTGATGGGCCTTTCTGCTATGCTGTTCTCGGTTTTTATAGCCTTGTTTTCTCCATTAGGAGGAGTTCTTGCAGATACCTATTCGAGGAAAAAAATTATCATATGTAGTGATATACTATCTGGTACGGCATCATTGATATTGCCTGTGACATTTTATTTTCTCCCTGATCAAATTTACCTACTTGTTACTTTGGTACTTTTGATTCAATTAGTCTTAGGTGCCGCCTTGGGTGTCTATGATCCAGCCTATTCATCATTGTTAACAAATGTAGTCTCTAAAAAACAACTTCCTCTTGCTAATGCCGTAAAGAATGCCACTATTCAAGGGGCAATGTTAATTGGGCAGGGTGTAGGGTTATTGCTCTATGGCCAATTTGGCATTATCGTTATTTTATTCGCTAATAGCTTTTCATTTTATCTTTCTGCTTTGGCTGAATCATGGATTAAACCTCCCAAACAAGTTGGGGAGATTTCATCTCAATCTTGGTCTCGACCAAATTTCCAAAAATTATTTTATAGCATGAAGGAGGGGCTTGAGTATATCTCTAACGATCCATCAGTAAAATCTCTATTAGTGCTCATTGGTGGTGTCTATTTTCTATCTGGGCCGTTCGTAGTTTTACTACCTTTTTATATTGAGCAATCTCTATATGCACCTGGTTTTTGGTACGGTTATTTGATTTCAGTATTTGGTGGTGGTGGATTAATAGGCTATCTATCCTTGCCTTATTTCAAACTAATAGTTCAAGATTGGTCTTCTTTGGGTTTGGCTAGTTTTCTTATTTTTGGATTTTTACTTATAGGGCTTGGCCTGAGTGATAACATTTATTTTACTTTAATTATATTTTTCGGTTGTGGTTATTGTTTTGGCCTGATAAATGTTATGATAGAAACGGCAATTTTAACCAATACTCCTGATGTTAAACGTGGCCGTGTGATGAGTATTTATCGAGTGATAACCAGGCTGACCTACCCGCTAGGTATGATGGTCTCCGGTGCAATTGCTGATCTTTATCTAATTAGCATTGACTTTATTTTTATCATTTGTGGATTTTTGGTTCTGGTTTTGTCATTGCAGCAGTTTCGTGGTCAGAAGCTTAAAACAGCCCTAGCTTTCTAAGTATCTCTCATTTTTTAATTTGGAAAAAGTATCAGCTAGAATCATATAGGGAGATTAAATTTTGCAGATTAATTTACTACAGTGCTGCAGTAGTGCTGACGTTCAGGAAAACATTTTCAAGATAGAATCTCAACTTCATGCGTTGAGTGAAAGTGTAGACAAAAATGAGAAGCAATTAGTGGTGCTTCCTGAATTTTGTTTGGTATTTGGTGGAGATGAAGTCGATCAATCAGATTATGCTTTGCCTGATGAAAATAGCCCACTAAAAAAATCATTATCAGAACTTGCTCGTAAATACAGAGTTTATTTGGTAGCGGGAACCATTCCAGTTTTAACTCAAAAAGATACAGTGGTGAATCGTAGTTATTTTTTTAATGATTCGGGTCAGGTTTTAGGACAATATGACAAATTGCACTTGTTTAATGCAAATGTAAAAGATGGTATTCGTGGTTACCGTGAGAGTGATACTTTTTGCTCAGGTGAACACATCACTGTTATTGCTACTCCCTTTGGAAAAGTGGGTTTGGCCATTTGTTATGATATACGCTTTGGAGAGTTATTTAGGGCTATGCGTTTAGCAGGGGCTGAGTTGATCGCCTTGCCCGCAGCCTTTACAAAACCTACGGGGGAGGCACATTGGCAGACTCTCATTCAAGCAAGAGCTATTGATAGCCAGTGCTACCTACTTGCTGCAGCTCAGTGGGGTTCTCATAACCGAGGGTCAAGACATACTTGGGGCCAAAGTATGATAGTAGATCCTTGGGGGAGAATTTTGGCGCAAAAAGCCAGTGGTGAGGGGTGGGTAAAATCCCAATGTGATTTAACTTATCTAAATGATGTTCGGAAGTCGTTAGTCGTTGAAGAGCACAATCGATTTGATCCTCCCATATTAAAAACCTAAGGTCCGCAGACAGCTCAAAGTTAGTTGAAACTATAAAGACTGGAAAAAATTCTTTTTAATGTTGCCAGTGCTGGCAGTTGTCACAAGTTTTTTCTATATCTGAAACCTAGATGGGATAGATCTATCGATATCTTTAGAATGTTTCAGTGCAGTCTCTATACAGATATGTACACCAAGTGCTGCAGTCTCCCTGGACATACTGGGTGTGCCAATATTTTCTGGTAAAGCGGCCACTTGGGGTAGTTGCGGGAGATGAATCCATCCTGCAGGTATATCTAGTTGATTGGTAACAATATAATGTAGTACGCCGTACATGAGGTGGTTACAACAAAAGGTGGCAGCGGTATCGGAGATATCTGCCGGCACCCCTGCATCACGCATGGCCTGGACCATAGCCCTAATAGGAAGTGTGCTGCGGTAGGCTACAGGCCCATTTGGTACCGTTGGCTCACCTTGCATTTCCACCCCGCGATTATCCTTAAGGTGATATCTTGTCGAGTCGTTGTAATTTTGTGCGATTCTCTCAACGGTTACCATTGAGCGGCCACCATACTCTCCCAGCATTATTACCAATTTTGGACGTAGCTCTTGTATTGCTTCGGTGACGACATCAATACTTTCGAAAAAATTGTTAGGTACCAGTATGCCACAGATGTCGGCCGCAGCTATACGTGTTCCATCCAATACACGCATCACTGACTCAGCCGGATTTACTGGAGTATTCCCAAAAGCTTCAAAACCGGAGACTAAAACTTTTGTCATCTACAAACCTCCCCAATTAGCTTGAAAGTAGTCATTAGGTATTTTTCTACCGATGTTTATCCTGTTAGCCCTAGTTGATCCAGGAATGTATATTTATCCCAGTCAACCCAGCTTTCCACCATCTTGTCATTTTCATATCGATCAGTGTGTACACCGGTCCAGCAGCTGGTTTTTCCTGTCGGTTCATATTGCATAAATTTCCCTGTGTGCGTGGCAGTTACACGCCAGCGTGTGCAAACGTAATCACCTTCAGATACTTGAAGAAGGATTTCCATCTTCACGTTTGAAAATCCCTGATGGAAATCAGTAACTAGCTTCTGCCATTCTTGTAGTGTTTTACACGAGGTTTCACTGCCTGCATCGGGCATCTGGTGGTTTTTATAGTCAGGAGACAGGTAGCTGGTGGCTTTATGTGGTGTGTTATCCCCCCACTGTTCGATCAGATTTTTAGACGTTTCCTTATGGTTGGATGTCATAGAATCCTCCGATAATTTCTGTAAAGTTGAATGGTGGTATGTAGGCAGCCCAAGCATAGTGTAGAGCCAAGGGCTCGATAACAATCGATAGCGTTTTATTTATTATCTTGAGAGATTTAGGTGCCAAGAGAAATTTATCTCTCTCTATTGCGGTGCAATTCACTTATCAGTGTTTCGATAGTTAATCTGTGGGACTGAGAGCCTGGTATTCAAAACCAGGGATCATAATGAAATTAGTGTCATTGAAGACAAAATTGACACTTATTTTTCGTGTATGACTGGAGTTTTATACCTGAGATAGTCGATAAGATTCGCAGGAAATATCGCGGCACAAGAAAATAGAATTGCGAGAGGAGGGTGTTTTAGAGTTTTAGGGGGAGACCTTCTTAAAATCCAGATAGTAGTGCCCAGAATGCAAGCCCAATTCATATGGACATTATAATCAAGGGTATCAATTTAATTATGGGAGCACTCCTCTCTTTCACCAGCAAAAATTTCCTCTAAAAAGTGCCACAGTACATCGAGCTTGGGTGAGGCGGTTCGCCTTTGTTGATAGACACCAAATACTGGCCTGCTAGGTTGTGTCCACTCTGGCAGCACTTCAACTAAACGGCCTGATGCAATGTCCTTATCTACCAGATAGTCGTATAAACTGGCTATCCCGGTTCCAGCCAGGGCAGCTTGGTACAGAGCGAAATAATTATTGGCCGTGTATTGTGGATTTACGTTAATTGTAACCTCTTGGTAGCTGTTCGAAAATTTCCAGTGAATGGACGTTCGGCCGAGGCTGTAGGCGAGTAAAGCATAGTCAGGCAACTGCTTAGGGTCTTGTGGAATGCCGGATTGCTGCACATATTCCGGTGAGGCCACCAATCGTCGGCGATGTTCACCCAGCTGCTGCGAATACAGGGAGGAGTTCACTGATACTGCTTTGGTACGCAGCGCAAGGTCAAACCCTTCTTTTGTGATCTCTCTCAGCTGATCATCAAGGACCAGCTCCAGTCGAATCAGGGGATATCGAGCAGTAAACCGGGGAAGAAGTGGGCTGAGCCAAAACTGCCCAAGTGCCGTGGGCGCAGTTAAACGGATATGTCCGGCTGGTTGGCTGCCGCGGTTAGCGATACGCTCCTCAATCTCTTGAAGTTCGGTCAATAAACGATCAGTCGTTGAAAGGTATTCTTTACCGGCATCAGTCAGGCTTTGGCTGCGTGTTGTTCTATTTAAAAGGCGAGTACCCAGGTGTTTCTCCAGTTGTTGTACATGCTTGCTGGCAGCTGAGACCGTGGTCCCTAGCTCCTTGGCTGCCTGAGTGAAGGAGCTATGGCGAGCGACAGTACGGAAAACAGTCATCAATTGAAGCTTGTTCAACAGTCCCTTCCTTTATTGTTTCCGTTTAGGAAAATAAGAATCAATATTCTATCGTATTAATATCCCCTGGGGAAACAGTAACAATATGCGGCATAGCGTAATTGGATACTATTTATTAGGGGTGACTTATGAAATCTACAGGACTGTTATTTCTGACTCTGTTTCTTTTGCCGTTATGGGCTTTTGGAGACCAAAAAGAAACAAGTATGGTTCTACAAAGCAAGGTAGAGAGGTTCCTTCTACCAGAAGGATGGTCCTTGGGAGAAGTTGCTGGAATAGCCCGCACAAGAGAGGGTCATTTTTTTGTGCTTCACAGAGGAGCCCACCAGCTGTTGGAGTTTGATCGTCAGAGGCGCTTCATACGAGAGTTGGGAGCGGGCTTATTTGAGAACCCCCATGGGTTGCGCATAGATAGCAATGGAAATATTTGGACTACGGATACTTCTACCCATTTGGTTTTGAGGTTTGCCCCGAGTGGAGATGTATCCATGGTGCTTGGTAAGCGAGGGTTGGCTGGTAAAGGCTGGTTTGATCGAGATTATGATCTGGTCCTCTTTGATCAACCACAGGATGTTGCAGTTGATAGTGATGGATTTATCTATGTTGTTGATAAGGGGAATAGCCGTATTGTTAAACTTGACCCCAATGGGTTGTTTGTTCAGGCATGGGGGAGTATTGGAAATGCCCCGGGGCAGTTTAATTTTCCTCACTCACTCGTAATTTGGGATAACCAACTCTATGTTGCAGACCGGGAAAATCAAAGAATACAGATTTTTGATCGACAGGGTACCTACATAGCCCAGTGGGAGGATGCAGGATATCCCTATGTGCTTGCGTTGGCTGATGGCCATATTTGGGTGACAGATGCGCGTGCAGAGGAGATCCGCCGATACAACCTATCTGGAAAGTTACTCTCCCGTTATCAAGGGCAGCCTGGGCGTGGTCCTCATCAATTTGGTTTTGTGCACGGAATTTATCCAGATAAAGATGGCTTATGGATAACACAAATCCTGAACTGGAGTGTTCAGCGGCTCAGTTTCTTGGAACACTGATCGGTCATAACCAGATAATTAACGTCTGCGTGATTTTTTAATTTACAGGAATAATTATGCCCCACTGTGTTATCCACTGCCCATCCGTTTTTATTAAAGAAGTTGATATTTCAGCTCTCATGACAGCTGTATATCATGCAGCAGAATCTTCCGGATTATTTAAGCAAGGTGATATAAAAGTTCGAATAATGCCCACTGAGTATTACTTGGTGGGGCATACTTCAGCGGTATTTGCGCACCTCGAATGTTCGTTATTATCGGGTCGTACCTTAGAGCAGCGCCAGAATCTGTCTCAATTGTTGACGAAAGCTATGTGTGAGAGCCTGCCGGGTGTGGAGACGCTATCGGTAGAAGTCCGGGAGATCGTAAAATCTGCTTATTGCAATAGGGAGGCTTTGGAGGTAACCGATAAGTGATGGTCAAATTTACAAGTAGTACCTTTGAGGTTAGAGCACAGCCTTCCAGGTCGGTGGGTCTCGTTAAGCTATAAATTTACTGTGAAACCGTTTTGGTGGCTGAATAAGAAAGGGGCCCTGAGGCCCCTTGGAAGTTTGCTTCTTGAGTTTGCGAAGCATCTCGCTAATAACGCAGGTTACTAATGCACTGGTTATATTCGCGGATATATATCTTACCACCGATGGCATGATTGGCATTTGCTTTATCCGCTGCGGCATTCATACAGCCCTCTACTTGGTCTCGAGTCAGACCATAGTAACGGGGCTGAGTGCCACGCATGTAGTAACGGGGCTGTGTGCCACGCATATAGTAACGGGGTTGAGTACCTCTGTAGTAACGAGCACGATGATCGCGCCCACGCCAGTACATATTTCTCGGTTGCTCATACTGACGAATGCGGGTAGGCGGTTGTACCGGGTAAAAATAACGACCTTGTTCATTAAATGCATAGAAAGTATTGCCGCTTTGGTAATAGGTCTTACCAAGTATTTGTACCGGTGAAGAACCAGCAGGTAACTGTGCAAGACGATCTTGCGCGTAACTGAAACCTGCTAGAGAGAGCAGTAATATCATTGAAAATACATAACGCATAACGTTTTCTCCTTCTCCAACTTGGCAACAAGTCTACTCGAACATGTGTGCAGTCCCAATGTGCTATTTAGAAAGTTTCATATTATTTGCATTAATTTTTTGATGTTCAAAAGTCTGAATTTTTTAGCGCTTAGGCAATGAATATTTTAGTAATTTTTATATAGGTTAAATTATGTTCCAGACCCCCGGTTCGATTTGGAATTTAAGCCCATGTTTACATGGCCTTGTGAAGATGGTTGGGGGTTCCGATAACGCTCTATTTGGCGCTTTATGCGGTGACTAGACTGTCATTTTTTTGAGGTCTGTGTTGATTCTTCTGAGGAAGTGTTGATTCCCGTTAGAAATACCTTCCTCGGAATAGTATTTTTAAAGGCTGAATCCCTGGTAATTTTATGGCGGCCTTGTTTTCTATGGTTGTGTTATCTTTATCTTTCACCTATAAATTTTGTTTTTAGTATGTATAGGTGTGAGTAAGTTCAATCTGGATATTTACGTGTGGGCAAAAGAAGAAGAGAGTTTTTTTGAATTATTTGTTATTTCAGTTTTTGCAGCATCCTCAGCATGGTCACACGTCTTCTTAAGTTGATAAATACATAAATGAACCTAAGGAAGCTCGAAAAAAACTATTGTTATTGATGTCTCCCTTCTAATGTATAGTTAGTAATCACAGGTATTAAACGACTATTTGAATGGTCGTTCCTTATTATTTAAATAGAGTTTGGTTGAAACTGGGGTCTCATTAGCAACAGTTTGAAGCGACATGCAAGCTTGTCGACAATAGTGGGCAAAATCCAGAAGTTTTTCCTCTGGTTCGTCACTCTCAATGATCAAATGCATTTCCACTTTATCACCTTTGCCGAAAACCTCTTCGGGCTTGATACCCCCAAAATCCAACGTGGTAGAAAACTCGGTTTTTTGTTCAAGCTTCACGCTTTTAAGCTTTATATCTGCCAGTTTCGCCAGCATCTCTACGTGAGACATCATGCAAAGTGCCAATCCAGCGGAGAAATACATGATAGGAGAGGGGGCGCTGCCTCGGCCGCCGACTGCCGTACCTTCATCACAGATCAGTTCCCATGTGCCTCCATTGGGGACATTGGAAAAAATGGTTGCTTTTTTCAGGTGGTGACCCTCGGGCATTTGCTCCACATTGATGTGCGCATGGAATTTCAGTAGCTCTCCCTGTTTCACCTTATCCAGATGGGGTGGGGCGAAGGTAGATTGCTTAGCTTCTACAGAAAGTTTGCGAACAATCGTTGAAGAAGACATATCCCATTGAATGGAATCCATATTTACCTCTCCTGTGTTGATTTAAGGGTTGACTGAATAGTCATAATGCGGGTAAGTCATAAAACTGCGGGTCTAGGGGTATGGAGTCAAGTAGGTAGGGCGGAATCTTAAGGTGTGTTGGTTCTATTTCAAACAATGCATGTAGAAAAATATGGGTAATTATATGTCTAACCTAAAAATTATCTTCTTTCTGAGGTAATAGTTTCGCACCAATAACCAAAAAAAATCATTCAAGGGCTGGAAGTGTGGTTAACTTTGAAAGGCTTTCTATATAAGCCTGGGCTTCCTCCTCCTTGGAAGAAAATCTGGCTAAAACTCTCTTGTTTCTACTGCGCTCTGAGTGATGGAAAATGGCCTTTACTCCTTTAAAAATACTGAGGAGTTGTTTTTCTATCCAGCTATGACAAAGAATACGGGCCTTGGGAATAAGTAACTTTTCTGGGTAATCGATATCGTATGTCTTTTTGAATGGGAAAGTGATGCAAGCGAGAAGCGTAAGGAGGGCAGTAACAACCCGGGGAAATTCTGAGTTGCTTTCCAAGGCAAAGCTAAGGCTTACTAATAACCAAGCGAGGACGAACCCACCGAGTATATAGGTTAAGGCGTTATGGGCTGGAGTTCCATTTTTATGGTCAGAGCAAGGTTGGAGAATACCGTCATCTTAATAACTGAACATAATCTATAAGTGGAATATGGTGCCATCAGTCGGGGGCTCCAGCTGCAGAATACTCCTGCAAACTGAGATTGTCAGTGGTTATTAAGTAGAATTATTTCGAAGAAAAGGGGTTAATAGAACCGGGTATCAGGGCAAAATAGTAAACCCTGATACCAGTAAAGTATTCGATTAAGTATTTCGCTGTTTTAGAGGCTCACGAAGCTGCTCAGCCATTCCCAGTAATAGTGATTCGGTGGTTTCCCAATCGATACACTTATCGGTAACGGAAACTCCGTACTCCATATCACTGAGCTTTGGCTGGATTTTCTGATTGCCGGCTTTCAGGTTGCTTTCCACCATAATGCCGATAATCGACTGGTTACCGTCGAGGATCTGGTGGGTCACATTGTCTACAACCAAGGGCTGTAACTCATGGTTTTTGTTAGAGTTGGCGTGGCTGCAGTCCACCATAATATTTGGCACGATATCGGACTTGCGCAGTTCCTGCTCGCACATGGCGACACTCACAGAATCGTAGTTGGGCTTTTCATTACCGCCGCGCAGTACTACGTGCCCGTAGGAATTACCTGCGGTGTGAATAATCGCGACCTGACCACGCTTGTTGATACCGAGGAAACGGTGGGGGTTGGCGACGGATTGCAAGGCGTTGATAGCTACTTCCAGACCGCCGTCAGTACCGTTTTTGAAGCCTACGGCAGAGGAGAGGCCGCTGGCCATTTCCCGGTGAGTCTGGGACTCGGTAGTGCGCGCGCCAATGGCGGACCAGGAAATCAGGTCTTGCAGATACTGGGGAGAGATTGGGTCCAGCGCTTCTGTAGCGGTGGGAAGTCCCAGCTCGGCGACATCCAAAAGCAACTTGCGGCCGATATGCAGGCCTTCCTCAATCTTGAAGGAATCGTTCAGGTGGGGGTCGTTGATCAGGCCCTTCCAGCCAACCGTAGTGCGAGGCTTTTCAAAATAGACACGCATGACAATTAGCAGGGTATCGGAAACCTTGTCAGCCACCGCTTTCAGACGCTTGGCATAATCCATCGCGGCGTCCACATCGTGAACGGAGCAAGGCCCGATAACCACCATCAAACGGTGGTCTTTGCGATCGAGGATATCGCGCACGGCGGCGCGTCCTGTAGCGACAGCCGTTTCGGCGGCATCGCTGATGGGGAGTTCTGCTTTCAGCGTCTCTGGACTGATCAGAACTTCCTGTGAGACAACATTTAAGTCATCGAACTGCTGTGTGGTCATGGCGTCTTCTGGTTACTCTGTTCCTTAGTGCCGCGCTGCACCTACAGGCGGATAGCTTATCCTACTGTGCCGCAAAGAATAGGGCGAGGGTTTCATTTGCAACCAAATAGTTGGTCTTCATTTGGGAGTTTCATTTGCTTTTATCCTGTGACAGTTTGGCACTTCAACAGAATTTAGGGGTGCTCAGTTCGGACAGTTTTTATGGAGGAGGGGGTGGCAGATGTGATCTCCACCGATCTATCTTCCAAGCCAGTCTTAGCGTACCTTCCAGTATGAGGTCATCAAGGTATAGTCCTTTCTAAGCCATATCGGTCTAAACACCTAAGTTTATGATGATGTATGGAGAAGATAACAATAGGGGCCTGGGAGGCCGGTGCCTACGGCAAGAGACTGCAACTGTGGAGTTTGGACTTGACGCTGGTTGACCATGGGAGCTACGAGAAGGGGAGAGCCCAACTCTATGGGGCCCTATCAGGGCAAACTAGCGACCAGAGAAGGTAGGGCAGATAAAGCGTCACAGTGCTGTGCTGTAGGGCTGGGCTGCCAGGCTCTATGCGTGAGATCTCTAAACTTGAGGGGTTGGTATTCAGGGGCAGGGCATAGACGAATCCCAATAAGCGCGTAAAGCGAGTAAGGATCTCCATGTGCCTCCGGTAATGCCTGTGCCAACTCTACCTCCACTTGTATTCCTGACCTGGATTGATGGAATCCCCTCCCTTTATCCGGGTGATAGCAGGCCTGGAAGCTATCAAATAGGTCCATGCATTATGGTACTACGCAGCTTGGAGGGTGATAGCCATCCCGTTTATGGCTTCCTTTCGGATGGACAGGTGAGGCTATTCCAAATCCATGAGGTATCAACGGGCAGGCTTCAGCTTATGGATGGGAAGGTTTTGAAGCACTTATCATTTGGAGGAAGGGCAATATAATGGTGACAAGTTAAACGTTACCTGTGATGGCCTTCCTCAACCAAAAGACGGGCTTCCCCCGTTTATTAAGATAACCCTTGAAAATTCGTAATTACTCAAAAATATTGTTTCCCGGACCCCGCACTTGGCGAAAATGCGATATCCTAAGACGCTTTATTTAGAAATCGAGAGCCTTGAGCAAAAAGGTATAGTATTTCAAGCGGAGAACTTTATCCTCATACAGTTCTTTGGCTCTGAGGAAAATGAGCCTTTTGGGTTTCTAGAGCTACTCGGGGATGAACTTTATGTCGGTCGAGATACCTAGATATGTGCCAATAGGGCACTGTTGCTCCAGCGGGCCTCGGAAGGCCCTTTCGCTGCTATGCGCCTTCAGATCTTACCCTAATATGAACCAGAAATGATTGAACTCCGAAACTTACACAGAGGAGATGAAAATTCACTGATTCGTCACTTGAATGATGATCGGGTTACAAAATATCTTTCCTTGAGAATCCCTTCTCCATATACGAGAGGAGACGCTGAGTGGTGGATAGAATCTGGTAGTAAGGAGGTTGGGGTTGTTCGAGCTATTGATTTTGACGGCTCATTTTGTGGTGTTATCGGTGCTTACACCCAGAATTTTGAGTACTCGCATTCAGCCGAAATAGGCTATTGGCTCAGTTACGATCACTGGAATAGAGGTATCACTACTGTGGCGTTGATAAAATTTACAAAATATATTTTTGAAACCACGGACCTCAAAAGATTATTTAACCCTGTTACATCTCTAAACAAGGCATCCTTAAAGGTACTAGAGAAAGCTGGGTACAAATTGGAAGGTGTTTTAAAAGGAGCAGTGGTTCATGAAGGGGTCTATGTTGATGAACACCTGTATGCGAGACTTCGCCCATAAAATTTAAATGTAGCCGAAGTCTTATTTGTGGATTTTTGGTGAGTGTTGTACTCCCTTTTTCATCAAAAATACATGCCAAATAAGCCATAGCTGATTTTGGTGCTGTCTGTTCGAAAGGAAATAAGTTTGAAAAAAATAGTAATATTTGGGAATTCTGGAGCAGGGAAATCAACCCTGGCCATACAATTATCCAAGTCAGAAGGTTTGGCGCATTTCGACCTGGATACAGTTGCATGGCAGCCAGTATCTCCCCCCATTCGAAGACCTATTGACGAATCTAGGAAAGAGATTGACAAGTTTTTAAATGACAACGAAAGTTGGGTTATTGAAGGCTGTTACTCAGATCTACTGGAAATAGTTCTCCCAGTATCCAGCGAAGTTATATTTCTGAATTTGCCAGTTCAGATGTGTATCTCCAATGCAAAGAATCGACCTTGGGAGCCTCATAAGTACGTTTCAAAGGAAGCTCAAGACGAAAATTTAGACATGCTGATAAAATGGATAGCGGAATACACCAATAGGGATGATACTTTTTCTAAAGCGTCACATGAAGCATTGTATAATTTCTATAAAGGTAAGAAAACAATGTATACAAAAAACGAAAGACGTGCTACGGCGGTCTAATACTTCCGGACACTTTGCTAAGAAGGTAAAACTACTAAGCGAGGTGAAGCATAAAAGAAAAAGAGACACGCCGGCAATTCAAGCCGGAGTTCAAAAAAGGTGGCATAGCCCTAGTCGATGAGCGAGGGTATCCGATCTCTAAGGCCGCAGAGGCTATAGGAGCCACTGCGGAGGCACTGGATTAAAGAGCTGAAGCAGGAAGAGAGCGGAATATTGCTGGATGCCGGTGAGCGCGCTGAATTGGATCGGTTGCGACGCGAAAACAAGCAGTTGCGGATGGACAAAGAAATGAAATAAAGTACAACTTTATAAAAAAGCAGCAAAGCAACTTTCCAATTAGGGCTCTCTGTTGGGTAATGCAAGTAAATAAGAGTAGCTATTACGAGTGCGAGTGGTGTCGTCGTAGTGATAGCTCAATAGATAGCCAGACATGGAAACTATGCCATCGTTTGACCGCTTTATTTTCAGAATCTCGACAGAGTCTCGAAAGCCGCCGGTTAATGAAACCGTTACGCAAAGAAGGCGTAAAATTGGGCGCTATCATGTCCACAGGCTAATACAAGGCTACGTTTGGCAGTAAAAAACAAGAAGCAATTTACAGTGACGACAGATAACAAACACCAACTGCCGATCGCAGAAAGCCTTCTGAATAGTGATTTATTTCCGAGCGCTAAAGATCAAGTTTGGACTATTGATATTACGTATATTTAGACTGTGCAGGGCTGGCTGTACTGGGTGGTAGTGATTGATCTCTATTCACGCTGGATTGTTGGTTGGCATTTAGATCGCCAGATGTAAATGGCCTTAATAAGTCGTGCGTTGATGATAGCTGTCAATTTGCATACACCACCAAAAGGTCTTCTACACTACTCTGATCGAGGCAGCCAGTATGCCAGTCATACTCTGTTGAAGCAGCATGGAATGGTGTGCTTGATGAGCTGCAAGGAAAATTGATGGGACAACGCACCGACTGAACGTTTTTCTAGCAGCCTGAAACGGGAGTGGTTAACGGGGAATCTCTATGCAACAAGAGAGGATGCAATAACCGGTGAGAGAGCCTATATTACTTATCACAACTCACACAGAATGCATAAAGCACTGAGGAATGTAACCCCTATCGAATTTGAGAAGTGTGCTTAGAGAGGTGTCCGGTTGGACTTGACCACAATAAAAATAATAGACGTATCTACAGTAGTGACTTGGTGATTAATTTATCGTAGTCTTGATGGTATCTGATTGGTGCTAAATTCATACTGAACTAATCAGAGGTTCCCTAGGGTTTTAAATGGAACCATTGCCAAACAAAACAGGAATAAATAATAATTAAGGCGGTGACACCCTTATGTTAAGTTTTCAATTCGATACTACAAAATCCATTATAAGTAGTCCGGGAGGTTTAAGTAGAATCAGTGAAATATGTGATCAGTTGAATATAACCAAGTTGCTAGTGGTAACTGATCCAGGTATTGTAAATTGTGGTTTGGTAGAGAGGCTTAAGGCGCAATTAGATAGTAAATTTTCGGCCATCGTCTTTGCTGAAGTTAATGCTGATCCTAAAGAGCATGTCGTATTATCAGCAGTAGCTCTGGCAAAGCAGCATAATGTTGATGGCGTAATAGGTTTTGGTGGCGGCAGCTCAATGGATACCGCCAAAGTTGTCGCTGTTATGATTGATTCGCAGCAACCCCTCGATCAGCTATATGGGCTTGAGCGAGTCCAAGGGAATCGATTACCGCTAGTTTTAATACCTACCACTGCCGGTACCGGCTCAGAAGTTACACCTATTGCAGTTTTAACAACTGGAGAAACCACCAAAGATGGTATTGTTGCTAAACAGTTGTTGCCGGATGTTGCCTTATTGGATGCACAATTAACTCTAGGGTTACCAGCTCATGTGACTGCTGCAACTGGTATTGATGCTATGGTACATGCCATAGAGGCTTATACGTCTAAGCATAAAAAAAATATCTATTCAGATATGTTGGCTAAGCAGGCCTTGCTATTGCTATCAAAAAATATTGAGCAGGCCACGCACTATGGCGAGGACATTGAAGCAAGACAAAATATGTTATTAGGCGCCTGCCTTGCAGGCCAGGCCTTTGCCAATGCACCAGTTGCTGCTGTACATGCCCTTGCATATCCATTAGGGGGGCATTTTCATATACCTCATGGGTTAGGTAACTCTTTAGTGTTGCCACATGTGATGCGCTTTAATCAAAGCGATACAGCCAGGCTTTATTGTGAATTGGCGCCATATATTTGTCCAAATATTAATACAGCTCAATCCGATCAAAAAGTGTGCTCTGATCTTATAGCCTTTATTGAGCAGCTAATTGAACAACTAAAATTGCCTCGGACCCTAAAACAATTAGATATCGGCGAACATCATTTAGAGATGCTTGCCACCGATGCAATGTTACAAACTCGCTTATTAGTCAATAATCCCAAGCCATTATCTCATGATGATGCTCTCCTGATTTATCAGGCCGCTTATGAGGAGGCTTTGTGAGTAACCAAGCTGCGTTGCGTTCTGATTATGTTTATTTTGAAGAGATAACCACTAGGTGGATGGATAATGACGTGTATGGGCATGTAAATAATGTTGTTTACTATTCCTATTTTGACACTATTACCAATAATTTTTTGATTAAAAAAGGTGGGTTAGATATACAAGACAGCGAGGTCATTGGCTATATAGTAAAATCTGAATGTAATTATGTAGCTGGTATTTCTTACCCTGACAAAATATTCGGTGCTTTTAGAGTTAATCGAATAGGTAATTCTTCAGTTGAATATGGCCTCGCAATTTTTAAAGAAGAACAAGTAAATGCATGTGCGTATGGTTCTATGACGCATGTCTTTGTTAATCGCCATACTGAACAGCCCACGAAAATCTCTGGTCAATTGTTGGAGGCATTACAAAGTGTACTCATTGAGTCCTAAAGAATTTTTCCAGCGGGGCTGTATACAATACAGGAAAATATTATGTGTTTGGGCCCTTAATCTGATACCTTTCATTGAGGATTTCTAGGACTGCCATCTACCTAGTTAGATTGTCTATGTGGAAATTATCCAGCACCCTACCAGCTGGCACTTCCGTGCTATAGGCAAGTGTATTATCTGTTAGGAAAATTTTGGGGTAAATATTTTTATAATATTACTAGTGAAGATCGCCCACGGCCTTAGCAAAGTACAGATGCATGAAAAGTTACTAAATTACACACAACGCTTAAATGGTACGCATTTCATAAAAAGTCAGCCTGCGTATCGGCTACTCCTTAGGAGTATATTAAGAGGCTCTTACTCTATAATTCGCTGGGATAATTGTTATACTCCCCCCCCTCTAAACTCTGATATGGTAATGCTGATAAGTAACAGCAAACGTATTCTATTTTGGGGTGAGGGAGCTGGCAGCTTTACTTTAACAAGCTGTTAGTATCCCATATGTGTATTTTCCAGGTTCGCGGATATAGTTTCAAACTCAAAGGGGTGCCCGAAATGAAAAGCTTATGCAAAGTATGCGCTCAAAATAAAATGGGACTCGGTATTGCCTTTGGTGTAGCCATTGGTATGGGTTTTGGTGCTGCTACGGGTGACATGGTACAAACTATAGGTTTAGGTGTCGCGCTGGGCGTTTTGTTTGGTGCTTTATGGACGTGGCGTGTAAAGCGAGAGGTCTGCTGACAGGGCGCTATTTTGATAAACATTCCTGTTAATTTAAATTGAGAAGGAAGATCATGAAAAACCGATTGATGCGCTTTAGTCTAATGGCAAGTTTTATACTATTTAACACTACAAGCATTGCTGAGAGTGGCAACAAGAGTGCGCCTGAATTGTCAGAATTTGACGTCAACAGCTTATCATATTCATTCGAGCAAACCCTACCAAATCTTAACAGCGCCTACATTGATTCAAGCCCAGCCGCTAAAGAAGATGGTATTGTGGTTGGCGAACTGGTAACTGAGGCCGACAGTAAAAATTCTATCATTGAGTTTGCACAGGAGTTAGAGGAAGGTAAGCATGGTGGTTATGATAGTGTGCTTATTTCACATAATGACAAGCTTGTCTTTGAATCTTATTATAAGAAAGGCCGGATCAATCTTCCCCATTTCCAAGCGTCAGTAACTAAGTCTTATTTATCGCTAGCGATTGGGAGAGCAATCCAATTAGGTTACCTGACTATGGCTGACTTAAATAAGCCTATAGTCCACCTTTTAAAAAACCTAGAGCATGAGCGCATTTCTGATGGGGTGGAAAATATTACGCTTGATCAGGTGATGAGTATGCGTTCTGGGATTAGATTAAGTGATGATCAGCTTAAGCTAATTAGGGGTAATGGCTCAAAAACAAAAGGGTATAATATCGCTCAAGCTTTTTTACAATACACTGAGGCTGTTTCATCAGAGTCTCAAATATTTAGATATCAAGATTCTGATCCTACCCACCAACGACGGACACTCTGTTAAGCGATAAACTACGCAGCAGAGGTGCTCTATGACAAGACCAAATAAACCAACCAAAACCACTCGTAAACAATACCCAGAGGAGTATAGAAAAGATGCCCTAGCCCTGGCACTCAAGGTCGGAGTAAGCGTTGCCGCTAAACAGCTTGGGTTGCATCCTTCCCAGATTTACGGATGGCGCAGTAAGGCTAAGCTACATCAGAGCCGAGGAGATTCCGAGAGAGAGCTGGCCACAGAGAATGCTCGACTTAAGCGGCAGCTGGCTGAGCAGGCAGAGGAGCTGGCGATCTTAAAAAAGGCCGCAGCGTACTTTGCAAAGAGCCTGAAATGAGGTACGCCTTTATGCAAAAGCACAGGCATGAGTTCAGCATCAAAGTGATGGCCAAGGTGTTGGGCGTATCTCGCAGTGGGTTTTACGACTGGGTGTCAAGATTGGCCAACCAATCCAAGCACCAGCAGTACCGAATAGAGCTTGATAGCTTGGTACAGCAGCGTTTTATAGTCAGTAAAGAACGTAGTGGCGCCCCTCGCCTAACGAAGGAGTTGGCTGGTGAGGGGAGTAAATATAATCAAAAAACAATTGCTGCCAGCATGCGTCGACAGGGCCTACGGGCTAAAGCAGCCAGGAGATATAAAGCCACAACCTACTCAAAACATGGTCTGCCAGTAGCACCAAACCTGCTTGAGCAGAACTTCACTGCTGAAGCGCCGAATCAGAAATGGGCCGGGGATATTACCTACCTGCGAACAGAAGAAGGTTGGTTATATCTAGCTGTAGTGATAGACCTATATAGTCGGCTGGTTATTGGCTGGGCGATGTCGGAAACGATGACGGCCACATTGGTCTGTGACGCCCTTCAAATGGCGTTATGGCGACGTAAGAAACCTACGAATGTTATCGTGCATACTGACAGGGGAAGCCAGTATTGCTCTAAAGATTATCAATCTTTAATTACAGCGTATGATTTGCGGTGCAGCATGAGCGCCAAAGGTAATTGCTACGATAACGCTTGTGCAGAAACATTCTTCCACTCACTTAAAGTAGAAGCAATCCATGGTAACCGCTTTCCCACAAGGTGCCTCATGCGAGAAACCGTATTTGAGTATATAGAGATAGACTACAATCGAAATCGCCTACACAGCGCCAATGGCTATCTCAGCCCTGAGGCGTTTGAGGAACAACTAGTCGCTTAGTGGTGTGTCCGTTTTTGATGGGTAGGATCATTCTGACCCAAGAATTACTATGCAGGTCCTTGATAGCGTAGTGCCGGGAACAGGTGAGCATTTCATCAAGACTGAAGTACTGGACAAACTTGGCGTTGCTGTTTACGGTTGGCGAAAAGATATTAATGGTTTACCTATTGCCGAGAGTGGTTCTAGCATTACATCACGCGATATGCTGAAGTTTGGAGTACTGGTAAACAATGGGGGCCGATGGAAGGGTGAACAGCTGATTTCAGAAGAGTTCTTAGCTAAAGCTACAAGTGATATTATTAAACCAACGGAGGATTGGATACCTGATACTTTCAATTATGGATATTTTTGGTATCAAACGGATATGACAATTATAGGTAAAAGCTATGATGTTAAGCTTGCTTGGGGTGCTGGTGGGCAGTATATTCTAGCGATTAGAGATCTTGATTTGGTTGTTGTTATCACTGGTCATGATAGAGAAGATAAAATAATGACTGAAGTATCAAAGAAAATCCTACCCCAGTTTGCTGAAAAAAAATCATTATGGAGTCGCAGTAATAGTGATACTAAAAGATAGTGCACCTGCTCATATAATTAATGGTGGTTCTTCATGTGTTATCGTTGAGCGGCCAATACTTGAGGTGGTTTACTCTGAAAAATAGACTCGAAAAACTAATCATATAATTCGCATAATGAAAAATACTTTTCTAGTGATTGGTGTTTGATCTGGTTTCTTTCGCGCGATCTCGCATTCACTTAGGTCGCTCTGTATTAAAAGACAATGAGTTTTTGCGTATCATGGAAAGAGAAACATGAATAATGCTAGAGTTTCAGAGCTGGATTGGTTGAGAGTAATATTAATCCTGGCTGTTTTTTTGCATCATGTATTAATGCCTTTTAATGGTGATGATTGGCACATAATGAACGGTGAGTCTAGCAAAATACTTGATGACGTCATGGTATATTTTGAACAATTTAGGCTCCCGATATTATTTTTCATTGCAGGTGTCGGTAGTGTATTGTTACTCTGTAGGATTAGTCCGGCTCATTTCTTGCGTGATAAGTTTTTACGCTTGTTTATTCCATTAATTGTAGGAATGATGATTGTTGTTCCGCCTCAAAACTACATTGAGAATATTGATAAATACGAATCATTTTGGCAAGAGCTCCCACAGCTTGTATTTAAGCTCGATGCGAATCACCTTTGGTTTATTGAGTATTTGGTAGTTTTTTCGTTTCTTGCCGTGCCTTTGCAGTTTTTATTACAATCACAGTCAAAAAAATCGATTAAATTGTTTTTGAAGCGATTGATAAATACACCGAGTGGTTTGTTTGGGGTGGTGTTGGTCTTGATTATTCTTAGGGTGGGACTAAAATTTTACTTTCCTGAGGATGACCATAGTATAAATAATCTGTCTTCCTCTTTGTTTTACCTGTTCTTTTTCATTGCAGGTATGGTCTGCATACAGTCACAGGTAGTTTGGATATCGCTCAGCAAATATCGGCGAACTAACTTTATGTGGTTAGTTATTAGTTCAATAGCTTTCTACGGGTACTATTACTCCCCAGACTTAAGTGAATATTTGTCATTGCAAGCCCGTTGGTCAATTTGGTGGTTTGTATGTTGTTTGGTCGCGTGGTCAGCACTGCTTACCCTATTAGGTTATGCTCAGCGTTACCTAAAAAATACACCTAAATGGCTTAAAGTCAGCAATGAATTGATATATCCATTTTATATTTTTCATCAAACAGTCATAGTTGTGATTGGATATTATGTGATTAGCTGGCCAATTCCTCTGGTATATAAAGCTATTATATTGCTTGTAAGCGCTCTTTTGATAACGGTAAGTATATGTTTGTTAGCTGTCTATCCATTTAATATGATACGTAGACTTTTCGGTCTTAAACCAAGAAAAATTAACGTCAGTGATGATATGGCCTATAACAAGTCGCTTCACAGATCAATCCAGTAATTGTCTGGTTGTTTATAAATGTTTTGTTCAACTACTCTCTTTATACACTGGCCTTGCCAGTATATAATTTGCTGGTGGATCGTCTCCGCTTTCCGCGACTGTCTATTTGAGAAAGGAGAGCTAGATATCAAGCCATTTCACTTATCGTTCGTTGTCCCAGACTTAGGAAAGGCAAGGGAGTTCTACGTAAACTTACTTGGTTGTGCTGTAGGCCGAGATACAGGAGATTGGATTGATGTCATATTCTATGGACATCAAATTACTATACATCAAGAAAGAGATGGAATGGTAGCCAAGCCTATAGATCACTTCGGCCCATTGTTGGAGAAGGAACAATGGAGTGAACTGTTAGCTTTATTCAAAGATAATTCGGTCTCATTTGTACTGGAGCCACTGGTAAAAGGTGATAGTTCAGAAAATGAGGCAGGGAAATTTGTAGTTAAAGACCCAGCGGGCAACTTACTCGAGTTTAAATACTACAATAAGTTTTCTGAAACGGTAGTTACTAATAATATTTGATAAAGGCCAGTAGGCAGCTAACATTGAGGACTACTTAGATGGTTAGTTCGAAATCAAATTTTGATGTATTTTTCTGCCCTATAAAGGTAACTTCTATATAGGAGGCTTGATTGGAGTCTCCTTCTTTGACGTGCTTATTCTCAACGACTATCATCGATTTCTTTTCACTTCTTTAAATATACACATTGACCACCTTTACGGTGGGTAGAGTGGGATTTTGAAACGTGGATGCTCCCTTTACTTGATTTTCCTTCATTTTCAGTGCTGTGAGCGGGGTATGTGTTCCTGCTCATAGGTGTTGACAGCTCAATGCTTAAGGGCGTACATGTTTTGCTTACATGGCCATTCCATTTTATTTAATTATTATTGTTAATCCCTAACTTACTGGCGATTAGATAATCTAAACTATATCGGCCAGGACCTGTAGTCATTAACCATGCAAATATAATTATATATAAAGTTTGAGGCAAATAAAGAAACCAGCTCATCCAATCCAATGGTCCAATGCCTTTAGGGATGACATGCTCAATTTCAACAGTAGAGATAGCAACAATCATTGCAATCGTCAGTACAATAGCAACAAGCGTTGAAAAAAGTCCCATTATTAATAGCAATCCACCAAAAAATTCTACACAAGCTAAAAATACCGCCATAAATTCATGAAATGGCACTCCTATTTCACTCATCAATTTTATAAGGTCTGCATGCCTCTCAGGAATAAATAGTTTGTTATAGCCAGATACCGCAAAAAACAACCCCAATGATACTCGTGCAACCAAAATAGGCAACCATTCCCACTTACGATCACCAACAAGTAGTTTTTTAATTAAATGTGAAGATTGTGTAAACATACATACCCTCTTACATGACTATATTCTGGTTGTGAATTTTAATTTCAAATACTTGATATTCCCTTAACCGCTTCTTGAATCTGTATCTAATAGTGGGGTGGAGCGCGCTAGGCTTCTAGTGTTTTGTTTAACTCTCTTCTTCAATCAATAGTCTTGGCGGTTCTTACTTTTATTTGCTGGGTGTCCAGGATTGTCATTTGAGTATCACTGCAGCAGCCGGATTTACGAGTCGTGAATCTCTACAGCCAAATCAGCGCAAGAAGCTCACGACTATCAGCCCGAGTAATCTTAGATCCGTGGCAACCACAACCCCATCGTAGCAGCAAAAATACCAATGGCCATAAACACAGTCAGCGGTACCAAGGAGCTCACAAAAGCAATCTGGGTACCCTGTGCGGTTTCACGCTTTTGACAGTGAAAATACCATTCCAGCATGGCCAGCGGGAGAAGGTATTGTCCGAAGCCCAACGCATATAAGAAAGGCCCGGTAAAAGATTCCCAGTCGATCCCCCAGCCGCCGGTGAGCATTGCCCAGCCCATCAAGGCTACACGAAAGAACCACACTGCACTGGCAGCCATAAATAGGCGTAAGGCCCAGCGCCGGTGCTCCGCAATGCGCCTGGCCATTGCGCTGCGCACCGCCAGAAAGGCAAACGCCAAAATTAGTATGCCGTCCATGGTGATGCTGATTTGCGACACAAGATTACCAAAGGTATGCCGAGTCCAGGTCATGTAGAGCCCAGCAAAACTGCTGCTGACGGCTGCCAACAGATAACTGCGCCCCAGCCAGCGATGGAAGTTGGGGGCATGCCGTCGCACCGAAGGGACCAGCTGTAGAGGCCCGCCGCCGATCACAATCGCGGCCAACAGCACGTGGCTTGCCGAAGCCAGGTTGCCCAGGGTATCCCCCTCGCGGAAGCCCGCCGGCAGGTGCAGACCCTCTAAGCCATACAGTCCTGACTCAGCAATGGGTGGGTAGAATACGGCCAGGATATAGGCAAAGAAGATCGCATGGCCGATGGCCGCGATGCAGAACCAGGTTTTTACCGACAGGTTAACCGCCCGCCGGGTATCGAATGGTCGCGGTAGTGTTTGGCTGAGTACAGCGTCGTTCATGGGTTTCTCCAGGCGATTATGGTCCGTGTTAGGTCTGAGTGAGCTTGCCGATCATGTTCGGATTTTTCAGACATCTGCACATCGGCCACAGGCAGGAATCTGGCCTCCCCCAAAAGGTGGAGATGCGCCCGCTTCCGCCTCCCCCGAAAGCCCCATGACAGCTAAGCGCGCCTGGTTTAGCATGCGGAAATGAAATCGCCGTCCCTAAAGACGTCTGCGTCGAATCCGTCCAACGCCAGCCTGGAATTACCCAAGCTTCCGGTGTGGCAGCCTTTTCGCGGGCCATTCGAACGCTGGCCGCACCTGACCGACCTGCTCATCGCCTTGCTCATGTTTTTGCTGACGCTACTGATGTGGTCGCGCGACGGTTCGCGTGAGGTGCTGGCACTGCAGGGCCTGTGGGATGTTATTGCCTTCCAGTGTGCGTTCATCGGCTCCTTCGCTCTGTTATGGCGTCGCACACACCCCTGGCAGGTACAGGCCGTTATTCTCGGCGTAACAATATTGCTGGAACTGGGTTTACCGACGGATGGCATCGTTGCCATGGCGGTTTCGCTGTATAGCCTTGGCCGCTACGAGGCCAATACCCGAGCCAGTTTTATCGGAATCATCGCAACGCTGGTTTTTGTGGCGTTTGATCAGGGTATTCCGGCTCGGCCAACCGCAGCAGGCACCGTAACGGTGATGCTGGTATGGGCGTTGTGGTATATCGGCCGCCGGCTGCGCTTTCGCGGCGAATATCTGCGCTTGTTGGAAGAGAGGGCCAAGTATTTGGAGCGCGAACGCAATGCCGAATCCGAGCGCGCGGTCGCGGCTGAGCGCACCCGAATCGCCCGCGAGATGCATGATGTGGTGGCGCACCAGGTGAGCCTTATGACCGTGCAGGCCGGTGCTGCCAGGGCCATCAGCCGCAATAACCCGCAAGCCGCTAGTGAAGCCATGGCTTCTGTGGAGGCTGCTGGCCGTCAGGCCATGACAGAAATGCGCCATTTACTTGGCGTACTGCGCCCGGCCAGTAGCTACACTGCGCTCACGCCGCAACCGGGTCTCAATGATTTACCAGCTCTGATTGAAAAGGTCCGGCAGGTGTTAACCGAGGTCGACTACGAAACCCACGGCACACAGGAGAATGTACCGACCAGCGTCGCTCTCACTGCCTATCGTATCGTTCAGGAATCCCTCACTAATGTCATCAAGCATGTCGGTGTCGCAGCGCGGGTTCAAGTGACCCTGCGCGCAGACCATGACACTCTGGCGGTTCGTGTGCGGGATGACGGCAACACTACTGGCGACCGGCCCATGGTGGAAACAACTATTGACGAGCAGACCGGCGGTGGGCACGGCATTGCAGGCATGCGTGAGCGCGCGGAACTGCTCGGTGGCCATCTGCATGCAGGCGTGGTCGATGGTAGTTTTGAGGTATATGCACAACTACCTACAGGAATGGTGAAAACATAATGTTGCGAGTGATGGTGGTGGACGACCAGGCTTTGGTGCGGCGTGGTTTTGCCCTGATCCTGGACAACGAGCCCGATATCGAGGTGGCCGCCGAGGCCGCTACTGGTATTGAGGCAGTTGAAGCCGCACGAACGCATCAGCCGGATATCATCCTGATGGATATCCGCATGCCGGAGATGGACGGGCTGGAAGCCACAGCACGCATCCTGGAAGCTAGTGATGCAACTTGCCGTGTCATTATTTTGACCACGTTCGATCCCGATGAATACGTGTTTCGTGCGCTGAGGGCTGGCGCTAGTGGCTTTGTGCTCAAGGATATTCCCCCAGAGGCGCTGGTGCAGGCAGTACGTACAGTAGCTGAGGGCGGTGCCATGCTTGCACCGAGCATCACCCAACGCCTTATCAGCCAGTTCGCACAGAAATTGGGGGCAGGGCGCAATCTGGCAGAACGCCTGGAGCGCCTCACTACTCGGGAGCGCGAAGTACTTGAGGCCATCGCCGCCGGTAAGAGCAATGCCGAGATTGCGGAGGCCCTGTTTATTGGCCCCGCCACCGTTAAAACCCACGTTTCAAGCCTGCTCTCCAAACTGGGGTTGCGCGATCGTGCACAGGCGGTGGTGTTCGCTTACGAATGTGGCCTGGCCACAGTAGGGGAGCGCGATGTCGGCTTCTAGATCAACATGCGCTTTGCAGCGAAATGCACTGTATCGGCTTGCCGCCATCGGTGCAGTAATTTTGGGGCTGTTCCTCACCCTCGGAGCTCAAGGTCACTTTGCTGCCGTTTGGCCACTGGTAACCAGCGACGGGATGGGTTTATCCCGTCGCTTGCTGTTGATTTTGCCCGGCGTGATGCTCGCCGGCACAGCGGTGTTGAACTTCCTGCTCTGCAAACCACTCTGGCGAGAACGTGGTTACGTCCTCAACGTTACGCTTGCGGGTAATCTACTTACTATGGGCTACTTGCTTTACCTGATGATACGCGGCGTACCCAATCACCCTATTGGTGTTTTCCTCGCACTGGAGGTGTCTTTTGTATTGCTGCTCGTAGCAACAAGGGCGGGGCTGGTTTGGCCTGCGGTAGCAGAAGCGCCGGTTGAAGTGGATATGCAGTAATGCATGCGCTCGGCGATTGCGCTAGCTACCCGACATCTTAAACCTCAAGGTTGTTTTTTAACTTGCTAGCCTCTTTTTGAAGTCAGATAAATAGACCTCTCTTTGTACCTTTGAAATCCTGGTCAGATTCTATTCTTCGCAAAAAAAATCCACTCATCTAAATGGTTTTGGTACATCATCAGTAAGCGGTACATAAACCACACTATTCAGTAGTTCATGTACCGCTTACGGTATTGAATAAGATGTAGAAATTTGAAATGTGATTAATGGTTGGGTACATTTTTATACCATTTATTGAGTTTTTTAGTGAGTTCGGACCCATAACACTATTTTTTAGTATCCGAACTCATCATAGTGGCAGATAGCTTTTATATGAACGCTAATTTCAGCAAACGCCAGATAAAGCGCTAAAAGCAGAACTTAAAGGGAGTGTCCAGTTACGGCTTTGCTGTGGGCAGCCCTGATGTAGTTTCAAGGAGAGTTGCAAGGAGCATGTCAAAGCTGCTTTCAGAAATGCCATTGTGATCGGTATTGCCCATGAATATTACCCCAACTTCTTCGACTGGATTAAAAAACAGGTAAGAAAAGGAACCGGGGTCACCACCATTGTGACCAACTATCCTGTGATCTTCTCCATTATAGTAGGATGACGAGGTATACCAGAAGATACCAAAATTACCCGCGATTGGTGTCAGCATCTGAGCGACAGAATCGGCCTCAAGAATTCTGGGCCCCCGGTTTCCTGAAGCCAACTTTCCATCGTTCATTATAGTGGCGAGGAACGTGGCCATATCATAGGCACTGCTTCTCAGACCACCGTCGGGCCAAGTTGCAAGGTCATAGAGTGGTAATGGTGTAAGATTGCCATTGAGCTGGTAATGGGGTCTGGCGATTTTGTCTGGGTTCAGCTCCGAGAGTTTCCAGCTTGTATTATTCATACCCAGAGGGGTAAATATTTCTCTTTGTGCATAGTCGGCCAGTGAGAATCCACTGGCCAGCTCCAGTGAATAGCCCGCCAGTGCGCCACCGATATTTGAATACTCGTACTTCTGGCCTGGTACCTGTGCACCAAAATTATTTTCAAAATCATAAAATTCACCATCTCTATCCAAGTAAGCACCCAAAAAGCCCGCCAAGTCAATAGGGCTGTCTGCGGGGCAGGCCCCCGGTGCTACGAGGTCCAGCAGCTTTGTGTGAGTGCCGTCACCATGGTTGATATAGAAGCTGCACTGATAGGCGTCCTCAAAATCTTTAATGCCAGATCGATGGGTCACAAGGTGCTGCAGTGTGATCGGTTGCGAACCAGGATTATCAAGTTCGAAATACCCTCCGGCCAGTAAATTTTGCACCTTCTGGTCCAAATTAAGGATTCCGCTCTCCAGGGCTTTGGCGATGGCGGTTCCCATAACAGCCTTACTGACCGATGCCTGCCAAAAAATGGTATTTTTGGTTACTTTGCCTCCATCATCCAGACTTTTTACGCCATATCCCTTGGACCAGATGATAGGCATTTGCGGCCTGGCGACCAAGGCGATAGCCATACCGGGAACCGCATTGTCCTGCATGAACTTTTCAACGGCCTCGTCAATTTTACACAGGTCAGTGGTTTTAATAGTTGAATAAAATCCGGCTCTCTTATCCTGGTCACTGGTTTCGTTACTATCCATTCCAGTTGCATAAGCAGAGATGCATAAGCTAGTGGCAATGAATAGGTTAGATAGGGCTGAAGTGACGCAGTTGTTTTTCATGGTAAATCCTCCCTGGTTTTACATGGTTAACCCATCCCCATGGTACGATCTATATCCTACTGTTCAACGAATTTCGGTAAAGGGATGTTGACAATGTGCAGGGTATTGATTTGTACTGAATGGGAGCTGAATACATGAGCGTTATCAGCGAATGCCGTGCTGATGATATACAGTTTCCCCTGATATCACTCAGGCCCTGCCACCGGTGCGCGGGATTTCTTTAAGTGTGACTGGCGAGGACATTATAAGAGCTCGCCAGGGTATAGAGATTTTGTCCAGAGCCCTGATCTACTACCAAGCGGACAGCCTCTAATTTAAATTCAGGAGAAAAGGAGCGACGTTGTCTACTCATTGAGCACCTCTATTTTCGATGGCAACTTTACCACCTAAATTGGTGTCCGGGTTTAGTAGACCACTACACTGGGGGACGTAGCCCCTATCGAATTTGAGAAATGTGCTTAGAGAGGTGTCCGGTTAGATTTGACCACAACAGACAGGTGGTAGCTTGTGGGTGTAGTAGCTTGATACTATAACGCTTTCTAAATCTAACAGTTTATTAATTCAATATAAGTACGAGTCATAGGCAACGTACATGTAAGATCGTTGTTTGAAGCTTCAACTCAATTTGGGCGAATATATTTTGATGAGTAAGTGTACAATTTTCGGAATATTTGTATTAGTTTCCATTTTTTCAGGCTGTAGCGGTGGTAGTAGTGACAGCACTGGTAGCTCAGTACCAGAATCTCAAGCCACGCCTGAACCGGAGCCTGAACCGGAGCCTGAACCGGAGCCTGAACCGGAGCCTGAACCAGAGCCTGAACCAGAGCCTGAACCAGAGCCTGAACCAGAGCCTGAACCAGAGCCGGAGCCTGAACCAGAGCCGGAGCCTGAACCAGAGCCCGAACCAGAGCCTGAACTGTTCTCAGAGGCCACGCTTTCTGCGATAGACCACCAAGGAAATGCCCAGGCCAGCTTTCATCTGGAGTGGAAATTAAATACTGATGAAGATAAGTTCCTGCAACTTGACCATTTTCAGCTTGACGGTTCCTATGGTAGTATCGAGGGATTCAATGGCAGCGTTCCAGGATCAAGGGTTCTTTTTGATTCCATCGCCAAAGATGCAATTAGCTTTGATTTTCATGTTCCGCTGCACTTATTCCAGCAAAACCCAAATAGAGATATCCAATTTCAGCTACATGCTGTCGATGCTGAAGGGGAGATATTAGGATCAACGCACCCATTAGAAACCCCAGAAACTGCTAATTCTAAAGAGCTTATCAGTTATTTAAAGGCTGATATATCCACCATAGACGAGATGTTCGGTTACTCAACTGCCATATCTGCTGACGGTACGCTGATGGTAGTTTCCGCAATAGGTTATTCCGATACGGAAGACAGTCAAGGTGCTATATATACCTTTGAGCGGAATAACAATTTTGAATGGAAACAGGTAGATAGGCTGACTGAAGCTGCTCCAAAGACTCAACGTTATTTTGGCCGTAAACTGCAACTTTCGATGGATGGAAAAATACTTGCAGTCATGTCGAAAAATTATAATTTTCACCTATTCAAACGTAAAGAAAAAGGATGGACTCTCTTTAAAGAGTTTTCTCATGATTATAATTACAGTGATGTATTTTTATATAAAAGCCCATTAGTTTTATCAGGTAGCGGTAAACGCTTAGCAGCTAAAACCTTAGACGGGATTGCCATCTATGATATTGATATCAATGCAGAAGAAGGCTCTGAGGTACAGTACTTACACACCCTGACCCCGCATTTTGAAGGAGCGGATACAGACTCAAAATTTCCAGGGGAATATCTCTATGAGTCGAAGTTTGGTGCAGATCTAGCACTCTCCCAGGATGGCAAAATTCTGGCTGTTGGTGCGCCTAGAGATTGGATTGATCCAGGCGATAAGCAATATATCCCCTCAAGCTCTGACAATATTGACTACGGTGCAGTTTTTATTTTCCGGGAAAATGAAGGTGGGACCTGGAAACAAGCTGCTTATTTAAAGAGTTTTGACTCCGACTACGGCCAAGTGTTTGGCTACTCAGTTTCGCTATCAACCAATGGCAGGGTACTTGCAGTTGGCGCACCTAGAGAAGTAGGTGCTGGCAGTGGGGTTACGGCTACACCTCCAGTAGAGTTTGATTATGATTACCTTTACGCTGGTGCAGCTTATATATATCAAGAGCCTGGTGAAGCAGAAAAGAAAGACCCCTGGACAGGTTATACTGATAACAACACACCAGAAAAAATAACTTATATAAAGTCATTCGCACCTCAGAGTAGCGAGAGGTTTGGCGAGTCTATACAGTTATCTGGCGACGGAGAAATTCTGGCTATTGCAGCTTCGGGCAGCGGCGGAGGCGCTATAGGTGTTGGAGGAACAATCGAAGATCAGTCCAAGATATACTCTGGAGCAGCCTACATGTATCTGTATAATTCTTTATCTGGTTCATGGGAAACTGGTAATTATATTAAAGCCAGTAATACTGATTCACGGGATTTATTTGGGCACAATTTAACAATGTCAACTGATGGGCAAACTTTAATCATCGCAACGCCTTTCGAAGATGGAGATGCAGATGGGACAGAAGGTACGGGGCAGGATAATAATGATGCACCATTTGCAGGCGCAGTTTATGCTTATTAGTTGATCTTTTTACAATTAAAGTTGAGCCTGCTGACATGAGCCATGTCTGCCAGCAGGCCTACAAACAAAATAAGTAAAATTTACATTAACTTGAAATTTAATTGGTCCTGCATTCAACTCTGAACTGGATCAGTTAATCACCCGAAAAAGAATGGTCAGCTGAAGGTTACATCTACCGCTTCTTCTTCGTCAAGAAGTTAAGTGATGACGGAAAACTACCGACAGCTGACCGAAGAGCAGCGCTGCCAGATTTGGGCCCTAAAGAAAAGTCACTGGAGGCAGAATGCGATCGCCAGGGAGATTGAGGTTAGCCAACCTACGATAAGTAGGGAATTGGCTCGTAATCGAGGTGGTATTGGTGACTGCTATAAGCAAGCTCTACGGATGACTGAATAGCGGAGTATGCAGGCGAGAAAGCCAACAAAGATACTACCCAATACCAATGGAATCTTGATAGTGATTGCAAATGGGAAAGGCATATCACTATCAACAAAGAGCAGGGTTGAATCAACACCGATGTCGGGCTGGGTATTGAAGATTTCTAATGGGACACCAGTTCCACCAGGTCAAAAATTACTTAATGATAGGTCCGGGCATTATAGTATCGCTCCAACAGCAAATATGCCCCTCAATGAATTCAAGGGTCTACTTTCAAAACTGGCATTGAAGTGTTAGAAGGTATTCATAAAGCAGATTACGTTTTGACACATATAAAAGAAATGAACACATCACTATGTGATTGGGAAACCCGGATGGTACTTGAGGCAATAACTCGTGAAGCTGAGCGTTTAAAGTCTATTTGTGAAACATCTGAAGATGAGGATGAAGTGGCAGATGCTGGGAATGACTATCTAGAAGTTATTGGCCTCAAGGAACGTTTAGAAAATCAAGCAATAGAAGTTTTTGGTCAAGAAATTACCAATTTCAGTAGGGAACCACTTTAGCTCTAACAAGTTATTGTGCTGATGTATTGCCCTCAATGTTGCTTGTCCGAGCAAGCATTAGCAAAACTCAGGCCCTAACTATTTGGTTACGGCTCAGCAAAGAGCTAGATTTATTAACTAAAGAAGGAGGATCGTCTGGAGCCTCCCTTCTTGGAGAACCTTCCCTCAACGCCTTCAATTGCCTACTTTGTGTTCTCTTTTAATACGCACATAGATCTCTTCACGATGGACGGGGAGGGATTTGGGGGCGCGGATGCCTATCTTTACTTGATTTCCCTTCACTTCCAACACTGTGATCGAGACATTCGTTCCAATTCTTAGGTTCTCGCCTGTTCAGCGCTTTAGGATCAACATGTTTTCTTCCTACCGATACTCAAGCCGTGGGTGAGCATTCCTTGGTAGGGAAGCTTTGTAAGTGATGATTGTTGGTAGATTGGTGAGCGCAGAACAGGAAATAGGCTACCAAGCTTAAAGAATAGCTTCCAGCTGATGACTTTATATATCATCGGGTTGACGCGCTTTGGAATCATAGAGAAGCGTGATATATAGATGTTGCTTTTGAATTAATTGTTAGGCGCATAGGAGATACAATTGACTGAAATAGCGAATGGTTCCTGTAACTGCGGATCAGTAAATTTCAGAATTAGCGTAATCCCTGAAGATGTATATATATGTCATTGCTCTATTTGTCGCAAAGCTACAGGTGGAGGCGGAATAGCCGTAACGGTGATTGCTAATGAAAGTTTTGAGTGGGGTTCTGGTCAAGACCATATAAAAATATGGAGAAAGCCAAATCATGATTGGCAAACAAGTTTTTGTTCAGAATGTGGATCATCCTTACCTGGGAAGAACGATGATAAGGCTATGTACGTTCCTGTAAGCTTGCTTGACACTGGCTTTGAGAGGCTAAAAGTAAAGCAGCATTTATTTTTGGATTCAAAAGCAGTTTGGGAAGAGGTTGATGAAAACAGCTCTGCCTAACAAACTGCTGCTTTATTCGACAATACTTCGCGCACTTTGTGCTGTACGCTAAGCTAACACAAAGCAGCGTCATTTAGATGGCAGCTGAGCAATACACTAGGCAAACCCATGAAAAGAATTCTTATACTGCTAATTGTCATTGAATGCTTACTTTTGGGTTGTGCTTCCAAAGTGCAGAAATATCCTGAAGTGGAAGAAGAAGAGCTTTCACCAACAGTGATTGTTGCTGTTCCTTTAAAGGGTAGATACTTGCAGCAGTTTGAAGAGTGTACGAAGGAGAATGTTGTATGCCTCGATCCTCCGCCACAAGTAATTAGTTATGTGGTTATTGATCAAATCTATGGAGAAGAGTTGCCGCAAAGAATTGAGGTGGCAACAACAGGGCATTTTGGGCTACAGAGCTTTGATTTCAGGTCACACAAATCTGAAATCATACTTATTGGCTCCCAGTCGAATTCACATATATTACCTAGATATCACCGTATGCCATTAGCCAAGCTTATTAACGGCGACCTTGCAATTCCAGTGTACGAAAAGGAAGACCTGTGGTGGTTTCCTTGCTCTATTTATGAACAGATAAGGCCATTAAAATACCAGGAAAAAGATCGAGAGCTAGCTGTACCACTAGAGGATACGTATCCTAAGATTCGCGAATCAAAATATGTAAGGCTTGAGGGAGGGTTCTATTTTCCTACTCACGGCGTACCGATCTCTAGCTTAAAAACTTATCTCGAAACCAATAAGTTTGAATTTAGAGAATTTAAGTGTGAGAGTGTCTAATACTTGCTAAGGTATTTAAGACCGAGATCCCGTTGGCCCGCTAAGTGCACGGTAGCTGGATAAGAATACATTAATTGTAACTTACGATGAAGCGAATATCTATTGGAATTATAATCTTGTCGTTATTGAGTATTGCTTACTCATTTTCTATTCCTGCATATACCAATGAGGAAGAGTGATCCTACCCATCAACAACGGACACACCACTAAGCGACTAGTTGTTCCTCAAACGCCTCAGGGCTTAGATAGCCATTGGCGCTGTGTAAGCGATTTCGATTGTAGTCTATCTCTATATACTCAAATACGGTTTCTCGCATGAAGCACCTTGTAGGAAAGCGGTTACCATGGATTGCTTCTACCTTAAGTGAGTGGAAGAACGTTTCTGCACAAGCATTATCATAGCAATTACCTTTGGCGCTCATGCTGCACCGCAGATCATACGCTGTAATTAAAGATTGATAATCTTTAGAGCAATACTGGCTTCCCCTGTCAGTATGCACGATAACATTCGTAGGTTTCTTACGTCGCCATAAAGCCATTTGAAGGGCGTCACAGACCAATGTAGCCGTCATCGTTTCTGACATCGCCCAACCAATAACCAGCCGACTATATAGGTCTATCACTACAGCCAGATATAACCAACCTTCTTCCGTTCGTAGGTAGGTAATATCCCCAGCCCATTTCTGATTCGGCGCTTCAGCATTAAAGTTCTGCTCGAGCAAATTTGGAGCTACTGGCAGACCATGTTTTGAGTAGGTTGTGGCTTTATATCTCCTGCCTGCTTTAGCCCGTAGGCCCTGTCGATGCATGCTGGCAGCAATTGTTTTCTGGTTATATTTACTCCCCTCACTGGCCAACTCCTTCGTCAGACGAGGGGCGCCGCTACGTTCTTTGCTGGCTATAAAGCGCTGCTGTACCAAGCTATCGAGCTGCATTCGGTACTGCTGGTACTTGGATTGGTCAGCCGATCTTGACACCCAGTTATAAAAGCCACTGCGAGATACGCCCAATACCTTGGCCATCGCTTTGATGCTGAATTCATGCCTGTGCTTTTGCATGAAGGCGTACCTCATTTCAGGCTCTTTGCAAAGTACGCTGCGGCCTTTTTTAAGATCGCCAGCTCCTCTGCCTGCTCAGCCAGCTGCCGCTTAAGTCGAGCATTTTCTGTCGCCAGCTCTCTCTCGGCATCCCCTCGGCTCTGATGTAACTGAGCCTTACTTCGCCATCCGTAAATCTGGGAAGGATGCAACCCAAGCTGTTTAGCGGCAACGCTTACCCCGACCTTGAGCGCCAGTGCCAGAGCATCTTTTCTATACTCATCTGAGTATTGTTTACGAGTGGTTTTGGTTGGTTTACTTGATCTTGTCATAGGGCACCTCTGCTGCGTAGTTTATCGCTTAAGAGAGTGTCCGTCGTTGGTGGGTAGGATCACGTCTCGACGCGAGTGGTTCTAAAGAAGAAGGGCCGTGAGAATCTATCTTCAGCTTTTAAGAAGCTGGGTTTGGCTGGTTTTCCTAAGGAGGTAGATGTGTAGTTCAAAGTAACACATAGTTTGATAGGTATTCGTTCAGACCAAATCTCTATAGAGGAGGATTGGCTTGAGTCTCTTTCCATAGAAAACTGTCCGCACTGCTTACTTTTTGTTCATTTTAAATGCGAGTATCGACTTGTTCGCGATGAATGGGAGGGGACCAGAGGGCATGGAATCTAAGCTGTACTTTATAGCCTTTCACTTCTAGCGCTGTGCTCGATATATACGACCAGTTGATAGGCTTTCGCCAGTTTAGTGCTTAGGGAGCCGCTTTATTTGCTAGGTACCCAGATTTTTTTCAAGTATTATGGCCTTACGAGAGAGCATTTAAGTTTCCGAATGAGATTGGACCTTTTGGTATTTCTCTACCAGACGAATATGCTAGAACTGAAGATTAAGTTTAGTAAGGAAGTTTCAGAGTGAATTTTCGTAGACTCATGATTGTATGTATTGGATTAGTTACTTTGACTAGCTGTGGTTCGAGTCATGTAAAGCATGTTTCTATGATTCAGGTAATTAGTAATCCATCTAGCTTTAACGGCGAGGAAATTCTAGTTAGAGGATATTTACGTATTCGTAATGAAAGTAGAGCTCTATTTCTAAGTAAAAGTTTAGCAGAAGGTCGATTAACAGAAAATTCAATTTGGGTTCAGGAGTCTGAAAAAACAGTATATGGGGGATCGATAGGTCAAGACACAGACTCTACTCTTGAATTGGAGAAGTATGATAGAAAATATGTCATGGTTAGAGGGATATTTGATGCTGGTGATAGGGGGCATGGGGGTGCATTTTCGGGCACAATTCATGCAAAGAAAGTAGCCAACATGTTGGAAACCCTAGCCTCTAAACAAAGTAGAGCGAATGGGGATCGCCAAGTACAAGAGTAGTTACTTCCTGGATACTGATAGACCAAGGGGGTGTAAGAAAACCTATACACCCTTAAATTGGAGCAAGGCAGTGCCAGGGTTTAGTTACGTATCTTACTTGATGTGCTTTCCCAAACTTCTTCAAAACCATTAATAAGCATGTAGCCAGAAAATTTGTTAAAGAGTTTATGCATCCAGAACTCTATATCACTAATTCCCTCTATGACTTTTTGCTCTTCATTATCTTTGATTGCTAAGTCTGTCATTTCCCAAAATGATTGTGTCAATGACGCTGCCATTTCGTTCGAATTAATTTGTACTTTCGAATTTATAAACTCTTCAAGAAGTTCATCATTCATTTCTTTGGCATAACGTAAAGCGAAGCTTTTAGCATCAGACTCAGATTCTTTAAATTTAAGCACTTTTATAAGCCTCCAGTTGCAGATCTGTCATGATAGCCATATCTATCAGATATAGATCTTAGTTTGAAAACGAGTTCATCAACTTGCATGCGTTCTGTCACTGCCCGTAAATAATGAGCAGGGTTATCAGGGGCTTATACAAATTTCATCCCGGAAGGGATATGCTGACTGTCTTCTATAATCCAATAGGCACAGTTAACTTTAGTTCTCTTTTCTTAAAATCTGCTTAGAAATTCCATTGTTGAGACAGCATGCTTGACCGTTGATGAGAAAGACAAACCGTGCTCGTCCGTCTTTCACTGCCTATTTTTGTTCTCTTTTGATGCGCGTATAGATCTCTTCACGATAGGCGTGGAGGGATTTGGGGGCGTGGATGCCTATCTTTACTTGATTTCCTTTCACTTTCAGCACTATTGTGGAGACGAACGTCCCAATTTTTAGTTTTCGCCAGTTCGGAGTGGTGGACGTGGCCTGTAAAAGGCGGGGGGCTACGGACTCGGAAATTGGGGATTTGCTTCAAGCTACTGAGTTACCTAATTGGATTCGCTATGACTCTAATGGCAATGGGGATCGGGTTTGCGGTTGGCTGTGGCTCGTCGTTAAGCATTGAAGTAATATCGCTTAGCAACATCGGATTGAAACTTATGGAGTGAGTCAATGGGTCTAAATGTTTTGAGCTTTACACGGGATGATGCCATAGGGCACGCAAAACTACACAAACGTGCCAATCAAGTCTATATGAAGAGATTTGATGTGGATGTGGTGCTTAGGAAAGGAAAGCTTGATAATCCGCAGATCGATAAGGTTAGGTATCGTGAGGACCATCGGCCAATGATGGTGAAAAACAACAGAACGGGTGAAGAAAGGCCCAAGCGAAACGATATCGTAACCTACCGGATGCCAGGCTCTTCAGAGCCGTATATTTTGGCTAAATCGGGTGGGGTATCACTTTTCGATGGTATCAGTAGCAAAGTTCCATTTAGAGAGGGAAAGGATGCTTGGTGGATAATTACCAAAGATGCAAGATTGGAACCAGGGTTGATTATTGCAAAAGATATGTTTCCCGATGCAGAAGGCAATACCCACTACTCGATTGAAGCGGAAATCGACATGCCTGTTTCCGAGTATTTTGAAAAGCTTGCCGCCTTAAAAAAATATATGAGAGTTAAGTGATGTCTTATAACTACAAAGATTTGAACTATATACGAGAAGCCCTTGCTTGCTACGAAGAAAAATTATGTGATGTTGATATTAATGAATGTGATGATGAAGAAGCTGAAGAGCTTCAAGAAGATATTCTATACATGGGGCGTTTGAGGGCGCTGACCGATAGAATGATTGACGAGTGGGAGAATAGGGGCCCCACTTTAACCTCAGTCTGAAGGTCGGGACATAAAGTAAAAAGGTTAAAGTAGTTAAGGCCTCCCTTATGTAGGGAGGTCGTATTGAGCTAATTATTTAGACAAATATAGGTACAGGTTGCATCTGCCTTCAACTGCCTAACCTAGGTTTTTGTTTCATGAAGAGATTTATACTCCTGGCATGCAAACTTCTATTGATAACCGCTGTATTTATACTGCTGCTGTTAGTGTCATTTCTAACTACTACGCTATTGGTGCAAGGAGATCAACACCCAGAAAGCTGGGTGATAAATGTCTATGATATTTCTGCTATGGCGATAGTAATTGCCCTTTATATTGCCGTAATGGTATATACGTTCAGAAGATTTATTAAGGCAGAAAAGCGCCTCAGGGAGTAGAAGTATAGTGATGTGATTAGCTTTCGCTGTGTGTCCAAAAGAATTTACGCTTGGGCTTAAGGTAGATTGACCTTTATATATGATGTAGATTGTGGAGATTCGTTTGAAATTTAAAGTAGTAACCTCTAAAGCTGACTATAATAATTATTGTGATTATGTGGTATGTAGTCGTTTGAAATCTCATACATGGATATCGATTCTTAAGAACCTAGTTGTTTGGTTGGCTATCGGTTTAGTTTTTATGTCTTGTGTTCAGTTTAAGAGTGGAAAAATTGAGCTGAGTCCGTTCATGTTAGTTATGGTTATATCACTTGCGTTTCTTTTTTATGTTGCTCTTAGTAGGTTTGATCCTACCCACCAACGACGGACACTCTCTTAAGCGATAAACTACGCAGCAGAGGTGCCCTATGACAAGATCAAGTAAACCAACCAAAACCACTCGTAAACAATACTCAGATGAGTATAGAAAAGATGCTCTGGCACTGGCGCTCAAGGTCGGGGTAAGCGTTGCCGCTAAACAGCTTGGGTTGCATCCTTCCCAGATTTACGGATGGCGAAGTAAGGCTCAGTTACATCAGAGCCGAGGGGATGCCGAGAGAGAGCTGGCGACAGAAAATGCTCGACTTAAGCGGCAGCTGGCTGAGCAGGCAGAGGAGCTGGCGATCTTAAAAAAGGCCGCAGCGTACTTTGCAAAGAGCCTGAAATGAGGTACGCCTTCATGCAAAAGCACAGGCATGAATTCAGCATCAAAGCGATGGCCAAGGTATTGGGCGTATCTCGCAGTGGCTTTTATAACTGGGTGTCAAGATCGGCTGACCAATCCAAGTACCAGCAGTACCGAATGCAGCTCGATAGCTTGGTACAGCAGCGCTTTATAGCCAGCAAAGAACGTAGCGGCGCCCCTCGTCTGACGAAGGAGTTGGCCAGTGAGGGGAGTAAATATAACCAGAAAACAATTGCTGCCAGCATGCATCGACAGGGCCTACGGGCTAAAGCAGGCAGGAGATATAAAGCCACAACCTACTCAAAACATGGTCTGCCAGTAGCTCCAAATTTGCTCGAGCAGAACTTTAATGCTGAAGCGCCGAATCAGAAATGGGCTGGGGATATTACCTACCTACGAACGGAAGAAGGTTGGTTATATCTGGCTGTAGTGATAGACCTATATAGTCGGCTGGTTATTGGTTGGGCGATGTCAGAAACGATGACGGCTACATTGGTCTGTGACGCCCTTCAAATGGCTTTATGGCGACGTAAGAAACCTACGAATGTTATCGTGCATACTGACAGGGGAAGCCAGTATTGCTCTAAAGATTATCAATCTTTAATTACAGCGTATGATCTGCGGTGCAGCATGAGCGCCAAAGGTAATTGCTATGATAATGCTTGTGCAGAAACGTTCTTCCACTCACTTAAGGTAGAAGCAATCCATGGTAACCGCTTTCCTACAAGGTGCTTCATGCGAGAAACCGTATTTGAGTATATAGAGATAGACTACAATCGAAATCGCTTACACAGCGCCAATGGCTATCTAAGCCCTGAGGCGTTTGAGGAACAACTAGTCGCTTAGTGGTGTGTCCGTTGTTGATGGGTAGGATCAGTTGTTGGCCGTAAAAATAGGCGAGTGCTTTACACCAAATAAAGATGGAATAATATTAGGCTCTAAAGAGTATGAGATTACTCCAGAGGGTATTAAAGAAACTTATCAACATGGCCATAGTTTCTATAGTTGGGCAGTGGTTGAGCAGGTAGAGGAAGTTAATGGGGCAGTTTATGTTTTTGTGGATCAAGCATTAGCTTTGATTTTTACAGCTGAATCATTAGAGCAAATTGATTTTAAAGATGATCTTTTAGATACATTGAAAATGCATACATAATACACCCAAGATACATTTAGGCCAGAATGTGGTATCTGGCCTTTTTAAGTAAAATACTATTTACCGTCTAACAACTGATCATGTTAAGAAGTATAGATTATAAGCCGAATAATAGTTTAGGATATCTGTACCCGCTTAAAAGTGTTAGTAATATTTTCTTCTGAATTTTCAGGTAGGGTAGAGATACTTGATCCATTTAATTCTGAGGTATGCTTGCTTCCTACTGATGCTTAAGGTGTGAGCGGGTATCCCTGTTGGGGGAGTTTGGTAAGGGTGGTTTGCGGGTGGGGAACGATCGCCGTGGGCAGAATACGGAAGTGTGGTTGCCAGTTATCCTGAGTCGGTGCTTAACTATAGCTTTTTGAAGTTACATCCTTTTATATAGTTTCTGTACCAATTTTCTAGTCTGGCTACTGTTACACTGCTAGGTACTCTATGTACTGGGTGTCCAGAGTTTTTTTCCTTGATATTGTCTCGCGAATGTCAATGTTTAACAGGAGGAAGTATGATCTCTGGACTCTTTGCCACTCTGTGAGAGTTATATATTTAATCGAGATAGATCGTGAAAAAAGTTCTTAAAGGTTTGTTAATGTCAACGGCACTGGTCACCACGGGCTTTTTCCTGGGTTGGTGGGCAAATTCTCCAAGTTATGACCTGCTCTGTTCCACCCCCTCCGTTTATGTTTTGAGTCAGGATGTCACGGCTCAAGGTATTAGCATAGCAGCCGGTACGGAGGTCGATCTTCGCTCATGTGAGTATGCAAACAGGTTTACGGTTAGTTTGTATGCGGAAAAGGGCTCTAGAGAAGAGTTGTTTCAATTTAAAAATAGCGCTCCAAATATAGGTAACCACGGTGCCAGCCAATATCCTATTGAAGAGTAATAGTAAATGTATAATCAAGCAAAGCTTTGTATACATTTTACACGGTCGCCACGTTCCTATCTTCATACAAAAAATCCACAAAGTTAGCTCCGACTGATGGTGACGTTAGTACCATTTTCAGAACTTGATACATCCCTATCTGATAGAGGATGGTCTCGAAAAAGATAGGGGGTATTGTAGGCTCCTTCCTTTGAGAATCTGCTCTCGATACCTTCCATTGCCTATCTTTCGATACGCACATGGATCTCTTTACGATGGGCTGAAAGTGATTTGGGGGCGTGGATGCTTGCTTTTCACTTCTAGTACAGAAGCTGGTACATTTGTTCCATTTTAAAGGCTTTCGCCGGTTCGGTGCTTTATGGTCAACCTATTTACTTCCTAGAGTTATTCAAGCCGTGGGTGGGTACTCCTTGTTGGGGAAGTTTAGTAAGTAATGCTTTTCGAGTAGGGAATGGCTGTATTGGTGCAGAATAGGGAAGGTTGGGTGTCCAGAATTTCTAGTGTTCTCTACATCTTTTGGTGTATGCAAGTTGGTGGGCTTTGGAATAAATGAGAAACGTGATATATAGTTGTTGCTTTCGAATTGACGATTAGGACGTTCAATTAACAAAGGAGCAAGCTGTGGCTCTTACTCAGATGCAGTTAATCCAGTCTCTCGGAGAGGCAATGAATTGGTTCGAGAGAGAGCTTCAATGGGGCTAAAACCCACTGAACTGAGGCATCTTGTAGGGCGTATTGGTGAACTATATGCTGCATTGATAACTAATGGTCAAATGGCTACAGAAGTAAACCAGCATGGTTATGATGTTGTCTCTGCTAGTGGTGAGAGAGTATCTGTAAAAACAACAGCAAAAATGGGCGCATCTGGATACGTTTCATTCAACCCAAATACTTTAAACCAAGTAGACCGAGTAATAATTCTTAGAATTAATACTGATGAAATGCAAATTGAGACCTTGATAAATGAGTCCATACCAAAAGCTATAGAATTTATGGGTAATCCAGATGCCAATGGTAAGGTAAATGTTGCTCTCTCAAGATTACTTTCACCCAGAAAGCCAGATTCTGAAATGCTCGCTATAAAACAAGTCAAATACAGGAAATATCAAATAGTCGAACTTGAAAACGGAACCATAGAAGTAAAAGTCAACGATGAAGTAGCATCGCCATCAAAGCCAGTTTTGCGCGAAATTGCAACGTCACTAAATATCAGTCATTTCAATAGTAATGGAAACCAATACAATACAAGGCAGCTGGGTAGTTTAATTATCAAAACTATTAAAAATAGCGGTGATTTAGTCGGCGCCTAATCAGAGTATAAAAGGACAGCTATCGCTGCGTGCAATATACCTAGTATGCAATATTTGAGTGCGGTATTCAAGGCTTAATGCACTGTTGGCTAATTACAGTTAGCCTCTATTATAGAGGTTAGGGGTCCATTGGATCCCCCCTCCATGGAGAACCTGCCCTCACTACCTTCCATTGCCTAATTTTTTGTTCGCTATTGATGCGCACATAGATTTCTTCTCGATGGATGGAGGGGGATTTGGGCACACGGATGTCTATCTTTACTTGATTTCCCTTCACTTCTAGCACTGTAACTTAGACATTCGTTCTAGTTCTTGGGTTCTCGCCTGTTCGGCTCTTTAGGATCAACATGTTTTCTTCCTACTGATACTCAAACTGTGGGTGGGTATTCCTTGATGGGGGAGTTTGGGAAGTAATGTTTTTCGAGTGGGAAATGGCCGCAGTAGTGTTGAATAGGGAAGGGTGGTGGGTTAGTTTTCCTGAGTTGGTATTTGACTATAACCTGTTGAATTTAGATCATTTTGTAGGACTAATGTCAATTTTCTAATCCGGCTTCTACTGCTCCGCTCGCTACTCTATTTGGTGGGTGTCCAGAATTTTTCACATTCCGGTTACCGCCGTCGGTAAAGTTGGCAAAAAGAAGTAGCAGGAGTTCAGCTCTTATCGCCTGTTTAGATGGCTGGGTTATCGATTTTAATTGACTAAAAATTAGTAATTGTATTCATCAGAGGTTCAGTAATTATTGAACATAATATTCTCGATATAGAGCTGTATGGCAGACTTTTACTCAATCAAGTAATATTCAAGAAAAGGAAGCTTTAGCATGGAATATCGTCATAGAAAATCAGTATTTGCTCAACCTCTCCTCTTATTTACGCTATTAATTTCCAACAATGGAAATGCTGTAGATACTAATACTTCAGGGATTTATCATGATAGTCCGGGAGTATACAAAGAGGTATTTAAACCAGGTAAGAAGCATACTATTGATCGTATGATTAAAAAGTATATGCTGGATAACAATATTCCAGGCATGGCCGTAGCTATAGTTACCAATCCAGAAAAGCCTGTTATATGGTCCAAAGGCTACGGTGTAAAAAGCCTGGAAAATAATGAAAGGGTTAACAGAAATACTTCATTTTGGCTGGCATCCATCAGTAAGGTAGTTATGGGTACTGCTATGGCCATAGCGCAGGAGGACGGCTATCTCTATTTAGATCAGGAAATTCAAAACTTACTGGGTGAAGATGACTTTAATATTGACAATCCAGACTCCTTACCTATCACCATCCGAGATCTCGTAACTCACAGTTCGGGAATTAAAGATAGCATGGCTTACCAGTGCAGCTACTATATTGATCATGGTGACGGCACTCATACAAAGTTGATCAACTTAATAGAGCCTGGGTTATGTCCGGATAGCAGTCCAATTACACTGGATGGATTTCTCGGTGCCTATTTGGACAGTGAGGGGGAATTTTACGATTCCAATAGTAACTTCACTGGCCTACCACCCGGGCAAGACTACAAATACTCAAATATCGCCGCAGCATTAGCAGGCTACTCAGTGGAACTTAGCACGGGCTTAACTCTGGCTGATTACGCAGAGCAAGAGATTTTTACCCCTCTTGGTATGCGCAATACCAGCTGGAATTTTTCCAAGTTAAACCAGAGTAACCTGGCAAGCCCTCATACCACAGTTGATAACACCCTATCTTCAATTCCATTTTATGAACTCGCGACCTGGCCAGATGGTGGCCTACGGAGTAGTGCATTGGATATGGCGAGATTTTTAGCCGCAGTAATGAACGAAGGAGTGTTAGTTTCACGAAAGTCTGACATCAAGATTCTTGAGCCAGATTCAGTTATTCAAATGCTGACACCCTCCCAGAATGGTTTTGGGGTCTTCTGGTATTCTGGCTGGCTTTGGAATTATGGGGGTAAAGACCATATTCTAATCGGCCACAACGGAGCTGAGGTTGGATATTTTTCCTACCTAGTGTTCAACCCAAAAGATAACGTCGGAGTGATCTTATTGGCCAACACTGATCGTGGAGATAAGATAGAGAGTATTGAAGAACTAATTAAAAACCTCTTTGAGGCGACTCAAGTATGGTGACAACCTGTTTCAGGGCTCTAAATATTTCTAAGAGGGAATAAAATTTTCCCTTAGAAATACGGCTAATTCTCTCATCTGGTTTTGCTGGCCTGTTCGCCACTCTATTTGGTGGGTGTCCAGAATTGTCTATCTTTGGGAGCCAAAAAGTTTATATTTACTTGATCTCCCTTTTATGGTTGAAGCTTTAATACCAATTTTTAGGTTTTCACCGTAGGGCACAACATGTTTGTTTTCTACTGATAGCTAAGCCTTGGGTTGACATCCTTGGCGAGGGAGCTTGGTAAGTGATGTTTGTTTGGAGAATGGAGTGGAAAGCGGTATGGCTTAAAGCCGCTGACTTCTTACGTCGTTGCGCTGACATGCTTTGGAATTATAGAGAGGCGTGGTATATAGCTGCAACTTTTGCATTCACTGATAACTGTATGGAGTCAGAATGAGGTACTTTGCTTACGGGTCAAATATGTCCCTTCCAAGACTGAAAGAAAGAGTTCCGAGTGCTGTGCGACTAGGAACGTTTACTCTTACTGAACATTCTCTTCGTTTTCACAAAGTCAGCAGTAAAGACGGCTCCGGCAAGTGTGATGCACTGTTTACCCCAAACCCCAAAGATGTAGTGGTCTAATCTTTCCGGACACTTCGCTAAGATGGTAAAACCACCAAGCGAGGTGAAGTATGACAACAAAAGGTACGCGCCGGCAATTCAAGCCGGAGTTCAAGAAAGACGCCGTAGCCCTGGTATCTGAGCAAGGGTATTCGATTTCTAAGGCCGCAGAGGCGGTAGGAACCACCGCAAACAACCTGCGACGCTGGATAAAAGAGCTGAAGCAGGAAGAGAGCAGAGTTAGGCTGGATGTCGGCGAGCGCGCTGAATTGGACCGGTTACGACGCGAAAACAAGCAGTTGCGGATGGAGAAGGAAATTCTAAAAAAGGCCAGTGCCTTCTTTGCGAAAGAAATGAAATAAAGTACAGCTTTATTAGAGAGCAGCAAAGCGGCTTTCCAGTTAGGGCACTCTGCCGAGTGATGCAGGTAAGTAAGAGTAGCTATTACGATTGGTGTCACCGTATTGACAGCTCAATAGATAGCCAGACATGGAAACTATGCCATCGTTTGAAGGCCTTATTTTCAGAATCTCGACAGAGTCTCGGAAGCCGCCGGTTAATGAAACTGTTACGCAAAGAGGGCTTTAAAATTGGTCGCTATCGTGTCCGCAAGCTAATGAAAAAGCTAGGTTTGGCAGTAAAACGCAAGAAGCGATTTACACTGACGACAGACAGCAAACACCAACTGCCGATCGCAGAAAACCTTCTGAATAGGAATTTCTCACCGAGGGCTAAAAATCAGGTTTGGACCACTGATATCACGTACATCTGGACTGTACAAGGCTGGTTGTACTTGGCGGTAGTGATTGACCTCTATTCTCGCCGGATTGTTGGTTGGCATCTAGATCGCCAGATGGAAACGGCCTTGGTAAATCGTGCATTGATGATGGCTGTTAATTTGCGTACACCGCCAAAGGGTCTTCTACACCACTCTGATCGAGGCAGTCAGTATGCCAGCCATACCTACCAAGCGCTGTTGAAACAGCATGGAATGGTGTGCTCAATGAGCCGCAAGGGAAATTGTTGGGACAACGCACCGACTGAACGCTTTTTTAGCAGCCTGAAACGAGAATGGTTGGCGGGAAATCTCTATCCGACAAGGGAAGATGCGATAGCCGATGTGAGAGCCTATATTGCGTATTACAACTCACATAGGATACATACAACACTGGGGGACGTAGCCCCTATCGAATTTGAGAAATGTGCTTAGAGAGGTGTCCGGTTAGATTTGACCACAACAAGATCATGTGATTGGTGCATTGTTCGAAATATCAGATAAAGAAAAAGGTGCTCTAGATAGGGTAGAGGGTTTAGGTTACGGCTATAAGGAAAAGAGGGTTCGGGTAACTGATACCAAGGGAAATTCCCTCGAAGCAATTACATATTATGCAACGAATACTGATCCTTCTTTGCAACCTTATTCTTGGTATCTATATCATGTGATATATGGAGCTAAAGAAACGGGGGTTCCTACGGACTATCTAAATAATTTGGAAGCAGTCAAAAGTATGGAAGATCCAGATAGAGAAAGGGATGCAAGAGAACGTGCAATATACAGTTGACAAACTAAAACACAACAAAGGCTATTGCGTTATGACTTCTCTTTTTGCTAAGTGCGTTAGTGCGATAATCAAAGTTTAATGTAACTTGCCATCGGAAACAGTTAAACCTAGGTAGAGAAAGTGGGGGAGGGGTAGGTCTCCTTCCCTGGAGAGCCTATCCTCAACGCGTTCCATTGCCTACTTTTTGTTCTCTATTGATGCGCACATAGATCTCTTCTCGATAGATAGGGGAGGGATTTGGGAGCGCGGATGCCTATCTTTACTTGATTTCCTTTTACTTCTAGTACTGTGATCGAGACACTCGTTTCAATTCTTAGGTTCTCGCCTGTTCGGCGTTTTAGGATCAACATGTTTTCTTCCTACCGATACTTAAGCTGTGGGTGGGCATTCCTTGGTGGGGAAACTTGTTAAGTGATACTTGATGGAAGAGAGGGGTGGGGCGCGGGGACGGTGGGTGCAGAATAGGAATAGGCGGACGCTAGGCTCCCAGAACTTGGGGAGTCGATCCAAGCCGATAAATGTACTTTATCTCCATAGTGTCTATACCATTTAAACTAGCTAAAACCTAGTATTTGGTTTGACCCTCCTCTTCAGTCAATAGCTTTGGCGGTTTATACTTGCTATTTAGTGGGTCTCCAGAATTACTATTATGGTTGGACAGAACATTGGTACTTCCCAAACCTGGATATAATAGCCAGAATTTACGGTTCTGCGATTACCTTTCCTAACCCAAGGCAGACATATATTAGGATTAAAACTCGAGAACACCAATTAACGCCAGCCGTAACCATTGACATACCAAATAGAAAATTGAGACAAACGAATAATCGTTTCTGATTGGAATGCGGCGGTTCACCAGAAACGGCTAAATGAATACGCTGATAAATAGAGGTTTAAAGAGATTCCTCCAAGTGTAGGCTGGTTTGGCTAAAATGAGGTTGAGGTCGATGTACTAAAAATGGGGAAGGAAAGAATACCGTGCACTCGCAATCCTATAGAGTATGGATGCCGATTGCGACCTCATAGGGATGTATTCGCAGCGCATCTCGAGTGCAGTGTATTCTTTCCTTCCACCCAAGTAATAGGCCATGGCCACCCTCCCTTTTTTTACCATGCTACTCAATACGATTTCGTATCAATTTATCAGTCGCTATAGCCTGATGGGTATTGGTGTACTGACTTCACTGGTAGTGACGGCGGGAGGATTACTTGTTTAAGTTATCCTGTTTATGTCCAATTCAACTCCTCTCCTAGGGTGATACAAAATTCTTGTAGTCCGTTTCCAGCATAGGGTAGCCTTTACCTGTATAGGCATCACGTCCCATCAGTGCGTCGATGAGCTTATTACGTGGGGTGAGCGTATCAGCAGGGTAGGGAGCGCTGGTGGTTGTATTCCAAGGATTGTCCCATGCTTGACGGCCGTTTGGGGCAATCGAATGGAGTCCCCAGCCTTCTTCGGGCCAGCTAGGGTCTTCACTGCCATCCCAGATAAATGTGTACTGAGGATACCCCTTGATTCCATTTGTGAAAGTGATTTTCCCGTCAGAATCAAGCTGATAAGTGGGTGTTTTATCTCCTTTTTTCCAATTTAAGATTTGCTTGCTGAGATAATCATTTTGACTTTTTGGAATAGCAGCCCAGTATGCATCATTTTTCCACCATTCATCTGACCATTCAAAGTAGGTGCCGCCTGAGACAAACTTAACATAATTATCTATTACCTCTATATCATCACGGACGGCATCGGCAGCGGTTTGCATACCTGCTGAATCCTTATCGGCAAGAAGAGCATTGCCATCACTGGGGCCTTTAGTGGTTACTGGTTGATTTTCTGTTCCTGGATGCCCCCATTCGGTGATAAGTAATGGGCGGTAGTAGGACTTTTTGAATACGTTGGTTTCGTAGGTTGATAAACTGGTTTTCATGCCGGAGTAGATATTTATGCCCCAAACATCACAAATAGTTGAAATTATTTGCTCGACATGAACTTTGCTGTTATCGGTAGGTGTATTACCTACAAGTGCGTTACGTAGATCCTTCGCTGCTTGCTGGAGATCAATCCCAGTGCTCCCGGAACCATCTACAGGGAGTGTTTTTATATTACTATCAGATAAATCTACATATGTATTACCATTATAAAGATTCGGATCATTTTGCCATGCGATGCTGGTAAGCTTTTTATTAGTCCCAAGCCCCCGTTGCAGGCGTTGTCGCATCAAGTAGTAAAAAGCCCAAACTTCTGCCTTAGAGTTGCGCGGGGCTTGATTTTGCTCGTTGGCAAGTGAAAATCCCATCACTGAGGGCTGACTGCCATATTCGCTTGCTAGTTTCTCTGCAGTTTGCAAATAGAAGTTCATGTAGGCAAATTTATTGGCACCGTCGAATACATTTCCACCATCCAGCCCGATACCTATCATGATGTCTATATCATTTGTATCAAGACTGGAAAAGAAATCTGTACGCTCATTAAATGGTTCTGATGATATTGGGCTTTTCTGGTCGAGGTTTCGCATGGTGTTGATATCAGTTGTCACCTGCCACCACCAGAAAGAATAGGTGCGGAAAAAATTTATGCCCAGTGATTTCATTTTTGGCATGTCACGTTTCGCTATGATCGTCCATGGGCCGTAGAACCAGTCGCCAATCTGGGGCTGATAATGGAAACTGCCACCGACGGGGACCGGTGAATAGGCAACACCTTTGGCAAAGTAAGGCGAGTCATTTTTTGCTAGGTACACCGCGGTTGGAGATGAAGAGCTTCCTTTAGTCTTAACTGTCCAGTCACTATTTCCGGAAGACATTGTTGTTTCCTCTATAATTGGTGGCTTTCTTGGGACGTATTTTGAATAACCAATGTTGTAACAGATGTAATTAAAAATCACCTGTATTAGAGTAGAATTGCGCCTAAATTATATTTTGGGTCGAGAGCAGCTTGGTTCATTGTCTCCAGCTTCCACTTGTTTTTATATGTTTTTCCAGTTGGATATATTTAATAGCTCCATGAGTGGACGGCGAAACGGTGTTGTGGTCAAGTCTAACCGGACACCTCTTTAAGATTTTTTTAAAAGGGATTGATGTGTACTAACTGTGAATCATTGACGGACTCCTCAAAATTAAGTTTAGATAAAAAAATCTGATGCTACATATATTTAAGGGCTGTCAAAACAGCCGTACGTCCAGAAAACAATTTTCAGATCTAGAGTTTTTCAACAAGGAACACATGGTAAGAAATTTTGACTTAAATGTGTACGAGTAATCCACTGTAATTATTTCTTGATTGAGAACATGTTTTAAATTTGTATACTTCTCGAAATCATGCGTAGAAAACAAAGCATATGTTTCTATTCATTACCTGCTGTCCTATTAAGTTCAAGAATCAGCGAATTAAACCCCATACTTCTTAATCTAAGTAGATGAAAATTTATGACCCTAAACAAAAAAAAGACTATAGAGGTGCCATTTCCATCGCTGAAGGCTCCCCTGAAGAAAAATTTCTAACTGATATGAGCGTACTTATGATGTCTGACGGCAGGGCTCGTCTGCAATCAGGGGTAACGCCTCATTTTCAGAATGAATTTATAGTGAGAACGTTTTTTGAAGGCCTGAGTGACTGGAAAAGTAAGTATCCTATTAAAAGCGGCATGCAGGGATATTCGCTATCTCCTTATCGTTGGACGATAGGCGTAGAGAGTGGAGAGGCTGCCGTTGCTACGAGAAAGGTAATCATAGAAAAACGACTCACAACGCTCAATGCTCTTGATACAGAAATAGTCAATCGGGGTAATAAAAAAAGAAAGCCAAAAAAAGGTGGGAAGATTGTAGGTGTTGCGGAAGGAGCCAACTATCACCACCCCCCACTCGCATACCCACCCAAGGATTGTTTTGCTTATACCCAAAGGCAGAGAGAAAATTCTAATGGAGCATTAGAAATCTGGGTTTTTGGAATTGATGGTACCAATAGTCAGCACCTCACAAATGCAGCTGAAGTGGCGGCCAAAAAGTACTCAGAGTTTTGTGGTGTCAACGAAGACTTTATCAAGCAGTTGATCCTGGAAAATATTTACGTTAAAAATCTAAATGTAGAAGATGAAGATTTTGTCAAGCGGACCAGTGATTTAATAGCTGCAAACAGAGATCTATATGACATGGTTGTTCAAGCGTGCATGAGAGCGGCTAAAGCAGTTAACATAAAAGGATCAATTAATTTTGGTGTCTATAGTGATGCAGGTAATCCAAAAATAAATAGAGAGCATTTGCATGAGGCTCTTTACAAAGCCGGAAACGGCGGGAACCCGGGGGTATCAATGGACCCTTGCAGGCACCATGTTTTTTCAGGTTCAAATGATGGGGGGATGCATTTAGAGCACGCCTCCAACTTCCATATTGCTCAATATAATATTGAAAAGAAATGATATTTACATGCAGAAGGCTCGGATTCTAATTGGAGCCCTGAAAACGGTAAGTTGAGTATCTCTAACTTAAATCAATCTTTATATGAAAAATTAAATTTTAAATTTCGAGCTGTATTCTGAGAAGATCGAAGGTAGTTGTTATAGGATAGTTGCCGCCTCCTTAAACTAGAAGAAGCAGGCGGGAGTGGTAATAGGTTAGATGGATTAGTTCAGACCAAATCTGACACATCCTCTTGAAAAAAAGGGGTTTACCGGTTTTGATTAAGGTGCCTAGACCTATAAGTAAAACCAAGGATAAACCCCATGATCCATACTAATGATCGCATCATCAAATACAAGACTGGATTACTCAATCTGGCAGAAGAACTCTGTGTAGATATCTTCTTTACCTGGTTGCCTTTCACCTCGAATACGGTAACTGAGTAAGCACTCAATACACCCAACTTAATCACTCTACAGGGTGGGGCGTGATAGTACCCACTAACCTGCCAGTATGATATTCCAGGGAAGTAGTACCTCATTCTCTTCAAGAGATTGGGCCTTTGGTGGCCCGTATAGACTTCGCAGAGGTAATCATACGGCTCAAGAGCATTAGCTTTGACTGTTTTGATCAGGCTGTGCAGGGCGGCGCTGGCATAGGCGCCTTTTGGTTTGGAGAGCCTCAAAAGTACGTTTGATAGAAATGTCAGGTATACGCGGGCGGTATAAGCGGTGACGGGTGTTGGGTTTCGATAGCTGAGGGAGGCTCTGGTTTGCTGGGTCTGCTTCAGCAGATGAATAGGCTCAGATACGCAACCATGCCTGGAATGGGTGGTGAGACCATAGGCTGGCCTTGCTACTGGTATTCATACCATTGAGGATGACGCGACCTATTCAGGGTGGCGCTCTTACCTTGAAGGCTGCCACCGCCCTAATTTATAGGACGGTGGCATGAGGTTGGCCTTCTTTCTTGAGGAGTCTGCTATTCAGCGGTTTCCATTGTTTATTTTTTGATGCGTATATAAAGCTCTTCGCGGTGAACGGGTAGGGTTTTGAGGGCGCGGATGCCTATCTTTACTTGATTTCCCTTCACTTCCAACACTGTGATCGAGACATTCGTTCCAATTCTTAGGTTCTCGCCTGTTCGGCGCTTTAGGATCAACATGTTTTCTTCCTACCGATACTCAAGCTGTGGATGGGCATTCCTTTGTGGGGAAGCTTGGTGAGTGATACTTGGTGGAAGAGTGGAGGGGCGCGTGGGCGGTGGGCGCAGAATAGGAAAAGGCGGGCGCTAGGCTCCCAAAGCTTGGGGAGTCGCTCCAAGCTACTGATTGTGCTCCACTTTATTGAAGACGAGCGGGTTTCTAGCGTAGTATGCATACAGCCATCTTGATAGGACTCTTATCAATTTGGTTAGCTGGCCCCTGGTGTTGCAGCACCTTGGGTCAGCGCCTTTTCTCTATTCTTACTTTACGTTACCGTTCTCCTGTTGAAGAGGTGGCTCTTTTTAGAAAATTCCTGGATCTATCTTTAGGGTAGGTTTTACAGAATTTGCCTACCCGCAGCCCCAAGTTCTGATATTTATCACTCAATTCTACGCAGAATTGATCCTTAGAAAAACCTAATAAATTTCAATAAGATAATTTTGACGCCGATATTTCTCTATTTGTTCGTATAGGAGCTATCAAATTTCTATTGTGTAGCTAGTATTTTGTGACGTTCTTCTTCAGGCAAAACTCGAAGATTTGTACTTCAGTTTGCTGAATGAGCAGGGGCGTCTTTACGCTTTGACTCTAGCTTTGATCTGAATGTGAATCTATTTAGAGGAAAAATCCCTAATAATAGTGATCCAATCCTGTATCCAATTTTGAAATGATTTCTTCTATCTAATGGCTGGGTTCGAAATGAAGATATCAACACCTATAAAAAGGATTGAGAGTTATGGGTCGACTGTAAATCTGTTGAAAGCAAAATGCTGTGACGGTTCAGGGGCCCCAACTGGAGGTGTATGTCCATGAATCATACAAGGAGAATAGGGACAACTAAGTTTGGTTTAATTATAGCTGCCCTTATATTGTATAGCGGATTATCAAGTGCAGAAGATATATCATGGCAGGAATTTTCAATACCTTTAGATGACAGGTGGTCAATCATCGAGAAAGCGCATGGGCCATTAGTACTAAAAAACAATCAGTCCAATGGTAAGCTGCACATTATTCTACGCAAATCTAGAGATGTTGACGATAATATATCATTAGGATTGGCTAGAACTTTAGAAGTTCATCAAGCGCATAAAAGGCCAATGAAGAGGGAGACTATCGGTAGCTTTGAAGGATATCTGATACCTATTAGCACATCTGTAGATTGCAAATATAGTTGGAACTTGAAATCTGATCCTGATCTATTGCTTATCGTTTATTACGAAATCGATTGTGAAAAATTGGACATGGAAAGTGTTGAGCAGCTGATAAGAAATATAGACTACAAAAAGAAATCAGGAGACTTATCAACCCCCGTTGCGAAATGAAAGATACGGATTGATCAAAGAGCTGTAAATGGATCTGAGCGAACGGCTCGTACATTAAAATAATGATCGCCCTCATCAGGGTAAAAAGTGTTGTGACCGTACACTGATAGCAACCCTTGGAGAGGATAAAAATGATCTGGAAGGAAAGGCTTGCAAACTAAACTTGACCTGACAGGGCACCTTCTGAAATAACGGCAACAGTCAGATCAAGTCTGAACTGCTACATTTCAGAGTATTTCCCGGTCCGCTGTCTTACGTAGACTGGGAAATGCTCTGGCGCTGAGTGTAATCTGCCCTAATCCAACTCCACCAACCTCTGCATCAACGGAAAATACAGCGCACACCGAATATTCCGTTCCCCTCGTGCATAAAAGAGCTTGCGGTAATTCTCCAACTGATTCCGATACTGCTCCAGCTGAGCCGCAATAAACTCTTCCTGGCTTTCTTCACCACTGGGCTCTGCTGTTTTGTAATCCACAATCCAGCGGGTGCCTTCGTTATCAATAAAGGTGCGGTCCACAATGGAGCGCCTTAACTGTCGGCCGCCGCTGTGGAGTTCCAGTTCGCAGGCGGATTCTCTAAGTGAGCTATCCAATAGCCAACGGCCGGTGGGGCAGTTGAGGCTGTTGCGTACGGCGATCTCCACTTTCTCAGCAGCGCGGTCCAGGCTGGTGGCAGATAGCCCCAATTGTTTCAGGCGCAGTTGCCATAGGGGGCGCTGGGCTTCCAGTTTGCTGGGTGTCCAGTCGTTGATATTGGTCTCGGCAATGGTGGCGAGGGTTTCGTGGGCTACGGTGCCGGCGTGTTTGAGCCAGCGCAGGGCTACCTGGCCCAGTTCGGGAATATTGTCTTCTTCCTCTGTTTTGGGTTGGTAGTTTGGCATGCGGTATTGGGCCAGCCATTCCTGCCGGGGCGTGGTTTGGGGTTGCCATTGGTTGGGCAGGCGCAGTAGGTAGTCGTAGTCTCTGCTGGCGCCCAGCTTTTATGTGCCCCTTTTTCCGGTTGATACAGGCTAAAAGATACAGCGAGCGGATGGCAGGGTGCGGCCAATATACAGCAGGGAGCTGTTTTCTATATGTTAGCGTTCAGTGCCGTGTTTGCCGTTTCAAGGGGGCTTTTGGCAGTGCTTAAGATCAGAGGTGTTCTATGCGTATCAGGATGACAGGGGATAGCTGATTAATTCACCAGCGGTGGAAGTTAATTGTGATTAGTGTAGCAACAATGAAATTCTGGCAAATATGGCAGAAAAGAAGTGTGGAGCTGCGTGTAGATTAGAGGCTGCTTTTTGTCGGCAATTGTACATTAGTACTTCTGGGGGAGAGATGCTCTTATGACCCCTTGGGAAATTATTACATATGATTACATCCAGCTAGCTTGAGTTTATTAAATCTGTACTCAATTTTTGTGTTTTTAATTGTAAATGGCTTAGATTTTCTCTGAAGGTAGTATGACTTGCCAGTCTCTTCTGCAAGTGGAATTTTTTTCTTTACTGTATTTCTTCGGAAATTATACAGAGCGCTAACCTGCTGATAAATTTGCACATCCAGATGAAACTAAACTGGCTCCATGCTTTTTCCTCGGAGGGGAGTGGGGCTTGATAAGTGTACCAAATAGCGGCTCTCATATCAGGGGTAGGAAAGGAAGCAAAGATGGAACAGCAAATTAAAACTCATATCCTCTGTAGCAGTGGGGGGCGAAATTTGGTTGCCTCTCCTGGAACGGCTGAGCTTTGGGGGCGTATCTATTCCAGTACAATGGGTAGCAAGCCAAACTTCCATGCTGTTGGTGCTTACATGGCCATTCGTGGTTTATTGTCTAAACCAAATGATTTTGATACCCATACGCACCTCGAGAACCAGCGAATTAAAGTAAAAATCGAACGCGGATATGAAATAAGCTACACATTGTTACCTGACGGGGATATCTATCTTAATGATATTCAGATTGATTTTGAGGATGAAACCCTTACACAGGGAGACAAAAAGGCTACTTTATTTAAAGTTTCATCTGATAGCAAAACATCAGTAAACGATAAGCCAATATGGGAGGTGGTCAAAATTGAACCTAATCAGCTCAAAATTACCCCAACGTCTGTTACCCATATTTTGATATGTGATTCTAATGTTGCTGATACTAAACTTAGCGCCCGATATGGAGCGCCAGTTATTAATGCTGGCCACCCAGGGCGTGAAGTAGGGGCTGGTGATACATTTTATATGTTCCACTATCCCAAAAAACGTGGAATACAGGGCTTTTTCGCCACACGGAAAACAGAGACTGTTAATAAAAAAGCCAAGTTTATTAATGAAATAGCCAGTGTGGTTACAGGTGCTGCTCGGATTAGCGCATCTGAGTATCAACGCAGACAAGTAACTGGTAAAGAAGCTGTTAAGAAGCTAACTAACAACCAGAAGGCAAAAGATCAGTTGGGTAATCCCAATTTTGGCAATATTGCCACTAAAAGTCGCGACGATATTATCAAAGAAAAGAATATATCTAAAGCTGATAAAGCGAAGGCGCTTAAGTTTACGGCTGCTAAGAAAACTGGCTTGCCTGACCCTGTAGTATGTTGGACTGCCAATGGTAATGGGGATAAAGTTTTTAGAGATGTTGTAAAGAGCGTTGCCAAAAAAGTTAATGTCGAGAACGTATATAAAGCAAAAGATGAAAATTCTTCAGGAGATGCATTCAACAGCCAAAAGCTACAGCAGGTTTTTCTAAATAATTATACTGTAAATGACAATCGATTAGACCGTGCTATGACGAGTATTGGTATGGAATGGAGTGAGAAGCGTGGTACACGAAGCCCAATAAGCTTTAAAAATTTAATTGCCGATACTCTGTACTCAAGTGAATATGCCTTGCTAAAGCGTCGTACACAGGTTTCCGCTTGTGAGCAAGAGCGCAGTCAGTTACATCCCGCATTTGCTGCTACCAGCAAGACAGCCAAATCTAACGCTCTTAAGCCCAAGGCGCCCTTGCTAAGTACCCAGGGAGCTATTGGTGCAGGCATTAAAGCTGGTGCTACAGCAGGGGCCGGAGTTTTTTCGGCGCTGGTAAAAGCAAATGGGTCGGGGGAGCTAGACGCTTTATCCAAAAATATGGACGCTATCGCAGAAAAATCAGCAACTGCACTTCATGGTACTATGGGTACCATGTATAAGACTATGAAAGTTGTTACAGAAGCTACTGCCAGTAATGCCTCAACTGCACTTACTGTGGCAGGGGTTGCTGTAGTAGGATTTGCTGTTGCAAAGTCAATAAACAGTGGCTCCCTGCAAAAGGCAAAGTTATTATTTGGGCAAATGCATAAGGGCGATCTTAGCTCAATGCCAACTAATAGCTTAAGTGATTTAGAGACTGCATTGGCATTTCGTGCTAATCTAAATAGCTAATTTGAAAGCAGCTTGTGAAAAATTGATGTTATTTGGCACTACACAAAGCCCTAAAGGGCCTAATTTAAGAAAGTCAGTACCGGTAAGATGTAATCTTTCCGGTACCAAGCTTACTTTTTTAAAGCCCTTAAGCAACGCCTCAAAAATTAGTGGTGAAGAGCCAAGTGCTGATTTGCCATTGGCTTTCAATGAGAATATCTACTCCTTAGATAGTTTTAATGAAATTCGTAACAATGCATGGGGCATACTGCTTGCAGAGGAGCGGTATAAATATCATGGCCCGCCGTTCATTAATCCTGATGTTGGAGGGATGGAATTTACTGCCTCACTTAGGAAGATAGGCAATGACTTAAATCTACTTAAAGCCAGTGACTATGAGCATTGGGTTGATAGTGATATTAAAGCCTATTACTCCCCTGGTACTGGGTCTGTTTTCCAGGAATGGCTCTATCTTTTCCCGCTGTTCTGGCAAACCTTCAAGCTACCTAATACGAATGGTGTTCAATGGGTTGCCTACGCTGTTCAAGATTTAAGCTGCCAGGAAGGTGATCTAATCAAATATTATGTTCGTGCTGCAATTTCATCTGAGCATGAATTGGTTTTCTCATTTAGAGCCACAACTGATGATTATGATTCTGGTGCTTTTGGATTGTTCAAAGAAATTTCAAACTTTATATTGAATAGTGTTGAGGTTTCATTAACTGACTCGATTGTAGAAGAAATTAAAGCCCTATCATCGTCAGGCTTACGTAACTTCAGTGAGCAAAAGCCGGTATTGCGATTTGATGATGCGCCAAAAAACAAGTTCAGTAATTATGAGCTGTTAAATGATCCGTGCTTTTACTTTACTAAGATCAATAAGACAGTCGATCGTAAGCTCTGGTCGAAGTAGTAATAGGTTTCTCAGTCTTATATGCTTTGTAGTGCCAGCTATAATGGGGCAAATTGTATTTGCTGTGGGCTAATCCAGTGAACCCCAAAACTTCTTTTTGGATAATGCTTGGGTGAGATTCCTCTCGTTTTTTAGCAGCATTACCGGTTCTCTTCCGTATTATTCAGCCCCTTGAGCTGGCCCAATGTGATGCAACTATGTTTTATTCACTTAATCGCATCACATTGGGCTATTTTAAAATATGGAAATTGGATTTCTTCTGTTCTTTACATGCCCAATACTGCTCTCTTAAAAAGTTGATATGAACCTCGGAGCTATACCCATCTCTTCCTAATCCAACTCCACCAACCTCTGCATCAACGGAAAATACAGCGCACACCGAATATTCCGTTCCCCCCGTGCATAAAAGAGCTTGCGGTAATTCTCCAACTGGGTCCGGTAGTGCTCCAGCTGAGCCGCATTAAATTCTTCCTGGCTTTCTTCCCCACTGGGCTCTGCCGTTTTGTAATCCACAATCCAGCGGGTGCCTTCGTTATCGATAAAGGTGCGGTCCACAATGGAGCGCCTTAACTGTCGGCCGCCGCTGTGGAGTTCCAGTTCGCAGGCGGATTCCCTTAATGATCCATCCAATAGCCAACGGCCGGTTGGGCAGTTGAGGCTGTTGCGTACGGCGATTTCCACTTTCTCGGCGGCGCGGTCCAGGCTGGTGGCGGATAGTCCCAATTGTTTCAGGCGCAGTTGCCATAGGGGGCGTTGGGCTTCCAGTTTGCTGGGTGTCCAGTCGTTGATATTGGTCTCGGCAATGGTGGCGAGGGTTTCGTGGGCTACGGTGCCGGCGTGTTTGAGCCAGCGCAGGGCAACCTGGCCCAGTTCGGGAATATTGTCTTTTTCCTCGGTTTTGGGTTGGTAGTCTGGCATGCGGTATTGGGCCAGCCATTCCTGCCGGGGCATGGCTTGGGGTTGCCATTGGTTGGGCAGGCGCAGTAGGTAGTCGTGATCTCTGCTGGCTTCGTCCTGGTTTAGCAGGGGTTCTTCCGCTTCCAGCCAGTGGCACCAGTCGCTTTCCTGGTGGTGCAAAACACTGGGCCAGATACCGGCGAGTAGGGCGGCGCTGCCGGGGGCTTTTAGGTGGCCCTTTTTTTCATCCCGGTTGATGCAGGCCAAAAGATGCAGCGAGCGGATGGCGCGGGTGCAGCCTACATACAACAGGCGGGTGCCTTCCAGGCGTTCGCGCTCGCTGTTGTCGTGCTTCAGGTATTCAAAAACCGGGTCGCGGCCGCCGCGTGCATTTTTGGGGGCGAGTAGGAAGCGGCTTTCGCCTTCGCGGTTGAGCCATTCGCTCCAGCGCAGCAGTTGGTCGCTGCCGGGTTTGCCGCCTTGGTCCAGGCCTGGGATCAGTACGTGTTCGAACTCCAGCCCTTTGGATTTGTGAATGGTCATCACCTGCACTTTGGCATCCTGGGCGGGGCGGGCGTAGAGCTGTTCCAGGGCCAGGGTGAACTGTTGCCAGTCGGTAATGGCACCGCCGGTATCGAAGGCTTCTAATAATTGCAGAAAGTCCTGCACATTATTCAGGTCAGATTTTTGCGCAACGGTAGCGGGGCCACCCAGTTCTAGCCAGAGGCCTTCAATCCAGGTGCGTAGGGGTTTGCGGCTGCGCTGCTGCCAGGCGTGCAGCAGTTTGGGGGCCACTTGGGCCAGGCGCGTGCGCCCTTCATCGCTGAGCAGGGCGATATCGTCCACTTCCTGCAAGGCCATTAATAATGGGCGTGCGCTGGTATCGGTTACGGTGATATCCCCATTGCCCCAGTTGGCCAGGGTGTAAAGGTCTGGCAGTTGCAGTCCGCACCAGGGGGCGCGGAGTACGGCCAGCCAGCTGATTCGGTCGCTGGGATCGAGCAGGGCGCGGGTGAGGCTGAGTAAATCCAACACCACCATTTTACTGGCAAGCGGCGCCAGCTCTGGGGCCTGGAAGGCGATATTGGCGGCGCTTAGGGCCGGCAAAATCTTTTGTAGATGTTTTTTCTTGCGCACCAGAATAGCGATGCGGCTCTCCGGATCTTGCGCTTGTAATTGCTGCACCAGTTCAACCGCTTGAGTGGCTTCGCGGTTGCGGTCTTCGTCATCAATGCAGCCATAGAAATTGACCGAGGGCTCGGCCCATTTGCTGCCTTTAAACGCTTCGGATTTCAGATATCGCACGGCGCCGCGACCGATATTGTCCGCTTGCGGAAAAGCTCTCAGGAAAGTCTCGTTGACCCAGTTCACTACCGCACTTTCGGAGCGGAAATTTACCTGGAGATCGAGGGTTGCCAGGGGCACTTCACCGATACCGCGTTTGCGCGCATCCAGGAAAATACCCACGTTGGCATTGCGGAAGCCGTAACAGGATTGCATGCCGTCGCCGACAATAAATAGGGTGCGGCCGTCTCCCTGCTGCCAGCCGGCAGTGAGTTTTTCCAGCAGTTGTAGCTGGGTGTGGGAGGTGTCCTGGAACTCGTCCACCAGAATATGCTGGGTTTGCAGATCCAGTTTTAGGGCCAGGTCTGTGGGGTTATCGCTATCGCCCAGGGCGATCAGTGCGGCTTGGGCCACTTCCGTATAGTCGGTGGCGCCCAGCTGCTGGAAGACCAGCTTTAATTCTGCGACTAACTTGGGCAGTACCTGGGCGAGCCCTTGCAGCAGTTGCCATTGGCTCTGTTGCAGTCCGCTGGGAAGCTTGCCCACTTCCCGCAATGCGGAGAGTAGCGGTTCGTTGCCGGCCAGTTCTGCCAGCAGGTCTTTCATGCGCTGTTTGTATTCTTCGGCGATGGGGCGCTCGGGATCTTTTTTATCCGGCAAGCCAAAACCGAGTTTTTTATTGATGCCGCCGCCTTTGCGCAGATCACCGGTGGTGGTGAGGAGCAGGCTGCCGAGGGCGAGCCAGGCGGGCAGGCCGCTGCTGTCTGTGCTGGGGAAATCGTCCAGTTCGGCGAAGAGGCAGAGGCCGTGGCTGGGGTTTTCCTTTTGTAAATTGCTGCCGGCATAACTGGCCAGCTCCAGCAGTTCCCCGGCGTAACTGCCGAGGGCTGTGGTGAGGTCTTGCAGCTTTTCTGTCACCAGTTCGTCGATGACAAAATGGAAATAATCCTGAGCGCCGTCAAAGTTAACGCTCAAAAGTGGGCCGAGCCATTGCTCGCGCTTGTCCAGCAAAATACGCAGCAGCTTATTGAGCTGGCCCAGGTCGTTGTCCAGGTGGAGCAGTAGTTGCTGTAGGTCTGCGTCTGGGGTTTCGCCATCAAGGTGTTTGAGCAGGTTCACCACCGCTAGCTCAAAGGCGATTTGGGTACGCTCCAGGGGTTCACCCGGTGCGCCCAGGCCACTTTCGATCGGCAGTTGGCTGGCGAGGCTGCGGCAGAGGCCGTCGATGGTTTGAATGCGCAGGCGCTGGGGTGTTTGCAGCAGTTCCCATTCCAGTTCGCGATCCCGCTCCAGCAGGGCGCGGGCCAAATCCCAGGTGATGGCATCGTGTGGGTTATCTGGCCGGGCTTGGTCACGGGCGCTGTGGAGGGCATCGATCAGGCGCTCGCGCATTTCACCGGCAGCTTTGCGGGTGAAGGTAATGGCCAACACTTCTTCCGGTTGCTGGCAGGCGGCGAGCAACTTTAATACGCGCTGGGTGAGCAGGCCGGTTTTACCGGAGCCCGCCGGGGCAGACACGGCAAAGCTGCGGCTGATATCCAGGGCTTGGCTGCGGGCGTCGGCATCGATGGGGCGGCGCAGGGCGGGAGTGGTCACAACTTCGTTCATTCGGTTATTTGCTCCCTTTCCGGCCAGCGGTTTAGGGGCCAGAGTTCACTGTTGTTATCGGTGGGGCGATCAAAGGCGAGGGTGGCTACACCGCTGCGATATTCGGTGGCGAGGGATTCCAGGCTGTAGCGCCAGTGCTCCACCAGATTGCTCCAGGTGCCGTAGGGGGATTCCTTTTCGGTATCGCCCACGGCTTTAATGCCGGTAATGGGGTGCTCCAAATCTCCGCAGCCATTCCATTTGCAGTCGCCGTTGCGCACCTGGCCGAAGGCGATGGCGTGGGCGTCCGGTTGGAATAGGGCGTAGAGCGGCAGCTGGGGTTCGCGGATGCGCTGGGTAAGCCAGTCGCGAATACTGGGAATGCCGGTTTTGTAATCGATCACCAGTTGTTCGCCGCTGGCGAGTTGATCCAATCGGTCCAGGCGCAGGTTAAAGTGCAGCCCGCCGATTTCCACGGCTTGTTCCCATTCGACTTTTTCTACGGAGAAATTGGGCCTGTCCAGTTCCACGGACAGCCATTGTTGCAGCAGGCGCTCCAGGCGCTGCTTTTCCATGGCCCAAAATCCGATCGGCAGGTGATTGTATTTTTTGCGCACACTGCCGAGGGAACGCTCCACTGCGCGTTCGATTTGCGCTTGGCGTTGCTCGTCGTCCATAGCTTGCAGTTGTGCGAGGGTGCCGCACTGTTGCCAGAATTCTGCCAGCACCTGGTGTACCACATTACCGCGCTCGGCGGGGCCGAGGCCGATATCCGGTAGGGTAAAACTGCTGGCGCCGAGGCGGAAGCGCAACTGCGCATTTAATGGGGACAGGGCTTGGGCCTTGAGCACCGAGGCACCACCGCGCACCCGTTCGCATTCGGCGGGGGTGAGTGGCGGTAGCTTTTTGTCTTCGATTTTTTCCAGCTGACTGGCTTGCGCCAGTTGGCTGTAGTGATTGTGCAGGGCGCCTTCGGCAAAGTGCTGGGCTTGTTGCGGGCTTTCAAACAAGCTGCTCAGCCCCTGCTGCACACCATCTTCTTCACAGGTGTAACTTACGACGATATCGCCGCTGGCATTCTGCAGGTCGGCGGTGAGTTCTCGGGCCAGTTCCAATTCCCGCTCGGCGCTGGCGCGGGGCATCTTCCAGTGTTTTTGCCATTGAATCGGCAGCAACGGATTGGGCGCCGGTGCCGGCGGCCATTGCTGTTGGCCGAAGCCGACCAGGCGCAGGTGATCGAAAGCGAGGCCGCCGGCTTCCAGTACCCCGAGAATTTGCAGAGGGCCATCGCGGGTTTCCGCTTGGAAGGGGGTGCGGCTGGCAATCTGACGCAGCAATTGCAGGGCCTGGGTGAGGGTAAGGTTGCCACCGCAGGCGCTGAGTGCGGCGAACTCTTCCAGGATGGATTCCCATTGCAACAACTGCTGGTATTCCTGGCTGTCCGGGTTGCGGCTGCCGGGCCAATTTAATGCGCTAAGTGTTTCGGAAGAACGCGCGGCCCAAATTTCTGCGGGGGCTCGCTGCCATCGCCGGGCGCGTTCGGCCACTTGTTCCAGTTGGCGGGGCAGTTGCGGTGATTCCAAGTGGAGGACTTCTGTGGTGCGCTCGGCCCAGTAGCGCAGGGTTGCGCCGTCGATACGGCGCAGCTCCAGTTTTTGTAAACGGCGGAACAGGGCACTGCGCAGCCAGGTTTCACTGTCGTCACCCCAGAAGGGGCTGAACAGGATATTTTGCAATTGAGGGTAATCCCATTCGTCTTGCAGTAGCGATAGCAATTGTAAGGCGGCGCTGCCGACCGGTGTCTGTGCCAGGGGCGTACCGGCGGAGAAGTTAAACGGCAGTGTGTAGCGCGGTTGCTGCGGGTCCAGGTATTGGGGTTCGAGCACGCGGGAAAATACCGCTTCCACCTGGGCGCGGCACTGGCCCAGATTATTCACCACTATGCCAACGCTGTGGCCGGGGTTTTCAGCGAGCTTTTGTCCGGCCCAAAGGGCTGCCTGATAGAGTTCTTCATCCAAATCGGCGCAGGCGGCTACGGATAGTTCGCTCTGCTGGGTAAGTCCTGGCCTTTCATTAACGGCTGTTGCACCTGCGTGAATTAGGGCATTGGCGAGGGGCGAAATCTGGGCAAAGCCGGCGGTATCAATTTGCGCGACGGGTTCCAGAATGCCTTCTTGGAATGCGCGCAGGATCAATTGATCGCGCTGGTCTGGTGTGATGGCGCTGTGGGCCTGAAGCTCAGTAGCAAAGGCCTTGATCATGACGCACAGCGGTAGTTCGTCGCTGCGCATAGAGAGTGCGAACTGTTCCAGTAGGGGAGTTAGCGCTTCATCTATTTGCGAGAGATCGGAGATCAGCTGCCATTGGAGCAGCTGCGCCAGGGCGCTATCGGCATCCCGGCACAGTTGCTGGCTGTTGAGCAGTTGCCGGTCCAGGGATTCATCCAAGGCGCGCTGCCAGAGCAATTGCCGTTGCTCGCGATTCAATACCTGCTGCAAGGCGGGCTGCCAGTTGCGCTGTTGCAGCTGGAACCAGAGCTTGTCCAGCCAGCTGCGCAGGGACTCCACCGGCGGCGGCATCCAGCAGGCACCGGGCGACTGCTGCGCGGCAAACACCTGTTGGCAGCGGTTGCGCAGACGGTTGTTGGGGGTGAGCAGCAGTCCTCCGGGGGGCAGCTGCGCAAATATTTCGAGAGCGGGAAATGCCGGCTTCAGCATGAATTCGGGTACCGGTTAGGGCTTGTTATTCGGGGAACGGTCGCGGTTTGTGACGGAACTGTCAACTCCGTTGCGTGGTTCTCATCATGTAATGGCTTGTTGTTAGGGGTTAGATGCGAGGGGTTCGGCAACTGGGGCGAACTCGCTGAAGGCCTGTTCTATATTGCCGGTTAAGTCCACAGTGCTGGTGATCAGTCGGCCAGTATTTGGGGCATCTGGCAGTATCAGCTCAAGTTCTTCCAGCCACCAGCGTACGCGCCGGGCGATGGCTTCGCCGGAATCCAGCCATTGGATTGAGCGGGGGGCGAACTGGTCGAGTTCTTCCCGCAGCAGGGGAAAGTGGGTGCAGGCCAATACGGCAATATCCACTTGGTCGCCGCCGGCGGTGTGGAATACGCGGTGTAATACCGGCTCCAAATCCCCTGCGGTGATGGCTTCGCCACGCAGTTTGCTTTCCGCCAGATGCACCAACTCCGGTGCGGGCACATTAATTACCCGGTTGCCGTTGGCAAATTGCTCGATCAGTTCGCGGGTGTAGCGGCGATTGACAGTGCCTTCGGTGGCAATCAGGGCAATAGTGCGGGAACGGCTGGCGGCAGCGGCGGGTTTCACCGCGGGCACAACGCCCACTACGGGTTTCTTTAGCGATTCGCGCAACTGGGGTAGGGCCAGGGTGCTGGCGGTGTTGCAGCCCACCACTAAAATATCGGCACCGCAGTGCTCCATCATTGCTTGGGCCTGCTGGACGATCCGCGGGCGCAGCTCTTCTTCGCTTTTATTGCCGTAGGGATAAAAGCCGTTGTCCACACCCAGGTGCAAGGTCAGGCCCGGCATTAGGCGGCGGATTTCCCGCGCAATGCTGACGGCGCCCACGCCGGAATCAAAGATCAGGGCGCTGGGGGCCGGGCTATCTGGGTGGGCGCTGTGTTTGTGCATGCGTTCTGGAGTACCAACATCGAAACCAATCCTCCAAGAATACCTCAAAACTCCACGAAAATTCCCGCTGAGGCTTCCAGGGAGCAATAGCTTCCCCTGGCCGGCGTACTTTCCAGGGGCAAACTGGTAGAATGGCAGCTTCGCCTGGGCCAGCTTCAGGCATGTCAGTGGGAGTGCACCACTGGCAAAATCCTGATTTATCCATCTCTTTCCGGGTCTGGGAGTACCACTCTATGCCAGCGTTCCCGCTGCAATTGAATGCCGATCATGCGGTGATGGCGGCTGTTGCCATCTTGTTTCTGTTGGGCTTGGTGTTTTGGATGGCGCGAGCCAGTAGCCGCCGCGCTTTATTGCAGAGCCAAGCCGCCTTGCAGGTGGCTCAGGCGCGTATCGATAGCAGCCGCGAGCGGGAGGTCCAGCTCGGCGCAGAAGTAGAATCTCTGCGAGTGGAGCTGGCTGACAAGCTGCAACAACTTACCCGTAGCCAGGTGTTGGTAGAAAAAGGGGAGGCGGCCATGGCGGAGCAGCGCAAGCTGATGGAGCAAATGCGTATTGCCATGGGTGAGCAGTTTGAGAATCTGGCCAACCGGATTTTTGAAGAGAAGCAGCAGAGCTTCGTGCGCCGCAGTGAAGACAGCCTGCGCAAAAGTCTCGATCCGCTGGAGCGCCAGCTGGGGGATTTTCGCAAACGAGTAGAGCATGTTTACGATCGCGAAAATGCCGAGCGCAACAGTCTGCTTGGGCAGATTAAAGCGTTGCGCGAGCAAACCCAGCGCATCAGCGATGAGGCTCTGAACCTGACTTCGGCCCTGAAAGGGGACCGCAAGATCCAGGGTAACTGGGGTGAAGTGGTGCTGGAGCGCTTGCTGGAGGAATCCGGCTTGCAGAAGGGCCGCGAATACGAAACGCAAGTAACGCTGACAAGTGATGGCCGCAGGCGCCAGCCGGATGTGATTGTGCGCCTGCCGGAAAACAAAGACCTGATTATTGATTCCAAGGTCTCCCTGGTGGATTACGAGCGTTACAGCTCGGCGGAAACCGATGAGGAGCGCACTCAGGCCCTGAAACAGCATGTAAATTCCCTGCGCGCCCATATCACCGGCCTCAACAAGAAGGCCTACGAACAGCTGGAGGGTGTTCGCACCCTGGATTTCGTCTTTATTTTCGTGCCCATCGAGGCCGCCTATATGTTGGCGATGCAGGCGGACCCGGACTTGTTCCGTTTTGCTTACGAGAAGCAAATTGTCCTGGTGAGCCCCACTAGCCTGATGGCGACCCTGCGCACCGTCGAGAATATCTGGCGCTACGAGAAACAAAACAAGAACGCGGAAAAAATCGCCGACGAGGCCGGCAAGCTGCACGATCAGTTTGCTATGGTGCTGGAGTCACTGGATGTTCTTGGTGATCGCCTGCGTCAGGCGGATGACGCTTACCAGCAAACTTACAAGCGATTGGCGACAGGGCGTGGTAATGCTGTGAAGCGGATTGACAGTTTGCGTAAGCTGGGTGCTAAAACCCGTAAACAGATCTCTGCGGACTTAAGGGAACGGGCGGACCAGCCTGAGGTAAAGGGACTGCCACAGGCTGAGGAAGCCGCCACGGAAGAATAATTTTTTATGGAAAATCTTGTGTTCGCGCTATCAGTCACAGGGCCGATTTTCCTGATGATTATTGGCGGATACCTGCTCAAGTATAAAGGGATAGTACGAGACAGCTTTATTGATGATGCCTCCAGGTTGGTTTTCCATGTCACCTTGCCGGCACTTCTGTTTATCAATATCTATTCATCCGATGCCAGCCCCTCCGAGGAAATACCCCTGCTCACAGCGGGGGTTCTCGGAACTTTCGCAATGCTGCCACTGGCCTGGTTACTGGCGCGACCGGTTGCTCCAATGGATCGCAGTGCCTTTATCCAGGGCGCCTTTCGAGGAAATGTGGCGATTGTCGGCCTCGCCTGGATCGAGAAAGCTTACGGCGAAGCTGGCGTTTCCAACTCTGCTGCGTTGGTCGCGGCGCTCACCATTCAGTTCAATGTTATCGCCGTCGCTCTTTTCGTGCTTTACAATAAGGACACAAAATTTAGCTGGCGATTGCTGGTGGGGGAGCTGGTTAAGAACCCCCTCATCCTCGGTGTTATCGCAGCCATTGTGTGTCGCATGTTGGCAGTCAGGCTACCGGAAGTAATACACGATACGATTCAGTATCTTGCATCTGTGAGTTTGCCGTTGGGGCTTATCTGTATCGGCGCGAGCATGAAAATGCGGACACTGATGCGTAGCTCCCCCACAGCGCTGGCAGCTTCGCTGTTTAAACTGGTGGCGGCCCCAGTCATTTGCCTGCTGATTGGCTTGTCACTGGGTATGTCTCCCGAGTACTTGGGATATTTGATTTTAATGACGGGCGCCCCCTGTGCTATTTCTGCATTTGTTATGGCCCACGCCATGGGTGGGAACAGTCAGCTTACAGCCAATATCGTGGGACTTAGCACATTACTCTCTGTTGTTACCGCCAGTATCGGGCTGGCGTTGCTTAAGGTGTACTTTTAATGACCGTTTTCCCAACCTGGTTGCTTATTTTTGCAGCAGTAATCATTTTTGTCCTCGCCGTTGCAGCTGGTTATTACTTGCGCAAACTGTCAGTAGCGCAAAACAAACAGGCTGAGCAACTGGCTGAACTGGAGCAAGCAGCTGAAGACCAGCGCCAAAGAGTAAATGACAGTATCCAGATTATTGCGCGTACATTGCTGGATGATGGAGTAGGGCTTACGGAGGCCTCAATCCGTATTCGAGTTTTGCTGGATGCTCTACAGGTTGAAGATAAAGTACGTGAGGAGTTTGTTGCTTTTTATACAATCGCTGAAAAAACCAGCCATATCCCGATATTAAAAGATTGGAAAGCTTTACCGCGTAAAGAGCAATTTCAGTTTGAATTAGAAATGGCGCAAATAGAGGCAGACTATAAGGACTTTGCGATAGATGCTGCTAAGCGTATCTTGGGTCGTTCTTTTTAAGGTTCATTAGATCGTTGATCTTTTGAAATGTGAATTTGTAAATCAATAGGCAGGAAACTGCCTGTTGTTAAAGAGCACAGCCTTTTGACTTTTATGCATTAGTGATTGTGATCTTGGCATCTATTTATATTATTTCGACATGACTTGTTCTGGGTTTAACGATCTTAGCTTTACAGGGCGGCCAAATTGGTACTTTTAATGTAAGCGGTACATAAACTACATAGATAACGGTTCACCATTGATTCTCGCGGGCGCCGCGAGTGATTGAAGAACCTTTAGGCTTGAGCGACCTCTATCACACAATCTCGGCGTGGTGTTGGGCGGCAAGTTGTTTCAGGGTCACCCGGTCAACTTTGCCGGCAGAGTTGATGGGCATTTCATCCAGGAACACGATCTCTTCCGGCGCTTTGTAGCCGATCTGTTGGCGAACAAAGACGATAAGCTCAGATTCTTGTGGGGGCTCGGCACCCTCAACCAATGTCACATAGGCCCGAACATTCTCCCCATGGATCAGGTCGTGGATCCCAACCACGCCAGCTTCGGCGACGGCGGGATGTTCCATGAGGGCGCCCTCTACCTCCTGTGGGCTGATATTGGAGCCGTCATGGATGATGATTTGCTTGCTGCGGCCGCGGAACCAGAAGAAATTATCTTCGTCTCGGTACATGATATCGCCTGTGTCGAGCCAGCCATCCTGGATAGTTTCGGCGGTGGCGTCCGGCCGATTCCAGTAGAAGTTCATGTTTGCCGGCGATTTCACCCACAATCTGCCTTCCTGCCCGACAGGCACCTCCCGGCCGGCATTATCGCGCAGTTTGCCGGTGTAGCCCGAACAGATCTGCCCGAGGGAATTGAACTTACGGCCGCACGACGGGTTGTTGAAAATCGACATGCCCGTCTCGCTCATGCCATAACCTTCAGAGATGGGGAAGCCGGTCAGCTCGGTGAAGTCTCGATCGAGTTCTGGTGAGATCTTGTCGCCACCGCAGCCGCAAATACGTAGGGAAGCGAAGTCAGCGTGAATGGCGCCGGGTGTGCGCACCAGGGAAAGCAGGGCGGCCGGCAGTATGGCAAGGATGGTGGGGCGTTCGGCGCGGATAAAGTCGAGCTCGCTGCCGGGTTCGAGGCTACGCGCTTCGGCAACGCGGGCACCGGTCGCCAGCGCAGCGAAAGTGCAAAGGAAACCTACGGTATGGGATATCGAGCAGGCCGGCATCATGGCGTCATCGGCGTTCATTTCGTAGCTTTTAGCCTGAGTAGCCAATTGCCAGCCAAGGGTTTCGCGGCTCAGTGTTACCCCCTTTGGCTTGCCCGTGCTGCCAGATGTGAAAAAGATGATGGCAGGCGCGGCGTCATCGGGCGGGGTCGGCACCGATGCAGGCGTGGCGGTGGTGAGCGTGGCGAAGTTTCTTTCGCTGCTGCTGTGGTCGTCGCTGTACCTGATGACGCCCAATGGCAGCGAACCGGCCCGTTTACTCTCGGTCAGGTCACCGTCCCGCTCTTCATGGGAGAGCAGGGCGGCCGCCTCGGTCACGCCCAACGCATGGTCGATTTCTGGGGCTGTGTAGCGATAGTTGAGTGGTGTTGCCACCAGGCCGGCCTTAAAGCAGGCCAGGTAGTGGATCACCAGATCCACCCGGTTCGGCATCAGCGATGCGAGCCTGTCGCCGGTTCTCAGGCCTAAAGCCAGATAGTTTCCGGCGAGACAATCGCTGGCCTCGTCAAGTTCGCGCCAGGAGAAACGCTTGACGGCGGATACCAGTGCCTCTTGATCGGCCTTGTTTACTAGGCCGAATTTTAGTATGTCCGCCAAGCTGACGGGTCTCTCCAGAGGTTGGCCAGAAGTCGGCATGACCAAGTTCCTCTACTGACTGTGTCGTTCGGCAAAACCGGGCACCAAGGCGGCGAATGTGCGGGAATCCGGCCGCAAACAGATTCCTCGAAATCCGTTGCTGTTTGTATAAGCCTTTTGAGAATAGCCCTCTCGCTCACCATGTATGTTTGGGTTGAGGGGAGATTCTGGGTTTGCCGCAGGAAAACGCCAAAAACTGTTCGTAGTAGTCTTCTTCCTGTCCCTCTACCTTCTCCACTTCAGGTCTTGATGCTGTTTTTCGTGAGTGTGTTTTCCGTGAATGGGGATGTCCTTTCCAGTGTTGTTACGCCAGCCTGAGAGCCTAGCCTCAATGCACGCAATGCAGTTCAGTCTCAAATCTCGCAGTAAAGCAATCGCCGCAACCACAAAAACGAATGACCTCAATATCAAAGGAGGGAATATCGATTTTTCCGCCCTGTTGTTGATACATGGCGCCTTGTGCACCTGCAGTTAGAATCAGAACACCGGCACCTTCCAGCAGGAAAAAGCGGGCGATATCCTTTAATCTGATAGTTCGGATCAAGCGGTAGTTTGAGTGCTCGAGAAAGCCTATTTTAGTTTTATCGTCGAGCCAGTCTGATGGGCAATGGATCAGCCGGAGGGTTTGGCGGTACTTAGGATCCCGTTCTCTACTGACTCACCCGCAGCGGAAGACATCATTATCGTGCCTCTGTCGGGTTTAACCCACATTTGCTGAAGGTAGTGCACCTTGCCATCCACGCATAAAAGCCATTCTCTGGGTGTTGGACTAGCTCTTGTCGGCGGAGTGTTGATGGGCTGTATTGGCATTGCCGGTAAATTGGGTGCCGGCGCGGGCCTCAGCCCCTTTCTGCTATTGGCTGCGCAGGTCTCACTACTTGCCCCATTGGCGGGGATATTTCTCCTGGTGCGGCAAGGATTGGTGGGAATAAAGCCAGTGAGCCCGCGGATCCTAGTCGTTCGTTCAGTATCAGGGTTTATCTATTTCGCTGCTTTCTACGGGGCATTGAAGGGAATACCGATCGCCGACGCGCTGGTGCTGGAAAGCACGAACCCATTCTTCGCTATGTTGATGGCCAAGGTATTCCTGGGCCACCGGGTTAGTACCGGAACTATCTGCCTGGCGGTATTGGCATTCCTTGGTGTATGTCTCATCTTGCTCCAACACAGTGCCCAGGGCATTTTGAACCCTTACTCACTTCTCGCTCTGCTGGCGGGAGTAGCGCGTGCCGCAGGCAGTGTCGCAACAGGTGTCGCAGGCCGGACCGAACCGCCCGAACGCATTATGTTCTATTACGCTGTTGGGATGTTGGTGTTTAGCGCGTCTATTGTCACCTGGGAGGGCGCACTGGTGGAAACATCATCGCTATGGATTCTCGCAATTCCTGCGCTGCTGTTCGTCCCGCAGAATCTTGCTTACACGATTGCTAACCGTATCGTGCCTGCCTACCTCGTAGGGGCGCTCTTTTACAGTGCGATCATCGTCGGTGTGTTAGCCGATCGATTTATATTCAGTACTGAATTCGGCATCCGTGGCGTGATCGGTATGGTAATTACGGTTGCAGCTGGGCTCGGGTTGGCCTGGTTACGGTCGAAAGAGTCCGAGTAATAATCAGACGTTAGGCATCCCGGTGCCAGAAAAGTGTCTAGACGCTTAGCAGCACGTATTCAGGGCACCCATAGATTAAGAGAGGTATAAATACACCTCGATTATTACCGCAACTAGTTTTGACTTCCGGAAAGCAAACGCTGGTAATCATGTGAACCATGTCCCCAGCGTTTGCTCAACAGAATGTAGGCGATCTTACCAGATCGTAGGTGAGAGTTGTATTTAGAGTACTAGGATGCCATCGCTGAATGCCAAGTCATGGAAGGCTTAAAGGGTTGTCTCGTCAACAAATAAATATGGCTATTCAACGGATGTCTGCCTTCTTGCAGGCAGCATCGTCATATAAAGATTTGCATACAGAAGTATTTGGGGAGACCTTTTTAATCAAGGTTCCCGACGGTCATATTATTCGAGTTTCATCGGCAGATTAAAGTCGGCAAGATTACTTGCAAGGATAAATTACGCCACATTTTTCGGTGTGGCTTATCTCATTATTATATTTTTTTAACTAAAGCTGGAAATCTCAATGCTACTTTACGTGACCCTTGGTTTAAAATATTTAGAAGAGTATTCCAGGCAAGTTGATGTTGCAAGAGGTTGACCGGTTACTCAAAAAAACGCCAATAAATAAAGTAACAGCTAAACCCTATCATTAGGCCCAGGCAGGTATAAGTATAAACTAAATACCATCCTTTTAGATGGTGCTCTTTTGGTATCCATTTCCCATTCATAACCAAAACATTCAGTAATGCAAAAATCGGTGCGCAAACGAAGGATAATGTCGTCACAAAATCGATCAGATTTTTTAACTGATTCGCAAACAGGGAAATGATAAACCAGCTGATGATGCTCAGGGTGATTAAGACTGTTAGATAGATTCTCTTCTCAGAAATCTTGCCATGGGCTGAATTTTTCAGGGCGTTTCGCCAAACTTGAGGGAATCCATCGGATACCGCAAATGTTGTTGAAAAAAGTGCGATAAAACAGATGATACTGATTGTTAAGTGGCTCCAGTCTCCTAGGGACTCAGTATAAATACTGATGAGCTGCCCGGCAAAAATTCCTGCAGATTGGGAAAGTTCAATATTTTTCCCAAACATGATTAGTGCCCCCAGCCAAACAAATATGATCGCTAAAAGCAGGCTGGTGAAGTATCCGACTTTAAAGTCAAATACAAGACTCTTTTTGGAGGTTTCTCTTTCTGATTGCTCCTTAATTTTTCGTTCAGACCAAATAGAGTGCCAAACAGAAACTTCGATCGAAGTTGGCATCCAGCCGACCAGGGCAACGATAAATGCGATGCTCATGGAGGGGGATAGTTCGGGTATCAATTGAGTGTTAGCGGGAAGGAAGCCGTATTGAGATATTGCAGCAATGAGCGTAATCAAGCTGGCGATAGCTAATAAAAGCACCATCCACTTTAAGCTCTCATTAAGCCATTTAAATTGGCCGGCAGCTAATATTCCACATGTGGTTATGAGGATAACAGCAGACCATTCTGAGATGTTTAAAATGCTCCCAAATAGGTTTAACGCTAAGGCGGCAGTGATAATCGTCACCGCCGCTTGGACAAAGAACATTGTAAGTAATGTGAGTGCTAGATAACTATAAAAGCCCCACCGGCTATGTTTTCTATACCCCTCCAGCAAGCTCTCGCCGGTTACAGCAGCATATTCTGGTCCGATTTTAAAAAAAGGGTATTTGATTAAATGTGCAAGAAAAATAAACCCGATTAAAGCAAAAGCGTAATCTGCTCCAGCGCGAGTTGATTGTACAATATGAGATACGCCAATACTGCTGGCTGCCCAAATGATTCCAGGCCCCAAATTTGAGAAAGTGCGTTTAAATACATCCATTAAACTAGAACTGCTCAGAATGGTGTTGTTCAAAGTGGCTTTTGGCTACATCGATAAAGGTTTTGACTTTCAAGGAAAGTTCACAGCGATGAGGGTATAGCGCAAAGACTGTCAGCGGTTTTATTGTGAACTCGGGCAAAATCTCAATTAGCTGACCAGATTCGACATAAGATTTGACGGAATAGAAGGGGGCTTGAATAATGCCTTGGCCTTCAGCGGCGGCTTCATTTAGCAGTCTCCCGCTATTAGATTGCCACGCCCAGGGTAGTTTGATTTTCTTGATTTCTTCTTTTTCTCGAAATAGCCAGTGGTCGCCACGAATACTGTGGTTGAAGAACAGTAACTGATGTTTTTTTAGCGACTCCATGTTTTCAGGTAGGCCATTTCTCTTAATGTAAGTATCATTTGCCCAAAGCGCCAGTTTAGTCTTTGCGACTGACTGAACGATATAGCTTGAGTCGGGTAATTCTGGCGCAATCCTAAAAACGAGATCGATTTTATTGTCGAGTAAATCGAGAGGATCATTACTGAGATGAAAATCGAGAAATACTTGTGGGTAAAGCTCGCGATAATTTGCGATCAGGCTAGAGAAGTATTGACTGCCCAGTTCGATACTGGTCGATATCGACAGCTTCCCTTTGGGTTCTTGGTTGTACTCTGACATCGCCTGATCGGCTGCGTTAAGCTTTTTCAGTATCGGTGAAATTTGTTTATAGTAATTTTCACCTGCTTCAGTTATTGATACTTTGCGTGTGTTACGCATCACCAATAGGCAGCCCAGATCTTCTTCTAGTTGCTTAATGTACTTGCCAACCATTGCTGCGGAAATACCGAGCTCACGAGCAGCAGCCGCAAAGTTCTGCTTTTCACATACCAGGCAGTATGCCTCAAGCGCGTGTAATTTATTCATTGACTTCCTCGCGGCTGGTCAGCCTCTCTTCTTGCGTAGGTTGGCTGATCGATGGAGTATACTGATAAGTATACTAAACTTATAGTTTATACACAATAAACTAATATAACATTTAAAGTGTTCGCCATCTGGCGCAAAATGACGTGATTAGCTTTATAGTCCCCTAAACTCCCACTAGATAAGTCCATGAATATAAAAAGAATATTTACCCTGGTAGTTTTATTCATTACATATACCAGCTATGCATTTGCAGCGGAAGATAAGCCAGAACGAGTCCTGCTTATTAATGCCAATGTAGTGGATGTTAAGTCGCTTAAAATCGATGAAAAGCAATCAATCCTTATCGAAGGCGATAGGATTAAAAGAATCTTTTCAACGAAAAAGCTCTCAAAAATGAGGGACGCGAGTGTTGTCGATTTAAACGGAAAGTTCGTCATTCCGGGTCTAATAGACGCTCATGTTCACCATGCTACCGATCCAGATAGCTGGGATAAGCTGTCGATCACTACGGAACGGCTACGCTATTTGCTCCGTGGTGGCGTCACGTCTGTGAGAGACATGGGTGGGGATGCCCGTGCCCTGGCCTACTTAAAACGCCAAGCTGAAGTCGACTCTATCGCTTCGCCTGATATCTACTTTTCAGTCATTATCGGTGGAGAAACCTTCTTCTCTGACCCGAGAACCATCGCATCTGCTAAGGGGCGTCAGCCTGGGCATACCGCCTGGATGAGAGCGGTAGGCGAGAATCCAGATTTCGACTCAATAATGCTCCAAGCCAAAGGTGCTGGCGCAACAGGTATCAAGATATACGCAGATGTTGAAGCGGAGACGGTACCATTGCTTGCCAGTGCAGCTAAAAAACATGGCCTAAAAGTCTGGTCACATGCCTATATTGGTCCTTCTAAACCTTTGCAAACTGTAAACGCTGGCGTAGAGACTATTTCACATGCTTCTGATATATCGGCACAGTTAGTTGATGACTTCAGGGAATGGCGAAGAAAAAATGCCAGCTTTGATGACTCAACCTGGGAAGAAATTCTACAAAAAGAAAGTTATTCAGATCTTTTTTATGCAATGAAAGAAAATGGGACCATTTTAGATGCAACACTCACTGTATTTGAAAAAAGAAATGACTTAAACGAAAAATACCGATTGCTTGACCAGCTTAGTACAAAAATGACACAGTTTGCCTATCAAAACGGCATTACTATAGCGGCCGGTACGGATGCATTCAGTGATCTTCAGAAGGACAATACACCGATGGTTCATCACGAGTTAAAGCTACTCGTGGGTGAGGTTGGTATGACGCCTTTGGAGGCAATTCAGGCAGCGACTTTAAACGCTGCAAAAGTGATAGGAATTGAAGACTCTGTCGGTAGTGTTGAAGTGGGAAAGAAAGCGAATCTGGTCGTGCTTTCAAAAAACCCTGAAGGAAATGTTGAAAATAGCAAGTCGATTGCCCATGTTATAAAAAATGGTCGTTTTGTTTTTATTGGCGACGACCCGCAATTGCCTTTCTCTTCTTCGCGCGAAATGAACGGCACTGTTTGGTTGTCTGGCCAGATTGGAAATCACCCTTCAACTTTGACGTTGGCGGGTGAAAGTCTGGAGGCTCAGATGCATCAAACCATGAAGAATATTGGTCAAGTTCTTGAAAGTAAAAACCTGGGTTTTGAGGATGTCGTTAAATGCACTTTAATGCTCGCCGATATTGATGATTGGCCTGAAGCCAATAAAGCTTACGTTCAATACTTCAATGGGAAGATGCCTGCAAGAAGTGCTTTTGCAGCGAGCGGACTGGCGCTTGATGCCAAAGTGGAAGTGGAATGTATTGCTTCGCGAAGTGCTGATTAATTCCGGGATGACTTTATGAATGATATAAAAAGAAGAGCAGTAATCAAATCCCTTGTGTCAGGTGGCCTGGGTTCTTTTTTGGCCATTAATTCAGGTGTATTAAACGCTTTTTCTAGTACTGGGGTAGGTAAGTCAAACTGGGGTCAGTACGATTCATCAATTGTTATTGATGGGCTCAGTGGGGCATTTTCGCTTAAAGAGCCAGTTACTCAAGCTTTGCTGGATATATTCAAAAGCTCAGGGATTAGTGCTTTGAATATGACAGTCCCTTACCCAGGTGATGACTACGTCGAAACGCTAAAGAAGGTTAGGAAAACCCAAGCGATTATTGAGCAGAACTCAGGCCACATGAGTCTGATTCAATCCGCATCAGATATCCTCGAGGCTAAGCGGGAAAATAAGCTTGGCATCATTATGGGATTTCAGTCGACGGAAATGCTCGATGAGTCACTTTCCGGCATTGCCGAGTTTGCAAAGATGGGCGTGAGGATAATGCAGGTTTCCTACAATGGACCTTCAATTCTTGGCAGCGGGGGGCTCGTTAAGAAAGATGCTGGGATTACTTCACTTGGCAAGCAAGCGATCGAGATGATGGAGGCAGAGAAGGTGCTGGTCGACCTTTCACACTCAGGAAAGAGGACTGTTGCAAGTGCTATTGAATATGCAAAAAGGCCAATTGTAATCTCTCACACCGGTTGCAACGCAATTTACGAGCACCCTCGTAATAATGACGATACAGAGTTAAAGGCTGCTGCAGATACTGGCGGTTTGGTTGGCCTTTATTTAATGCCATTTTTAGAAGGTGGCGAGCATGAAATAAAAGCTGATATGGTAATTAAGCATGTTCTTCACGCCTATAATGTGTGTGGTGAAGATCATGTTGCCATAGGGAGTGACCAGGGCGTGGTGCCGGTTAACGATGGTCCTGAATATCGAGAAAATATCCGCAAGGAAGTTGAGCGTCGTATCGCTGCAGGAATTTCTGCGCCTGGTGAAACACCGCATCGCCCACCATTTATTCCCGAACTAAACTCCGAGAGGCGAATGGAGCTTATTGCTTACAGGCTAAGTCAAAAAGGGCTCTCTGATCGAGTAATAGAAAAGATAATCGGCAAAAACTGGTTGCGTGTTTTTGCTGCAGTTTGGAATTAGAAATGGATTTTTTCATATGATTAAACTTCTTAAGTTGGATCGCTTTTTTGTTCGCTTGCTTGTAAGCGCAGCGGTCATGTTTTCACCTGTCCTCTTTGCAGAAGAGCTTAGTACCTATTCCGAGTTTCCAAAAAATTCAAAGACTGAGGTGATTCCTTTCCCAATCGAATTTGCCCCAGATATCACTTTAAACGGCATCGAAGAGCTTGTATTTCTTCAGGGTATGTACAAGCCGGATAGTGAAGCTTTTTTTAGTTATGCCTTTTCATGGACCCATAAGCCTGAGAAGGCTCAAGTCTTTAAGAAATCGGAAATTAAAAAATTTATCGCCGCCTATTATAGTGGATTGTACAAAGCTGTCAGTAATGGTAAGGAGCGTGAGTCTACAGTCATAATTGAGCAGGCTGGTGAAAAATACAGAGGCCAAATAAGCTGGATTGAGCCATTTGTGACCAAAGAGGATCAAACTCTCTACTTTGAAGGAAGTGAAGTTTACTGTGAGAAAACTAATGAGCTTCGTTGGTACTTTCTTGTCTCCCCGCAAGATTCCTCCCATCCAGTTTGGACGGAGCTGCAGTCGATCACGCCTTCTAGCTGTTAGTAAAACTGTCAAATTAATAGCCACTTACTGTTAAAGTGATTCCAGCTAGGTTCATGGGGCTCAAACTGAGGTGGAGGTTTATTCTATAGCTTACACAGGGTAGTGATGGTGTCATTGCTAACAAAATCAATGTCATTATCACTACCGTGTACATTTGCCATTGCTCTGTCTGTCGAATCTAAACCAGTGATTATTGTGTTGCTGGAGTAATTGTTTCAAGAGGAAATTTTAGTCGAACGAAAGTCCGAATAGGTATAGTTAACTGGGAAAGGTGGGTAGTGCTCGCTATGAAGTACTTCGACTTGAGAATACCTTTGAAAATTCTACCTTAATTACTTTTTAAATTCCTTGCCCAGCACATCCAATGTGATTTCCCCAAAACGTTCAAGCATCAGTCCTTCAGCTTCATTCATGACATCCTTTAGGGCAGCATTTACTGAATGCTCAATGGGGCAATTAGTATGTTCGTCAGTTAACCCTATGGTGAAAACGGATGTTTCACCCAGCGCTTTATGAATATCCAGTAGCGTAATGTTATTTAGGGGTTTGGCCAGAGACCAGCCTCCATTATGTCCCTTTGTTGACCGTACAAAACCCTGATTGCGCAATAGGGCCATGGTGCGCCTGACAACCACGGGATTGGTGAAAAGCATTTCCGCCATTTTATCTGAGGTGACTGGCTGATCAGTCATTTCAAGGTGGACGAGTACATGCAGTACACGGGAGAGCCGGCTGTCCTTTCGCATAATTCACCTGATTAATTGTGTCCGCAGTATATCATGAAACATTTGATGTTACGTTTGTTGCGACATCGCCAGTTTTAGTGTAACAATTAAAGTTACATGAAATGAGGGAGATAATTATGGATACCGATGTTCTGGTTATTGGTGGCAGTTTTGCAGGCTTGTCAGCAGCAATGCAGCTTGCTCGTGGGCGGCGCCGGGTGGTGGTGCTGGATACCAATGCTCCGAGGAACCGCTTTGCTGTAGCGTCTCATGGAGTGTTTGGGTTGGATGGGAAAAGCCCGGCTGAGATTCGGGTTACCGCGCTGTCCCAGCTTGAATCCTATCCAAATTTTAAGCTGGTAGAGGATGCTGCTGTAGCTATTGAGAAAGTACCTGGTGGATTTGAGGTAACGGCGCAGATTGGTACTGTTTACCGTGCCATGAAACTGATTCTTGCGAGTGGTATTACAGACAAATTGCCAGATCTTCCAGGGTTGAGAGAATTATGGGGAAAAAGTGTTATTCATTGCCCCTATTGCCATGGTTATGAGCTGAGCGACCGGCCCCTGGGGGTCTTGGCCACCAGTGAGTTATCTTTTCATCAAGCGGCGATGATCCCGGATTGGGGTGCTACAACCCTTTTTACGCAAGGCAAATTTAGTCCTCAGGGAGAGGTTCTCGGCCACTTGATTAATCGGGGTGTGGTGCTTGAGGAGACACCGGTTATCAGTTTGGCGGGAATAGGTGGGCAACTGCAGGCTGTCTTGCTTGCCGATGGGAGAGAAGTGGCTCTCGAGGGGCTGTATGTTTCTCCTAAGGTCACTTTGACCTCACCTTTAATTAAAATGCTGGATCTTGAGTTGGAGGGCACGCCTGTTGGCAGCATCGTTAAAGTTGATGATTACAAGGAGAGTTCAGTTAAAGGGGTTTTTGTAGCGGGTGACTTATCCAATCCGCTGCAGAGCGGCACCTTCGCAATCGCCTCTGGCACTATGGCTGGCGTAGCAGCCCATCGTTCACTCATTTTCAATAGCTGATTAGAAGTGCTATGGCTGGGGCATAGGGTTGCCCCAGCCGCTTAAAATCAGCAGTTGACCGCGTTAACCGCCAGTCCGCCCAGAGAGGTCTCTTTGTACTTACTCTGCATGTCGATACCGGTTTGGCGCATGGTTTCGATCACACTGTCGAGCGGTACTATGTGAGCGCCATCACCGCGCAGGGCCAAGCGTGCGCCGTTGATGGCTTTTACCGCACCCATGGTATTGCGCTCAATACAGGGTACCTGCACAAGCCCACCAATAGGATCACAGGTAAGACCAAGGTTGTGCTCCATACCGATCTCGGCGGCGTTTTCGATCTGTTGGTTACTGCCGCCCTCTACTGCGGCCAGGCCCGCGGAGGCCATGGAACAGGCAACGCCAATTTCTCCCTGGCAGCCAACTTCGGCAGCAGAAATAGAGGCGTTTTTCTTGAATAGCATGCCTATGGCTCCGGCGGTGAGCATGAATTTTACCACTTGGTCTTTCAGCTCTCCGTGAATTTCCGGATCGTGTACGAATTCCACGTAGTAGGCTATCACCGCTGGAATGACACCGGCGGCGCCATTGGTGGGGGCGGTGACGATGCGCCCGCGGGCGGCATTCTCTTCGTTAACAGCCAGGGCGAAGAGGCTGACCCAGTCGAGGATGGCGAGGCCGTGATTGCGTTCTTCGGGACTTTGCTTGCTTAACTCACGGTAGAGCTCGGCTGCGCGCCGACGCACACTCAGACCGCCTGGCAGGATCCCGTTCTGATGGCAACCTCGCTCGATGGAGGCGTCCATCACTTTCCAAATATTCCAAAGACGGTCTTTTACTTCCTGCTCACTGCGAAAGGCTTTTTCATTTTCCATGGCCAGCTCGGCAATGGTCCAACCGTGGCGGTCACAGACCTTCATCAACTGTTCTGCATTGTTGAAGTCGTAGGGGAGCAGGGTGGCAATCTCTTCTTTGTGGGCAAAGTCTTCCTCAGAGAGTACGAAGCCACCTCCGATGGAGAAATAGCTGCGCTCAAATAACAGCTCATCGCCTGAGTATGCCTGGCAGGTCATGCCATTGGAGTGTTGCGGCAGGAATTCTTCCATATGGAAGACCAGGTCACGATCGCGAACGAATTCAATTTTGTGGTCATTGTTCAGCAGTAGCTCGCGCTCTTTTTTGATCGCTGCCATTTTGCTGTCAATGCTGTCCACATCAATGGTGTCGGGAGAGTGACCCAGCAGCCCCATGAGTACCGCCATGTCAGTTCCGTGGCCGACGCCCGTTAGGGCAAGGGAGCCGTAAAGGTGGACTTGTACGCGGTCTGCCTGTTGCAGCTGTGCGCGGGCACCAAGATCCTGTACAAACTGGCGCGCGGCGACCATGGGGCCCACAGTGTGTGAACTGGATGGACCGACGCCGATTTTGAAGAGTTCGAAAACACTAATACTCATAAATTTTCTCTGCGCCGGGCCGCGCTCTGTCGCGGCCCTCCCTTAAGGATATAGTTGCACCATTTAGGGGCGCACTTTGCCTCACGAGGCGCAACAATCAAGATGGCTGTTGCCATTCCGTACAAAATTCTATTTGCAGAGGGTTTTGCGGAATTTATGAGTTCCCAGGCTCACAGAGTAAGAGATGCTACGGCGCTTCCGCGACCAGAACCGCACGTTTGGGCGCGGGGTGACCTTCAATCGTTTTATCGGGTGACTGCGGATCGAGAAAATCTTCCAGGGACTCGAATTGCATCCAGCCGGTGCGCCGTTGCTCTTCCAAACTGGTCGTGTTTAAGTCTACAGTCCTGGGGTTGCGGAAACCGCACTTGCGCAGCCAGCTCTCCAGAGTGGCGCAGCTGGGGAAAAACCATACGTTCCGCATCTTCGCATAGCGGTCTTCTGGTACCAGGCAATCCCCCAGTCCACCGTCAATTACCAGGGTCTCCAGTACTAACTGGCCGCCGGGACGCAGGGTTTCGCGCAGTTCGCGCAAATGGTCCATCGGAGAGCGGCGATGATAGAGCACACCCATGGAGAAAGTGGTATCGAAGGCACGCAAATTGGAGGGCAGGGCTTCAATACCGAGGGGTAATAGATCTACAGGTTTTTCTTTGCCGAGGTATTTTTTCAGGGCATAGAATTGCGCGACAAATTTTGCCGATGGATCTATGCCGATCACGCGCCGGGCACCGGCACCGTAAGAGCGCCAGCAGTGGTAGCCGTTGCCGCAGCCTACATCCAGTATCAATTTATTTTCGAGTGGGGCCAGGTGAGGCAATACACGATCCCATTTCCAGTCGGAGCGCCACTCGGTATCGATAGGCAGGCCGAAAACTTCCCATGGGCCTTTACGCCAGGGATGCAGCTTTCTCAGTTCCTGCTCCAATAATTGCAATTGTTGGGCGCTCGCATCTCCGGGGCTGCCGATCCGCACACTTTGCGCAAGCTCAATGTCCGAGGGCTTGATATCAGGCAAGGCCTCCATCGCTGCACGCCAGTCAGGCAGGTCGCCCCATCGGTGCGTGCTCAGGTTTTCCGCTATTTGTTGTGGCAGCTGTGCAAGCCATGAGCGCAGCTCGGGAATGTGTTGCAGGCCTTGGTAGAGTTGGGTGTAGTCGATCACGGGGTACTTACTTCTCGGAGTTGCCTTTAATGGCAATAAGTGAGGCAAAATTGAAGCACTGGAACCAGACATCGACGCTGGTAAAACCGACATTTTTAAGTCGCCTGCGGTGGGTGTCCAGTGTTTCGGGAATCAGCACATTTTCCAGGGCTGAGCGTTTTTGGGCGATTTCCAGCACGCTGTAGCCGTTTGCAGCTTTAAAAGAATGATGCAGTTCAATCATCAGTTCATTGTGTGCCTTATCGGCAAAATCCACTTTTTCAGAAATAATCAGTATGCCGCCGGGGCGTAGGCCACTGTGAATTTTTTCCAGGATTTCATCGCGCTCTTCCACCGGAATAAATTGCAGGGTGAAATTAAGCACGACTACCGAGGCGTTATTGATTTCGACGTTTTGCAGGTTGTCACAAATAAGTTGTACCGGAACTTCGCCACTATCGGCCTCAAGTACAGTGCGAGCCTGGTCGACCATGGCTTTTGAGTTGTCCACGGCGATTATTTCGCAATTTGCAGCGGGAATTCGATGGCGCATGGCCAGGGTTGCGGCGCATAGTGAACTGCCGAGATCATAGCAACGGCTGCCAGCCTGGGCATAACGCTCTGCCAGTGTGCCGATCATCGCCACAATAGTGGTGTAGCCCGGTACTGAGCGTTTGATCATGTCCGGGAAAACTTGCACTACCTGGCGATCGAATTCAAAGCCGGCGACCTGGCCCAGTGGATTTGCGTAGATGCTGTCTTGTTTACTCATTGGGATTCGCTAGAGGGTAACTGCGATTAATTGGCAGGCTGGCTTTTGGCCGACTGCGGGATCAATCCCCGGTGAAAAATATCACCGGGGCTGGAGTACAGGTCTCTGTTAGAGCTTCTCTTCCTGCAGGTTGAGCGTGGCCGCTGCTTCGAGGCCCTGGGGACCTGTTACTACGGCGGTGCTGGCTTTGTCCGGGTCCAGGTAGGTAGCGCCGACCCGCTGCAGGTCTTGCAGAGTTACCTCTGTCACTTGCTTGCGGAATTTCTGGCGCACGGCGTGTGTGCGGCCATAAAGGCCGGAGTGGAAGTTCTTTTTGGCTTCACCTGCCGGAGAACCTGGTTTGTCCAGGCCGCCGACTACACCGAGGACGGCTTCCTCAACTTGCTCTTCCTTGTGTTTTTCTTCCGCCAACCACTTGAGTGAGGCATCGAAGTCCTGCAGGGTTTCACCCATGCGCGGATCTCGATAGGAATAGAAACGGAACACGCCGATATTGCTGTCATGTGCTGCGCCACCACCATAGGCACCGCCCTGTTCACGGATAGTGCGGTGCAGGAAACCGTTGCGCAGGAAGCCACTCAATACGGATAGCGGGGCCGCATCTGGATGGGACATAGGGACGGTGGGATAGGCCTTGGCACAGAAATTTACCTGGCTATTGGCGATCCACAGCTCTTCCACGCGCTTGCGCTCAAACGGAGCTTCCGGGTTTGCCGCAGCGACACTGGAGTTGGAAGTGAGTGGTGCCAGGGTCTGGCTGAAGCTGCCAATTTTATCTTCCTCACCCACCAGTAGAAATTGGCGAGGTGATGCCAGTATTTTCTGGTGAATAGCCTGGAATTGGGCGGAGAGTTGTTGCAGGCCTTCCTCTTTGTCCAGGCCCGCGACCATTGCTTTCAGGTCGCGCAGGCCTAGCAGGCCGCCAGTGGCGTGGCTCTCCCAGGCGGCGCGGTTGTAGCCAGCACTGGCTGCAGCCATGGCCAGGGCATGGCCATTACCTACAACGCCTTGCTCGCGACGGGCCAATGTCTGCAGCAGCAGCTCTTTAATCCGGGCGTGCTCATCAAAGCGTACCTGTTCCATGGTGGCTTGCATCAGCTCGGTAAGCCCACCTTGATTGCGCGCCAGTGCTTTGCCGGACAGGACAAAGTGACCAGACAGATGATCGAGATTGTCGATGGCCGTCCGGCTGCTGGTAAAGCTGTGCAGAGCACCGACAACGCTGGTCTGCCACTGTTGTACTTCCAGGTAGTCCTTTTCGCCCAGACCGACTTCACTGAGTACCTGGCAGTAGTAGGGCAACAGCTGCTTTTCTTCTTCGGTGAGCTCAGGTAAGGCGCAGACCATCTGCTGGTAAACCAGGCCGTTGGTGCCAGCGCTATAGCGCGTCAGTTTTTGCGGACCCAGCTCAATGGCTTCGCCTTCTACATCGGGCAGCTCTGCGGGGATGTCCTCCACGCCGACTTTGGGCAGAATAGAGGCATCATCTTCGCGATTTTGTCGGTCAGCCAGGGCTTTGGCAGTTTCGACAATCTGCGCCTTTTCCTTTTCGCTGAGGTTTGCTTTGATTTGTGCCAGTTGCTCTTTCTCGGCCTGCTCACGGCGAGCGGCTAATTGATCGTCAGGGCTCAGTACCAGGCGCACACGGTGTTGGTTTTCAAGCAGCAGTTCGCGGGCCTTATTGGCAATAAATTTCGGGTCCTTGATCTGTTTGCGCAGCCTTTCCAGGGTGGCGTCGATATTCAGTAGACCGATGGCGTCGCCGCGGTGGGTGGCTCCTGTCAATGCAGTAAGGATCAACTGTAATCCGAAGGGGTAGCCATCGCCGCCAATTTCCCGTTGCTGAAGTTCCAGCTGATGCAGGCTGGCTTCCACTTGTTCATAGGGGATACCGTTTTCGGCAACGTCCTTCAAGACTGCGAGAACCTGCTCCTCCAGCTCGTCGGCATTCTCTCGTTCACTGCCTTCAATACCACAGACAAATACCAGCTCACGCTGGGAATCATCCAGCCCCACAAGCGGGGAGGGGGAGGTGCCCAGGTCAGAGGTTTCCAGTAGTTTCATCAGAGGGGAGGCGCTGTTGTCCAGAAGGACGCCGGCGAGCAGGTGTGCGGTCAGGGCTTCTTCCAAATCGGTGACGTCGCCGAGCAACCAGCTCAGGACGATATGGGTCTTGCCGTTCAGCGCTTCGCCATTCAGTGGGTAGTGCTCTTCTACCTTGAGTGGTGCCTGGTAGCGGTCTTCGCGACCTACAGAGATCGTCTTTTCCAGCTGCTCGAACTTGTGCAGGGCTTTCTCTTCGAATGCGGCCTGATGCTCTGCGGCGGGAATATCACCGAAGGTCATAAAAATGGCATTGCTCGGGTGATAGTGGCTGCGATAGAAAGCCACCAGTTGTTCATAGCTGAGCTTGGGTATATCGGTCGGCTCGCCACCGGAGTTGTAGTGATAGGTGGTAGTGGGGAACAGGTATTTACTCAGGGTGTGCCACAGCTGCGAGCTTACGGAGCTCATGGCACCCTTCATTTCGTTAAACACTACACCCTTGTACACCAGCTCACTGCTGGCGTTATCCGCTTCAGTAAACTCCAGGCGGTGACCTTCCTGGGCAAAATCCAAAGGATCGAGGCGGGCAAAAAATACCGCGTCCAGGTAGACGTCGAGCAGGTTGTCAAAATCCTTGCGGTTCTGGCTGGCAAATGGGTAGGCAGTCCAGTCGGAGCTGGTAAAGGCATTCATAAAGGTGTTGAGCGAACGCCGGATCATCATAAAGAACGGGTCCCGCACCGGGTACTTGTCACTGCCGCACAGTGCGGTGTGTTCAAGGATATGCGCTACGCCGGTGGAGTCCTCGGGCACTGTGCGCAGCGCCACCAGAAAAACATTTTCCGGGTTGTCGGAGGCGATATGCAGGTGCTGGGCACCGGTGGTGGTGTGGCGGTATTCCTCGACGCGAACGCCGAGGGAATCGATTTCTGCGCTGGTAACCAGTTTGAATGCAGGATGTGAGTTGCTCAAAAGACAGCTCCCTGGAGTTATAGGAAATTTCTGGCCGGCACTGTCGCCGGCGAAAGAGCGCTATTCTACCGCTTGCACACACCGGAAAGACAGTGTTGACAAGGATGCCAGCAAGGCGAAGACTTCGCCTTCCAATGCCCCGGCATAAATGTAGACGAAAGGGAGATAGAGGTTGTCCTGGTTGGATATTGCCAGCGTCACTGGTTTTTTTATCACATGGGTGGGTTACACCGTTTTTGCGCGAAAAAAGGCCAAGGAAACCTGGTGTCTTACTTCCTCCCTGCAGTGGTATCGGGTGGAGTGGATGATGCGTATGCTCGATCGCGATATGCGTATGGCGGATACAGCGATCCTGAGTAACCTCGAAAGGGTGATCGGTTTCTTTGCCTCCACCAGCATCCTGATACTGGCGGGCTTGGTCACGGCTCTGACGGCAAATAAAGCCGCTATCGAAGTGATTACCAGTTTGCCTTTTGCAGAGCCAACTTCTGTTGAGCAGTTCGAGCTCAAAGTTATGCTGTTGATCCTTATTTTTATCTACGCATTTTTTAACTTTACCTGGTCGCTGCGCCAGTATTCGTTTGCCAATGTGTTGATCGGTGCAGCGCCACCACCTGAAGCCGACGATCTCTCCGAGGAGGAGCGTCGCAGATTTGCTATCAGTATTTCAAAAGTGATCGACCACGCGGGCCACAGCTACAACTACGGCTTGCGCTCCTATTACTTTTCCATGTCAGTATTGAGCTGGTTCATCCATCCGCTGTTGTTTATCGCCAGTTATCTGTTTGTGGTGTGTGTACTGTATCGGCGCGAGTTCTTGTCCAAGGCGCTGAACTCGATTTTGGCGGCGCGTGAAGGTGGCCTGGAACGCCAGCAGAGGAAAAAGATTGATGAATGATCGTGAAATCCTGATGGCCTTCGATGAAGTTGCTGAAGCTCGCGGTTGGCAGTCTCTGCATTCAGCAAAAAACCTGGCCATGGCGCTGTCGGTAGAAGTGGCAGAACTCGGGAGGCACTTCCAGTGGAAAGATGACAGTGAAATCTGCGCCCTGATGGAAACTGGAGGTGCTGCAGAGGTTGCTGCAGAGCTGGCAGATATCCAGATGTATCTAACCAAGTTGACGGCGGTGCTGGGGGTTGATTTGGACACTGCATTGCGTGACAAAATCAATGAGAATCGCAGCCGCTGTTTGGCTGCCTTGCGCAGTGAGGAATCCGATGAGCGCTAGCCGTTTCAGCGATCGCAATTTTGATGACCTGGCACACCGTTTTCGTAATCGTATTTATGGAGGGCTTAAGGGAGACATTCGCCTGGCAGTGTTAAACAGAGACCTGGCACCTCTGCTCAATTCGGAATCACACTCCTTAAAAGTAGTGGATGCCGGTGGCGGCCAGGGGCACTTTGCAATGGATCTGGCCCAGGCCGGACATAAGGTATACCTCGCCGATATCTCTGCACAGATGCTCGAGCACGCCGCTGCCGAGGTGGAACAACGGCAGTTGCAAAAACAAGTGACGCTCCTGCATAAGCCACTGCAGGCCTTGCCGCAACAGGCAGAACTGCGCGAGGCAGACCTGGTGATCTGCCATGCGGTGCTGGAATGGCTGGAGCAGCCTCAGCTGGCAGTGCGACAATTACGCAGCCTGTTAAAGCCCGGCGGCCATCTCTCCCTGACATTCTACAATCGACGCGCGCTGGAGTTTCGCTTGCTGCAGCGTGGTAGCTTCCGCCAGCTGGAGCGCAATATCGATGGAGATTACTGGGGTGGGCATCCTGGCAGTCTTACCCCACAAAACCCGTTATTGGAGGAATGGGTAGAAGAGTGGTTGAGTGAGGCGGGTTTTGAAGTGTCGTGCCACAGTGGTATTCGTTGTTTCCACGATTTTATGACGCCCTCAATCCGGGATAAATTACCGGTAGCGGCGATAGTGCAGAAGGAATTGGAATACTCCCAGCTGGATCCCTACCGACAGCTTGCTCGATATATCCACTTCCTCTGCAAGGCGCGCTGATCACAAAATGTTCAACAGCAACTCTTTTGCGGCATTCACCCGAGAGGCCAGGTAGTCATTGCCACCACGGTCCGGGTGTAGCTTTTGGATCAGTTTGCGGTGCGCACCGACAATTTCCTCCTTGCCCGCGTTAGCACCCACGCCGAGAATTCGCCGTGCTTCGTGTTCTGTGAGTGGCGGGCCCTGGTTGTTTTGAGCCGCCTTTTGCTCCTGCCAGTTTTCCTCCCCCTGTTGTTGATTCTGTTGCTGCTGGCCGCGGGAGTATCGCTCAAAAAATGGTGCCAGCCAGGGCAAGAAGCGGGTCAGTTGGTTGAGCAAACGGCCTACTACCGGCAGAATTAACAGCACTGCAGCGCCAACCCAATGCAGCCGCCCGCTCAGTGCGAGCAATACTACAAGCACCGCAGCCGCCAGGACTGTAGCGAGGAAAATCTGTTTGCGTTTATTTTCGGGTGCGCTGGCCTTGATCTTCTGCCAGGCGTACCAAGCTGCGAGTAAAATAAGCAGCAGTAAAATTAAGCGTGCCAATGGCGGCTCCTTTTATTGTGAAAAGCCAACTCTCAACCTTTTGGTCAAAAATCTCTCCGGCCTGTTTGATCGCTAGGTTAAACTGGCCTAAGTATGGCTCTGGGCGGATTAGCGGCTTATGGCTATCCTGATTGAAGAAAATTTCAGCACTTGAGATAACAGTATGCAATACGACAAATTCCAGATACCGGATGCGGATCAGATTTTGCCTGGTCGGCCGCAGCCGATGGACATCACTGGCGTCCACTTCGTTAATGGCAATTCTATCAAGGAGCCGTTCCCTGAAGGTATGGAAGTTGCCATATTTGGTATGGGCTGTTTCTGGGGCGCCGAGCGTATATTCTGGGAAACCGATGGTGTTTTTGCCACTGCTGTTGGTTACTCTGACGGGGCCACGGAAAACCCGAATTATGATGAGGTGTGCAGCGGCCGCACTGGCCATGCGGAAGTGGTCAAAGTGGTCTTCGACCCAAAGGTTATCAGCTATGCCGAGCTTTTGAAGCTCTTTTGGGACATGCATGACCCAACTCAGGGCATGCGCCAGGGTAATGATATTGGCTCGCAGTATCGCTCCTGTGTTTTTTGTACTTCCGATGAACAGAAGAAAGAGGCGGAAGCCAGCAAGGCTGGAATTCAGGCTGCACTGGATGAAAAGCAGCGCGGCCAGGTCACTACGGAGATCAGCATGGCGCAGCCATTCTATTATGCTGAGGAGTATCATCAGCAGTATATGGCGAAAAACAAGGAAGCCATTTGCCCGATCCTTCGCAATCCCATGCATGACTGATAAAAAAGGGGCGGCTCGAATGCCGCCTTTTTTTCCACAGCTTTCCTTTCTCTTTAACGCTTTCCCGGGTACATCAAATAGGGAGGAGTCCTGACCTATTTCTCCTCCTGCTGGTGGGCACACCAATCGCTCCAACTACCGGGATACAGCAGGGAGTCGTGGCGTCCGGCAAGGTGTTGGGCAAAGAAATTTACACAGGCGGTCACACCTGAACCGCAGTAATTTAACAGGGGGCGCCCGTCAGCCAATGATTCCCACTGCTGGCTGAGAGCCTGTGGGGATTTCACCTTGCCGCTAGATTCATCGGTCATCCTTTTCCAGGGCTGGTTTATCGCGGTGGGGATATGTCCGGCAATGGGGTCTATGGGTTCTTCTAGTCCCTCAAAACGTTCTTGGTCGCGGGCGTCTACCAGCTGCCAGGGGGCATTTCCAAGGGTGGGTTTGAGCTGCTCGTAGTGCACCAGCAGGTTTTCCTTTGGGGTGGCGCTAAAGTTTCCGAGCTCGCATGGCGTCGGTTCGCTGGTTTCCAGTGCTTGCCCTGCATCGAGCCAGGCTCGCAGGCCACCGTTTAAAATGCTGACAGTCTTGTGGCCAAAAAAGTAAAACAGGAACCAGGCCCGCGCGGCAAATCCCAGGCGATTGTCGTCATACACGACGACCGGTGTGTCGCTGTTAATGCCCAGGCTCCGGGCATACTGTTGGAATTGGACGCTGCTGGGCATGGGATGGCGCCCGCCGAAGTGCTGTACTGGCGCAGAGAGGTCCCGGTGCAAGCTGGCGTAGTGGGCTCCAGGGATATGGCCAGCGGTGTAGGCGCGGGCACCACTTTCCGGGTCAGCCAGCTCGTAGCGGCAGTCGAGAATGACAGGAGTCGAGTTTTTTTGAAGCTCCAGCAGGTCCGCAATTTCAATCAGGGCAGTTTCGTCATTTTTTTTCATCTGTCCAATTCCTATTTTTCCTTTGGCTCCGGCTGCTTTGGGTTGCAGCTATAAAAGCGCCTGTCTACACCTCAAAATCAAAGGGGCTTATCTCGCATGACACTAGCACCCACGTAAAAGATCAGGTTGTTGTGGGAACCAAGGGCCCAATTCATTATTGTCGAATCAATTGTGGTACTGAAGTTAATAAGGTTTTTACCCATAGCCCGTATTTTATTTTTGGCCAATGATAGTGACCGGTTATTTTGTAGAGCCTTGTTCGATACCGTTTTGAATCTTCAGTACTCACCTTTCCCATTCGGATTGGGCCTCGGCAGTCTGCGCAAAAAAGGAAAAATAGAGCGCAATTGCAACAATGAATCCAGTGGCGAAGGGCACTGGGTAGTTCCCAGGGGTTTTATTGTTTAGAGGTTCCATCGACATCAACCAGGCTTGCTGATCCGGCAGATGTTTGTCGGTGGAAATCTTCGCTATTTAAAATAGAGTAGGAGTTCCAAAGAGCAGAATCAGACTGTGTCCGGTGGCGTAACCTTCTATGGCTGATGCCCAGGTCTGTGGACCCTAGCGTAGAAAAGTTGCACCGCCACTTTTACTGCCCGCTTTCCGGTGCCGTGGATTCAGGAGCCTGGGTTTCCACCTCACTGGAATCGGCTTGCTGTTCCTCCTCCCGTGACGCCTCTTGATCGGCGAGCTCTTGCTTGCGACAGGCCATGGTGGGTTCGGTCTGATCTTTTACCGGGTTGTCGAGGAAACGGCCGGCAGCTTTTTCTGCACAGCTGCTGGCGGAAATAATATCGTGAGCCAGCTGGGGGAATAACAGCCACTGGTGGTTGGGCAAGGCCCTGCGAGCGGTATCTACATCCCCCACGGCCAACACTGGGTCGAGGCCACCGTGTAACACCATTACAGGTGCGGGAGTGGCAATAGCTTGTGATTCCAATAGTGGCGCTGAGGGAATTGCCCAAATACGGCACTGCAGTTGCAGCAAACTCAGGTCTGAGCGCACGGCACCGCCAAGAATACCGGTTCCTTCGGCGCTAGCGCGGGCCTGATCGAAATCGACAAATGGTGCTTCCTCATAACAAAAATGGCTGACCCCCGCGGCATCGCCAAAATAGGGGTCCAGCACTATTTCCATAAAATGGCTGATCGCTTTTTGGGCTGGCTCCAGGCCTTCATCGCCACTATTTTCCAGCCCCTCGATCATTTTCGGCAGTTCGCTGTAGAAATTTTCGTTGTACAGGGCTTGGAATAGCACCCGTAACAAGCGTTGCCCGGAGAGTACGAAGGGATAGGTTTGCTTGGAGTAGCGGTGTTTAATGGGAATAGTACGGGGTTCTTCATCCAGAGTTTGCACCAGGTTCTCGAGCCTGCGGCGCAGATCCGGGTAGCGGCTATTACATTTTTTGTCCTCGATACAATGCTTGAGGCCACGCTCATATGCGGCCAGGGAATCCTGCGCCAGCTGCTGAGTGTAGGCGATATTGGGAAAAACAGCGCTGTTGAGTACCAGAGCGCCAACAGACTCCGGGTAATCCCGTGCGTAGGTTAGGGCGTATCGGGTGGAGTAGGACACGCCATAGAGATCTAGTTTGTTGATTTTCAGCAACTTGCGCAGTTCATCCACATCCCGAGCGATGACAGTGCTGTTGTATTGGGCCATATCCGCGCCCTTGCTCAGACGGCTGTAGCAACGCTCCATACTGAAGGCGAAGACGCGAGCCTCTTCTTCCGGTGAGAGCTTGCGCTGGAAGGCGGTCTGGGCGTCTTCAATAAATTCACTACAGGTAAGGCGTGGCCTCGCCATACCCGTGCCGCGGGGATCAATCACAATCAGGTCGCGGCCGCCTTCAACTGTCATGGCGGCATAATTGAGCCATAGCCAGTCGCTGGCGTTTTCTGGTTCCAGGCCCATGCTGGCGCCAGGGCCACCAGCGCCTAAGTGCAGTAAGGGGGCTTTGTTGGCATCGGGCTCTTTGGCACGAAAGCGTATGACCGGAAAGCGGACTTTGCGTCGGGTTGGGTGGGCGTAGTCTTCCGGCACTTCCATCATAAAACACTGGGTGAAGGGCCAACTTTCATCGGTTTCAAACCAGCAGGGCTTGGAAACCAGACGGGTGTGGCTCTTGGAGCCCTTGGCCTCACCGGTTTGCCTGTTCCGGTCAGATCGCTCACAGGCACTGACTATTAGGCAGAGAACAATTAGCGGGGCAACGAGTGAGCGAAAGTTACGCAATGGGGTTATTCCTGTGGGCAGTGTCGGATTCTGGTGTTATGCGTTCGAAGTTGGCAGCAATCAATGATTGCCAAATCGCGTTATGGGTGCCGATAGGTTCCAGCGCAGGGCGGCCAGCCGGATGGATAGTATGACGAGCACGGCTATGGCCACTACCAAGTCCCCAGGCAACTTGCTACTGGCATCCAGGGCAACCAGAACAGCAGCGCCAGTGAGTGCGGCGGTGGCGTAAATTTCCCTGCGTAGTAGCAGTGGAATATCGCCTGACAACACATCACGGATAACACCGCCAAAGGTGCCTGTCATCATTCCCATCACAATGGCGATTGTGGCGGAGTAGCCCATCTCGAGCCCCTTCTGGGTGCCGATTACCACAAATACTGCGAGGCCGATGGCATCTGCAACCATCAGCAGGCGCATGGGTACCTGTAAATAGCGTATCAGGTAAAAGCTGACTACACCGGTGATTACGGCAATCCACAGGTAGTAAGGTTCCTGTAGCCAGAATACCGGGATATTCAGGATGATATCGCGGATGGTGCCCCCACCCGTAGAGGTAACGCAGGCCAGTACCACGGCGCCGAACAGGTCCATCTGTTTGTGTCCCGCGGCAAGCACGCCGCTGAAGGCAAAAACCGCTATACCGATCAGGTCGAACCAATGCAGCAGTTGATCCATATCGTCTCTAAATCCACAGACTCGCAAAGCAGGGGAGAATAGCACTCCTTATTTGGCATGGGGAGTGAGGGGTCGACAGTGTGTGACGGAGTCAGCCGGCCGTATAGGATAACCCGCTGTGCTCTCTCATTTTTGATGGGCTGATTCAAGCAGTTGAAATAGGCGAGAAGGGGCGGTGCACCCGCCGGCAAACACCGGGGGCGCACCTGAATGCTGGCCTTAAACGAAAGCCTGCAGACCGGTCTGGGCGCGGCCCAGGATCAGGGCGTGTACGTCGTGTGTGCCCTCGTAGGTGTTTACCGCTTCCAGATTCATCACGTGGCGAATCACATGGAATTCGTCGGAGATGCCGTTACCGCCGTGCATATCGCGGGAGATCCGCGCGATTTCCAAGGCCTTGCCGCAGTTGTTGCGCTTCACCAGGGAGATCATGGTGGGGTCGAACTGCTTGTTCTCGTCCATGATGCGGCCAACGCGCAGGGAAGCCTGCAGGCCCAAGGTGATTTCAGTTTGCATGTCGGCCAGTTTTTTCTGGAACAGCTGGGTCTGGGCAAGTGGACGGTTGAATTGCTTGCGGTCCAGGCCGTACTGACGGGCCGCGTGCCAGCAGTATTCACCGGCACCCATGGCGCCCCAGGAGATGCCGTAGCGGGCACGGTTCAGGCAGCCGAAGGGGCCGCGCAAGCCGCCGATTTCCGGGAACTTGTTCTCTTCGGGTACAAATACGTTGTCCATCACAATCTCACCGGTGATGGAGGCGCGCAGGGAGAATTTGCCTTCGATCTTCGGTGCGGACAGGCCTTCCATACCTTTATCGAGGACAAACCCGCGGATAATGCCTTCATCGTCTTTAGCCCAGACAACGAATACATCGGCGATAGGGCTGTTGGTGATCCACATCTTGGAGCCGCTCAGGCGGTAGCCGCCGTCGACTTTCTTAGCGCGGGTTTTCATGCCGCCGGGATCGGAACCTGCGTCCGGTTCGGTCAGGCCAAAGCAGCCAACCCATTCTCCGGTGGCCAGCTTGGGCAGGTACTTTTGCTTCTGTTCTTCACTGCCGTACGCGTAGATAGGATGCATTACCAGGCTGGATTGCACGCTCATGGCAGAGCGGTAGCCTGAGTCAACACGCTCTACTTCGCGTGCCACCAGGCCATAGGAAACGTAGTTGAGACCGGCACAGCCGTAGCCTTCAATGGTGGAGCCGAGCAGGCCTAGCTCACCCATTTCGCTCATGATTTCCCGATCGAAGATTTCGTGGCGATTAGCCTCCAGGACTCTAGGCATCAGCTTGTTCTGGCAGTATTCGCGCGCGGCGTCGCGCACCATACGCTCTTCGTCGGTGAGCTGCTGGTCCAGCAGCAAAATGTCGTCCCAATGGGCGAGGGGCTGATGTTTACTCATGGCTTGTCTCTTCTACTTCCGTTATTAATCTGCACCGGTTGTCTAGCTGGTCAGGCAGAAAAGGCGCCCAGCCAGCATTGATCGGCGTAGGGACAATCGAAGAATCCCGTGGCAAATCCCGGTGACCATTCAGTTTAGTGTGGCGCATCATACCTAAGTAGTTGCGTTGGAGCACTCTTGCGGACAGCAAAATTTCAATGGATTTTGATCGCGGTTTGTAAACAAGAGTAAAACGCCTTGCCGGGTATTTTTCCGGCGAGATAATGCACGCAATAAATCTCTACTTTTACTGTCTTAAAATTCTTTTTCGGTGATATTCCTTGTGCTTTTACCGCGTTTTGGCAATTTGTATTCCCTTGCTTGCCAGCTGTTCTTCACAACCTCTAGAGAGCCCTCAGTCGCAGGAAATTTTAGGGCTGCCGCCAACTTTTAGTGCTTCAGGCACCGTTGCAGCGGAGTTGCGCTGGTGGCGCAGCTTTGATGACCCCAGCTGGATCAGTTGGTGCGGTTGGCTCTGCAGGATAACCCGGGCTTGCAGGCCAGCTATTGGCGGCTGGAGCAGGCTGCTGCCGCAGCCCGTGGCGCGCGCTCTGGCTTTTGGCCCAGCGTGACGGCCCAGGTGGAAAATACAGAACAGCGCTACTCTTCCGGCGAATTTACCGATCCATCCAACGAGGGCAACAGCTGGAGTACCCGCATAGCGGCCAGTTACGAGGTGGATTTGTGGGGCAGGGTACGTGCCGGTGCCAGTGCCGCTGAGGCGGGTTTCCTGGCGCAGGAGCAAAACCTTCAGACGGCTGCTCTCAGTCTGGCTTCAGAAGTCTCCGCTACCTGGTTACAGCTGCGTGAGCAATGGGGGCAGCGCGATTTGCTCGAGCAGCAGCTGGAGACCAATCGCAAGAGCCTGAAAGTACTGGAGCTGCGTTTCGGCCGCGGCGTCACAGATGCCGCCGATGTACTGCAGCAGCGCCAGCTAGTCCAGCGTTCGGAGCAGGAGCTGGAACAGGCCAAATCTGATATCCAGACGCTCAAAGTGCAGCTTGCCGCGCTACTCGGAACGGATGAGATGCAACTGGAAGGTTATATCCAGAAGGCGGCAAACCTGCCTGCATTGCCAGCTCTGCCGGATACTGGTATCCCCTCCCAGTTATTGTTGCGCCGCCCGGATGTGCGAGAGGCCCAGCGCAATCTGTTGCAGGATTACCATTTGGCGGACCAGTCGTGGGCTGATCGGCTCCCTGTACTCAGCCTGTCCGCAGTCGCCAGCAATGGCACCAGCCTGATTAGTGATATCACCGAGAATTGGCTGGTTGCGATTGCCGCTTCTATAGAGGGTGTAATTTTTGATGGTGGAGCGCTGGCTTCCAAGCGGGACCAGCAGGATGCAGTTTTGCAGGAGAGCTGGGCGCTGTATCGCAGCGCTGTGAATGAAGCGCTTTCGGAAGTGGAGCAGGCCTTGATTCGCGAACGTGCTATCGAGCTGGAACTGGAACATTTACGGGAGCGGGAACGTCTCTCGGAACTGATTGCCCAGCGCCGTAGTCGAGCCTATATCAACGGCACGGTAGATTTCCTCAATGTTTTGACCGCGACGACTGATTACCAAAACCTGGCGCGGGAAGTACTTTCCGCCGAACGCCAGCTGATCGAAAACCGAGTAACACTTTATCGTGCACTTTCCGGGGGGCTCCCACAGGATGACCTCCCCGCACCTGAGCCAGCGGACCTGGAGCTGTACCTGGAGGGAAATTCTTAATGTTGAAGAAATTCAATTGGCGTTTGCTGATACCTGTAATTTTGCTGATCGCCGCCTTTTTGGTTTCCAGCTGGCTTATTCGCGAGAAGCCCACTGTAGGGCGGGGTGAGCGCAATGTGCCTGCGCCGGCTGTGGAAGTTGCTTTGGCAGAGCAGGGGTATTTCTCATTCACGCTGAGTGCCCTGGGTACAGTGACTGCGCGAGAGCAGGCTGAACTGGAACCACAGGTAGATGGCCAGGTTGAATGGCTCGACTACGATCTGGGTCCAGGTGCAGTTTTGCCGAAAGGTAAAATGCTGCTGCGTATAGAACGGGAGCCCTATCAGCTTGCGCTGAAATCCGCTCAAAGCACTCTTGCCAAAAGCCGTGCAGAACTCCAGCAGGAGCGTGGCCAGCAACAGGTAGCCCTGGAAGAATATGAGCTGCTGGGTACAACCTTATCGGATGCCGATCGCGCACTGGTACTGCGCAAGCCTCAGCAGGCAGTTGCCGAGGCGGGAGTGAGTGCCGCAGAGGCTGAGGTGGCACTGGCCCAGCGCAACTTGCGTCTCACCCAGGTTCGAGCGCCTTTTGATGCACTCGTTGTGGAGCGTAGTGTCGATGTGGGTGATCGTGTATCCCCCGGAGACACACTTTACAGTCTGGCCAGCGCCGACCGCTTCCAAATAGCAGTGGAGGTGCCTGCCTCCCAGCTGTATCGCCTGCACAGCAGTGATATTGAAGTGCGCATTTATGGTAGCCAGTGGCCCGCAGATGTTTACCGTCGTGGTGAGTTTGTTCGGGTAATTCCTGTGCTGGAAGAGCAGGGCAGGCTTGCCAGCGTATTGGTGGAACTGGAAGACCCATTGTCCGTTCGGGACCCATCGCAACCCCAGCTGCTGCTCAATGATCTTGTGCGGGTCGAGATCGTTTCCCAGAGTGAGCAGGAACGTGTGCGAATTCCACTAAGTGCCCTGCAGGATGGTGACAACGTGTGGGTGGTGCAGGATAACCGCACTACGGTATTGCCGGTTGAAGTAGCCTATACCAGTGGCGATTATGCAGTACTGGAGAATGGCCTGAGTGGTGGTGAAACCCTGGTGACTACACGCCTGATTACGGTAACTGAGGGTATGCCTGTGCGAATAGCCGGGAAGATCAACCAGCAGCGACTCCCACCGGCAGATGCTGCGGCCTCCGCAGAAAACCCTCTAGGGAAAAAGGGTCCTCGTGGTCGCGATAGCGGAGGTGCGAATGACTGAGCAGAGAGTAATAGACGGGGATATCGATACCCAGAAGGGCGCTATTGCCTGGATGGCGCGAAATCATGTCACCGCAAACTTGTTGATGCTGGTATTTCTTGTCGGTGGGCTGATCTTTTCGCTGATCGTCAAGAAAGAGGTTTTTCCGGAGTTCAGTCTGGATCTGGTCAGCGTTTCTATTTCTTATCCGGGCGCCAGTCCAGAGGAAGTCGAGCGCGGTGTGCTGGTGGCTGCCGAGCAGGCGGTGCAGGGCTTGGTGGGCATCAAGGAAATGCGTGGCAGTGCCCGGGAAGGCTCTGCTGTACTCAACCTGGAGCTGGAAGGTGATGCCGATGCCAATCTCGTTTATCAGAATATCCAGCAGGCAATTGATTCGGTAACGACTTTTCCATCCGATATTGAGCGGCCCCAGGTGAATCTGGCCGAACGCAAGCGTGATGTTTTGGATCTGGTGCTGCACGGTAATCTGGAGGAGCGGAGCCTGCGCGCACTCGCCATGCAAGTGTATGACAATCTGGAGGCCCACAGCGGTATCACGCAGTTGGATACCCAGGGAGTGCGAGACCTGGAAGTGGCGGTGGAAATACGTCGCGATGACCTGCGTCGCTATGACCTCACCCTGGCACAGGTGGCTACCGTCATACAAAACGCCGCGGTGGATATCCCCACTGGCAGCGTAAAGACCGATGCCGGTGAAATCCTGGTGCGGGTTACCGAGCGGCGCGATTGGGCGCGGGAGTTTGGTGATATCGTCGTAACACAGGGGAGTGGCGGCGGCGCTGTTTACCTACGAGATATTGCCACTATCAGCGATGCCCTGGAGGATGAGGCGCGCAACATGGTTTTCAACGGCGAGCCTGCCGTAGGCATCAAAATCTATCGGGTGGGTGACCAGACCCCCCTGAGTGTGAGCGATGCGGCGCGTGAAGTGATAGGCGATGTCCGCGCTTCTCTGCCGCAGGGGGTGAGCCTTACCATCCGCGATGACGATTCAGAGATCTTCAAAGAGCGCCTGTCGCTGTTACTGAAAAATGGTTTTATTGGTTTGTTGCTGGTGTTTGTGGTTCTCGGTGCTTTCCTTGAATTACGCTTGGCATTCTGGGTAACACTGGGTATTCCCATCAGTTTCCTCGGAGCTCTGCTGTTCCTGCCCGGACTGGATATTTCCATCAGTATGGTGAGTATGTTCGCCTTTATCATCGCCCTTGGCATAGTGGTGGATGATGCAATTATTGCCGGTGAGAATATCCACGAATGGCGCCAGAAGGGTTATAGCAATTTACAGGCTGCTATTGCTGGCGCAAGGCAGGTAGCGGTACCTCTGACATTCGCCATTCTGACCAATATTGTCGCTTTTATCCCGTTGATGGCCCTGCCCGGTTTTATGGGCAAGATATTTGGGGTTATTCCCTTTGTCGTGGGCTCAGTATTTATTATCTCCTGGGTTGAGGCGCTGTTTATTCTTCCGGCGCACTTGGCTTACTCGCGCCGCGGCTATAAGAGCCCGAGGGCACGGCGTTTTGCCGCCCGCCAGGAAAAACTGGCCCAAGGCCTGGATCGCTTTGTGCAGCAACGATTTCGCCCGCTGCTCGAAGCCTGTGTACGGCATCGTTACACCACCATTGCAATCGCGGTTTCCACGTTGTTGGTGGTGGGTGGTTATGCCGCCAGTGGTCGTATGGGCTTTACCCTGATGCCCAGGGTGGAAAGGGATTCTGGCCGGTTTGCAGTGACATTTCCTACGGGTACGCCTCAGCATCAGCTGGAAAAAGCCAGGACCCAGATTATTGCCGGGGGAGATAAGGTCCTCGACCAGTACGACCGCGATAGCGTATTTCTCGGTAGCCGCGGTTTGATGGGAGATGACTCTGTTCAGGTGGATTTTTTCTTTGTTCCATCGGATCAACGTGAATTTTCCACAGGAGAATTTGTGCGTGCGTGGCGCAAAGAAGTGGGTGTGATTGCCGGGGCGTTAAGTGCGACAACAGCCTCCGATCGGGGCGGGCCCGGCGCCGGTTCTTCACTAACGGTTGAATTGCGCCATATAGATACTGCGGTCCTGGATCAGGCGGCGGCGAAACTGGGCACTGAGTTGGCAAAATTCCCTAATGTCAGCGATATCGATGCCGGTGTTTCCCTGGGTAAAACCCAGATCGACCTGACTCTCACCGAAACCGCCAAAAGTCTGGGCTTGTCGGCGGAGGAGATTGGCAGGCAGATACGTGCAGCCCTCTATGGTAACGAGGCACTGCGTCAGCAGCGCGGTCGCGACCAGGTTAAAGTGATGGTGCGCTTACCAGAGAGTGAGCGCATCAGTATGGATGACGTTAATAACATTATGATTCGCGCAGGCAGCGGTCTTTGGATGCCACTTACGGATCTGGTGGTTATTGATAAAGGCCGTGCCTACGCAACGATCAACCGCCGTGCAGGACGCAGGGTATTGACTGCATCCGCTAATGTGGAGCCCAGTGATCAGGCAGCATTAGTCATTAATGAACTGGACCGAACGGTTATCCCTCAGTTACAGGCGGAGTTCCCCGGGCTCACAATTTCCTATGAGGGGCGCCAGGCGGATGAGCGCGAGGGGCTTGCTTCGCTGGGGCTGACTTTCCTGCTGGCTATGGCCGTGCTCTATCTGCTGCTGGCGATTCCTTTGAAGAGTTATATGCAGCCACTCATTGTGATGGTGGCGATTCCCTTTGGTGTTATTGGCGCGATCCTGGGTCACCTGGTTATGGGTTATGGCATGAGTATGGTGAGCCTGTTGGGGATGGTGGCGCTTGCCGGTGTGGTGATCAACGATACCCTGGTAATGATCGAATACAGTAATCGCCTGCGTGAGGAGGGTGCGGATATGGAGACTGCGATCAAGCGCGCGGCGGCGCGTCGTTTCCGTCCGATCGTGTTGACCACAGTAACCACCTTTTGCGGTTTGATGCCGATGATTTTTGAAACTTCGGTTCAGGCCAAATTTATGATTCCCATGGCAGTTTCCCTGGGTTATGGAATTCTCGCGGCCACAGCAATTTCTCTTCTGTTAGTTCCCTGTTTGTACCTGATGTTTGGCAAGGATATACCGAGGATATTCAGTGCAATGAAAGGCGGTATTAAATCGCTCGCTGGTGCAGTCAGGGTTGGTGGTTAAAACCCCTTGCAGCTACGCATGGTTAGTCCCTGCGTAGCTCGTCCTTGATCGCGATGGGGTTGGGAAAGTTCATCACCACAATATACGAGGAAACCAGGAAGGTAATGATTGCCGTAGCCTGAATTAAATGGGAAGCGGCGCTACCGATCAGATTCTGGCTAAAGGCGAGCAGGGCGATTAGTAGGGAAAATTCACTGATTTGCCCCAGGCGGAAACCGATATCCCAGGCCAAAAGCTTAAGTTCGCTCTGGTTACCGAGCAGGTAGCGGAATACTACTGGTTTCGCCAGTAGCACTACCGTTGCCGTGACTATTGCCGGGATAACAATTTCCGGCAGCATGGCGAGTTTAAACTGGGCCCCGAGGCTGAAAAAGAACAGGATCAGAAAGAAGTCCCGCAATGGTTTCAGGTTCAAGGCGATGTACTGGGATATCCGGCTGGCGGCTAGGGTAATACCAGCAATAAAAGCACCGATCTCCCTCGACAAGCCCAGTGATTCCCCCAGCTCCGCCATTCCCATACACCAGCCCAGGGCCATTAAAAACACGTATTCGTGAAACCGGTCGAATCGGCTGAAGAGCGGCAGCAACAAGTATTTCACAACTACCCAGGCGAAAAGTACCATCAGGGGCAGAGAGCCAAATGAAAGGGCTATTTGCCCCAAGTGCACATCGCCGCTGCTGTCGCTGAGTAGGATCATCAAACAGATGATGGCAACAAAATCCTGAAATAACAGCAGCCCCACCATCAATTCGCCCAGGCGCTTGTGATGCAACACCGTGGTGGGTAGTAACTTGATACCGATGATGGTACTGGAAAACATCAACGCCATGCCGATAATCCAGCTTTCTGTGGTGGTAAAACCAAACAGTTTGCCGATGCTGAAACCGATACCAAGAAATATTGCGCAACTGACTATACCCACAAAGGTCGCTTTGCGCAGCACAGAGATCAGTGCCTGGGGCTGCATATCGAGCCCCAGCAGGAATAGCAGGAAGATAATACCTACGCTGGACATATCGGAGAGCAGGCGCAGGTTGTCGATCACCGCAAGTCCGGAAGGTCCGAGTAATACTCCGAGGGCAATATAGGCAACGAGCAGCGGCTGGCGACCAAAGAGTGCCAGGGTGGCGACTATTGCCGCGCCACTAAAAATCAGGAAAAAGGACTGAAAGAGAGAGCTGTCCGCCACAGGTCATCCTTGCGAGTGAGCGAGATTCCATCATTATCCATACTTGTGTGGACAGCCGGTAGTCTTCGCTGCTAGTAGCGCCCCGCGAGTTACCCTTTGTTTTCCGAGGGAATAGGTAGCTCTGTGGTGCTCTTGATCTGCTCCAGGGCGAAATTCGAAATGATATCGCTGATGCCCACGCGTCGTATCAACTCTTTATAGAAGCGGTCATAAGCGGCGATATCGCTGACTACCACCCTCAGCAGGTAATCATAGTCTCCGGCCATACGATAACAGTCTACTACTTCTGGCAGCTGCCCCACATGTTCGGCAAAGGCTTCTGCCCACTCTGGAGTGTGCTGGTCGGTTTTCACCTGGGCAAATACCGAAACCGGCAGACCCAGGATTTCCGCATTCAGCAGGGCCACTTTGCGGCGGATAATGCCGCTCTTCTCCAACTTCTGTACCCGGCGCCAGCAGGGGGTCTTGGTCAGGCCCACGCGCTCCGCCAGCTCCTCAATCGAAAGGCTGACGTCGGATTGGAGGATAGCAAGAAGTTGTCTATCAATCGCGTCAAGTGAGGACATAGTGCTACAGCGCTCCCAAAACTACAGGGTTCTGTGTCCTTACAAGTACCTTCAAGCCGTCATTGGCATGCCGCCCCGTGTGTTAGTTAGGCGTTCCGGGTGTAGGCAGAGCTGGAAAGTAGTTTACCTCCCACTACACAACCTGCTGTAACGATAGGCTCAGGCCAATTGTGCCGGTAGTGGAATTTTCCCCAAGTGCAATGTTTGTGAGAGCACTTTGTGTAAATTTTGTATGTACAGGGAAAAAGCGGGCGGGGAGGAAAGCGGTGCCGGGCTGTAAATTACAGCCCGGAAGAGAGCTAATCAAGCTGCATTTTTTGGAGGGAAGCGTGGCTCAAACAGGCCGAGTTCAATGGCTTCGCGCACTTTGGACATCAGGTCGATCTCGGTGAGGTCCTGTAGCTGATGTAAGCCATCAAGCACATAATAGATCGGCTGCACTATATCAATGCGGTAAGGTGTGCGCAGCGCATCGATTGCGGAGAAGTCGTAGCGCTGGGGCTCATTGCTGAGTGCGTACAGTGTCTCCTTGGGCGAGGATAAAATACCACCGCCGTAAATACGCAGTCCGTCCTGCGTGTTGAGCAGGCCAAATTCAACGGTAAACCAGTAGAGTCGAGCCAGGTAAGCGCGCTCTTTCGGCGAGGCCTGCAGGCCCAGTTGGCCGTATTTCTCGGTAAAATTGGCGAAGGCCGGGTTAGTGAGCATGGCGCAATGGCCGAAAATCTCATGGAAGATATCCGGTTCCTGCAGGTAATCGAACTCCTCGGGGGTGCGGATGAATGTAGCCACCGGGAATTTGCGATCAGCCAGGAGGCCAAAAAAGGTTTCAAAACCGATCAAAGCAGGAACCCGGGCTACTTCCCAGCCGGTCTCACTGCGTAAAATACTGGAGACTTCCTCAAGCTGGGGGATGCGGTCACGGGGAAGATCCAGAAGCTCAAGACCGTGCATATATTCGTCGCAAGCTCGCCCTGGAAGAACTTCCAGCTGACGCTCTATCAAGCGCTGCCATGTCTGATGTTCCAGGTCTGTATACTCAATAAAACCCTGTTCATTGGGTTCACGGGCTACGTATTTGGTGCCCTTCTTGGCTGCTTCTTTTTTCATGCTTTAGTCTCCCGCGGTCCGCCAGTCCCCATAAGTGTCGGGTGAAGCTGACCGTGCCGCTGAACCTTTGTTGTTATGTCTCTCCTCTATTTTTAGTCAGGTGGATGTCCATTGGGGAGGGTTGAGGAGGTAATATTGCATCGCTTGCGTTAATCAAATTACACTTCTTGTAAAGATTTCTTTACAGGTGGGCCGGTGAGAGTCGAAATAACTTGTGCTAATCGCGTTGGTATCCTGCATGAAATAATGCAAATTTTCGGCGAATATCGAATAAATGTAACCTCGGGTGAGTTAGGTGGTGACAGTGGCGATAAAGTTTATCTGCTTGCACCAGGCATGCTCAGCACCCAATACCAGACCATAGAGAAATCCTTGTATCGGGTTCCGGGAGTGCAGAGAGTTCGACGTATCTCGCTTCTGCCCATGGAGCGGCGCTACTTTGAGCTGGATACGCTTTTACAACATGTGACTGATCCGGTTCTGAGCGTGGATCGTGAGGGCAGGGTAGTTGCTGCAAACCTGGCTGCGGCGCGAGCTTTTGGTGTCAGCCTGGACAGGGTGCCGGGGCTGCAGTTACAGCGCTTCCTGCCATTAATGCAGGTAGCAGAGCTGCTTAGGGACTATGCCGTGCCCCGCTTTGGCCTGCCGGTAGTAGTGCGTGGGCAGAACTTCCGTGTGGATTGGTCACCTATCGCACTGGATACCCCACGTGATGTGGACTCTCTGGCCGGTGCCGTTTTGCGTATGCAGCCCTGGGAAAAGAGCGAGTTTATTGCCGAGTTACCCAGGCCTGTAGCCCTGTGGGACTTCGACCTGCGCAGGGACAGTTGCCTGCAGTTGCAGGATCTTGCCGAGTTGGCCTCCCCGCTTTTGATTACAGGTGAGCGGGGCACCGGCAAGAGCATATTTGCCGGTGCCGTTCATTATCTATCTCCCGCTGCGGCACGAGCGGATTGTCACCGTATAGTACCCCAGGAGGGCAGGATGGAGATTCCATCGCGCCTGCGTGCCAGTGGAACCCTGATCCTGGAAGACCTTCATCGCCTGAACAGTGAGTCACAAATTGCACTTTTGCGCCGCTTGCGTACCCTGTCGTCCTCTATTCGGTTGGTGGCGACTTGTTGTGACCTAAAAGCCCTGCAGCCGGCAGTGGTCCAGCTTTTTTCCTCTCTTTCTATCTCCCTGCCACCACTGCGTAATATGCGCCCCGCGATTTCACGATTTGCAAGAACCCTGTTGCGGCAGGAATGCCCTGACGAGGCAGAACTGGAGTTTGGTGAGGAGGTTGAAAGCCTGATACGACGGTATGACTGGCCAGATAATTTCAGTGAATTACGAGATTTCATTGTGGCAGCCGCGGGAAATTGCCGTAGGCAAGGTGCTAGCAGCATCACTATGCAACATCTACCGGGCTTGAACTTGCAGGCTCGGCTACCTTGGAAGGATTGGGGACGGGGACTCAACTATAAGGAGATGATGGAGCAATTGGAGCGAGCACTATTAAGCGACCTGATTGCCGGGCGCCCTTCAACCAGGGAGCTTGCCAGAGAGCTGGGAATTTCCCATACCGCGGTCGCCAACAAGCTGCGTAAATATGGCCTGTCGGCGAACAAAAAGTAAACGTAGATTAGCGCGCTATACGACCCAGCAGCATATCTTTAAACATCACGAAGTCACCCAACAAGCTGTAAAACGGATACTTAAAGGTGGCCGGGCGATTGTGCTCAAAAAAGAAGTGCCCGATCCATGCAAATCCGTAACCGGCCATGGGGGTAGTCGCGAACCACAGCATGTTGCCGGTAGTGATTGCCGCAATCACAGTAGCGATGACCAGGAGAGTGCCGAAGAAATGCAGTCTTCGGCAGGTGAGGTTACTGTGTTCCTGCAGATAGAAAGGATAAAAGTCGCGAAAAGATTCGAATTTTTGGGCTTCTATAGCAGCCATGCTGCGCCTCCTTATTTTTATTGCGCACCCCAGTGTACGGCGAATCCTGCCACCTTCCAAGTTGGGCGCCGTTGCAATTTATCTGTTAGTCTGCCGCAAAAATTATTCGGGGGTGCTCCCCGTATCAGCGAAACGAGGAAGTTATGGCAGGTCCGCTCGCGCACTTAAAGGTTCTCGATCTCAGTCGTATTCTTGCCGGTCCCTGGGCCGGGCAGATTTTCGCCGATTTTGGCGCAGAAGTGATTAAGGTGGAGCGCCCTGAACGAGGTGATGACACCCGCCACTGGGGCCCTCCCTACCTGAAAGATACGCAGGGCAATGATACCGTCGATGCGGCTTATTACTTGAGCGCCAATCGTGGCAAGAAGTCCGTTACCGTGGATATCACCACTGAGGAGGGCCAGGAGCTGATCAAGCAAATGGCTGCGCGCTGCGATATCGTGCTGGAAAACTACAAGGTTGGCGGTCTTAAAAAGTACGGTCTGGATTATGAATCCATCAAGGCAATCAACCCTGGAGTCATTTATTGCTCCATTACTGGCTTCGGCCAGACTGGCCCCTACAAAAATCGTGCTGGTTACGATGCCATGATTCAGGGTATGGGTGGCCTGATGAGTATTACCGGAGTGCCAGAAGGACAGCCCGGTGCAGGCCCGCAAAAAGTGGGGGTGGCTGTTGCGGACCTGATGACCGGCATGTATGCCGTTTCCTCAGTACTCGCCGCAGTAGTGCATCGCCAGCAGACGGGAGTCGGGCAGCATATTGACTTGGCTTTACTGGATACTCAGGTGTCTTGGCTTGCCAACCAGGCCCAAAACTACCTTACTTCTGGCCAAAGTCCGGAACGCCAGGGTACTGGCCATCCCAATATTGTGCCTTATCAGGCTGTGCCGTCACAAGACGGCTACTTTATGCTGGCAGTGGGCAACGACGATCAGTTCAAGCGTTTTTGTAAGATCGCTGGTATCGAACAGATAGGGGATAACCCCGCTTATGCCACTAATTCTGCGCGAGTGATGGCCCGGGAGGAGTTAGTCCCGCAAATTGAAGAGGCCACTCGCCAACAAAGTTCTAGCTGGTGGCTCGAGAAACTCAGTGAAGCTCATGTACCTTGTGGACCGATCAATACATTGGAAGAGGTCTTCGCCGATCCTCAGGTGCAGGCCCGTGGCATGGTTGTGGAACAGGTTCACCCGGAAGCCGGTAAAGTTAAAACCGTGCGTAACCCGGTGATTTTTTCAGAGTCTTCCCTCGACTACCAACAGGCGCCACCTGTACTGGGAGAGCACACTGAGGAAGTCTTACGGGATTTGCTTGGAAAAGATGAGGATCAGATTGGCGATCTACGCCAAAATGGGATCGTTTAGAGTTTGCAGCTTGCTCGGCAATAAAGATGTCGGGCTTATGTCTTATATTGTAAAGCGGTGCACCTTCGCACTGCTTTACAGCCAGACAAATAACACAGGGAGGCGTTATGCAACTGGATCATTTTAATATTACCGCACCCATGGACCAATTGGTTCGCGTTCGGGACTTCTACACCGAAGTCCTGGGCTTAACCGAGGGCGATCGTCCAAATTTTAATCGCAATGGATTTTGGCTTTACGGAAACGGCAAACCTATTCTTCATTTGATTGAAGGGGAGGTCTCTGGCGAGCAGCCCTCAAAGCCGTATTTGGATCATGTGGCTTTCCATACAGATGATCTTCAAACGATAAAGGCACGGCTGGACTCTTTAGGCGTTTCTAATAAACAGATGGATGTGCCTGGACGTGACCTCAGGCAGTTAGTATTTTTTGATCCGGTGGGGATTAAAGTGGAGATCAATGCGAAAGTTTAGCTGCTTAAATAATACTGAAAAAACTGCTGAGAACTCTAACTTTGGGAGTTGTAAGGATATTAGCGGTTTTGTTGGCCTAACTTTTAGTTAGGAAGTGTGTTTTTCCGTTAATTTTTCTTGGGGTTGATTGTTCAGAAAGTGCGTGTGGTGTTTCTTATCGTGAAAATCCAACAAAGCTAGAAAGGGTTAATGCTTGCCTGCAGGTTACTGATAATGATGAGGCATTGTTCACTGCCCTTTAGGGAAAATGAATCCTATCGTGAATTTTCATAGAGAAAATAGATAGAATTTGGTGTTGGTATTTTACATTTTCTTGTGTCTGTATATATCCCTTCGATGAACTTTTTACCATTAGCCTATTCATCCCTTCATCTGTACTATATCCGTGTTGAAACAGCATACAGTGTGGCTGAAGTCTGAAGCTCAGTTTTCGCTGTCAGGACTTACAAGGAAAATAATGATGAAGCGTATTCCTGAACCATTCCGTATCAAGATGGTTGAGCCAATCAAAATGACAACATTGGCCGACCGGGAAGAGGCCTTGGCGGAAGCTGGTTTGAACCCTTTCCTGCTACGTAGTGATGATGTGTACATCGATCTACTGACTGACTCTGGTACTGGTGCCATGAGCGATAATCAGTGGGCTGGCTTGATGTTGGGTGACGAATCTTATGCAGGTAGCCGTAACTATTACAACCTTTGTAATGCAGTTGAACATTTTTTTGACTATAAATTAACCGTTCCTGCACACCAGGGCCGGGGAGCCGAGCAGATCCTGTTTCCCGCACTGATCGAACGTATGCGTCAGGTACGTGGCGGCACTACGCCGATATTTATTTCCAACTACCACTTTGACACGACTGCTGGCCACATCGAGTTGAATGGTGGTAAAGCGATTAATGTGGTGGATGAACGAGCCTTTAATACCACCACCGCCTATGATTGGAAAGGAAATTTCAATCTGGGGAGGCTGGTTGAGACGATTGAAGAATATGGGTCGAACAATATTTGTTCGATTATCACCACGATAACCTGTAATAGCTCCGGCGGACAGCCAGTATCTATGGCTAATATGCGCGCGGTTTATGAAATAGCCAAAAAATACGATATTCCCGTAGTAATCGACTCGGCTCGTTATTGTGAGAATGCCTATTTTATCAAGCAGCGCGAAGAGGGCTACCAGGATAAGTCGATCCTGGAAATTATCCGCGAGATGTATCAGTACGGGGATATGCTGACTATGTCTGCTAAAAAAGATCCGATGGTGAACATCGGGGGCTTGTGCTGTATCCGCGATCATGAGGAGCTATTCCAAGCTGTGCGCACTCGTTGTGTGCCTATGGAAGGCTTTGTGACTTATGGTGGAATGGCAGGGCGCGATATGGAGGCGTTAGCACGAGGTCTCTATGAGGCTGCCGATGAGAACTTCCTGCATTACCGTATAAACCAGGTAGCATACCTGGGTGAGCGCTTACGAGAGGGGGGAGTGCCAATCCAGTACCCTACAGGCGGCCATGCGGTGTTTGTTGATGCCGCCAAAATCTTGCCCCATATCCCGCCAGAGCAGTTCCCTGCGCAAGTGTTGACCAATGCCCTGTATCTGGAAGCGGGAATCCGCGCGGTAGAAATTGGTTCATTATTATTGGGGCGCGATCCGGAAACCGGCGAGCAAAAAAAGGCTGATTTGGAGTTGATGCGCCTGACCATTCCGCGCCGTGTATATACCAATGATCATATGGACTATATCGCCGATGCAATTATCGAACTGCAAAACCGGGCCCATGAGTTGAAAGGATTGACTTTTGAATATGAGCCGCCGGTATTAAGACACTTTACTGCAAGATTTGAGTCTCTTTGATTTGAGCGGATCTGCGTAAAAGTTAAAGGCTCCTTTAGGGGCCTTTTATATCCTCATAGTTGTGGCTTGCCTGCGTTTAAGATGTCCGTTTTTTGGCGCAATCACTAGTGGTGAGTGTTGGAAATATCTATCCTTGAAAGTAAGTATTAGGCTCTTGGAGGAAGTCAGGGTGTTAATTGCAGCATAGATTAAGAGTGACCCTGTTAAAAATAGCCAGCTACAAGAATAATTATAATAATCTAAATTGTTTTTCTTGATATACAGGTTCCAGGCACATCTTTCTTTTGGTCAGATAATTTTTAAGTGGTTGGGTTATTTGGGGTTGTCAATTTCATCAGAGCTATGGTTTTTTTGAACTTTATTATTTTTGATAGGGCTGCCTCTAAACGGCAGCTCTTTATTTTTTGAAGTTTTGTTGTATCTAATCAGCTTTGTTTTGTAGGCCTTTATTTGAATTGGTTTAAATATAATCATTTTTCTTCTCCTGCGAGATACAGGTTATTTTAGCGATGACGGTCAATATTTCTCGTTTGGAAATTCAGTTTTGAGTTGGCTGAGTTGCTGCTTTGTCAGCCTCCTTATTGAGATGCTTTTCATAGTTTCATGCAAAAACTGATTAAATCTGGCCTCTATACGAGTATTTGGATTGAGTGGATCATTAATTTTTGTATTCCTACTATTTTTTTCCGTCTATAGGCTGGTCAGGAGGTTGAAGAGGACTTGGCGGTTACTTATGTTTTCGTGCTTACCCTCACACGCTGAAAAGTGTCTATGTGTCTATGTGTCTATGTGTCTATGTGTCTATGTGTCTAGGGGCTTAATTGAAGCCCCAGGATGACTTAAGCGCTATTTACCAGGGGTTGAGAGCGGCTAATCTGAAGTGCAGTTGTACGAGGTATTGTATAGTTCTTCTCGTCTGATTCTGGTGTTGAATGTGCTGTTTGCCGTGCCCGGTGTGAAGCTTGAAACCATGCCGGAAATTGATACATTTGAGGTGTAGGTCTCTGCAACCTATGCTGTTACTGCCGAGGTGGAAGACAGTATTTGCCCTCTCCTTGAAGCCACCGCTCGCATTTGCTGTATTGGTGAGCATCTGTGTGAAGCGAAAGACAATCTCCGGCTAACGACTCTGAAAATGCAGGAAGCTAACGATATGAACCAGTTTGCCGCCGATGTAGAGGCTGCAGTAGATAGCACCGATTTTCACCCTGCGTAGAGAGAGCGCCCGAGAATTGAGGAAGCGGGTTGCCGTACGGTGTTGTTATTAGTGCTATCAGTACCGAACTGCTGATGCCGCAACTGAATCAGCTGGCAGAACATTACTGCCGTGAATTACTGAGCGATCCTGCCATGTCGCTTGTACTTATCTTAAGTTTTCCCGGCCATCAGCTACAGATCGAACTTCCGATCTCAGAGACTTTGAGAAATTTGCTTAGAGGTGTGTCTGGCTAGACTTTGCCGCAACAATATATAACCAGCCACTATAAGCACTTTTCCCTTTTGTAGTGCTAGATTCGGCATCCTTGTAACCTTCAAAGTCTTCCCGGCTTAGAAACCTTTTGGTTCCCACGATGCGATCGTTATCGTTAAGTTGTGATTAAAAATTGACCGGCTCATAGGCCGCTATTTGTTGTGGCTTACTATTTGACAGTGTGCGACATATGTCGCACACTTGCGTCTATTGTAGCGACTGTGAAGCTGATGTCACGAGAAGAAAATTAATGAAAGAATCTAAGCCGTCTCCCTCAGAGCTCGCCCTCTTGAAAGCGCTTTGGAAGCAAAGCCCGCAAAGCGCGAGAGAAATACACGACAAAGTGAAATTTGAACTCCAATGGTCTTATTCATCCACGCGAAAGACATTAGACAGAATGCGTGATAAATCACTGGTGATCCAGTCAGAGGTACACGGCATTCAAGTCTATAAGGCTGCCCTCGATAAGGTTGAGACACTTGCTCAATATGCTACAGACTTTGCGACACGGGTTCTTGAACTGGATGGCCCACTTCCTATTGCCATGTTTGCCAATAGCAAGTTAATGGATGAGAAGGAGTTGGAAGAGTTGCAAGAAATGCTGAATGGCTGGCCAGATGCAGATTGAATTGAGGAGGGTAGGAACTAACAATGTCGGAAATAATCTCCTCTCTATCTCCCTATGCGCTCAACCTTTTGGTGGTGTCAGTATTCTGTCTTTTTTGGACGTGCATGATATACGTTGGTTTACGAGGTATTACTTCTTATGCCAGTGCCAGGGTTAAGGTAGTTAATTACTGGCGTAGCTTCTGGTTGTGTGCCTTCTGCGTGATTAGCCTGCCATTTTTTCTTGCTCAGTTTTTAGATCTTTCATCAACAGGGTTGGTGCCAGAATTCAGCTATGATATTGCACCTCCAGCGGAAGTTTTCAGCCGAAGTTTGAGTGAAAGTTCTCTGCAGAAGGACAGGACGCTAACGCTGAATAACATTGATATTTTAGCGGTTGGCTGGGCGCTTTTGTATATTGGCGGGACATTGCTAAGTCTGACACTGATGGTTCGGAGGCATTGCCGACTGGCGAGAGAGCTTGACATAGCTAATGAAATTGATGTTGGGCGAAAAATTCTTGGTAGCCTGCTAACTAACTTACAATATGATTATTTGGCTAAGAATAATGTGAAAGTAATCCTTACAGAAGCCAAGTGCTCTCCATTTGTCGTTGGTCTATTTAGACACAAGCTCATTTTACCTAGCTACATGTTATCGATGGATGCGAAGGAAAAAGAGCTGGTTATGGAGCATGAGTTAACCCATATCAGAAGGCGAGATCCCATGCTGATCATGCTTGTTCATATGTTGGGTTGCTTTTTGTGGTTTATTCCATTTATCAGATGGTTTAAAACCCAATTTATATGGGCTGTGGAGCTTAGTTGCGATCGGCATGTGTTGAAATCCTCTGATGCTGGAATTGGAAAGATATATGCCCAGGCAATGCTACGTACGTTACAGCAGTGCTCAGGGGTAGATAATCGTAAGGGGGTGATTGGCATTTCGGCATTTAATGAAATTAGCCAGCTATCTCTATTTAAGAGGAGAATGGTAAATATTAGGGAGGCTACTCAAGGCTCTAGGATTAACAAGTTAAAGTCTGGGACCTTAAGAGTATTACTTTTAATCTGCACCTCACTTTTTACGGTTGGAGGTGTCTTGGCAAAGCCTAGTTTGTCAATATCTAGCTTTGAAATAGTGGATTGGATTATTCCGGTTGAAAATGCACGTATAAGTAGCCAATTTGGTGAGTTGAATACTTTCAGAAAAAATCCTCATAGGGGTACTGATTTTGCTGCCGTGCTGGGCACGCCAATAGTAGCCCCTGCTGATGGAATCATTGTTGTTTCAACCGATCACTACAAACACAAAAATTATGGGAAAATTATTGTTATTGATCATGGGGAGGGTACTCAGACACTTTACTCACATTTAGATACTCGAGAGGTTGAGATTGGACAAAGAGTAAAAGCGGGACAGAAGATAGGAGCAGTTGGTGCTACTGGAAAAGTAACAGGTCCCCATCTTCACTTTGAGCTCATAGAAAAAGGTGAGAGAGTTGATCCAGAGCACTTATTAGTGTTGTGGGCTGGTTGATTTATGGCTAAGTCTGTGGTGGGTAAAATTACTTTGGGTCGGTTTCCAGCTACTTGTGGTTATGAAATTATCAACTTGGTTTATATGCTATTGGTGGCGATAATTTCTCTAAATGTGGTGAAAGCAAATTCCCAGGACCATTATGAAAACATCATTCAAATCAATGAAGATATTGCATCAATATTTTTTTCTGAAAAATCTGATCAATCTTCTTTGAAAATTTTTAGTGGCCCAATTTATGTGCCCAGTATAGAGGGTTCTGCTATTGATCGAGAGAGGTCTGGTAAGGTAAAAGAGGTATCTCTTTCAAATAATCAAGGCCTGCTGTCTTTGTTTTCTGAAAACCACATTGGAGATGAGGATGCTTATGAGATTCTAGATGTCTTGTCGGAGTACCTTGATGTCAATGCTGTAGCAGTTGGGAGGAAATTTCGATTAATCTTTGATGAGCAGTCACAGCTCCAAAGTATTCGTGTGAAGTTAGCATTTGCTGAGAGCCTGGAGGTCAAGAGGACAGATCAAGGATTTATCGCTGTAAGACATAAGAATCCAACAGCTTTACAGTATCATTATGTTGAAGGTGAGATTGTAGGCAGTCTATATAATACGGGATTAAGGCTCGGTTTATCTAATGCAGTACTGGTAAGATTGAATGAAATTTTAAGCTACGAAGTGGATTTTCAGCGTGAGATTCACTCTGGAGACCGATTCTCTGTATTCTATAGTACATTGCGAGATAACCTGGATGGCAGTGAAAATTTTCATTCAATAAATTTTACGGCGCTGTCACTGGGGAGTAAAGCCACCTCTCTTTACAGATATCAATTTGATAAATCTGGGAGGGTTGATTACTTCCATCCTAATGGAAAAAGTTCCAGGAGTTTTCTAATGAAAACCCCGCTCGAGAATGCACGGTTATCTTCCTATTATGGTAGACGAAAACATCCAGTTCTGGGTTATACCAGAATGCATAATGGTTTGGATTTCGGTGCTCCATTAGGAACCCCTATACTGGCTGCTGGAGATGGGACAGTGGAGAGAGCCTCTTACTTTGGTAGCTTTGGCAATTACATTCGAATTGGCCATAGATCAGGTATTCAGACCATTTACGCACATCTGAAAGGTTATGCCAAAGGCATTAAAGCGGGTGTGACAGTGGAGCAGGGGCAGTTGATAGGTTATTTGGGGGCTACAGGTAGGGTTCAAGGCCGGCATCTACACTATGAAATTCATAAAAATGGTAAAGCAATAGACCCGCTCAGGTTAGACCTTCCCGCTTCAGATCACTTGTCTGGGGCAATGCTAAAACTTTTCGAGAATCATGTTGAAAAGACTGATCGGGAATTGCGGTTTCACAGAAAGTCGGCTGCGCTGACGGGAAAATCTCTAAGATAACATATAGGGTAGCCAGCCTAAATTGTATTTGGGTTCACGGGAAGGTATCCATCTATTAAATCATGCCTGAGGAATACAAGGTTATTCTGTCGAGTTGATTCAATTGATATTAATTTCTATTGAGTGTTCCGGCATTTATGGGTGGCGGTTTTAAAGTTAATAATAAGTGGGTTGTATTGGTGATTAGAAGTATATTAGTTGTGGCCTTACTGCTAACCTCATATCAGGTGTCTTCGGATGAGCTTATTACCCAGCTTTCAGGTGCTTTTGAAATTCAAGACTCTAGAAGTTTCACGATTAGATCAAAAATCTTGGGTCGGAAGTATGATCTTTATATCAAATTGCCTGCTGGGTACTTTGAAGAGGTGAATAGAGAGAGGGATTACCCTGTACTATATTTAAATGATGGGCCGCATACTTTTAAGGTTGCCGCGGGTGCTACACATTTTAAGAAAATGAATAAAGCGATTGTTGTTGGCATTTCTTTTGCGCATGGAGAAAGCGGGCAGTACAGTCGGGTTCGAGATCTTACTCCAGAATACGATAAAAGCTGGAAGAAGTATAAGACTGGAGGAGCAGAGAAATACTTAAGATTTATTGAGAGTGAAGTCATCCCATTTGTGGAAACTCGCTATCGTGTCAATTCATCGAGGCGTATTCTCTCTGGCCATTCTTTGGGGGGATCTTTCGGTGCCTGGGCCCTTTTTAAAAAGCCGCGGCTGTTTTCCAGTTATATCCTGACAAGTCCCTCTTTGTGGTTCAAGGATGAAATGGTTTTTGATGTTGAAGAAGAGTACGCAAAGAAAAATAAGTCACTCAATGTAAATATCTTTATGGCTACTGGTGCTTTGGAGAAGGCCAAGAAAAGGGGGATGCTCAATGATATGGTGGATGGACACCAGAGATTTGTTAAGCAATTACGCTCCCGTGATTATCAGGGGCTACATATTGAGGATGAGGTGGTTGTAGGCACAGATCACTTTTCAACGTTCCCTGTTGGCCTGACAAAAGGACTCAGGTGGATTTATCATGACCTGTGGAATCTTGACAGCGAATAAAGAGGGTAAGTTAAACTTTACTTTGCTATATGTTATTTGAGAGTTATGAGCGAGCGGCAGATTTCCCGGAATCTAATATGGTAAATTTACGAATTTGGAAGCTTGATAAAAAGTTTGATTTCATTGTTGCGGAATATTGCCTGATTAGTGTGATCAATTTAATAATCTCAGGTTCGCAGTTGGTTTCTAGGAGATTGCATAACATTGTACTAGCCTGTATCCCACTAGGGCCTGATGTCGGTTTTTCACTGTATCAATACGGAACTCACTGCAGTCGTTTAAGTTGAATCCCGTTATATAGAGGATATACATTTTTTTATTTACACTTTTTTCCCTGCCTCTTGAGTAGGGTTGTCGCACTTAGGGTCATTTCTTTGAGAAGTTCGAGGAACCTGTCTTCGGTCATATTTCTCGCTGGTGAAATACAGTATTGGCCTAGTTGTTGCTCAACAATTTTCCGTCCTTTAGACGGTAACATACGCGCGGAGAATCGGTAAACCCATCCGCTGAGTGATCAGTTATTTATACTGTTGCGATCGAAAACCTGAACCCCTTTTCCATTAGCAATATTGACCCTTTTATCGTTAAGCTCAGTGGTGTCCCAGTTAAGTGAGGCCCCCTGAGTGTCCGCTGGACTAGCCTGAGCTCCAGACTTGGGCAGCGCTTCAGAAACAATATAAAATTCGCTGAGCGGCATTATTCTCTCCCTTATGCAAGTAGTCGCCTTGGGTCATTTTTGTTTTATTGTTTGCCAGATGGTTTGTTTTCCTTGATTTTGAGTGTATAAGCGGTAATTCAGTTAGGTTGAAAGTGCCTCAACGGATCTTTACCTATTTATTAACTTGGCGCATAAGCAGCACGGTAGGTTAAGGGAAGCCGGCTTGATTGTACATCTGATCTATTTTATAAAATTCGAAGATTGGGAGTGAAAATCTTACAGATTGTCCAGTTTTCTTGATGATTTATAACCCATCACCACGGCCTGATGATCGATAATATTTAGATATTTTAAAGTATTTAAAGTTCGACCCACCTTGAATGGAGGTTGTGTCGTTAGTTATTTCCTTTCATTTGCGCACACAAATATTGAGAAAGGATCTTGCTTTCCATGTAAGTGTATCCTCACTATTTATCCTGGGTTACGATATTAATATTATGGATGTGAGTTTTTTTAGTTATTGATATTGGTTAGCTAGTGTTCTGCCTTGTTTTATTTTATGAAATAGAGACTGCCGTTTTGAGATGCACGTCCAAATTCTGGATGTATAAATTGCTTTGAAAATTCTGAAGGATAGTCTGGAAGGGTGAGGCTGATATTTGCTGAGCTTTCATTTTGTGAGTTTTGACTTCCGGTGGGGCACTCATTGAGACCTCGTAATACAAGAATGGATAATAAGTATGGATAGTAAAAAATCACCCAATAAAGACAAGCCTGTTAAGGGCGTTAGTCGTCGAACCTTTGCTAAACGCGCCCTGCAGGCTGGTCTGGGGGCAGGTGCGGTAGCAACAGGGTTAAGTTCTGCCTTCACAGGCAATTCCACACAATTTTATGATGAATATGATTATGTAATAGTTGGTTCTGGTGCTGGTGGAGGCCCGTTAGCAGCCAACCTGGCAAGAGCTGGCTTCAGGGTGTTGGTGTTGGAGGCGGGTGCCAATGATCCTAGCGACGATACACACAACATCCCCGCCTGGCATCCCTTTGCATCAGAGGATCGAAAATTAAGCTGGGATTTCTTTGTTAAACACTATGCCGATCTCAACCAGCAAAAGCTGGATGGAAAATTTGTGCCCGGTAAAGGCATTCTTTATCCTCGCGCCGCAACGATTGGCGGTTGCACCACCCATCATGCGCTGATCACTGTTTACCCCCATAATAATGATTTTGATCGTATTGCGGAAAGCACGGGGGACAACTCCTGGGAAAGTTGGAATATGCGGCGATATTTCCAGCGTATTGAACGCTGCCAGTATGTGTCTCGCCCAGTTTTCTCAAACCCTTCACGTCATGGATTTGACGGTTGGTTGCCCACAAATCGGGGTAACCCGGCATTGTTGTTGGAAGACCCTGCAATTCTGAAAATTGTCAAAGCTTCACTGGCGAAGTACGGTCTGGAAGGGGCGATTGAACAGATTATTAAAGGGAACCTGAACCTGGATATCAACCACTGGGATGTTGCCAACGGGCAGGAGGGTCCGTTCATTGCGCCGATGGCGGCGGATAGCCGGAGCAGGCGTAGCGGTGTGCGTGAGCATTTGCTGGATACCCAGGCGGTCTATCCCAACCTGCTTCATATTCGCACCAACGCCCTGGCTACGCGGGTGCTGTTCGAGGGTAATACAGCCGTTGGTGTTGAGTTTCTGGATGGTGCGAGTTTGTACAAGGCCGATCCTTATTATGATGAGAGCGGCTCCGCTGGTACCCTGCGCCAGGTGCGTGCCAGCCGAGAAGTTATTCTGTCGGGGGGAGCCTTTAACAGTCCACAGTTGTTAAAGCTCTCAGGAGTGGGTCCTGCACATGAACTTCGTGACCACGGTATTGATCCAGTTGTCGATTTACCCGGTGTAGGTGAAAACCTTCAGGATCGCTATGAAGTTGGTGTGGTCAGTGAAATGACTGAGGATCTGTCTCTACTGAAAGACTGTACCTGGGGTGCGGAGGGAGATCCCTGTCTGAATCGCTATCGTTATGGATGGCTGAACAAAGGGCCTTATAGTGGTAATGGCCCTGTACTCTCCCTGGTAAAACGCTCTAAACCCGACCTGGAAGATCCAGACCTGTTTATCTTCGGTGTACCCTCGGACTTCCATGGCTACTTCCCAGGCTACTCTGAGGCATTGAGAAATTATAAGGACCGTTTTTCCTGGATAGTGCTGAAGGGGCACACTAATAATACCGCAGGCCGGGTGACTCTCCGCTCATCTGACCCACGAGATACTCCGGATATTAATTTCCACTACTTTGGTGAGGGCAATGATGCCTCTGGAGATGACTTGCAGGCGGTGGTTGAGGGCGTGAAGATCTCCAGGGATATCATGTCTGGTCCAGTTGTCAGCAAACATGTATCAAGGGAATTGTTGCCCGGCGCTGATGTGCAATCAGATCAGCAGATCGGTGATTTCGTCAAAAACCAGTCCTGGGGTCATCATGCTTCCTGCTCGAATAAAATGGGGCCGGCCAGTGACCCCATGGCGGTGGTGGATAGCAAGTTCCGTGTGCATGGCACCAATAACCTGAGGGTGGTCGATGCTTCGGTATTCCCTAGAATTCCGGGCTTTTTTATAGTAGTGCCGGTTTATATGATCAGTGAAAAAGCCAGTGATGACATTATCGCGACGGCTACAGGTCAGAGTGCCTGAATTGATTCCCGAAAGGGTATAGGCCGAAAAAAAGCCCCGCGACGCGGGGCTTTTTTACATCAGAACGAAATGTTCTTGGGGGTCCGCGGGAAGGGAATCACATCGCGGATGTTACCCATACCCGTCACGTAGGACACGATGCGGTCAAAGCCCAGGCCAAAGCCCGCATGGGGTACTGTGCCGTAACGGCGCAGATCACGGTACCAGCCCAGGTGTTCCTTGGGAACTTCCATTTCATCCATGCGCTCATCAAGTTTTTCCAGGCGCTCTTCACGCTGGGCACCGCCGATAATCTCGCCAATTCCTGGTGCCAATACGTCCATGGCGGCAACGGTCTTGCCGTCGTCATTCATGCGCATATAGAAGGCTTTGATATCCTTCGGGTAGTTCATCACGATAACCGGCTTCTTGAAGTGTTTCTCGGCCAAGTAGCGCTCGTGTTCGGAAGCCAGGTCGATACCCCAGGATACAGGAAACTCAAACTTCTCTTTGCACTTCTCCAGGATTTCGATTGCTTCGGAGTAGTTGATGCGGGCGAAGTCATTATCGACGATATTCTCCAAGCGGCTGATAGCCTCTTTGTCGATACGCTGGGCGAAGAAGGCCATATCGTCAGCGCGCTCTTCCAATACCGCCTTGAACACGTACTTCAGCATTTGCTCAGAGAGGTCCGCAACATCTGCCAGGTCGGCAAAGGCTACTTCCGGTTCCACCATCCAGAACTCTGCCAGATGGCGAGTGGTATTGGAGTTTTCTGCGCGGAAGGTTGGACCAAATGTGTATACCTTGGACATGGCCAGGCAGTAGCTCTCGACATTCAGTTGGCCAGAAACAGTGAGGTAACTCTCTTCGCCGAAGAAATCCTTACTGTAATCAATCGCCCCCTTGTCGGTACGCGGCAGGTTTTCCATATCCAGAGTGCTCACACGGAACATCTCACCAGCGCCTTCGCAGTCGGAAGCGGTGAGAATCGGTGTGTGCACATAGAGGAAGCCGTTTTCATGGTAAAAACGGTGGATGGCCTGGGCGATACAGTTTCGCACACGGGCCACGGCACCACTTACATTGGTGCGTGGGCGCAGATGAGCGTGCTCACGCAGGTGTTCCATGGTGTGGCGCTTGGGGGACATTGGGTAGGTGTCCGGGTCTTCCACCCAGCCCACTACTTGAACTTCGGTTGCCAGCAGTTCAATAGACTGCCCCTTGCCTTCGGAGGGCTTGACGGTGCCGATAATATCCACCGCACAGCCGGTGGTCAGGCGCTGTACTTCTGACTGGTAATTGTGCAAGTGATTCTCAGCGACCACCTGGATTGGGTCAAAGCAGCTGCCGTCGTGTACGGCCAGGAAGGAAAGGCCGGCTTTGGAGTCGCGGCGGGTTCTGATCCAGCCCTGCACGCGAACTTGTTCGCCCTCACGGCCGCTGGACTTCAATAGGCTATCTACGGATTCAACTTTTACTGTCATTTTCTATCGGTTTCTCGTTGGTCCTGAAAGTGGGATGCTGCAAACTTGCCTAAAAGTTGAGCAATCCACTGAGCTGAAGTTACGGCGGGCATATTGACGTGTTGCCGAAGGGAAATCCAGTCCCTTGACGACTTGGGTAGGTGTAGGTGGGCCTACCAGCGAATCTCTATTGGGGTGCCAATTTGCACCAGGGACATAAACTCATCCATTTCATCGTTACGGAGGTGATGCAGCCATTGGTCCAGTTAAACTGTTGGGTGATTGGCGCGAGCCAACCCAGCCCGTTGCGCTGTCCGTGTACCATGATAAAACCGCCTGGAGATACGCCCCGGGCTTCAGCCTGGGCTTTGTCTTGTGTATTGGGGTAGGAGATATGCATGGCGCGGTAATAGGAGGAGTCCTCCTTTTGGTAGTCCAGAATGTAACGTCCCTCTGGGGTTCTCTCATCGCCTTCCTGTAACTTGTGCCCTTTCGGGGTTTCGCCAAAGGCAACCTGGTATTTTTTTACTACCTTTTGCCCATCCATTAATAGCATCTTGCTCTCGGATTTGATGACCTGCACCAGGGTGATCTCGGCCTTGGCAAGGCTGGTGAGCAGCAGCAGGAAAACGGCAATAGGTTTCAATTTTTAGGCCCCATTCAGTTCAATGTTTCTTGAAGAATACAGCAACCGGATAGAGGGTATGTCCCGGATAGCTTTGTGGCAGTTTCCAGGTGGTTCCGTACTTGCCGTGGCCAGCGCTCCCCGGGAAAGTGCATAGTGTTGAGCAGCCCGTCGAATAAGGTCGTGTGGGCTGAGTGGTTGGTGGCAATTGCCGGTTTTTCCAAACTATGGTGCCAGTGGTGGAATTGGGGAGTGGCAGCAATGTACTTGAAAGGGTCGGATGGCAGGCTGATTTTGCAGTGAATGAGACTGCCTGTAGAGCGGCAAAGGCTCGATACAGGGTTTAGTACGGCCTCGCCGGCTCCAGCAGGCGCAAGGGCATCATCACTATGGTCCTTTTAGAAAAAGTCTGGATAAAGTGACCATGGGAGTGGCTGTTTGTGGACAGTGAGAAACCAGGCAGGAGGGCTCTGCCTGGAGCACTAAACAGACGGGGGCAGTTTAGCCGCGGGGCTTAACTACGGTATGTAAAACGGTATCCTGTTCGAAAAAGACGTAAAAATCAGTGTACTCCCAGCGAGTGATAGCCGGTTCACCAATAGGGCCTTTAATACTCAAGGGGTCGCCAAGTCGAGTGGTGACGTCATTTTTCTTCATTCCGCGAACCTCATCAATAGAGGATTCGCCACCTTGAGAGCCCGCAGGGATTTCTATGGGTTTTGCCTGGGCGCCGAATGCAAAAAGCAGTGCGACGGTACCAGCAAGTTGGGCTACCCCGTTGCGATTTCTGCTGAACATTTATTGTTCTCCAATTTTGGTGTTCGATTACGCCACCTCATTAGAACAGAAAAAATGCCAAAACACTTGGCCTTCTTCACGTTTTTCATTGCCCGTGGGGGAGACATTCAAAGAATAGGCCCTGCGCTGGGTATGCTAGGCTGACAAGTAGGCTTGGTCCTGCGAGCTGGCTTGGATGCGACTTACAAAAACCCTCTCAGTGCTCGGCCTGCTGGCAGGTGCGATATTTTTTGCACTGTCCTTAACGCCCTCCCTAATTCCCCGCAGCGCCTCTATGCAGGGGCTTCTTTCCGGAACGGCTTTCACATTTGGCTATGGTTTTGGCCTGTTTGTCCATTGGCTGTGGAATTACCTGGAGATCCCGGACATCCCGGTAAACCGGTGGCAGCGCGACATGTTAAAACGTGGCGCGTTAATTTTTTGTATTTGCTTAATCCTGACTTTCCTATGGCAGGGGGCTCACTGGCAGAATTCGGTTCGCTCCCTGATGGGGATGGCACCGGTATCAGGGGTAGGGCCCCTGACAGTGGGTGTCGTTGCCCTGCTGACTTTCCTTGCCTTCTGGCTTATGGGGAAAGGTTTTCGCCGTATCATCCGCGAGGTCACATGTCGCCTGGAAAAGTACATTCCCGAGCGAGTGGCTCTGCTCACCGGGCTGTTAGTGGCCTTGATACTTTACTGGAGCATTTTCAACGGCGTACTCCTGAATGCGGGGCTGCACACTATTGCGGTGATCTACGAAGGGTTTGATACGGCGGTTGCAGAGGGGTTGCCGCCTCCAAAAGATCCCGACAAGACAGGAGGATTCAAATCTTTACTCTCCTGGGATAGTGTCGGGCACCAGGGGCGGCGTTTTCTCACACTGGGTCCCACTGAGGAAGATATCAAAGAGATAGCGGGACACGGCATAGAGCCAATTCGAGTTTATGTTGGTCTGAATGCGGCTGAGAACTCGGTACAGCGCGCATACCTGGCTCTGGCAGAACTGAAGCGGGTTGAGGCTTTCAAGCGGGAGATCCTCCTGATCGCGACTCCGACGGGTTCCGGCTGGATCGATCCCGGTGCGGTGAATTCACTGGAGTATCTATACCGGGGAGATGTGGCCACTGTTGCGGCCCAGTATTCCTACCTGCCCAGTCCGGTGGCCCTGCTCACGGATGACAAGTACGGACTGACATCCGCCCGGGCACTGTTCAAGGTGATTTATGAGTATTGGGAAGATCTTCCCCGCGATACACGTCCCAGGCTCTACTTGTTTGGGATAAGTCTGGGGGCTCAGTTGTCGGAAGATTCCTTCGACTTCTACGATATTATTGATGACCCCTTAGATGGTGCCCTTTGGGCGGGTCCCCCATTTGGATCAGGTATCTGGCGGGTAATCACCGATAATCGAGATCCTGGATCGCCCGCCTGGTTGCCTCAATTTAAGGGGGGGGAGGTGGTTCGCTTTGGCAATCAATATGGCGGCTATTTGGGACGGGAGCCTTGGGGAAGGTTCCGCATCGCTTTTCTGCAGCATGCCAGTGATCCAATAGTCTTCTTTGACCTGCGCTGGATGTTTCGCAAGCCAGACTGGCTGGAGCGCCCCAGGGGACCGGATGTATCCCCGAATCTGCAATGGTTCCCCGTAGTCACCATGTTGCAGTTGTTGGTAGACCTGAATGTGGGTATCGCCCCTCTGGAGTTTGGTCATCGTTATTCCCCTGCTGGTTATATCCTTGCCTGGATGGCTCTGACAGAGCCGCCCGACTGGGATGAAGAGGAATTAAAAAGATTGCGACAGAAATTGAAAACCTATCCAGTGCGTTGAATTGGTGTAATTGCTTGGTTTCCCGACACCACTTTGTGTAACTCTGCCCTAGGTGAAGAGCTGTTGCCCAATTGATTTCTCGCCTTGGCCAGGTAATTCCCTCAGCAGTAGAGTCCATTTTTCATTTGTTACAGAAAATCAAAATTTGATTTTTTCCATCCTAATTGGTGTATACAAAAGTCGCTGGCTATTTACCTGAGGAAGGTAATAGGCTGATCTGTGGGCAGGCTTTAGCGGATATATCTGCCACTCACAGTTTGTAATTTCTGTTTGTTTTAAAGGCTGAGAAGGATGAGCGCTGTGCTAGGCTGACGTTAGGCTTGGTCCCGCAGGCGGCATGGATGCGAAAAACTTTGGCTTTCTCTGTTTCGGGCCTGCTGCTGGGCGCGATTTTCTTTGCTCTGAGTTTGACTCCTTCGTTGATTCCCCGCAGTGCTTTTGTGCAGGGCATTCTCTCCGGTGTGGCTTTCACTGTTGGTTACTCTTTTGGCGTACTTTTTCGCTGGCTTTGGAAGTATTTAGAGATTCCCGATATCCCGCTAAGCAGTTTTCAGTGGCGAATTCTAAAGCGCCTGGTGATTATTTTTTGCATCGGTTTGGTTTTAGGGTTTCTTTGGCAGGGAACGTATTGGCAGAATTCGGTGCGTTCACTAATGGGGATGGCGACGGTTTCAGGAGCTGGTCAAATCATCATAGGGGCTGTGTCGCTGTTCGTATTTCTATTCCTCTGGTTGATGGCAAAGGGGTTCCACAAGATAGTTCTCGTGGTCACGGCCCGATTAAAGAAGAGGATTCCTGAGCGGGTAGCCTTACTCGCCGGGCTGCTGGCGGCATTTTTTCTGTATTGGGGCATATTGAACGGAGTACTGTTGCAGTCAGGACTGCGTACGGTTTCGATCATCTATGAGCAGTTGGACCAGGCTATTGCCGAAGACTTGTCGCCACCGAAGAATCCCAGTAGGACGGGTGGGGCGGATTCGCTTTTGTCTTGGAATAGCGTGGGACACCAGGGGCGTCGATTCCTGACACTTGGACCCAACGCCCAAGATATACAGGAAGTCACGGGAAAGGGAATAGACCCCATTAGAGTCTATGTAGGGCTGCACTCTGCAGATACGCCCTTGCAACGCGCACTGTTGGCCCTTGCGGAGTTGAAGCGGGTCAAGGCATTTGAACGGGAAATTTTGCTGATCGCCACCCCGGTAGGTGATGGTTGGGTCGACCCCGGTGCGGTGGACTCGCTGGAATTTTTGTACCGAGGTGATGTGGCTACAGTCGTAGCCCAGTACTCATATCTTCCTGGCCCGATTGCGTTGCTGACAGATGATAGATATATCCGGATGTCGGCTCGTTCTTTGTTTAAGGTGATTTACGATTTCTGGGAAGATTTGCCTGTAAATACTCGCCCCAGGCTCTATCTTTTTGGGCTTAGTTTGGGCGCTCAGCTTTCAGAGGATTCATTCGAATTCTACGATATTATCGATGACCCCATTGATGGTGCTCTTTGGGCTGGTCCCCCTTACGGTATGGGTGTCTGGCGCATGATTACCGATAATCGCGATCCGGGAACGCCTGCCTGGCTACCCCAATTTAAGGGAGGGGAGGTGGTGCGCTTTGGAAACCAATATGGGGGTTACTTAGGGCAAGAGCCATGGGGACGGTTCCGCATCGCTTTTTTGCAGCACGCCAGTGACCCAGTAGTCTTCTTCGATTTGCGTTGGATGCTTCGCAAACCCGACTGGCTTGAGCGCCCCAGGGGACCGGATGTTTCCCCGGACCTGCAATGGTTCCCTGTTGTTACCATGCTGCAGTTGCTGGCGGACTTGAATGTCGGTGTAACACCGCGGGATTTTGGCCACCGGTACTCTCCTGCGGGTTACACTCGAGCTTGGGTGGCGCTGACCGAGCCACCGGACTGGAGTGAAGAGGAGTTGAGGCATCTGCGGATGAAGTTGAAACCCCACTATAAACGTTGAAGTTGTGTAAATGCTTGGATTTCTTAGCCCTTTTCCGTTTAAATCGGCCTTATGTTAAAACCTGTCCCCCTATTTATCGGCCTGCGATATGTGGCTGCCCGGCGCCGGCAGCAGTTCATTTCTTTTATTAACGGTTTCTCCTTGGTGGGTATGGCGTTAGGCGTTCTTGCGCTGATCGTCGTGACATCTGTGATGAACGGCTTCGATCGTGAGATGAAAACAAGAATTTTGAGTGTGGTGCCCCACGGTTTTGTCGAGCGCGAGGGCGGCCTGCAGAACTGGCAGGACGTAGCAAAAAAGCTAGAGCAACAACCCCATGTTGAGGCAGCGAGCCCCTTTGTGAGGGGTTTTGCCCTGGTCAGCGCCTACGGCGACAGCCACGGGGTGCAGTTTCAGGGGGTAGAGCCTGACGCGCTGCGCAATGTCTCGGAAGTGGGGGAGAGCATGATCATGGGCAGTCTGGATGAGTTGCAGCCGCGCAGTTATCGCATTGTGCTGGGCCGTATCCTCGCCCGGCAGTTGAATGTGCTTCCCGGTGAGTCCGTCATCCTTACCCTGCCACAGGTGTCTGTAACCCCTGCTGGTATCTTCCCGCGTACCAAACGCTTTACTGTAGCTGGAGTCTTCTCGGCCGGTGCCCAGGTAGACCAGAATATAGCCTTGATGAATATTGAGGATGCGGCTCGCCTGATGCGAATGCCGGGCAAGGTACAAGGCCTGCAATTGCGTTTTGATGATATGGATAATGCCTTGGGCAGGTTGCCTCTCTATGCGAATGAGTTAGGTGAAGGTTTCAGTGGTGAGGACTGGAGCCAATCCCAGGGCAACCTGTTCCAGGCGGTGAAAATGGAGAAGACGGTGGTCACCCTGTTATTGATGATTATCGTCGCTGTGGCCGCCTTTAATATTGTTTCGGCCCTGGTATTGATGGTTGCGGATAAGCGCTCCGATATCGCCGTACTCAGGACACTGGGCCTCACCTCACGCCAGATAATGGCGGTGTTTGTGGTACAGGGCAGTGCCATCGGGCTGATAGGGGCCTTTAGTGGTGCGATATTGGGGGTGTTGATAGCCCTTAACCTCACTGAGATGGTCACCTGGGTAGAGAATCTGCTGGGCGTGAAGATATTCGATCCGCGCGTGTTTTTTGTCAGCTATTTACCTTCTGAATTCCGTATGGGTGATGCGGTAGTCGTACTTACCGCCGCCATCTGCATGAGCCTCCTGGCGACAGTATTTCCTGCCTGGCGGGCGGCCCAGATCGAACCGGCAGAAGCCTTACGTTATGAATGAATTTTTTATAAATCAATATTTTAAGTTGGTTTTATAAAGCTATCTATGAATTGAGAGCGACGAACAGATTGATGAATAGTCGAGTGGAAATAAATGCCGAGCAAGCCCGGCCAGCACCGGATGCCAATGACGCTGTGCTGGCCTGCTACCAGCTGTGTAAGAGTTATCGGCAGGGAGGGAGGGACCTCAATGTACTGCGTGGTGTCGAGCTGGAAGTGAAGCGCAGTGAGAAGCTGGCGATTGTCGGCGCCTCCGGTTCTGGCAAATCCACACTTCTCAACCTGCTGGGTGGCCTGGATACCCCGAGTTCCGGTGAAGTTTGGGTGGCAGGCCAGAACCTGGCCAACCTCAATGCCAATGAGCGAGGCTGGCTGCGTAACAGCAGTCTCGGTTTCGTGTACCAGTTTCATCACTTACTCAATGAATTTACCGCCTTGGAAAATGTGGCCATGCCACTACTGATCGGCAAACACAGTGTGGCGGATGCCCGTGCCGAGGCAAAAGCCATGTTGGAGGCGGTAGGTCTTGGCGAGAGAATCGGCCACAAGCCTACGCAGTTGTCCGGTGGCGAACGTCAGCGTGTGGCTATTGCGCGGGCGCTGGTTGCCCGTCCGGCCTGTGTATTGATGGATGAGCCTACCGGTAACCTCGACAGGGCAACAGCGCGGGAAATTCACAAGCTGATGGATCAACTCAACCGGGATATGGGGATTAGTTTTGTGATTGTGACTCACGACCCGGATCTTGCTGCGGCGTTGGACCGGAGCCTACACCTGATTGATGGAGAGCTTCTCAGCGACTGGCATCAGGGTGATCATGTTTAAGCCGCTCTCCGCATTTATAGGCCTGCGTTACGCAGGCGCTCAGCGGCGTAATGATGACTCCGCTGGCCTGGTGTCATTTATTTCCGGTCTGTCGATGGTTGGTCTGATCCTTGGTGTCGCCCTGATGATTGTGGTGATGTCGGTGATGAACGGCTTTGATCGCGAGTTACGCGAGAAGATTCTTGGCATTATGCCGCATGCCACCATCTACAATGCCAGCCCGGATGTCGATTGGGCTGCTATGCGACAGAAGCTGGTAGCCGATGCTGAGGTGCTGTCTGCAGCTGAAGTATGGCAGGTAAATGCACTGGCCCGGCGTGGCGCAGAGGTGACGCCACTACTGGTTCAGGGGGTAAATCCGGACACCATTGTTGAAGTTTCCAATATCAGTGAATTTCTCAGCCCTGATGCCTTTCCAGCCCTGCTTGATAGCGTTGAGCCGGGCGTAGTGCTCGGTCGTGGAATTGCGCATAAATTGGGGGTAGAAGAGGGCGATTACCTGTCCTTGATTGTACCCAACAATGACAGCGCTTCAGGCGGTCGACGCGCTGCTCGTGTAGCGGGCTTCAGGGTAGCGGAAGTTTTTCACTCGGGTACTGTCCTTGATCAGTCATTGGCGCTGGTGTCCTGGGATCAGGCCAAGGCGCTCGCCGGCAATAAGGGGGGGGCAGGTGTGCAGTTACGAGTGACCGAGATGTTGGAGGCCAATTGGATTATGCGCCGCCTGCTGCAGGAGCTGCCCAGAGAGGGCTTCTATGGTACTGACTGGAGTCGAACCCATGGAAATCTGTACCAGGCAATCCAGATGTCCCGCAACCTGGTGGGGTTGTTGGTGTTACTGATTATTGCTATTGCCGCCTTCAACGTGGTTTCCACGCTGGTGATGGTGGTGATCGATAAGCATGCAGATATCGCCATTCTGCGTACCATGGGGGCCAGTACCCGCCAGATACTACTCACCTTCGTCTACCAGGGGGCCTTGGTCGGATTGGTGGGAGCCACTATTGGCGGTGCCCTCGGAGTATTGGGGTCGCTCACGGTCACAGATCTGGTGGCCGGCCTTGAGTCAGTCTTTGGCATCCAGTTTCTCAAGTCTGATGTCTATCCAGTGGACTACCTGCCATCGCAGCTGTCCTGGGCTGATGTGGCTTTAGTGGTTGGGGCGGGTTTTCTTCTCAGTCTAATTGCCACACTTTATCCCGCACTGCAGGCGAGTCGTGTGCAACCGGCTGCCGCACTGCGTAATGAGTAAAAGGGCCTAATGTGAAGCGGGGCGCTTGGGTGTTGCGTAAATTGTTACCAATTCCCGTGGCGCTAAGCGCCTGGGTCGCGGTTTTACTGGGTGCTTTGTGGTTTGATGCATGGCGAGTGAGAACCTTCTGTCCGGCTGGCTTACGGGAAGGCTCTGTTTGTTACGCTGAGGGTTGGGAGATACATCCATTTTGGCTGGTATGTCTGGGCGCCATGCTTTCCGCATTCGCAGTTGTTTGGGCGGTGGCGATTTCTGCAGCGGGAGATCGCAACAGGGCAGCCTCTTTTGCCCTTGTGGTGGGCTCAGTAGGCGCACTTGTATTGGGCGTTGCTACGCAATACCCGCTACCTGCGATACTGGCAATTACAGCTGGCGCAGGGGCTCTGTGGAGTGTCCGTTGGTTTTTCAGGCGGGACGCTAACTGACTGCGGAACGCCTTTCCAGGCGTAGCTTCCATCGTTTTACCACATGCCAGCGCCATAGGGCGCGCATAGAGAAGTAAGCCAGGGTTGCAAAGAAAATACCTGCCAAAACCGAGCCGAAAAACAGCGGCATCCAGATCTTCCCAACCTCATTCGTTAACCACGTCCATGAAAGTTCAATGCTGAAGTCCACCGGAGGTGTACCCAGAATCCATGCGCCCAGCTTGTAAGTGCTGTAGAAAATTGCGGGCATGGTGACCGGGTTGCTGATCCATACCAGGATAATTGAAAGCGGCAGATTGCAGCGCAGCCACAAGGCCAGCAGCGCAGCGATAATCATCTGCCCAGGTAGGGGGAGGAAACTGGTAAACACACCGACAGCAAAAGCGACTGAAACCGAATGTCGGTTCAGGTGAAATAGGTTGGGGTCGTGGAGAAGAGTCCCCAGAAACTTAAGCCCGTTCTTGGCTCGGATTTCTTCGGGGCTTGGCAGCCATCGCCTGATAATACTCTTCGGCATAACTCTGTCTGAAACCTGGGTGCTGGCAGCCTTGTTAATTAGCGCTGTACCGGGGCTTGGAAACTCTTTCGTCGGGATTTTTTCCCTGCCCCAGATAAGCATAGAGTGCCCCCGGTATTGGGGCATGCTGTATCTGGCGCGGGCGCTATTATGCCCACTTCGGTGTGGCAAGACTACTACTGCCGTAAAAGTCATTCTACGCCAAGGATTGTCAACAATTTGTCATGGATGCTTTAGTTGACGCCCAGGTCTCAGTGTTTTAAGGTCTGCGAACTTTTAAAATTGTCGACAATGTCGGGGTCGAATGAGCGCTACTGGTATGAACGTCCCTGTACCTGAGGCACACCAGAGTCTTGCTGAGCGCCTTTTTTTGACGCTGCGCGGTGAGATTGTGGAGGGGCGCATTGCCGCTGGCAGCAAAATCAGCGAACCTGAACTGGCTCGCCGCTTTAATGCCAGTCGTGGCAGTTTGCGTGAGGCCCTGATGCGCCTGGAGTCCCTGGGGCTGTTGGAGCGCCGGGTGAATGTGGGCGCGCGGGTGGTCGAGCTGAGCGAACGCGGTCTGCTCGAACTCTACGAAGTGCGAGAGGCACTGGAGGGCATGGCCTGCAGGTTAGCCGCAGAGCAGCGCAGCGAAGAGGACCTGGCGGCTTTGCGTAAAATGCTTGCGGGCCATGAACAGCAGAAAGAATTGCAGGCTGGCAAAGCCTATTTCCAGCCGGAAGGCGATTTCGACTTTCATTTTCGCATAGTGCAGGCTTCCAAAAACGAGCTGTTGATCGACACACTGTGCAATCGTCTTTATTACCGTGTTCGTATGTATCGCTACCAGTTGGGCATGGCCAGTCCCAGGGCCCAGCGTGCGTTTCGCGAACACAGCCATATCATCGAAGCCATAGAAGCGGGGGATGGGGAGCTGGCAGAGCTGTTGATGCGCCGGCATATCCGCGCCTCCAGGCAAAATATTGAAAATAAACTGAGGTAGAGCATGAGCCAAAAGCCATCCGCCGGCGCGCGTTTCCGCACCGCACTCGCAGAAAATTCACCGCTACAAGTTGTTGGTACCATCAACGCCTACTCGGCGATTATGGCTGAGCGCATCGGCCACAAGGCGATTTACCTTTCTGGTGCCGGTGTTGCCAATGCTTCATACGGCCTGCCGGATCTGGGTATGACCAGCCTCGACAACGTGCTCGAGGATGTGCGTCGCATTACCGCAGCCAGTGAATTGCCGCTGCTGGTGGATATCGATACCGGTTGGGGCGGTGCTTTCAATATCGCTCGCACCATCAAAGAAATGATCCGTGCAGGCGCGGGTGCGGTACATATTGAAGACCAGGTAGCACAAAAGCGCTGTGGTCATCGACCGAATAAAGAAATTGTCTCCAAGAAGGAAATGGTGGATCGCATCAAGTCCGCAGTAGATGCCCGTACCGATGACGACTTCTTTATCATGGCCCGTACCGATGCCTTCGCCCAGGAAGGACTGGAGGCGGCTATTGAGCGCGCTCAGGCCTGCATTGAGGCCGGTGCCGATGGTATCTTCGCCGAAGCGGTGACGGAATTGAAGCACTATCGAGCCTTTAAGGACGCACTGAATGTGCCGATTCTGGCGAATATCACCGAGTTTGGTAAAACAGAGCTGTATAACACCAAAGAGTTGGGTGAGGCCGGTGCGGATATCGTACTGTATCCACTATCAGCCTTCCGTGCCATGAACCGCGCGGCGGAAAATGTATACACCAGCATTCTGCAAAATGGTGACCAGAAAGCGGTAGTTGACACCATGCAGACCCGTGAAGAGTTGTACGATTACCTCAACTACCACGTGTTTGAACAGAAGCTCGACGAGCTGTTCAATAAGTAATGAAGTAATGGATTTACGTATCGGTTGAATGCTGTCTCGACATTCAATCGACGAATAAAGAAACTGCGTAGTTAAAAAAAGGGGAGATAAGACGATGGCAGAGAAAACACTGAGTGGAGCTGGCTTACGCGGCCAGGTAGCAGGCAAGACTGCACTGTCTACTGTAGGTAAAACAGGTTCTGGTCTCACGTACCGCGGTTACGATATTAAGGACCTGGCCCAAAACTGTGAGTTTGAAGAAGTTGCCTACCTGATTTTCTATGGGGAGCTGCCCAATAAGGAGCAGTTAGCGGAATACAAGGCGCTGCTGAAAACCATGCGCGGCCTGCCGCAAGCACTGAAAGAAGTTTTGGAGCGTATTCCCGCTGACGCCCATCCAATGGATGTGATGCGCACTGGCTGCTCTATGCTGGGTAACCTGGAAGGTGAAGAGTCCTTCGCGCAGCAGCTGGAAAAGGCTAACCGCCTGCTGGCCGCTTTCCCGTCTATTATCTGCTACTGGTACCGTTTCTCTCACGATAACTTGCGTATCGAAACTGAAACCGATGATGACAGTATCGGCGGTCACTTCCTGCATATGTTACGCGGCGAGAAACCCAATGCCCTGCACGAGCAGGTCATGAATGTTTCCCTGATCCTGTACGCAGAGCACGAATTCAACGCCTCCACATTTACTGCCCGTGTTTGTGCCTCGACACTGTCTGATCTGTTCAGCTGTATTACAGGTGCTATCGGTACCCTGCGTGGCCCCTTACACGGCGGTGCCAACGAAGCGGCAATGGAACTGATCGAGCGTTTCTCCAACCCGGACGAAGCAGAAAAAGAATTGCTGGGTATGCTGGAGCGCAAAGAAAAGATTATGGGCTTCGGCCATGCGATTTATCGCGAGTCCGATCCGCGCAATGGAATTATCAAGGCCTGGTCTGAAAAGCTGGCTGAAGATGTGGGCGATACTGTTTTATATCCGGTATCCGTGCGTTGTGAAGAGGTAATGTGGCGCGAGAAAAAGTTGTTCTGCAATGCCGACTTCTTCCATGCTTCCGCGTATCACTTTATGGGTATTCCCACCAAGCTGTTCACTCCGATCTTTGTAATGTCCCGCGTTACTGGCTGGGCTGCGCACGTGTTCGAGCAGCGCGCTGACAACCGCATTATTCGCCCGAGTGCGGAGTATGTAGGTGTTGAACCTCGTACTGTGACTCCGATTGCTGAGCGCGGCTAATACTCTTCCAAATAGAAGAGAAGCGTACACAGTGCGCCGGGTCCTGCTGTTGCCTGAATTGCGCAGCGGTGGGGCCTTCTCTGAAGAGATACGATTTAAAAAATAGATTCGATTGATTTACCAAGCTATGAATACTGATTACCGCAAATCTCTGCCCGGTACAGACCTCGATTATTTCGATACCAGTGCTGCCATTGACGCGATCCAGCCCGGTGCCTATGCCAAACTGCCGTATACCTCACGTATTCTGGCGGAAAACCTGGTGCGCCGCTGTGAGCCGGAAAAACTGACCGACTCCCTCAAGCAGATTATTGAACGCAAGCGCGAGCTGGACTTCCCATGGTTTCCAGCCCGAGTTGTGTGCCATGATATTCTCGGCCAAACCGCGTTAGTGGATCTGGCAGGTCTGCGTGATGCGATTGCCGATAAGGGCGGTGATCCAGCCAAGGTAAATCCAGTCGTTCCCACCCAGCTGATCGTGGACCACTCCCTCGCGGTGGAACACCCCGGTTTTGAGAAAGATGCTTTCGAGAAAAACCGTGCGGTGGAAGAGCATCGTAATGAAGACCGCTTCCACTTTATCAACTGGACCAAAACTGCGTTTGAAAATGTGGATGTGATTCCCCCCGGCAACGGCATCATGCACCAGATCAATCTGGAGAAGATGTCTCCGGTGGTGCAGGTGCGTGAAGGTGTGGCATTCCCGGATACTTGTGTCGGTACCGACAGCCATACGCCCATGGTGGATGCCCTGGGTGTTATTTCCGTAGGCGTAGGTGGTCTCGAAGCCGAGAGTGTAATGCTTGGTCGCGCCTCATATATGCGCCTTCCAGATATCGTCGGTGTGGAGTTGACCGGAAAATTGCAGCCCGGTATTACCGGTACCGACCTGGTATTGGCCCTGACGGAATTCCTGCGCCGCGAGCGCGTGGTGGGCGCCTACCTGGAATTTTACGGTGAAGGCGCCTCGAACCTGACCCTTGGCGACCGCGCGACTATTTCCAATATGACTCCGGAATATGGCGCAACGGCGGCCATGTTCTCTATCGATGAGCAGACCATCGATTACCTGAAGCTCACCGGTCGAGATGATGAGCAGGTAGCCCTGGTAGAGCAATTTGCCAAAGAAACCGGCCTCTGGTCGGATACCTTGAAAGACGCCGAATATGAACGCGTGCTGAAATTTGATCTAACTGGTGTTGGCCGCAACCTGGCGGGACCGTCTAACCCCCACGCATTACTACCAGCCTCTGAATTGGCAAATCGTGGTATCGCAAAGGCCTGGGAAGAGAAAGCGGGTGAGATGCCCGATGGCGCTGTGATCATTGCGGCCATTACCAGCTGTACTAATACCAGCAACCCGCGCAACATGATTGCCGCAGGCCTGATTGCCCGCAATGCCAACAAGTTAGGCCTAACCCGCAAGCCCTGGGTGAAATCCTCCCTGGCTCCCGGTTCCAAAACCGTAAAAATGTACTTGGAAGAAGCTGAGCTGCTGCCAGACCTGGAGCAAATGGGTTTTGGTGTTGTGGCTTTTGCCTGTACCACTTGTAATGGTATGAGTGGTGCCCTGGATCCAAAAATCCAGCAGGAAGTGATCGACCGTGATTTGTATTCTACGGCGGTGCTTTCTGGTAACCGCAACTTCGATGGCCGTATTCACCCCTATGCCAAGCAGGCGTTCCTGGCTTCACCACCACTGGTTGTCGCTTACGCAATTGCAGGCACTATCCGTTTTGATATCGAAAAGGATGCGCTGGGATACGATGCTGATGGCAAGCCGATAACCTTAAAAGATATTTGGCCGAGCGATGAAGAGATCGATTCAATTGTTCGCCAGAGCGTGAAACCGCAACAATTCCGCGATGTTTATATCCCCATGTTTGAAGAGCGGGATGCAGCGGAAGAGCAGGGCAACGCCCTGTACGATTGGCGGTCAATGAGCACCTATATCCGCCGCCCACCTTATTGGGAAGGCGCACTGGCTGGTGAGAGAGCCTTGAAAGGAATGCGCCCGCTGGCGGTTCTGGGTGATAACATCACTACTGACCACCTGTCACCTTCAAACGCAATTCTGGCAAGCAGTGCAGCCGGTGAATACCTGGCGAAAATGGGCCTGCCGGAAGAGGACTTCAACTCCTACGCAACCCACCGCGGCGACCACCTCACCGCGCAAAGGGCAACCTTTGCCAACCCGAAACTGCTCAACGAAATGGTGCGCGATGACAACGGCGAGATTCGCCAAGGTTCTCTGGCCCGGATCGAGCCGGAGGGGCAGGTTGCTCGTATGTGGGAAGCCATCGAAACCTACATGGATCGTAAGCAACCGCTGATTATTGTGGCCGGTGCAGATTACGGTCAGGGTTCATCCCGGGACTGGGCCGCTAAAGGCGTGCGCCTGGCTGGAGTGGAAGTGATTGTTGCCGAGGGTTTTGAGCGTATCCACCGTACCAACCTGATTGGTATGGGGGTGTTGCCGCTGGAATTTAAACCGGGTACTACCCGGGAAACCCTGGGCATTGACGGTACCGAGACTTTCGATGTGATCGGTGAGCGCACACCGCATGCCACCTTGACCCTGCTTATTCATCGCGCCAATGGTGAAACAGTGAAGGCACCGGTAACCTGCCGTTTGGATACCGCTGAAGAGGTTTCTATTTACGAAGCGGGCGGTGTACTACAGCGTTTTGCCAAAGACTTTCTTGAGGCAGAGGCGACGACCTGAGTTATGAAATTTGCTCCCCAAGTAAAAATCCCCGCGACTTATATGCGCGGGGGGACCAGCAAGGGTGTTTTCTTTCGCCTGCAAGACCTGCCAGAGGTTGCCCAGGTACAGGGAGAGGCTCGAGACAATTTGCTGCTGCGTGTAATTGGCAGCCCGGACCCTTACGGTAAACATACCGATGGTATGGGTGGTGCTACTTCCAGTACCAGCAAGACAGTGATTTTGTCTCCTAGCGATAAAGTCGATCACGATGTCAATTACCTGTTCGGGCAGGTCTCGATCGATAAACCTTTTGTGGATTGGAGTGGTAACTGCGGCAATCTCACCGCAGCAGTGGGTGCCTTTGCTATTAACAGCGGCTTTGTGGAGTCCTCCCGGGTTCCACAAAATGGCATTTGCACCGTGCGAATCTGGCAGGCCAATATTGGCAAGACCATAGTTGCCCATGTACCGATCACAAATGGTGAAGTGCAGGAAACCGGCGACTTTGAGTTGGATGGTGTTACTTTCCCGGCAGCGGAAGTGGAAATCGAGTTTATGGACCCCGCAGATGGCGAGGGCGCCATGTTTCCCACAGGAAACCTGATAGATGATCTTGAGGTACCCGGTATCGGTGTACTTAAGGCCACCATGATAAACGCCGGAATCCCCACAATTTTCGTCAATGCGGAAGATATCGGTTATACCGGTACCGAACTGCAGGGTGCGATTAATGGCGACAGTAAAGCGCTCGCTATGTTCGAGACTATCCGAGCCCATGGCGCGGTGAGGATGGGGTTGATTTCCTCTATCGAGGAAGCTGTAGCCCGCCAACACACTCCGAAAGTCGCTTTTGTTTCCAAGCCGAAGGAGTATGTCGCTTCCAGCGGCAAGAAGGTGATAGCAGCTGATATTGACTTGCTCGTGCGAGCCCTCTCGATGGGTAAGCTGCACCATGCCATGATGGGTACCGCCGCCGTGGCTATTGGCACTGCTGCTGCAATCCCTGGCACTTTGGTGAATCTCGCTGCCGGCGGTGGCGAGCGTAATTCCGTCTGCTTCGGTCACCCTTCTGGCACATTGCGAGTAGGTGCGCAGGCAAGAGAAGTGGATGGGCAGTGGACCGCCACCAAAGCCATTATGAGCCGCAGTGCGCGAATCCTGATGGAAGGGTGGGTACGGGTGCCGGCTGGTTGTTTTTAAATATATGATTTTCCTCTTTACCGGGGTCTCCTTTTGAGGCTCCCGTATATCTCTATGTTTGTTTTTGAGTTGTTGGATAAGTGTTAAAACTGGTTGGTGTTGGTTTAATTTCTATATTTTTATGTCTATTATTAGCTTGTTCTCTCTCGGCTAGAAAAAGTCTCAGCCCGAAGGCGTTTCCTATTGGCGCAAATTATGAAAAATATCGGCACTTATGGGATAAGCCCGCGAAACCTCTTAAGCCTATTACTATTATTGAGGCTTTGGATAACCTGCCTGTCTATATAAAACATCCTGCGGAAAGCAACTCCCCTGATACTTATGTTGGTGTCCTTTGGGGAGCACATCCGATGGGGCAGTATCTTTATTACCTTGCTGGAGATATGTCGAAAACGAGTGACGGGCACTTAAATCTCAATGATAAAGAATTTACAACGCTTTCTCTAGCCGAGACTTCATTTGAAGATGATGTCATTAGGGTATACTTACATGATGGCATGGAGGCCCAAAAGCGTGCTGATGAAAACCCTATTACTGAGAGCAAGTTGCAAAATGGTAATTGGCATAAAATAGAAGATTTATTTAATAGCTATAAAGATAATGGTTATTTTAGAGCTGGCGATGCTTCTCTTAATGGTATCTTCTCGGATGATATTCCTGGTTTTTCAAGGCTCGAATTCTTTCGTTCCAATAGAGGTTATAAAATTGATCTAATTTATAACTATCTTCGAGAGCCAAAAAAACCTAGTGAATTTCGTCGGCTTTTGACCGTAAGAGTTGAACACTCTAGTAAAGAACCAAATTTCCGAGCTTTGGTCGCCCATTTTGAAACGGTTGTGCATGAATATGGAAATATGCCGTATATTCCTGTGTCAGGAAGCGTCCGAATGTAACTGCCAGGCACCGTAATATATGTAAGTTACGATTTGAAACCCTATGCTAGGAATAATTACTCCTGGTGTTTGCAATAGCAATATGTCAGCTATGTTTGAGGTCTTTCAATATACGTTAACAGTAAATGGTGCCTATTTATCTTTGCAAGACAGATTTTAACTTAGCAGCCATGTCTAGGTCTCACTAAATATAGGCTTTATTGCTCAGGGCACGTATATTTAAGGCCTTCTTTTGATGTATGAACTGAGTGAGTAAGAAAGCCTGATTGAAAATAAGTTCACAGTATTCGTAGAATCAGGAATCTGGTGAATAAACCCTAAGGTATTGTTACCTTCTTAATTTATAGGTCTTAGCTGCTGACAACTAATTGTGAATTAGTCCTCTTTATCCTAATCGCGATCCGCCCCATCGTATCTCTGTTTCACAGAACTCTCCTTTTTGAGATTTTAACCTAGCCGACGTACAGCCGACGTACAGCCGACGTACAGCCGACGTACAGCCGACGGCCCGTAGGTAAGCCACGCATAACAATCAAATCGGCTTTCCTGTTGCAGCAGATTGGAGAAACATCAATGACAACTAAAAAACCACTTATCCTTGCGATTGCAATGGCCAATATAGCGGTAGCCTCAGCCTGGGCACAGGAAGCTAGTAATCAAGAAGATGACTGGGCGTTGGAAGAAGTCACTGTTACTGCGACGAAGCGCGAAACCAAGCTGATGGAAACTCCAGTAGCCATTTCCGCTTTCACTCAGGAAGAGTTAGATCGTCAGGGTATTAAGAATGTAAAAGATCTGGGCAGTACAATTCCCAATGTGGATATAGGCTATGATGCTTCTCAGTCTTCACCAGTGATTTCTATGCGTGGTGTTCGCTCTACCAATACTACTGAGTTTGGTGACCCAGCTGTTGGTTTGCACTTTGATGGTATTTACTCATCACGCCCTCAGTCTGCTATGGCAATGATGTTTGACTCTGAAAGGGTTGAAGCCATGCGTGGGCCGCAGGGCACCCTTTATGGGCGTAACTCTACCGTTGGTGCCATTAATGTTATTTCAAAAAGACCGGTAATTAATGAGTTCGAAGGTTCAGTCGGAGTTGAGCTCGGTCGCTGGAATCAAGAGCTGGTAAAAGGTGTTGTCAATATTCCAGTTTCAGACACCGTTGCTCTTCGTGTGTCCTTTATAGATGAGACACGGGACTCCTACCTTACCGGGTTTTATGACGTGAACCAGTGGGACAATCGCTATATTGATGCTGACTCTGTAGGTGCGAGCGTTTTACCTGATGATGCTTCAAGAACTTTTATTCAAGCGAATAACGCTGAAGGAGCCGCGGACTATCAGCTGGTTAGGGCTGATGCTGAAGATTTTTATGGGAATGTTGATCAGCAGGCGGTACGTATAGGTGCGCTATGGGAGCCGACAGATGATATTTCTTGGTATGCCGTAGCGGAACACTATCAGGATAGCAGCGCGGGCGGCATCAATACTATTGACTGTGAAAAGGCTGAGCAGCGCGAGGATGGAACAACTTGTGAAACCTACTACGGCTCTGGTGCTGATGAGTACAGCGTAGCTGTGAATGTACCAGGTGAACTTGATCTCACCATGACTTCATTCCGTTCTAGCTTCCGCTGGGATTTCAGCGATACCATGGCCTTTGTGTATAACACCGGGTATGCAGTTCAGGAACGAAGTAATCTGATTGATATTGATGCTGGTCGCAATACCTGGGATATGAGTATGAGCATTACAGACTCAGAAAATGTTTCCTACTCCCATGAGATGCAGTTGCAATCTACAGGTGATGGTCTCCTACAGTGGATTACAGGTTTGTTTTATTTCCATGAGACCACTGATCTGAATGGTTACTTCCTGGCCTCATTAGATAATGCCGTATTTTGGCGACAGCCAGACAGAACTATAGAGGCCAGCGCGGTATTTGCTCAGGCTACCTATGACCTTACCGATACCCTGCACCTGACTCTTGGTGGTCGCTATACGGAAGATAAGAAGAGTGATGAAGGTGGTAATAACCTGAGCTGTACTCGTGACTGGTCCACTGGATCAGATGAAGAGTATGGTTGCTTCCCTGCCTATTTACAGGACACCTTTAATAGCTTTTCTACTAGTCACTTTACTGACAGTTCAATTTATACAGTCGATACTTACAATGATGTCATCAAGAGCTGGGATTCATCCGACTTTCGAATTGGTCTCGATTATGACCTGACAGATGACGTCATGCTGTATGCATATGTTGCAAGTGGATTTAAATCCGGAGGTTTGGGTGATGTTGTAATCCAATATCAGCAAGACCCGGATACGGCTGAGTACATCTACGATGATGAAGGAAATCGGGTTGTTCAACAGGTAATTGACACTAGCTATGATGAGGAGAAAGTCATTACTTGGGAGCTAGGAGCAAAAGGCACCTTCTTGGATGGACGCCTAAATCTGGCTAGTACCTTCTTTTTCTCCGACTATAAGGATATGCAGCTAGCTGCACCTGATACCGCGTACTCATACTATGCGGTAGAGCGAGAAGGTGAGAATGCCGGTGAAATTACGACCGAGCCTGTTGTTATTTACCTTACCAAGAATGCTGCTAGCGCAGAAATTATGGGGTTAGAGTTAGAGTTTGACTGGGCTCCCTATCCGAATGGCCGAATCAGTGGTTTTGCTACCTGGATACAAACAGAAATCACCTCTGATTTTTGGAACCGCTGGAATTTCAATAACCAAGCGTTGTTTGAACTTTCGGATTATGGTTTAGCTCATGACAATACTAATGAAGAACTCTTCAGAAATTTGAAGGGTAATGAGTTGCCGGTATCACCGGAATTCAGCTTCACTATCAATTACGATCACACCTTTGAACTGGCCCACGGCGGTGCAATTATTCCGTTTATCGGCATTCACTGGGAGGATGAGTCTTACCTGACTTATTGGAATGTTGATAAGCATGATTTCCCAGTTGGTGATACTTCGGCTTATGATGATAGCCGAGATTCTTTCTGGATGATCAATGCGTCCATCAAATATGTAAGCCCTGATGATCAGTGGAACATTGAAGCCTATGGTAATAATCTGACCGATGAAGTGATACCTTACTATGCCGACGGCAGCGATGGTTTGGTATCCGGCCCATTCTCCACACCTGTGAGCTACGGTGTACGTTTCAACTACAACTTTTAAGTCATGCTCTCAATTAGAGTCCCCTCAAATCCGTGCAGCCTTGGGCTGCTCGGATTTTTTTCGTTCTGTCTTGTACTACCTGTAGAAGTCATCGTAGTCTTTGTTTGCTGATGTATCCCAGTATATGTTTAAGAGCTTTTCTGGGTAAAAATAAAGTAATGATAGGGTTATTCTTGTGCCAGAAATTGAACTTGAAAAAGAACGTAAATCTGTACTGGTGGGGAAGGTAAGGAAATACCTTTCTGAGGAATTTGATCTCGAGGCTGGTGGCTTTGAGGTGGAATTCTTTATCGATTTTCTTGCAAGGGAGATGGGGGCTGGCTTCTACAATCAAGGTCTGCATGATGCACAGGCTATTGTGTCTTCAAAACTGGAAGATATATCGGATGCTATTTATGAGATTGAGAAGTCTGTGAATTAGCCTGGCCACCTTTCCAGAAGTGTGTGGGTGGGGGTAAGAGGGAGCGGCAGTGATTTGCAGCTCCTTGCTTGGATAAGATGTTAGGGGTGTTTTTTTAGGTTGTCTTTTCTGTCTGAATAAATAACATAGCGAGGATAACCAGAGTAATTCCTGCAAAAATGGATCTGTTGAATTCTGACATTCCTAGAATCAGGGTTAGTGCCAACACAAAAACCGGATTCAAAAACCCATAAGCAGCTACTTTGGTGGGGCCAATTTTTACGGTGCCGAATTGCAGTAGAAAGAAACTCATTAGAGTGGTAAATAGCGCTAAATAGAGTAAGCCGCCATAGGTTTCAAAAGATACATTTTGCCAGCTTATAGTATCTAAATGGGGGAAGGATAATGACAATAACCAGAGTGCGCCGAATAAAATCACCCAAAAGGTCATGACTTCCGTAGGTTCGCCAGAGTGAACCCGCTTAACCAGTGGGTTATAAAGGCTAAGTGAAATTGCACCCAACAAGAAGATCCAGTCCCCTCGGTTTAAATCCAGTGTCAATGCAGCAGCCATATTTCCCTTGAAGACTATCCAGGCTGCACCCAGGGTTCCCAGGAATAACCCAATAATTTTTCGGGTACTGCTACGCTCACCATTTACTATCAGGGCAAAAATAGCAGTCATCGCTGGGACCGTTGTAAAAAGTGCCCCGGTATTAATCGCTGACGTATATTTTAGAGCTTCAAACATGCACCAGAAAAAGGTGACTAAAGGGATACTCAGTAGTGCATAGCGCAATAGTTTCTTTAACTCGGGTAACTGGATGCCGTGTTTGAAGAATATAAAAGGCGCAAAAAGACCGGCTGCCATCAGGAACCGAATAAGCATCATCACATCTGCTGGAAGTGAGTCGGCGATTAACTTGCCTACTGGAAAGGAACTGGCCACGAAAAAGGTGGTGACTACCATCAAGCCGTGAACCCACCAATGAGAGGGGGTTGACGCCCTAGCAGCTATTGGGTTGATTGTTTTGGTTAGTTCCCTCATGACCGCCCCTTGCCTCTTTCAAAAAGTAAGATAAGAGTACGCCGTTTCTGATAGACTGATAATCCGCCATTAAAGATACATACTGTTGAGCAAAGGGAAACAGTATTTTATGGAAAACTTTGGTGCCATACCGGTATTCGTTACTGTGGCTGAAACAGGTGGGTTTTCACCTGCAGCCAAATTGCTAGGAATTTCAAAATCGGCAGTGAGTAAACGGATCAGCCAGCTCGAAGCCCGGCTTGGGGTGAAACTGTTACACCGTACCACTCGCAAACTGAGTTTGACCGAAGCCGGTGAACACTTTTACCAGCACGCGCGCATCGCGCATCAGGCTGCCAAAGATGCCCAGGACGCAGTCACCCAACTGCAGGGGGAGCCTCAAGGTCGTCTGCGTATTAATAGCCCTATGTCTTTCGGCAGATTACATTTAGCGCCCCTCATCCCTGTGTTTCTCAAGCGCTACCCCAAAATAAGCATTGATATGGTTATGGACGATAAGGTGGTCGACCTTGTCGGGGAGGGCTTTGATATAGCCATTCGCGCAGGAGACTTACCTGATACCAGCTTGATTGCGCGGAAACTGGCCCCTTTGCGAAGCGTACTTTGTGCATCACCAGAGTATCTGAAGGACTTCGGAACACCTACAAACCTGGAGCAACTGGTTGAGTACAATTGCTTGGTATTTACCTATTCCAGAGATGTAAAAGAGTGGACTTTTATCAAGGATAACCACCTTAAAACGATAGAAATCAAAGGTAATTACCAGGTAAATAACAGTGAAGCCTTAAGGGAAGCGATCCTTCAAGGGGTCGGCATTGGCCGTTTACCTACCTTTGTGGCTGGGCCAGATATAAAAAGAGGGACTCTGATTCCGCTATTCGAAGAATACCAAATGCCCGCTAAAACCATTTACGCTGTCTTTCCCGAGCGACAGTACATGCCAGCCAAGGTGCGGGCTCTTATAGACTTCGCGATAGAGTACTTTGGAGATGATATACCCTACTGGGACAGTTAAACTGTAGACTTATACTCAACAGTCATTCATTAAAAGAGGGTATTATCAGTCAAAGGGAAACGCAATAAACTTTCTCTCATCGATATTCACACAAATAATGACAGTGAGAGAGAAGATTATGGACTTGTTCACAGCCGTTGAAACACGCCGCTCAGTAAAGCACTACGACTCCTCAGCCCAGATGTCACCAGGCGAGTTCTACAACCTTATTCAAGCCACCATGTTGTCACCGACTTCATACAATATTCAGCATTGGCGTTTCCTGCGGGTCACTGACCTCGCTCTTCGCAGTGAGCTGAAGGGCGCAGCTTGGGGCCAGCAACAGGTGGAAGATGCCTCTGAATTGATCATACTTTGTGCAGATATCAATGCCTGGCAAGATCGTCCTGAACGCTACTGGGCCGATGCACCGAAAGAGGCTCGGGAGGTGCTGGTCCCTATGCTGACGAACTTTTACCATGGCAAGCCCCAGCTGCAGCGGGATGAAGCAATTCGAAGTTGTGGACTGGCGGCGCAAACCTTAATGCTTGCGGCAAAAGCACAGGGCTATGATACAGGCGCGATGGTTGGATTTGATCCACAGAGAGTTGCTGAGTTAATCAACCTGCCTGAAGGTTATCTAATTGGAATGATGATTGTCATTGGCAAGGCGAGGGTAGCCGCCAATGGGCGTGGTGGTCAGTTGCCGATGGACGAGGTTCTATTTGAAAACAGTTTTTGAAGACAATTCACTTGCGCCTTCTTAGTGTGGCAAGTTTGAGCTTGCAGAAATACCGGCAATCAATCATCTCAGTTCTGAGCACAGGGGGTGATTGATTCCTTGCAAGGGCGGAGATTTTAAATCTATGGATCTCTGTCAGCTGGGAAAAAGTGCATAGGGAAGTGAGTAGTGGTTTTGCGCACTTCGCTGTCCCCAAAATCTATTTTTTGGATTTCAGCTGTCACTTGTTTGATCAACGATTTTGAGTCCAGGGTGGTGAGAGCCACAGAAATACTTGAGACCTTTCCGCTGGGTTCAATTTGGATAATATAATCAACCATGCCGTTAAGGCTTGGGTCTTTCTTTAGCGCGTTCAGGTATAGTCGATAAATTCTACCCTTGTGTTTGTCGAACACCTTTTAAATTTTATCTTTACTGCGTTCTTGTTTTTCCTTTACGTTGCGAGTAAGGCTGCCAAGCTCTATGCGATTAGGTTTTTTATCGGAGTATCGGACCTGGCCATTTTGATTGACCCATTTGCAGATTTCTGCGTTTGTGGATGCCACTGACAAGAGAAGGGCAACATAAACACTATTTCTAAGGAAATATATACTCATACCGTTGCTTTCCTCCAGTATTGTGATGTGCCAATCAGCTTCAGATCCCAGTGTTTCGCCGCACGATTCTATGATAATGGCAGAAGCTGGATGATCTTTATGACAGTGAAGGTGAACCAGTTCAGCTCACATCTTCTGAAGCTGAATAATATTCAATTATTACTGCCCACAAAAACCTCAATCCGATCCACATTTCCACTGGCATCCAGCACGGCAATCTGTTGCTGACCACTGGTCGGCCTGAGCTTAAGACCTTGGTTGGCAATGGATTCACCCACGGGTTTGCCATTCAGGAACCAGTACCGTCTTCCCTGCCCGCCAATGGCACTGAGATTCAAATGCGGTAGTGGGGCATTGGTACCGGCAGGACGGTATTGGTTGCCGTTACTGGCGCCGACAATTTTCAGTGGCGTGCCATGGGTAGCAGCGGGATTGCCACATTCTGGGGCTGTTGGGGGGATTTGCTGAGCACGGGTTTGGCTCGCTGGTAGCCAGGCTTCCAGTTCTTTGGGCCATAGGGCGAGGCTGTGTTTTTCGGCACTGGTATCCATACAACGAGGTTTCACCCGTAAGCCTTGTGAGTTGGCATAGAAACTAAACGTTTGTGCAGCGCGCAGGGGTTCACCTTTCGGCGGTAGGGTTCTGGGAGTGCGGCCCTCAATAAGCCAGGCATTGCGCTGTTGGTGGCAGTGTTTCGCTTGAGTTAATGCTTTGCGGCCACCTAGTGGCCAGCAGATCACCTGTTTGGTGATCGATTCGGGCTTTGCCAGATGTTGTTGCCTGTTGTGGGGGAGCGCGGCGATTACCGCGTTCAATAGTGGTGTGGCGCTGATGGAGCCGTAGTAACCGGGTAAGGGGGTGCCGTCTGGGCGGCCCATCCAGATACCCACGGTGTAGCTTGGGGTTACGCCGATGGCCCAGGCATCTCGATAGCCGTAGCTGGTGCCGGTCTTCCAGGCGATATCTGCCTTGGTCTGCCGAACCAAGTTGCGCCAGCGACGGGAGCCGCCGCGATTGGAGGCGAGCATTTCAAAAGTAACCCATGCGGCCTCTGGAGACATCAGGTGTCTCTCACGTATTGGATCTTCCGGCAGGTAGCGTGGCGCAGCGGCCAGACCGCCGCGCGCGAGGGCGGCATATAATCCTGTGAGTTGATCCAGCCGTGCACCTACGCCGCCCAATACCATGGCCAGATTCGGTTTACCGCCGCTGGGGAATTGCAATGTCAGGCCGGCATTTTCCAATGTCGCCGCCAGGCGGCCAGGGCCGTAGTGTTCCAATAGCTGTACTGCCGGAACATTAAGGGATCTGTGTAGGGCAGCGGTAGCGCTGACGGGACCGGTGAAGCCCCGATGGAAATTTTCCGGTCGGTAATCTCCGTAGATACGCGGTGCATCACTGAGGAGTGAGGCACTGTGGATCAGGTCTTCATCAATGGCCAGCCCATACAAAAAAGGCTTGAGGGTGGAGCCGGGTGAACGCACAGCCCTGGCCATATCCACGTAGCCGTATCGGCGCCCATTTCCGAAATGGGAGGCACCTATGTAGGCTCGCACGGATAAATCGGAATTTTCCAAAACTACAACGGCAGCGGAAGTTTTTTGCGGATACCTGTCCATATGATCACGCAGAAAACTTTCCAGCCCGCGCTGAATACTGCCGTCGATAGTGGTACGGATGACTTCTCGATGGTTGATTTTTTCTACCAGTCTGCGCGCCAGGTGAGGGGCGTTCTGTGGGAACTCCAGTCGTTCGGCGTAGACTTTTTCCTGTCGCGCACGTTCGGCTTCTTCTGCGCTCCAAATACCAAAGGCTTGCAGTCGTACCAGTATTTTGTTTCGCGCTTTTTGCGCCTGTTGCGGATGCCGGTCCGGTCGCAGGCGACTGGGGGCCTGGGGCAGTACGGCTAATAGTGCAGCTTCGGCATGGGTGAGGTCGGCGGCTGATTTGCGTAGGTAGAGGCGGCTGGCGGCCTCAACGCCTTCAATATTACCGCCGTAGGGTGCCAGGTTCAGGTAGAGGTCGAGAATTTCCCGCTTACTGAAATGCCATTCCAACTGCAGGGCGCGCAACATTTGTTTGGCTTTGCCAGATAGGGTCCTGTGATGTGGGTCCAGCAGGCGCGCTACCTGCATGGAGAGGGTGGAGCCACCGGAGACCACATACCCATTACGCAGGTATTGACCGGCTGCACGAAGGAGAGCAAAGGGGTTGATGCCGGGGTGTTGATAGAAGTGGCGGTCCTCATAGGCGAGTAGTGCCTCGATAAATCGCGGCGATACCTCATCTTGGGTGATAGGGTAACGCCACACTCCACGATTATCCGCAAAGAAGCGCAACGGTTTGCCGTGGCGGTCGGCCACTACCCGAGCGAAGCTTTGCTCTTTGGGTAGTGGTGGAGGAAAAATAAAATCCAGTATTAGCAGGGTGGTCAAAAGGGGGATAGGCATCAGCAGCAGCGCACGAATTTTGCGGCTGCTGCTTTTCCAGGCGCCTGTGAGTGAGGCTAACCGTTTCACTGCTTACCGATTACCCGCATTTGCACCAGTGGATTTTTACCAATAGCAAAGCGCTCGGGATTGTACATATCTTCCACATAGGGCGGAGGCACCTGGTAACTGCCCGGAGTTACGGCGCGTGCAATATAGAAAAGGTTGGTCGGTTTCCACTTCGACTGGTCCAACGCTGCCACAAAGCGGTCATCGCGGAATTCCATATGTTGCACATTGTCCTGATCATCCTGCCACTGGGCGATACTCTTGCCATCGAATTCCAGTGCGTCCACTTTGATGCTGTCGGCCAGGTTTTGGTTTTCCAGCTCGAACCCTGCGGGCAGCAGGTCGACGGCGAGCAGATCGGGTAAGCGCTGGTCCGCGCTGATTTCCAGGCGCACCAGATAGAGCTCGCCTTCTCGAACTTCAGTGGGCACAACCTCTGAGCCATCCAGGTTGTGGTAGCTGCGCCTGATAGTGACGCCCTTGTCCATGACTTCAGAGGGTGCCTGTTTGCTGTAGCCGTTGATGGTGATTGCGGTGAAGAGTTTTTCCACTTTCCCGGTTAATTCGATAGCCTCCGCAGCCTCGCGACCACGGAAGAGAGTGTTGTAGGGGGTGTCACTACTCAATTCCCGCGACTCATCCAGGGTCTTCAGTGAGGCAGACCAGTTTTCGCTGCTATTCAGCTGTAACTGCACACCCGCCATAAATACGCTGTTGCGCTCTTGGGTGCTGAGGTAATGGCGTTGGCGTAATAGATCTGCCATTTCAAACAAGAGCCCCTCGGCTTTATCGACAGCTAATTTGTTTTCCAGTAATAGGGAGATTATCTGTGCGGTATCTCGTAGGTTAGAGCCGTAATCACCGTAGTAACTGCGGCGCTTGCGCTCAATGGAGAGAGCTTTTTGTACTGCTTTCTGGGCCAGGGTGGTATCGCCCATGGTATGCAGCGCGATGGCCAAATGCAGTTGCGGCAGGGGAGATTGGGTCATGTCAGAGCCGCTCTCATACAGGCTGCGCAATTGGCCGAGAGAAATTTTCTGCACACGTGAGAGCACATAGGCTGCGTAAGAGCGTGCAGCGTAGGCATAAAAATCGGGATCATTGCTGTAGCGTTGCTGATAAAAGCTTCCACGCTCACGCGCGTAATCCTGCAGGCGCTTGAGGGTGGATTCCAGGCGCGTGTTATCGAACACAATGCCCTGGTCCCGCGCACGCAGCAGTAGGTCGGCCACGTAAACTGTGAGCCACTGGCTCTCAAGGGATTCAGAACTCCACAGGCCAAAGCCCCCATTACCTTTTTGCATACTGAAAATGCGTTCAATACCCGCATCGATGCGATCGGCCCGTTCGTTTTCATTCATTGGCTCGACCCCCAGTTTTTGTTGCCGCTGTGGGGTGGCCATTACCAGCGGGTAGACGCGGCTGGAAGTTTGCTCCAGGCAGCCGTAGGGGTATTGCAATAGATTGGTCAGGTGATCCTGTAATTGCAGTTGCGGGCGGCTGTCCACGGACACCAGGGTCTGTACCGTATCCGGCATCAGTGAATTGAGGAAGCTGGTGTCGGGGCTGAAGCTTTCGCCCTGGGTCAGCAGGCGCCGCTGGGTACGGGTGGTGGCTGGCCAGGCGGGGCGCACGCCCAGGCGCCACTGACGTTCGATAGCGATATCCTGGCCATCTGTATCTACTACACCCCGGACATTCAATTGGAACTCCGCATCACCGGTGGCGTTTTTGGCGGTGATAGGGAAACGCAGGGTCTTGCGCTCGCCATCGGCCAGCTCTATTAACCGTTCTCCCATTCCCATCTCTACCGCGCCGACAGAGTGCATTTCCACGGTGAGTTGTTGGGTACGGCCGCTCAGGTTGTTCAGGTCCAGTGCCAGAGTACCGTGATCGCCGGGGGCCATAAAGCGCGGTAGTGCTGCCTGGGTTACCAGCGGTGAGGCGATTGTCATTTCCGCATCGGCGCTGCCATAAGCCTCTTTGCTGAACGACGTCGCCATCAGGCGCAGACTGCCATTGAACTCAGGCAGTTGTAGTGAAACTTGAGCTTTACCTTGTGCATCGAACTTCACCGGGCCGGAAAACAGCGCAACGATCTGTACGTCGGAATTGGGTTCGTTACCACCTCGGGCCAGTTCCGCATCGCCACCGAAGCGCTGTTCAACCAGTTTGCCCCTGCCGGATTCGATAATACGGTGATAGACATCACGTACATCCACGGCATAACGGCGCTGGCCGAAAAAAGCCTCGAAGGGATCTGGTGTTTCGAAGCGGGTGATATTGAGTACGCCCACGTCTACCGCTGACAAAGTTACCCAGGCGGTGCCACCATTCGCCAAGATAGTTTCCTGATCCGCACTGACGGTGACCTTAACCTCTGAGGCGGGCAGGGCACGCGCCGGTGCTTCCAGTGTAATGGGCAGACGTCGGGGCTCCCGCTCCAGTGGCAAGTGGGTGAGGCCGAAGGCGCGATTGGGGGCGATACGCTCGCGTTTATCGGCGGGGCGCAGGGCGGTTACAGAAATATAGGTATCGTGACTGTCCCACTCCGGTGAAATCGGGATTTCGATATTGGTGCCCGATTTCTCCACGGATATACGCTCAGACCATAACAGTCGGTCGCTCTCTACCAGAACCAATGCCTCTCCAGCGGCCGGTGGCACTATGGTGAGTTGCGCCAGATCACCAGCTGCGTAACTGGGTTTATCCAAAGACAGCGCCACAGTATCTGGCCGCGCTGCCTGGCCCTTGGTGACCTGATCCTTACGCCACCAGTAATACCAGTTGCGTCCGGCGTGAAAGCGCAGGCTGCTGGTGGCTCCGCTATCTGTGTCAGTGACCTCCAGGCGGTAATGACCGTGCTCCACAGGTACCGTGAGTTTGAGAGGGCCTTCTTCGGAAAACTGCAGCTGCCGACTGAATGACTCGAATTCGGCACTGGAGTATTCGTAGTGCCACCCCTGGCTTGCGGAGTACTCCCAAAAATATTGGCGGTCTTCAGAGACCAATACCGCATTGAGGTTGCGACCGTTGACCGGCTCACCTTGTGCATTGGCAACGATAATTTCGAATTCCGGTCTGCTGTTGGCTGGGGGGTTATCCTCACCAAAATTTGGGCGTATACCCACTACCGGGTGCTTGGGCCATACCAGGATCGGGTGTTGGCGTGTTACTGGGCGGCCGCCGGATTCGAACAGGCTGGAAACCAGATGGATTTTCAGAGGGTTCTTCGCATGCTTCCAGCGGGGTTCCAAGGGCAGTTTGCCAAGTCCTTTATCATCCAGCTCAATGGTAGGGGCATTGAACTGGCGCACCGGTAATAATTCTTTAATATCCCCAAATACAAACCCTTTCCACTGCGAGAAGGGTTCTCGGTAATGGCTGATCTGAACCAGGGTTTCCAGGCGGTTGCTCGCCGCCGGGGCGCCATACAGATAGCTACCTTCAACTTCTACAGTAACAGCTTTGTTGTGCCCTTGTAGCAGGCTGCGCTTTTCGCCGCCTTGCAAAATCAGCTTCATACGCTCAGGCAGAAACTCTTCCACTTTGAATGGATAATTAACCTTGCGCCCATCGGCCAGCTCTACGTCCAGGCGCCAGTTACCGGTAGGTGCATTTTGCGGGAGGGGGATCAGCTTTTCGTAATAACCCGGAGCGCTGGAGTGCCAGGTAAAAGTGCGTGCGTTGGTGTTATCGGGCTTAATTAATTCCGCCTTAATCGGCAGGTCTTCGATATAGCGTCCATCATAATTGCGCAACAGACCGCTTACCTGGATGGACTCGGTAGGGCGGTAAAGATCCCTTGGACCATACATAAAAAATTCTATCGGTCGCGAAGGGCGCTGCCCCAGCTTAAAGTCCGATAAGTCCAGTGCAGGCTCACGCAGGTCCAGCATGGAAAAGTGACCGGTATCTGGATCGTGCGCTACAAAAAAGCGCTGGGCGTCTTCCTGTTGCTGGGTGAGCTCAAAGCGAACATGTCCGTCTGCTGATGTGGTGAGTTGATTAATCTGCTCCCCTTTGTTGTTCAGCAACTCCACTTCAATGCCTTCCAGTGCTACCCCCTCGTCCAGGGAAGAAACATAGAGATCAACGCTGTCTGGATAGTAGCGCGCGTGTAGGCCCAGGTTGGAAATAGAGAAGTGAGTCACATCGTAAAGATTGGTGTCGTAAACCCCCGCCGGTTGCATCACTGCGACATAGATTCCCGGCTGTTTGAGGGGTTCAATATGGCCAATAGAGAGATCAAAATCCCGCTGAACAAATTTCTCTTTGGTGAGATCAAAATGCGCGCTATAGACCAAATCGGCTACCCCATTGAGTGCCTTAAGTTGGTAGTAGTACTTCAGTGATTGATTTTTGATCAAACTAAAGAAGTTGGAATAATGCTCGGGCTTAACCCTATGAAAGTGTATCTGTACTGCTTCAACACTGACCGCGGTCACGGGTAAACCGGGCGTAACGGTAACGGGAAAGATGCTGCCATTGCTGGAAAAGCTGATACTTGGCTCAATCCGGCGGGTGCGGACCTTCTCCTGCTTCTCTTTTTCCAGTTGCAGGCCATCCTTACTAGGTATGCCTTGAGCTACTGTGATTTTGTATCGCGTGTTGGGCTTAATATGTGGGAAGTATAGGATTTTTTGATTGTCGGATAGTACCCAGCCACCATCGACAGTTTCGCCATCGTCCCGGGACAGGCTCAAATAAGAACCAAAATGGGCATTGCCTAGTAGTGGCTCAGAAAAGATGACGGCTATTGCCCGAACATCCTTATAGATTCGCTCACCGATATGTAAAACCTTCAGAGAGCGGTCTTTGGGTGCAGAAGTGATGGGATTGCTGTCACTTTCCGTTGTGGTGGTCTGCGGGGGCATTGCTGAGCGCTCTGTGAACTCACTTGAATCTTTTGCAGTCAACGGCTTTGGCTTATCGTGGGTGGGGTCGAAGTCTGTTGTTTGGTGACTATTTACTTTATCCCCTCCAGCACTGAGTTTGGGGGTGTCAGTGGCTGCATTCTCCGACTTATCTTGCGAACAGGCTACCGCAAAAAGGCAGAGAAGAATGACCGCAATCCAGCGCATTAAGCGGAGAGGGGGCATGGGTATTTCCTTATAGGTCGTATTAGGAGGCGGACAATTTAGTAGGTATTGAAACTTGTCTCAAGTTCCATTTTGATTTGTCGGTTTAGCTGAAGTGAGGGGCGGTATTGATGCCAGAGATGGGGAGAGTGGTTTTAGAGCCTGATTCACACTCCTTATTTTTAAGTAAGTGAAGAGGTCTTAGCAAGTGGTTTCATTGTTCCTGTTAAGGGATATAAAAGAATGGCTGGATTAAATTGAGTTGGTCCAAGTCGATACAACAGTTATGTCGACTTCTTCTTGCCTTAAAGTAGCTTAATCCAGAATGTGCCTTCAAAAACAATCCCGAGGGCAAGAAGGGTACCATTCCCCGCTGCCATTAAAAATAATAGGGTGGTGATGATGATCCGTCTAATAATTGTACTCCTGTGGGCAGTTGCACGCTTGAAAGCAGCTATTATCAACTGTACTGAATACCTGATTGATGTCCAGCATATAATATAGTTTGGGAGCACCTGAATAATTCCGAAATAACTATGCGCGTCTTGCAGAGAAATTCACACTCTACGTTATGATTGCTTGAAGGATTTGGATATTCAAGCAGACTATATTCTTTAAGCGGTATCCCAGTTTTTCAGACATGGAAAACTTTACAGGTGATGCAGCAAATTTTTTAAGAAAAGCAGAATCAAACAATAATCTCTTGCTGCGTAGAACAGTGGACGCTGCCTCCACCTGAAGCGATTCCATCAATTGCTATTTGCTCAACTGTATGATTGGGGAAGGCGCTTTGTAAAACAGTTCTGGCTTTCTCATCTGCGTTTCTATCGCCAAATTTTTGAGCAATTATTGCGCCGTTACAAATATAGTAGCCAATATAGCCTGCGGCAAAGTCTTTAATGCCAAATCTCTCATTAATAATTTCTGGTGTATCCAGAATGTGTAGATTTAGCGGATTTCCATCTGCGTCGACACTATTGCTTAATGTGTTGATGTTTTTGCGAGTAACCTCATAGTCATAGGAGGGCTGATAATTATCCCTGCTAACTATAACTTCCCCAGGTTTGATAAAGCGTGCGTAAAAATCGGTATGGCCGTCCGTGATATCCATTCCTTTGATGCCTTTGAGCCAAATAATTTTACGTAATCCGAGTAGTGCCTTGAGTTCCTTCTCAACATCTATTTTTGACCATCCTGGGTTGCGGTTTTTATTGAGGATGCAGCTCTCAGTCATAATCGCGGTACCATTTCCATCAACTTCAAAGCATCCACCCTCTAGTACAATGCTGGCTCTCTCATGGATTGCTCCAGATGTATTGGCAATATACCTGGCGACGTGTTTATCTAACGAGTGTTCCTGTTTGTTACCCCAACCATTGAAGTTGAAGTTTAGTGCAATTTTCTCCCCATAGGTGGATCTTACAAAGGTGGGGGCAGTGTCACGAAGCCATAGGTCATCGACTTCAAAAGCATGAAGCTCGATTTCAAAATTTGAATTATCTAAATCCAGTAGCTCTTCTGCTTCATGTAAATTTTTTCTGCTCACCAGGAGAGATACGGGCTCATATTTGGCAATTGTGTTTGCAATTAATGCCAGATTCCTTTTCACCTCAGGAATTTGATTATGTGACCAAATATAATCATTGGCAACAAAAGCCATCCATGTTCTCTTGTGTTGACCACTTTCATCTGGCATGTGCAGTGAGTTGGAGGTTAAATTTTGCGTGGCTAATGATTTTTTTGCGAATAGGGGGCCTGCAAGTAAAAGGCTGCTTATCTTAATAAATGGTCTTCGGTCAATCATGGTGGCTTTCTGTTATTTCAGATTGTTGATTTTTTGCAGTTTTATGGAGTTGATCTTAATGTTATTTTGCGTTTGAGGCTACAGATTTGTGCGATGTTTGTGTGGGAAGTGAAAGTTCAAAGAGTTCGTTAAAATTTTTTCTTTTTAGGTGGGGTTGCTGTGCCTAAGGGGAGAATTTGTCCTGTGGGTTGGCGGTCTATATCTTTGTAATATTTTATTAATTTAAAGTATGATTAATAAAGCATTAAAATGAATAAATAATTTATTTTTGCAGTACTCGGTTCGTATCAGCCGCTACATATCATAGGGTGATTATGGTAATGTTCAGGGTCTGATAGCTAAATTTTCCTGGTTTCGGTACTCTTTTCGGTTGTAGGGGGGCACAATTACTCCTTTCATTGGTGGAGGTGCCCTTTGTATCGATAACCACCTGAACATTATGTAGAGGGGTGAAACCGAGTATTCACGTTTATACTTTACGCAGATAGCAGTGGCCTGATAATGAAGTTATTCGAGGTGGCTTGTGAAAGTACTGGTTGTTGGGGCAGGACCTACTGGTCTTACCGCTGCCGTTGAGCTTGCTCGCCTTGGTTTGTCACCAAGAATTATTGACCGTCGGGACAGCGCATCCACTCTAAGTAGGGCTGTAGGTATTACTTCCCGCAGTCTTGAATTGCTTTCGAAGTCTGGCGTTTCAGAGAAATTGATAGCTGAAGGTATTGCTGTTCAAGCTGCCTGCATCTATCTGGATACGCGTCTAGCGCTTGAATTCCCCCTTCACTCCGATCGCACCTATTTCCCCACTATTCTCGGATTGCCTCAAGACAGGACCGAATCCCTTATGGCCCAGGTACTATCAGGTATGGGTGTTGAGGTTGAATATCAGAAAGAGCTTACATTTCTTACTGAATCTGAAGGTGGAGTGGTAGCCCAGTTTGATACAGGTGAGGAGGAGCGTTTCGATCTTGTGATTGGAGCGGATGGTATCCACAGCACTGTTCGTGAGGCTGCAGGTATTAATTATCCTGGGTTTGACCTGGAGGAAGAATGGTCGATTGCCGACGTCGATACCGATGGTTGGCCCCCAAAAAGAAAGTTCACATTGGTAAAAATGGCGTCCGGAGTGGTAGCTGTTGCAGTGCCTTTAGGGGAGGGGCGCCATCGTTTGGTGGCAAGCTGTGAAGATGCCATAGGGGCTTTCCCAATGACATTGGATATCAAGAGGGTTCGTCGTCAGGGAACCTTTAAGATTTCTGTTCGCCAGGCTGAGACCTACTCGAAAGGCAGGATACACCTTGCTGGAGATGCGGCTCACTGTCATTCCCCTGTAGGTGGGCGCGGTATGAACTTGGGGATTGCAGATGCTGCTGAGCTAGCAGCTCGGGTTGTAGCAGGGCGGCTTACCGGGTATTCAGAATTGCGTCACAGGGTGGACAAGAAGGTTATTGACGTTACCGAGCATGGCCGCAAAATAGTCACTGGGCAATCCCTTAAGGCAAGATTTGAATTCAGGGCCCTTATAGCTGCCGCCAACTCTTTGCCGGCGGTGCGGAGAAAGTTGGGGCAGTTTGCGGTAGAGCTTTAGTCGTGTAAATTAGTAGAGTAAAAATAAGTAGCAGCTTTTAGCTTGGGCTAAGTCTATACGGGTAAGTTGTTCAAATTTTTTGATACCAATAGCCTATCTTTTTAACTTTACTGCTGTACCAAAAACCAGGATCTCTGAGGAGCCGTCCATAATAGCACTTGTAGTAAAGCGAATACCCACTACGGCGTCAGCACCTTTCTGTGTTGCGCTATCACTCAGCCTTTGAAAAGCTTTTTTTCTCGCTTCGGTTAGCATTTCGGTATAACCACGGATCTCTCCACCGACAATACTCTTGATGCCTGCCATTAAGTCACGACCGATATGTTTTGACTGAACAACATTACCAGTGACGATATCCAGCACCTCTGAGATTTCCTTTCCTGGTACTGTTTCTGTAGTGGAAAAAATCATTTGACTTCCTTCTTATGGCGAAATCTAGTGTAAAAGTATATATCTAATACGTGGCTATCGTAATCGAATGAGTATATATCTTCATTATTTTCCTGTGGAAAGTAAGCATTGCCAATAACCAACATCCACCCACTGCTCAAACTTGTATCCCACTTCCTTAAAATGAGCGACTTTCTTCATGCCAAATTTCTCATGAAGTGCGACGCTACTGGCATTGGGTAGTGCTATACCGCAGATAACTGCATGAACATCAAGCTGTATCAACTGCTTTAATAATTCTGCGTAAAGCTTCGAACCCCAGCCTTTAGATATTAAATTTGTATCTAAATATACGGTAGCTTCTACTGAGTGCTGATATGCACAGCGCCCCTTCCATTTGCTGGCATAACAATAGCCAACTATGCGACCTTCATATTCTGCGACAAGCCAGGGGAGGTTGTTTCTGGAGCATTCTTCGATCCTGTTGGTGATAATTTCAGTTGAAACAGGCTCGGTCTCAAAAGTAATGAAAGTACTTTCTATATAGTAATTGTAGATTTCAGCAATCTCTGCGGAGTCTAAAGTAGTAACTGGTCTTATCATGCTTATTCTTAGTTCTTCCCTCATCGTAATAAGAAAAATGGTCAGCTTAATTAATGCTTGCCTTCCTTGGTGTTGTTCAGTGATTTCTCTAAAGCCTTCGATTCTTCTATTACTCGAACTGACCAGTCTATTCGTTGCTGATCAGAGATTATATCAGGATCTATATCATACAGGCTCCAGTTTCCCGATGGGTCTTTCACAAATTGGGTGCCATACCATTGTGGTTGGTTTAGGTTCATCATTAGTCGATCCCATGTAGCTGCTTTTAACCAATTTGCCTTGCTTTTGTCCTCAGCAAGGGTGGCTGCTATGGTGGTAAGTGCGTGAGCGAGCCTAATATCTTCCACATTATTGCCATGCTGGAAAATAAGTGCTGCATGGTAGAAATCTTTCGAAGTCTTAATTCGGCCCTCTGCTAGCATCTTTAGTACTTTTCCACGTCGATTCTTGTCTTTATGATTAAGTACATTCCAGTCGATTTCGTCGTGTGAAAGCTTGCGTGCAATCTGGTCCTGGTTAAATAAACGGGTTAGCTGCTCATTTTCCTGTGGGTGTCGGCTCTCAGATGTCTTATCTATACCTGTTCCGTGATCTGCAAGTGAATCATGAATTGTAATACAGTAAGTATAAATTAGAATTTTAATCAGGGTCTTTTTCATGCAATTACTTTTGTGCTGTTAATGGTGAAGTATGGGGCTGATAGCCCCATGCTACTTCTTTATATCGCTATCGTAGGATAAATGTTAGGTATCCAGCTCTTATATGCCAGTTTATAGAGTCAGAAATAAGGTTTTGCTTGTTCTTATTTTCATTATCTTCAGGTTGCGTGTATAGAGATTTGGTAGTAACTGGCTGAGGCTCATTCGAGTAGCTAAGTTGATACATATTTAGATCCCCTGGCCACAACTCATTATTCAGGGTGTCTTCCTGGTGTGCGCACCCAACGAGAGCCATAAGTAGAAATACTGAGGATATGAATCTCTTTGTCATCTTGGTATTCTGCTTAAGCATTATGTGATCTCGGATATCTTAATTTACCAGCTGTAGTTAAAATGCTCCAGGGTCCAAACCAGCAAATAGTGATTTTAAACTGATAGTTTTCTGAGAGGCAGGAAGTTGTGATTTTCTGTCTTGGGTTTGAGTGCATTTGGAAATCACATGATATACAGAAGTGTCCATTTGCTTTAGGCCCGTATTGCCCCAGTTTATTTCTTGCTTACATGTCTATTGTTGTCATGGTATTGCCAGAGAACGTTGATTATCTTCCATTCGTCTCTATCATTTTTATATAAGTGCATGTAGTCAATCCACTCATCTACAGATAATTTTACCGATGCAGCCCGACTATCAATATCAAGGATATCTATATCAATTCTAGGGGAAGGTGGAAACTTATCTCCATTCTTATTGTAGTTTTCGGCTATCCAGAGCATGGTTTCATAATCTGTCTCCATTATGAACTCTGAACCATCCTTAGCTTTCCAATAGGTTCTTTTGGCTAATTTTTTATCTAAACCCCTACCCATTAATCTGGGCTTAACCTGGTGTTGTGATTCAATATAGTCGAGGACAGCCCTCTCTATGTTTTTCTTATCATCAGGTGAATTTGCAGTTACAGCATTGGCGAGCAGGAAAGATAAAGTGAGCAGTGCAATCCGATACATAAATACTTCCTTGGATTTTTTGAGGTTTCTTTAATATTCTGGATGAGAATATCTGTCTAACTATCCACGTTACTTATCAGTGAAGTTGATGTTGTCCTTTTATATAGGTGGCTGAAATGTATCCTGTGTCTATCTGCCTTCTTTGACTTGAGGAAGCAGGGCTGTACCAGATCTATCTATCAAGATGGCTGAATTTGATGATTTCTATCGATAGAACTCAACATAAAATTTTACGTCCCCTAGCGGTTTTATGTGGTGCCTTATAGTTGGTTCTACTACGCCAAATTTTTTAGGACTCAACTCAACAATCTCCACTTCAGGCTCTTGAATCGTATATTCCAGTGATCCGGATAGGATTACAATTTTCCCCCATACTCCCTCCTTGGTATTGTGATCTTTCAGTAGTCCTGGAGGGATGTCTTCTTCAGTGAATTCAGGGGTTTTCTTATAAGGGGTTATACCGGGGGGCAACTCTTTCATTGACGGCAACCTTTTGTTGTTTGGATAGAACTTTGGCAATCTAGCCTTTGTTCATAGGCTGATTGGAGCCACTTTTTTTGAACGGTTCTCAATAAACCCTAGGTAGGTTGATGCGAGAAGGTCTGGTGCTTCCCACTGCGGATAGTGTCCCACTTTTGCCAATTCTACGATACCAGCTGGCCGCTCTATCAGTTCGCGGAAACGGGCTACCATATGTGCGCCTGAAACCGGGTCATATGAGCCATTTATGAGCTGCAGTGGGCCAGGGTACTGGTTTAGGGCATCCAGCCATCGCTGGCGGTATTCGAGGCGTTCTTGCATGTAATTTATCAGTTTGTGGAAACGGTATTTGCCGCCGTTGTACTGGATAATTTGCCAGAGTTCACGCAATTCGGTCTCTGTGGGCTTGGTGGCAGGTCCAAACAGCACCTTGAAGCTGCGGCAGAATTGACGATAGTTCACTAGCAAGTTGATCAGGGGCCGATGGGGGAAATCAGTAACTTCTGGATGGGTCGTGCTTTGTGCGTTTCAGGAAAGAGACCACCATTCAGTAAGCACGTAGAACGGAAAAGCTTCTTTTCCCGGCTATTGTCTCTAGCGAGCAGTTCCTGGGCAACGGTATCGCCGTAGTCGTGTGCCAATAGATGTAATGAAGTGATTTCTAGGCGATGTAGAAGCTCTTCTTGTAAGTCGGCTTGCTCATGGATGCTATACCGGTGTTGTTTTGGTTTGTCAGAATACCCAAAGCCCAGCATATCCATGGCAATACACCGGAAATTTTCCGTAAGTTGTGGCCAAACTTTATGCCAGTCATAGCTACTTGTTGGGAAGCCGTGAACCATCAATAGTATTGGCTTCCGAAGGTTGTTTGGATCGCTGTCGATATAGAATAGCCGGTGATTTTGGTAGCTGAAGTATTGGCCACTTGATAACCACTGTTGAGGCTGCATTGGTTTTTCCATTTCTTATTGTTGTACTCGCAGCAAAGATTGCACGAAGCGAGTACAATCTCAAGCAGTGTCGGATATTGGCGTAAAGAGTAACTACCCTGTGCCACGCAGGGCGTAAATCGCTGGCTTGTTGATTATCTTCCATACAGAAAGCAGGGTAACCGTGGCGGTTAGGCCGATAATAAGTAGTGGTGGCAGTAGCCAGCCCCAGAGGCTGGTTTCAATGCTGAACTCACTTTGCTCAAGCCAGAGCGCGAGTGGGACCACTACCAAAGTCGCTACAGCGATACCGATAACTACGGGAATCAGGCTATCGATCAGGGTGTGACAGAAAATTGTCGCTGGGCGGGCGCCGATTGCCATGCGAACGCCAAGCTCAGTACGCCGCAGTTGTACACTGTAACTGAGCACTCCAAAGATACCGATGGCAGCGAGGCTGAGTGCCAGTAATGTGAGGGCGGTGGTTACCCAAACTGAGACCTGGTCATTGCTTAGGAGTAGGTCTCGCGCCTGCTCCAAGGAGAATAGCTCGGAAACTTTGTACTGCCTGTTTACTCCGGCAAATTCCCGATTTATTTCTGTGGTGCTGAGTGGTTGGTGAGGCTTATGTCTGAGTACGAGTAGGGGATAGCTCACATTGATACCGCGCACAAATAAGCGGGCGGGTTCCTTTTTGCCGGGAAGGCTTGCGTTACGCACTATGCCGACCACTTGGTAGGGCAAATCACCTCGCCAGTAGTAGCGCTTGCCTAATACTTCTCCATCGGGTTCCAGCTGCTGGGCCAGGGTTTCGTTGACGAGCATCATGCGATTGTTATCGGAAAACTCAGCCGCATTGATATGGCGGCCAGCTACCAGTGGCATACGCAAAATGGAAAGGTAGTTTTCGTCGACTACTGTGGTCTTGGCCATCACCGGGTTTTGTCGGCTGGCATCATGACTCAGGGATGTGGTCCAGAGTGGCCGGCTGATAGAGATAGGGGTGTTTAGGCTCAGGCTGGCATTTTGTACTTTAGGGTGCTCCAGCAATCTTTGCCTGATGGCCTTCAGATAACTCTCTCGTTCGGTAGTGGGGGCGCTCCTAAGATTGCCGATATTCAGAGTCATTACCTGAACGTTGTCCAAAGGGAAACCAAATGGTTGGTTAATCAGGCGATTGGCTTGCAGGAATATCTGTAAACTGGCGACGATGAGTAAGCTGGTCATCGCCACTTGGCTACTGATGAGTACCTTACGGATTAGAGGCGAGATCTGTACGCCGGAACCTTTGCCGCTGCTCTGCAGCATTTGATTCAGTGCGCGGTAATTAACCTGGCGACTGACTATGGCTGAGAAGAACAGGGCGAGCAGTAAGGCACACAACAGTGCAAAAACCAGTGTCTGCCAGTTTAAGGTGAGCTCTTGAATGCGAGGAATTTGTTCCGTAGCCATCACCTTTAATACTTCCGTCGACCCCAGGGCTAATAGTAGAGAAAGTAATGCAGCCCCTAACATAAGTAGGCCGATTTCACACAGCAGGGTCAAAAAGATATGTTTTTTGTGTGCGCCCAACGCGACCTGTATAGCCATATTGCGTTGTTGTTTGGCTGCGCGAGAAAGAATCAGGTTGGTAACATTGGCGCAGGCAATTAACAGGAGCACCAGGGTACCGCCCATTACAATTAGGGTTCGAGTGGTGCTGTCGCCAAGAATTTTATTGGCAAAGGGGGTGAGTCGGTATTCAACGGACCTTTCTACCGAAGAGGATCTTCCCGCTAGGGCAGCTTGATACTGGGCGTCCATTAATGTGCTCAGTTCATGCCCCGCACTGGTGGGGTCAATGCCCGACTTCAGCTTTCCTGTGAGCATGCGAAAAGGCAGGAAGCCTCTCCAATTATTTCTGCGCTCTACTTGTGTATCGTTAAAGTCCCAGGGCAGCCAGACCGCCGTTTGTCGGCCCTGCTTATAGATTTGGGGTTCAATGAAGTCTTTGGCAGTGACGCCGACAATACGAAAGTCCACCTCCCCAAATTGTAGGCTTTGCTCCAAGACATTTGGGTTGCGCCGGAACATCTGCTCCCAGGTTTGATAGCTGATAACCGCCACGGGAACCCGGCTGTCGAGCCCTTCATCGGTATTGAATTGTCTGCCCAAGGCCAGGGCTGCTCCAGCCAGCTGGAGATATTCTGGAGAGACATAGGAAACATTAACCCGTGGTGATCCGGATAAATTGCGAACCACATCTTCCCAGAAGTACACCAGGGCGCTGGACTCGAAGAAACTGTCGCTTTTATAGATTTCAACCAGGGCGGGGTATTGGCTGTTGTTTTCCAGTCGCAGCTGCTTGTTCTGGTAGAGATTACCATTCACGACATACAGCCGATCTTCGTCCGGGTAGGGTAGGGGTGCGGCTAACAGTTGGTAGTTGAGATTAAATAGCGTTACCAGGGCGCCGAGGGTGATACCTAGGGTCAGAATAATAGTGGTGGCGTAGCTCCGCGCCCGATTGAGGGACTGGAGGGCAATGGACAGGTCCTTTGTGGTGATCATAGGGCCATCTCATGGGGCTCTTTTATGGGCTGCGGCGTTGAGATTTTTCCATCCAGTAGATGCAATTGGCGGCTGGCCATGTCTGCATAACGAGGGTCATGGGTCACCATGCATAGGGTGGTCCCTTCATTGTTGAGCTGCTGCAGCATTTCCATTACTGCATCGCCATTGTGGGAATCCAGGTTGCCGGTGGGCTCGTCCACCAGCAGCAGGGATGGATTGCCAACTAGCGCCCGGGCTATGGCGATTCGCTGCTGTTGGCCACCGGACAACTGGTTAGGTTTGTGAGAGGCCCGGTGACTCATCCCTACCTTCTCCAGGCAGTATTTCACTTTTTTATCGGCTTCAGGATTGGGAATGGGATTGCGGCGGTATCGCATGGGCAGGGCGATATTGTCGTAGACAGAGAGTTCGTCAATCAGGTTAAAGGACTGGAAGATAAAGCCTACTTTCTCGTTGCGAATAGTCGCCGCCTCACTCAGCGACAATTGAGCGACTTCAATGCCTTCAATCTGATAGCTGCCGTTGGTGGGGAGGTCCAGCAGGCCGAGAATCGAGAGAAGTGTGGATTTACCGCAACCCGAGGGGCCGCAGATAGAAACAAATTCCCCCGAGTAAATACTCAGGTCAACGCCCCGCAGGGCGTGAGTTTCCATTTCTTCGGTGCTGAACACCTTAGTGATCCCGGCCATATGAAGGATTGGCTTGGACATAGCGAACTCCCTTTCTCGCTTTAGGTTTCAGGCTTTAGTCAATAATCTGGATATGCTCAGCTTCATTAAAATTGGCCATATCCGAGAGGATGATACGGTCCGCTTCATTGAGGCCTTGGGTGATCTGGATATATCGACCTGACTCCTCGCCGAAGCTGATGGGCTGGAGTGCCGCTTCCTCCCCGTTTTCGTTAATAAGGAAGAGGTTGGTCTCACTGTGCCTCTGTACATTGATAGGTCTCTCGACGAACAGCGTATCTTCCATAGTGGCGGTGAAGATCCGGGCATCGACGTTGAGTTGTGGCCTGGCAGACTCAGGAGCGCCTGCGCTAAAAGCAATTTCCACTTCAATATTGCCGTCCCGAACCTCAGGAGTAATACGGGTTACCACGCCCTCGACTTTTTCCCTGCGGGTATCAATTTCAGCGGGCTGGCCGACCTCCAGCTGCTCTGCTTTGGATTGTGGTACTTGAACCAGGGCGAGTAGATCTGTTTCGCTGCCGATCAGCGCCAGCTCCTGTCCGGGGTTGACACCTTGCCCCAGCTCTACTGGCAGCCGTTGTAGTATGCCGTTAAGGCCGGCGCGTACGGTCAGTCGGTCTGCAAGTTGCTGGATACTTTGCAGTTGGGTCTGGACTTGGTTGATTTGCTCGCGCTGGATTAACTCTGATTCGACCGCGACTTTGCGCAGGTGATTGATACGCTGCTTTTGCAGGTCCACACGTTTTTTCATTTGCTCTTGGCGTAAGACGGTGGTTTGGTAGGTAAGCTGGGAAACCACGCCGCTTTTAACCAGCTCGTCCTCAGCTTCGCGACGCAACTTGATCACTTGGTAATTGGAGTTCAGTTCCGCGAGTATGGCTTCCTCGGCGAGAACATCGCTCTGGTTGTTCAGAATAAGTCGGCGCAGATTAGCTTCCTCTTGTTCCAGTGAGGTTTCGGCGGCATCCAGATCGCGCATTAACTCGGGATTACTCAGCTGCATAATGACGCTATCACTTTGTACTTCCGCACCGGGACGCAACATGATTTTTTCAACATTGGCTGCGGTTAGGGCGGCAATTAAAGTCTGCTTGTCTGAACGCAGCCTACCATAGCCATCTACCACAACTTGCAGGTCTCCCCGTTGGACGGTACCCAACATCAGCTGTTCCCGCTCAACTTTGTAGGCGCTGTCAGGAATTAAGAGGAGAGTGCTGGTGAATGCCACAAAAGCAAGGGCAGCACCACCCAACATTAAAGGATGCTTAATCAGAGGGCGTTTCTTAGGTTTAATAATATCCATATTGCGGCATTTCCTTGGTTAAGCAATCGTTGCACGCTTTTCTGCTGTAAAACCTTGATGCGGAGGCCAGTTAGAGGTGGAAAACCATAACGATTAAAAAAGGGTGGTATTCCTGTTGGAACTCCGAGGGAGGGCGGGTTTTTATCTTGTAATTAGTACTGTCGAGCATATTTTTATGATCAAAACTTAGGCTGTATAAGGGTTTTAGGTGAAGCTGAAAATGCAGGAAAACTGGTGCAAGAACCAGTTGCTTGCGGTGAGTGGTAGGGAAATACAGGACGGTTTGAATATTGTGAAGTGGGAAGTCACTTGAGAAATTTAACGATTACCCAATGAATTTTGAGGATCAACTCACAAGTTAAAAGGAGGAGATATGGTGGAAATAAAGGTGTCGTGGCTTAGTGAATCCGGTGGTTTGTCTAAACCACTACACCTTTAACAAAATATATTTGTAAAACGAAGGGCTGGATAAGCCTTAGTGCAAATTACAGACCGAGGGTTATCCCAGAGCTTTGACTAATAGTGCCTGTTGAAGTTGATCGTCATCAACGCCCTCAGGTCGGGGTATTTGCACGATATGCCCGGATCCCGGAGCTACATCGATCGCTTTGCCTTCCGTATTCTCCATTTGCTCCAAGGGGAAGAACAAGCTACCGCTGGGAGTCATTAACTCCAATTGATCACCGCGTTCAAAGCGATTTTTAACATCAATCGTCAAATACTCAGGACTTCCGTCAATAAGCTCGCCTACAAACTGCTGGCCCGGAGTTGATACCAATCCCTTTTCATATTGCTGGTATTCTGCCGGTGGATGGCGACGGTAGAAACCTTCCGTGTAGCCCCTGTTCGAGAGGGTTTCCAATTCGTCCATCATCTTCATGTCAAAGTCTTTTCCTGCTGCAGCGTCGTCTATGGCACGACGATAGATCTGAGCAGTACGAGCCACATAGTAGTGGGACTTGGTGCGGCCTTCGATTTTTAAAGAGTGGACTCCCATCTCGGTCAGGCGTTTGACGTGCTGCACAGCCCGCAAGTCTTTGGAGTTCATGATGTAGGTACCGTGCTCATCTTCGTAGGCCGGCATATATTCGCCAGGGCGACCCTCTTCCTGTAGTAAAAAGGCCTGGGAAGTGCTGTCGCTGGCGGAGGTGAGTTGCTGGATGGGTTTCTGGATAGATTCCTGGATAGTTTCCTGGGTTTGCACATGAATCAATTCGCCAACTTCATTCTCTTTAGCTTCATGAGCTTGGTATTGCCAGCGACAGGAGTTGGTGCAGGCGCCCTGGTTGGCATCTCTATGGGTCATATAACCGGACAGCAAGCAGCGCCCGGAATAGGCGATACAGAGTGCACCGTGGACAAAGACTTCCAACTCCATCTCAGGCACTTTCTGGCGAATTTCTTCAATCTCATCCAGGGACAGCTCCCGGGAAAGTATCACCCGAGATAACCCCTGGCGATGCCAGAACTTTGCGGTTGCGTAGTTTACCGCATTGGCCTGTACGGATAGGTGGACTGGCAGATCAGGCCAACGCTCCCTTACCATCATTATCAGGCCTGGGTCGGACATAATCAGGGCGTCAGGCTCCATTTCGACAATTTCTTCCAGGTCCCGCAGGTAACTGCGAACTTTGTCGTTGTGTGCGGCGATATTGGAGGCGATATAGAACTGTTTTCCCTGCTGGTGTGCTTCTTCTATACCCAGGCGCAGGGTTTTAATATTTTTGAATTCATTATTGCGCACACGCAAGCTGTAGCGGGGCTGACCGGCATAAACGGCATCGGCACCATAGGCAAACGCATATCGCATATTTTTTAAAGTCCCTGCTGGGGACAGTAACTCAGGTTTAAACACGGAAAAACTCATAGTGGAATAGACGGACGCGGCCGCATATTACCGGCATAGAAAACGCCTGCCAATGCCCCGGGAAGGCTATTCAAACAGGTATTTATTTTTTCTGCTATTTAGTGAATCCAGTGTGTTTTATGTTTGCAGTTATTGATGCAAATCAATTGGCGAGGAAGTAAAAGTGATAAAATGGTTTAAGGAGGGGCTCTGTTCTCAAGAGGAATAGTTGTGAGCCCCCAAAATAGAACGCTTACTTTCTATTATTTCTGTAGGACTTGCTGGTAACCTTGGGTGTATACCCAGTCATTGTTTTTAGCCGGTAAGTGACACCCAAAACAGTTGTTAAGCCCACTGCCTTTCCAGTTTTCAGTTTCACTTTTTGCTATTCCTGGCTTAAATAAAGCCCATCCCCATCCTTCGGCCCAAGCCTCGTTTTTGGGAAATCTCCCTTCAGCATCCTTCACCATCATAAATGTGAACTGGAGGTCAGAAGAGTAGTAAGCTAAACCAGTGGTTAGAGGTTCTGATTGGGTGCTGTTGACATCTTTTACCAGAACTGCGCCATCCGGGAATTTTCCATTTTCACGAAAGGCTTTAACCGCTTCAGGTTGGATGTAAACATTGTGCGTATCCCAGCCTTTACCATTTGAAGACTTTACCTGGTAAGAGCCGAGAAATGTCCAGTTTCTACGATAATCCTGGGGCAAGGTGATGTTTCCCTGTTTATCGACATAATGACTGTATGTAGATTTTAGGTCTTCTTGGGCTATGGCCTGTAGGCTAAACATAAGCACCACTGTGGCCAAATAGATAGTCCGCATGACGTCTCTTCCTTTCCTGATTTAATGGCAGTGAGGGTTAACTCAAGTCTTCAATTTTTTGAAAGTATAGGGAGGCATGGGGAGGTTGACTGTCGGCTGGCTGACATAAAGGCGAAACTTACCTTTGGGTTAAAGCTTCCAGGGCACATTTATTGAGCAGGCAGATATGTTGACGTGTGTAGTCGATAACACCATCCTGCTTCCAGCGACTAAGAAGCTGGCTGACTGTTTGTCTACTGCCGCCCGCCATGGCCGCTAGCTCAGATTGGGAAAGTTTGACGTCCAGTTCATGCCCGTGAGCACATGGCTGCCCACGAAAGTGGAATAGTTGAGATAATAAGCTTGCCAGCCTTACAGGTAAGGGGGCGGTTATATGCTGAAAAAGGCGTTGCTGTAACAGTGATTCCCTATTAGCTAAGTGCTCAATGAGACTTTTAGGGGTTTGTGACAATGAATGCATCATACTATTAAGGTTTTCAGGAAGGGTTACCTCAAGTTCACAACCTATTTTGGCAACTGCCTCGGTATCCTGTGACTTCCCACCGAGACCTGGACCAAACCAGGAGCCTGGGCCATATAAGTCAATAAGCCCTGGGGTGCCACTAAAATCTACTTTATGGATAAGAACATAGCCCGCGTGGATATAATAAATTTTCTGGGAGGCTTGTCCCTGTCGGAATAATATGGTTTCTTTCGTGCAGTGTATTCTTTTTGTTTTAGAGGCTGTTTCTTGCAACTTAATAATTCCTGCCGATGATTTTAAAATGTGTGGTTTGATTCCAGGATTTTTAGTTTGAGCTGATCAATGTTGGGGTGTTTGCACTGAAGGTATATGCCCAAAAGCTAACTGTAAATATCCCGATTCCCCTGTGATTTTCGAACATTAACAAATTATTGTTTTACAGTCCCAGTAATCAGCCAGACTAGTATTGTGGCGGTCCAAAGCACAAAGAACCAGTCCCATCGAACAATTCCATTTTGCTTTCAGGTGTGGGGCTTAGGGTTTCCCGCAGCCTTTTCAAGGATGGCCACTAAAAACAGCTAGGCTTGTTTAATTTCCCTTCACGCTAACGCCAGGCTCTTAGCTATGTGCTCCGATTCAAGCCGAACTGACCGACCAGATTATGATCAAGTGATACAAGATATCGCCGATTACGTTCTCAACTACAGGGTTGATGGAAGCGAAGCTTGGCGCACAGCGCGTTATTGTCTGATGGACTCCCTGGGTTGTGCATGTTTGGCGCTATGTTTTCCCGAGTGCACAAAATTGCTGGGCCCTGTGGTAGAGGGAACTTTGGTGCCAAATGGCGCCCGGGTGCCGGGCACACAATTTTGCTTGGATCCGGTAAAGAGTGCCTGGGATATAGGCGCCACCATCCGCTGGTTGGATTACAACGATACTTGGCTCGCTGCAGAGTGGGGCCATCCATCTGATAACCTGGGTGCCATATTGGCAGTTTGCGATTACCTTTCGCAAAAGAAGCTGGCACGTGGAGAACCCCCACTAAAAATGCTTACAGTTCTGGAAGCAATGGTTAAAGCCTATGAGATACAGGGTGTTCTGGCATTGGCTAATAGCTTTAACCGTGTGGGCCTCGACCATGTACTGCTCGTACGGGTGGCTTCGACGGCAGTGGCGACCTGGTTAAAAGGGGGTGGCCGTGAAGAGGTGATGGCTGCGGTCTCGCTGGCATGGGTGGATGGCAGTGCTTTACGTACCTATCGGCATGCGCCGAATACCGGTTCCCGCAAGTCCTGGGCAGCAGGGGATGCTACATCCCGGGGTGTGCGTCTGGCGGATATGGTTTTGCGTGGGGAGATGGGGGTGCCCGGTGCACTGACGGCGAAGCAATGGGGTTTCTACGATGTTTTATTCAGCAAGACCAATGCAGATCAAAAGATAAAAGTGCAGGAGGACCGTGAATTTAACTTTCCTCGTGGTTATGGTTCGTACGTTATTGAGAACATTTTGTTCAAAATCTCCTATCCAGCAGAATTCCATAGCCAGACAGCTTGTGAGGCGGCGATTATTCTGCATCCAAAGATCAAAGGGCAAGTTACAGAAATTGTTAAAGTTGTAGTTACTACCCATGAGTCTGCAATTCGTATTATTTCTAAAACTGGCCCCCTGGCTAATGCTGCGGACAGGGATCATTGCCTTGAATATATCGTTGCTGTGGGCCTGTTGTTTGGAGGTTTATCCGCTGCGTGTTATGAAGATGATTTTCATCGCGATCATCCAGAAATAGATGAACTACGCAAAAAAATTGAAGTGGTAGAGGATAAGCGTTATTCCAAAGAATATCTGGAGCCAGACAAGCGATCTATTGCCAATGCGGTTCAGGTGTTTTTTAAAGATGGCAGCAAGACCGATCAGGTTGAAGTCGAATATCCATTGGGGCATAGGCGACGACGTATGGAGGGTATTCCGCTGTTGGAGGAGAAATTCAAATCAAACCTGCTCGCGCGCTTCCCCCCCCATCAGGTGGGAAAGATAATTGATATTTTTGAGGGGCAACAGAAATTTGAGGAGGTGCCAGTGAATAGATTTATGGACCTGCTGGTAATTTAGCGAATTCAATTTCCACTTTTTTCGGGCGCAGAAAAAGCGGCCAGAGGCCGCTTTTTCCCACGTTCATATCAAAATGCGGTGATCAAGCTGCTCAACCCAAACCCAATTTGGATGACCGCCGCATAATGCGTAATTAGAACTTGTATTCAGCACCGATACCGGCGTAGCTGCGATCGTAATCGTCGTCAGCAGTTTCGTCGGTGTAGAAGCCGAAAACTTTTGCTGCGCTGTTGAACTTGTAATCAAGGCCCAGACTGTAAGTTTCGCCACCTTCTTCCTTGATGTCAGACTGGCCGTACTGAGCTTTCAAGGTCCACTGCTCAATTTTATAAGCAACGGAGCCCATCCAACCGTCAGCGTTCTCACCAGCAGCATCTTCCTGGTCTTCGAATAGTGCACCTACCTGTACAGGGCCGATGTTGTACTGGGCGACAAAGCGCTGAACGTCAGTATCCTGGCCTTCAACGTCCTGATCAACAGCGTAAGCCATATATACGCCGTTGTTGTCGTAGGCAACAGATACGGAAACGCCGTTGTTGCGTTCCTCACCGGTTACATCATTGATCACTTCATCTTTATTGCTGATATAAGCAGCAGAGGCTTTGAAGCCTGCGAAAGACGGGGTAGTGTATTGCAGTGCGTCTTCTTCACGGTTGTCGCTGCTGGTGATCAGGCTCTTGATATCACCTTCCAGGTCGTTGAACAGGTCAACTTTCTTCTGGGCAACTTTCAGCGGAGTATCGAATTTACCTGCGATAACCTGACCAAGGCCGCCTTCCAGCCCGGCATAGATGTTGCGCTGGGAGAAAGTGTCATCGGCATCGCCGTCCATATCTACCTGGTATTCCATACGGTAGATACCCTTGATACCGTCGGTCAGGGCGATCTCACCCTTCACACCCAGACGGGAAGCGTTGCTTTGAACGTCAGTTACAGAGCCGTCATCTTCGTCAGCAGACTGGAAGGTAACATTGGCTTTGCCGTAAAAGTCGAGGACATCGCCTTCTTCTTGGGCGTTGGCCAGAGTAGGGATCATGGCAACAATGGCCAGAGAGAGAGCGGTCTTGTTCATAGTCGTCTCGCACAGTTTATGGTTTTAGGTTGAGGAGAAGCCGTCCGATCTGTTTGTTGGCTGCCCCTAGATTTGGTGCGGATTCTGCGACCTGAATATTACAAACATGTTAAACATGGCACTTTTCTTATTGGCACATAGCCAGTGGATGCCATAAATAGCCATTGAGGTAGCCTGAAAGCGGTAATACACGCCGATATCAGCCCTAATTGGCGCGATTGTACATATTTGTTAGGGGGAGGGAGTCCTTTTGAGTGAATTTCGTACAGGGGCCTTTATTGGAGGTGGGGGCAAGCCCGGGGTAAGGCATTCAGAATCCTGGGCGGCAAAGTAATGGGAAAGGTCCTATCTTTGGGGCCTGTTGGGCCAACCACATTACTGGGGGTTTTCTCCCTATCGATCGCGACGATCGGACTACTTCCCAAACTTCCAGAGCTAGAGAAGCTACTGGGAGCCTACCTGATTACAGTACTCGTAGTGGTCTTGGCTTTTCCGCGACGAGGTCCCTGGATTCCTCTGTTGCTGGTATCTCTGGCCGGCTCATCATGGGCAGTATGGAGTAACCAAAAGGCCCTGGATCAGCGCCTGCCCCTCTGGGCGCACGGATCCGATCATTCGCTGGAAGTGGAGGTGGTGTCCCTGCCGGAGACTCGCTCTACGGATACTGAACACTGGCAGAGAGGCCCTGGTAACAGTGTGCGCTTTCAGGCCAAAGTGCTTTCCATGGGAGGATATATCGTGCCGGGAAGCCTGCTCTATCTCACCTGGTACCGGGCAGGGCCAGATGTTCTTGCCCGTCTGCGGGGCAATAGCCGCTGGCTGCTTCCTGTTCGATTAAAGCGACCCCGAGGCAGCGTGAATCCCAATGGCTTTGACTACGAGGGCTGGCTACTGCGTCGCGGTGTCTATGCGACGGGCTATCTGCGCCCAAGTGATGCGCAACCAGAATGGCTGGGGCAAGGGTGGGGGTTGGCCAGAGTGCGTGATGGATTGCGTAATAGCTTGCGAGGGCAGCCTTACGTGAGGCCCGCACTGATTGCTGCGCTTCTTTTGGGAGACCGTAGCGGGCTCAGCGAGGATGAGCGTGAGACTTTGCAGCGTACGGGGACAGCGCACCTGTTGGCTATTTCGGGGCTGCATGTGGGGATGGTGGCAGGATTCTTACTGCTGATTGGCACTGGGATTGCCCGGTGTATCGGTATGTTTACTGGTACGAGCCCGAGGGCGCTCCCTGTTCTATTGGCCCTTCTTGGTGTCCTGGCTTATACCCTTTTAGCTGGCTCACCCCTATCAGCACAAAGGGCCATGGTAATGACCTGGGTATTGCTACTGGCCCTGCAGTGGCGCCGCAGGATTGGTGCAGGGTTTGCCTTTAGTCTTGCCTTAGCTCTGGTTTTGTTGATTCAGCCTCTCGCTTTTTATGGCGTAGGGTTCTGGTTGTCATTCGGGGCAGTAGCGGCGCTGTTGCTCGGTTTTGGGGGGCGCCAGGTTATTGTCCGAGAGCGCTCTCGCCAGTTTGAAGAGGGCGAAGTTCAACCAGCAAACTGGTGGATTGGTGTTCCCAGGGCCTTTGTCCAGCTGTTGCGCAGCCAGTGGTTGGTGGCACTGGGTTTGATTCTTCCTTCGGTTATCTTTTTTTCCGGTTATAGCTCTGGAGGGATGGTACTTAACCTCCTGGCGATCCCATGGCTGGCCTTGCTGATTTTACCAGCGCTTATGGTGGGTGCTCTATTGATGCACACGGCGCTTGGGCAGTTGTGTCTGCACTTTGCCGATTGGCAACTGGATCTTTTACTACGGCTTTTGGATAAAGCCGAAGGGATTTTGCCTTCCTGGCAGGCACTAGGCCTACCTCAGGGGTGGTTGATGTTGACTGTCACAGCGGGGTGTTTGCTGTTATTGCTCATGCCGCGGGGGATACCCGGGCGAAACCTCGGGTGGCTGTTTCTGCTGCCACTGATTCAGCCGGTACTGTCTTTACCCACTCCGGGGCGTGAAGGGTTTACTTTTACCGCGCTTGATGTAGGGCAGGGTCTGGCCCTCGCTCTTTATTCACCACAGGCAAATATTGTTTTTGATGCGGGGCCGGTGTCGCCCTCAGGCTGGAGTGCCGGGAATTCGATCGTTGCGCCTTTTTTAGACGGGAGGGGACTGGGAGCGCTTGATGCACTGATCGTCAGTCACGGTGACAGGGATCACGCAGGAGGGGTCGAGGGACTGTTACAGGGGAGGACTTTGAGAAGCCTGTATTCCCCGGGACTATTGGGGAACAGACTGGCTCCGAGCCTGGGTGTTCCCTCCACAGCGTGTATTGCCGGTGCCAAAGAGAGATTTGGTGACATACATGTTCGTTGGCTTTGGCCTGAACAAATGGCAATCAACGGAGAGGAAAATGATCATAGTTGTGTCGCCCTGGTTGAGTGGCGCGGGGTGCGACTATTGCTAACAGGGGATATCAGTAGCGCGGTGGAGCGTCGTTTATCGCTGGCCTTTCCACAATTTAAATCAGTGGATGTGTTGGTGGCACCACATCACGGTTCAAAGACCTCATCATCGAAGGTGTTGCTTCATTGGGCAAAACCCAAGCGGGTTATTTTCAGTGCAGGTTTTCGTCATCACTTTGGTCATCCACATGCGGATGTCGTAGCGCGATATCGTGAAGCCGGTGTGCAAATTTTCAATACAGCGCAAAGTGGAGCGATTGAATTTCACTGGAATGAAGGTTTTCATGATCCCGAGATTTTTCACGCCAGGTCGGCTCCGCGATTTTGGTATGCGAGTCACAGTGATGAAGAAGAGGGGCGCGGAGGACTTAGCCGCCGGGAATAGCTGTGATAAAGTGCAGGGCCTGCATTTATGGTGCAGAAGAAAATTACAGAAATCCCTCTCGCTGTTTGGGGCCAAGAAACGTGTTTGAAATAATAAAATCTGGCGGCTTGCTGATGCTGCCGATCCTGCTTTGTTCTGTTGCCGTAATTGCAATTTGTATCGAACGCCTTTGGACCTTAAGTCCACAGCGTATTGCGCCGCGAACGTTGTTGGGAGAGGTGTGGGGTTGGCTCAAAAGCAATCAGGTAGACGCTGAAAAACTTAAAGAATTACGCGACTCCAGCCCACTGGGACGGATTTTTGCTACAGGTCTTTCCAACTCCCGTCACGGTCGCGAGATTATGAAAGACAGCATTGAAGAAACCGCGAGCCAAGTGGTTCACGATCTTGAACGCTTCCTGGGCGCGCTGGGCACGATTGCTGCTGTTGCACCGTTGATTGGTTTGCTGGGTACAGTTATAGGTATGATTCAAGTGTTTACCGCAATCATGCTCGAAGGCACCGGGAACGCGGGGGTGTTGGCCGGAGGCATCAGCCAGGCTCTGATTACTACTGCGGCCGGTTTGACGGTGGCTATCCCAGCATTGATGGCACATAGGTATTTTCAACGTCGTGTGGATACCATCGTGGTAACTATGGAGCAGGAAGCGGTGAAACTCGTGGATGCTTTGCACAGTGACCGTAAAATCGAAGATGCGGCCTGAGCGAGGTAGCAATCCATGCAATTCCGCCGCCAAACCAAAGAGCAGGATGGGGTAAACCTCACGCCGTTGATCGACGTCGTCTTCCTGCTGCTGATTTTCTTTATGGTGTCTACCACCTTTACCAAAGAGAGCCACCTCAAGCTGAATCTGCCTGAGGCTGCAGGCCCACAAGCAGCAGAGGAATCCCGTGCTGTTGAAATTTTGATCAGTGCGGACGGTTCCTATTCAGTGGATGGTCAAGGCCTGATCAATAAAAAGCTGACCACTTTGAAATCTGCGCTGTCGGAAGTATCCGCGGGCGAGTACAATCGCCCGCTTGTGATAACCGCCGACGCCACAGCCCACCACCAGGCTGTGGTGCGGGCAATGGATGCCGCTGGACAGTTGGGCTTTGTCAACCTAAGCATTACTACACGGCAACCTGAAGAGAACTAGCGCGCAAAGCCTGCCTTGAGACCATGATTGGTTGTGTGTTTTGTGTGCGAACCGGCCCCTTCGGGGGCGGGTCCAGTCATTGGTCTGTATGAAGAAAGTAACATTGCCCCCGAGCAAACCACAGCGCGGGGCGCACACCTATCGACGCCTGCTCGCCTACGCCCGACCGCATTTGGCTATTTTTGCCGTTGCGGTATTGGGTTTTTTTCTGTTTTCCATTATGGGTGTCAGCCTGATTGCTGTTACCGAGCTGTTGCTTGACGCTGTTGGGGCAGGAATTCAGGAGAGTCGTGGCTTCTTATCCAAGTTTGTCGCATCTCATTACCCGGGTGGGGTCATGCCGCAGGAAACTGCGCGCTGGCTGGTACCCCTGGCAATGCTTTTGATCATTGTGCTGAGGGCAATCGGCAATTTTGTCGGCAGTTACGGCCTGGCCTATGTTGGCCGAGCGGTGATTCACCAGTTGCGCGCCCAGCTGTTTGAGAAAATCGGCCAGCTGCCCAGTGCGTATTTCGATCGCTATACTGGCGCCTATCTTATTTCCAAGGTTTCCTACAACGTCGAGCAGGTTACTAACTCCATCACCAAAGCGGTAAAGGTATTATTTCGTGAGTCATTTACCACTATCGGCTTGTTGACATACCTGTTGTTGGTGAATTGGAAGTTGACCTTGACCTTCTTCCTGTTTGCTCCGTTTATCGCCCTGATCGTGCGCACAGTAGGTAAGCGTTTCCGTAAGTTGAGCCACCGGATCCAAAATTCCATGGGCGATGTAACCCATGTTACCCAGGAGGCGATTAACGGTTACCAGGTAGTACGGATGTATGGGGGCCAGGAATATGAGAGCTCGCGCTTCCAATCTGCAAGTGACAATAACCGCAGGCAGTTCATGAAGCTGGTTGTAGCTAATAACGCTAGTGTATCGGTGATCCAGATCCTGGTGGGACTCTCAACCGCTACTATCGTATGGTTGGCGTTGGCGCCGGGAATGGTTGAGGCCATGACCGCTGGTGTTTTTGCTGCCTATATTGGCGCTGCGGCCTCCCTGGCAAAACCGGTGCGCAGCCTTTCGGAGGTTTTTGCAGATATCCAGAAGGGCATTGCCGCAGCGGAAAGTATTTTTGAAGTCATGGATGCACCAAAAGAGCCTCAGGGGGGCAGTGAAGCATTGCCCAAGCCAGTGCAAGGCGCGGTTTCTTTTGAGGGACTCGACTTCAGCTACGATAAGTCTGCGCCCCAGGTGCTCTCCGACATCAACTTTTCTGTTGAGCCGGGTGAAACTGTCGCACTGGTCGGGGCCTCCGGTTCTGGTAAGAGTACCCTGGTGAGCTTGCTTGCTCGATTTTATGAGCCCAGCGGTGGCCGTATCGTTATTGATGGCACCGATATATCAACGGTACCGCTGCAAGATCTACGCCGACATATAAGTATGGTGTCGCAGAATATCGTATTGTTTAATGACACTGTTTACCGAAATATCGCTTATGGAGAGCTTGAGCACGCGCCCAAGGAAAATGTTCTGCGCGCAATTGATCAAGCCCATGCTGCGGACTTCATTGAAGAGCTTTCCCGGGGACTTGAAACCGTTCTGGGAGACAATGCACAGATGCTTTCCGGAGGTCAGCGCCAGCGGCTGTCAATCGCGCGGGCACTACTCAAAGATGCGCCGATCCTGATTTTGGATGAGGCCACCTCCGCATTGGATAATGAATCTGAGCGTCATATCCAGGCGGCTCTTTCAGAGGTGATGAAAAATCGCACTACGTTTGTTATCGCTCACCGCTTGAGTACTATCGAAAATGCCGATCGTATTCTGGTGATGGAGAAGGGGCGTATTGTTGAAAGCGGCAAACACACAGAGTTGCTTGCTCGCGGGGGGCGTTACGCCGCATTGTTGCAACAACAGACTATGGGATAGGGCACTTGGATGTCACTGGAAGACTGGTTTAACAAGCGCTGGTATCCGGAAAAAGGTAAGGGCCGATCCCTCTCCCTGCTTACACCACTGGAAATGCTCTATGGTGGGGTGAGTAAGCGGCGCCGGGTTTTGAATTCACGAACACCTCCGGAACCTTTATCGGTGCCGGTTATAGTAGTGGGGAATATTACCGTGGGCGGTGCTGGCAAGACGCCGATGGTGGCAGAGCTTGCCCGCTGGCTGAAAGAGCGAGGCCATAACCCCGGTATCATCAGTCGCGGTTATGGTGGTCGTGCGCAACATTACCCTTACCAGGTCACAGCTCAGTCCCACCCGCTGGAATCCGGCGATGAACCGTTGATGCTGCACCTGATCACCGGGGTTCCGGTGATGGTTTCCCCCCACCGCACAGAGGCGGCCCAGGCCCTGATTGATTACCATCAGTGCGATGTGATTTTATCGGATGATGGCCTTCAACATTACAGTCTTTGGCGCAGCCTGGAGATTTGCGTGGTGGATGGCCATCGCGGTCTCGGCAACGGCCATATGTTGCCACGCGGCCCATTGCGGGAGCCCGCGACCCGCCTGCAAAATGTGGATATTGTGGTGAGTAACGGTGAACCAGAGACAAAGGTGAAGCAGCAGTGTGGTGATTTGCTGGAGTTCCAGATGACACTGGAGCCGTCATGCTGGCACCAGTTCAACCTTGACCAGACTTCCACTTTACGCCTGACTTCGGGACCCGAACCTGGTCCCTGTCACGGGGTTGCGGCAATTGGCAATCCCCAGCGGTTTTTCCGTGAACTGCAGCGGCTGGGTTATAAGGTGATGGAGCAGCCCTTTGCCGATCATCACCAGTTCAGCCCTCAGGAACTGCATTTCGATGGCGAGACTCCTGTAATTATGACCATGAAAGATGCGGTTAAATGCCGGGATTTCTGGGAGAGTCACTGGTGGGCGCTGGAGGTGAGAGCGAAGTTGCCAGATCATTTCTACCAGAAGGTGCATCAGCACCTGCAACAGTTTTGTGAAAATGAAAAATAATTTTTCCTTCGACGTAATTATTCCTGCTCGCTTTAGTTCCAGTCGTTTACCGGGTAAACCACTTGCTGACATTGCGGGTAAACCCATGGTTCAGCATGTCTATGAGCGGGCCTGTGAAAGCTGTGCAGAGCGTGTGATTGTTGCCACTGACGATATGCGCGTTGCGGAGGCTGTGCAGGGATTTGGAGGGAAGGTATGCATGACCTCAGCAGAGCATGCCTCTGGCACCGACAGGCTTCAGGAAGTGGCTGTTAATCTTGGCCTGGCAGATGATCGCATCCTGGTGAATGTGCAGGGGGATGAGCCCCTTATTCCGGCCCGGGTTATCGATCAGGTCGCCTCCAATCTTGCACAAAATACCCTTACGGGAGTCGCTACCCTGGCGGAACCAATTCTCACCTTGGATGATTTTCGCAATCCGAATATTGTTAAAGTGGTAGTTTCGGAATCCGGTTTGGCCCGTTACTTCTCCCGAGCACCCATTCCATGGCCGAGAGATGCGTTTGCTTTGGATGATGGCAACCTCCCGATGGATCTGGAACCCCGTAGACATATCGGAATCTATGCTTATCGGGTAGCGCTGCTGCAGAGCTTTGTGTCCTGGCCAATGGCGCCCCTGGAGAAATTCGAAGCCTTGGAGCAGCTGCGCTTTCTGTACCACGATGAAAATATTCATGTGGCCGATGCATGTGCCGAGGTGCCTGGAGGCGTTGATACCGAGCAGGACCTGCAGCGGATGCGGAAGCTGATCGGTTAAAGCTGATTTACAATGATAGAAACCAATATCGATTTGCAACCGCATAATACCCTGGCAGTTTCTGCGCGTAGCGCACACTTTGCCAGGGTGCAAACCCTGGAGCAATTGCGTGAAGCTTTGGCCTTCGCCCGTGAGCGGCAGCTGCCTATTTTGCCTCTCGGGGGAGGTAGCAATATCGTATTGACCGGCGACTTTCCGGGTTTGGCAATCCAGGTAGATCTTCGGGGTTTTTCCCTGATCGCTGGTGATTCAGGTTACTCCGTCGAAGCGGCTGCCGGTGAAAATTGGCACCAGCTGGTGATGGCAACTGTACAAAAAGGGTTGGGTGGACTGGAAAACCTGGCGTTAATACCGGGGAAGATAGGCGCTGCACCAATCCAAAATATTGGTGCCTACGGCATTGAGTTATGTGATCGTTTTGTCAGCTTGCAGGCGATGGAGGTTGTGAGTGGTACACTCCATGAGTTTTCAGCGCAAGACTGTGCATTTTCCTACCGAGACAGTGTTTTTAAGGGTAGTCTTCGTGACAAGTATATTATTACCCAGGTCAATTTGTACCTACCAGGGGTTTGGCAGGCTCATGTCGACTACCCGGCACTGCGCCAGTATTTAGCCGAGCAAAACTGGAATGCCAATGCATTGACTCCTGCGCAGGTGGCTCAGGCAGTAATTGAGATTCGCAATAGTAAATTACCGCTACCGGACAGAATTCCCAATGCGGGTAGCTTTTTCAAAAACCCCATTGTTGATAATACCAGTTACCAGACTCTCAAAGCTGAGCACCCAGACTTGGTGGCATTTGCAGCAGGGGACCGCTGGAAATTGGCTGCTGGGTGGCTAATAGATAGAGCAGGCTGGAGAGGTATCAGGCGTAACGCCGTTGGCGTTCATGAATTGCAGGCCCTGGTATTGATAAATCCTGGTAGGGGTGCTGGTTCCGAAGTGACGCAGCTAGCAGAGGAAATCGTTGAAGATGTACATGCGAAGTTTGGCGTATCACTAGAGCCTGAACCGCGTTACTATCCTTGATGCGCTAGCCTTCGCATCGTTACTTCGTTGGCATGTTTCCATAACTCAGGTGCTCAATTCTATGAGTATTTGATTGGCTGTGCTTGCGGTGGTCATTTCATTAGGAGTTACCAGGCCCCTGTAACGACTACAGGGGACGTCAAACTCATTCAAATTTTGCCGTTTCCGGCAGGGCTTTATGCTGTTTCCAGTTCCAGCTCTGTTATAACTAAAAGTAATTCATATATCTATTTTATATTATAAATTGTACCACCTACATATTCTTCGCTTTGCCTCTCAGTTGTTCGCAAATAGTGCGGAATCAAGATGGTTGATCGCAGAAAAATAACTTGGTACGTTTTTACAGTATAATAAATGGTTATAAAGGCAGCAAGATCCTGCGGCCAAATGTCTTTTCGGCAGCATTTGAAACGGCGGTATCGCTTTGCAGTAGCGTTTTTGTCTGGTATGTTGCGACTGGATTCTTGGGGTGGATCTGCACGGGGTAGTTTCCCTGTGAGTAATAAGAAGAACGCAGTTATAAGGGCGCGCGCGATGGGGATTGATTCGCTGCGCAGCCGCTGCACTTATCCGTAGTTGGGGATAGCTTGATCAAAGTCTTAGTGGTGGATGATCACGATCTTGTGCGAATGGGGATTTCGCGCATGTTAAGTGATGTCGCGGATATAGAGGTTGTTGGCGAGGCAAACTGTGGTGAAGAAGCCCTGGAGTTTGTGCGCCAGTCTGAGGTCGAAGTCATCCTGATGGATGTTAAAATGCCGGGGATGGGTGGTCTAGAGGCGACACGAAAGTTGCTTGGGCGCTTTCCTGAGACCAAAGTGGTCGCGGTCAGCGCTTTGGATGATGACCTTTTCCCCGGGCGACTGATGCAGGCCGGCGCTATGGGGTATGTCACCAAAGGCGCCGACTTGGAAGAAATGGTTCGCGCCATCCGCACCGTGGTCAATGGTGGTGTTTTTATCAGTAACTCTATGGCCACCAAAATGGCCTTGCGCAATGTCTCCGGCAAGGCTGAAAATCGCTCTCCCTTCGAGAAACTTTCAAAGCGTGAATTACAAACTGCGGATATGATCGTTAACGGGGCCAAGGTCGCGGAGATTGCCAAATCACTTTCCGTTAGCCCAAAAACAGTAAACAGCTACCGCTATCGGATTTTCGAGAAGCTGAATATTAACAGCGATGTGGAGTTAACCCTGCTTGCCGTCAAATACCAGATACTCGACCCTGAAGCAGCTCTTTGATTCCAGCGGGTTACCGCTGATTCTATCGTACCGGTTATCAGATGTTTGATAGCAAGCGTTTTCTTCCTTCGGTTACCCGCAAGCCCGGCGTCTACCAGATGTTCGATGCGGATAATAAAATTCTTTATGTCGGTAAGGCGAAAAACCTTCGCAATCGACTGTCGAGTTATTTCCGTAGTTCTGGTCTTACCACCAAGACCATGGCATTGGTCCAGCGGATCGGCAATATTGAGGTAACCGTTACTCGTAGTGAGACAGAGGCGCTGGTACTAGAGCAAAGCCTGATCAAGTCCCAGCATCCGCCTTACAATGTCATGCTCAAGGATGATAAGGGCTACCCCTATATTTTTCTTTCGAGTGTCGATACGTTTCCCCGCATAGCCTTGCATCGTGGAGCCAAGCGAAAAAAGGGTCGTTATTTCGGCCCTTTTCCAAATGCCTCCTCGGTGCGCGATAGCCTGAATTTTTTGCAAAAGACTTTTCGGATTCGTTCTTGCGAAGACAGTGTGTTTCGCAACCGATCCAGACCCTGTCTGCAGTACCAGATAGATCGCTGCACCGCCCCATGTGTGAAATTTATCAATGAGGAAGAATACCTTCAGGATGTACGCCACGCGGAAATGTTCCTTACCGGTAAGAGCGACAGCATAATCCGTGAGCTTGCCGACCAAATGGATGAGGCTTCCAAAGCACTGGAATTTGAAAAGGCCGCACGCCTGCGCGATCAGATTTCCGCTTTGCGACGCCTCCAGGCCGATCAGGTTGTCGAGGGGGGTACTGGCGATGTCGATGTGTTGGGTGTTGCAACCGAAGGCGGCAGCTGCTGTGTGCACGTATTGTTTATTCGTCAGGGGCGTATTCTTGGCAGCCGCAGTTATTTTCCCAGTGAGCGCTTGGGGCTGGAGCCCGCGCAATTGCTATCGGCTTTTGTGCCCCAGTTCTACATCGGAAATACAAGGGAAATTCCTCGTGAGATCCTTGTGTCAGAATCTCTTGAAGATATGGAGCCACTGCAACAGGCTCTCAGCGCTCAGGCCGGGCACGATGTGTCGATTGCACATCGATTGCGGGGCAAGCGAGCGACTTGGGTGGAAATGGCTCAGCAAGCCGCACAGCAGAATTTGAGTAGCCGTACTGCTGCACAGCAAAAGTTATTTGGACGCTTTGAGGCCTTGCAGGAAATACTGGGGCTGGAACAATTGCCGGAGCGGATCGAGTGTTTTGATATCAGCCATTCATCAGGCGAAGCTACCGTTGCTTCCTGCGTGGTTTTTGATACCGGTGGTGCTGTCAAGTCAGATTACCGACGTTTTAACATCGAAGGTATTCAGGCTGGGGATGATTATGCAGCCATGGGGCAGGCCCTGAAACGGCGCTATACACGCTTGTCTGGTGGCGAGGGTAAGTTTCCCAATATTCTGTTGATCGATGGCGGTAAAGGGCAGGTGAGCCAGGCTATCGATTCCCTCAATGAGCTAGGCGTTGTTGGCGTGCAGATTATTGGTGTTGCCAAAGGAACCACTCGTAAAGCGGGATTTGAAACCCTGCATGTGGTTTCCACTAACAAAGAGCTTGTACTCTCTGCCGATTCACCTGCCTTACACTTGATTCAACAGGTACGCGATGAGGCGCACAGGTTTGCCATTGCCGGGCATAGGGCCAGGCGTGATAAAAAGCGCCGGGAGTCACCTCTCGAAGGCATAGCAGGAGTAGGGCCCACACGGCGAAGAGCGTTGCTGCGTCATTTTGGTGGTTTACAGGAAATTAAGAAGGCTACTGTGACAGAAATTGCGAGTGTGGAAGGTATCAGTCATAAACTCGCACAAGATATATACTCCACACTGCACCACGAATAGGATGTGCCTTAGCTTGGTGAAATATTATCCAGCTTATTCACTGAGCGTTTCATTTTGTGCTTTGGCTTGTTAACGTACGCCCTCCACAAGAACAGAGAAAAGTATGACACTCGCCAATCAACTGACATTGCTTCGCGTCGCACTGATTCCGGTCCTGGTTTTGGTTTTCTATTTGCCCTACAAGTGGAGCTATATTGCTTCCGCCGTTATTTTTGCCGCTGCCGCAGCCACTGACTGGTTGGATGGTTACCTGGCGAGAAAGCTCAATCAAAGCACGGCGTTCGGCGCTTTTCTCGATCCAGTTGCAGATAAGTTGATGGTGGCCACGGCGCTGGTACTGCTTGTGGGTCTGCATAAAAGCGCCTGGTTCACTGTGGCGGCGGCGGTGATTATCTGCCGGGAAATTGCCGTTTCCGGGTTGCGTGAGTGGATGGCAGAACTGGGCCAGCGCAGTAGTGTAGCCGTTTCATACGTTGGCAAGATCAAGACAACTGCACAAATGGCGGCAATTATTGTCCTCCTTGCCTTTGATGTTCGTGAGTTCCCCATAATGGAAACCCTGGGCTATCTGTTGCTATACGTTGCAGCAGCTCTCACCCTTTGGACCATGGTGATGTATCTGCGGGCTGCCTGGCCTGTGCTGATGGCGGAAAATCACAAGTCTTCCTAGTTTCAACCTGCCTTGGCGTTCTTTATCAAGAAAAAAGGACGCCACTCTTCTCTCTCTCCCGAAATTCTCTTTTCGAACCGGTAGCAAATCGACTATTCCATTCGAGAGATTGGTTTGTCTAGAAATTGGCCACTTGTCGCCACATATACCGCGTGCCCATTGCCTTTCTTCTAGAGTGATGAATTGGGATGGCCGCCCAATCAGGCGGAAATACGGGACCAGTTTTTCCCCACCATAGCTGACTATGGAGAGCGGATCATGTTTACACGGCAAAAGATAGCGGGACTATTGGCGCTGCTGGTTCCGGTGTTGTTACAGGCCCAGATAGTCCACGATGCTGAGTACTATGTGCTGAAGATGCAAAATGGGGATCGGTGGGAGAAAGAGGATTCAGAAATAGCCAATCGCCTGAAAGCTTTACGGGAAAAGTATGGACGGTCGCCAAATATTGTCTTCTTACTCTGGGATGATACTGCTTTTGGCGCTGTTGGCTTCCCCGTGTTACAAAAGAATTTTGGCTATACAACGCCCAATCTGAATAAGATGGCTGCGGAAGGTATTAATTTTACCCGCATGTATTCTGAACCTTCTTGTACGCCTACCCGGGCCGCCGTGCTTACTGGCCGCCACCCGGTGAGGCATGGCATGGGGGAGGTGGGGATGCCCCATGAGTTTTCAGGCCTACGAGCAGAGGAGGTGACTATTGCAGAGGTGCTGTCCAAAGCAGGTTACGCCACAGGCTTTTTTGGAAAAGGGCACTTGGGAGATATTGAGGAGAGCTACCTGCATAACCAGGGTTTCGATGAGGCCCTGTTTACCCCCATGAACCAGATTACCTCCCTCTACAACCCTCAAGCCAATGCAGTGAATGCTGTATTGGGTATGTTTCCTGATATTTACCCCCCTGACCCCTATCGCCTGGACAGCCCCGGTCTGATCCCCGCGGGGTGGGTGATGAATATTGAGGGTGAGAAAGGACAACCTGGTCGTGAGTGGTGTGGGACATCCAACGATTGCTTTGCAAAATTCGACCCTGAAGCGGAGCGCCGTACGATGGCGTTCATTCGAAAGAACGCCGAAGCTAAAAAACCATTCTTCGTCGCATACTGGCCAAACTTCCTGAATTTTATGGCTGCTTTCATGCCTAAACCTTCTGTATCGGGATTGATGGTGGCGGACTCTTTCCCTGCGGTTGATGATTTTGTAGGGCAGTTAATGACGGAGCTGCAAGACCTGGGAATTGCCGAAAACACTCTCTTTATTGCCATGGCTGACAATGGCCCTATGGTGCACAGCCCTCCTGCAGGGTGGGGCATGCTGCCAATGCTCTATCGGGGCGGCAAAGGGGACTTTACAGAGGGTGGGGTAAGGGTTCCGGCCTTTGCCTGGTGGCCGGGGATGATAGAGCCCAAACAGGCTGTGGGGGACATAATTCATATTACTGACCTCTACACGACTTTTGCCAGAATTGGGGATGCGGTTGAGCATATCCCAACTGATCGAGTGGTGGATGGTCTGGATCAGACAGCGCTGCTGCTAAATGGCGATACTCATAGCCGCAGGGATTATGTGTTTATTTATACGGGAAAGGACCTTGGGGCTACAGTTAAAGGCCGCTATAAACGTCACTGGATTGGTGCAGGAGAGGTGGCTTCTTCGGGGATGCCGGAAGCCTATTATGATCTCTATATGGACCCGCGCGAAGAGTACCCGCAACTCGTGCCCCTGATCCACACCCAGGGACAATTCAATCACATGGTGGCTCGGCACCGACTCTTTAAGAAAAAATACCCTGATGTACCCAGTGGCAGGGGTATTCCCTATACCGGACTTGCCAATGCGCGCCCTGAAACCAAAGCTATTGGCCAGCGGGTACGGGCGGTTATGGAGGAAATGCCATTTAGTCTGGAGGAGTACCTGGAGTTTCAGATCCCGGGGGCAGACAAGGTTGGTGACTGGGGGCATTAACTATTGGCCTGCGAGTTTGAAGAAACTTATTTGGTCAGGCGAAAGGGCAGGTTAAGAGCGGCGAGAAACATAAAAATACCCCGCTTCTGATTACCGGGCTGCTTAAAGTGGGCTATCAATCAGAGCCCAATGCGGATGACGCCCTCTGAGACAAAACAGGTCTCCATGGGCAGCTTTGTAACGCCTTAAACAAGGAAATTTGAGGGCTTCGATTATAGGGGTAAAAAGTTTGCCCTGTTACATAATGAAGCCCGCGGACGTTTCAACGATACTGGTTTAGGTTAATCACCCCACTTCTATTAACCTTGATTGAAGGGAGCAGTGATTTACTCAAACCTATCTTCGCCTCCAGTTCATAAGGTATGGAACTCTGGTTCAGATTAATGAGGTCAACAGCTGCGAAGATAGAGCCTACCAGGCTGGCTGTAGCATCCACGGCAATATCGTCCTGGCCGTAAGGGGCAATGGGCATAAGGTTATTGGAGGTGCCCGTCAGTATTTTATGTCCCCCCAGCCGCAGGGTGTAGTAAAGACCCGAAAGTCCCAGTTCGCTATTGTTGGGATTAAAGACTCTAAGATGAATTCGGAATTTTAGATTATTACCAGTGCTTGCCGGTAGAGGTTCAACTGCGACTACCTCTACCTCGGGTTTCTGGAAATTAGGTGAAAGTGCCGCGCATCCGCTGAATACTACTGCAACCAATAGTAACAGAGTGAATTGATAGTATTTTGCCACCGTGATTCCTTGTTCGTTCTATTTACTGGTTCATACACCTGGTTGAAATTACTTGGTGTACATGTTTTGGGCTTTCCGAATATATGTTGTTCGTCGGCGGCTTCTTAACCTATAACGCCCATGACATACCGCAACTTCATAGGTTATAACCCCACCATTACCAACAGAGGGAAACCATAATGAGGTCCTGGCTTGTATGTTTGACAGCACTGGTACTGATATTGTTCTCGAGTTGGAAGTGGCTTTTGCTTCCAGGTGTTGAGCAAAAATTAAACAAAAAGGGTGCTGGCGATCATACCGAGATTACTCAGAAAGCTAAAGCACTACATAGGACACTCGTTGTTGGCGACTTACATGCAGATAGCTTCCTTTGGGCTCGTGATTTATCAAAAGAAGCCAGCTATGGTCACCTGGATTTACCGAGAGCCCAGCGCGGCAATCTTGGGATACAGGTCTTTACTTCAGTTACAAAGTCCCCAAGGGGGCAGAACTATAATCATAATTCGACAGATGCCGGGGATAATATAACTCTACTTGCGATTGCCCAGGGGTGGCCACCCAGAACCTGGGGTAGCCTTCTTCAGCGCGCGCTCTATCATTCTGGACGGGCTACTGCACTACAACAATCCTCTCCTGAGCAATTTCGCATCGTGCGTACCGCAGAGGATCTGCGTCAGGTACTTCAGGCCAGGGAGCAAGGCGCTAATACTCTTGCGGCAATCCTTGGTATTGAAGGAGCCCATCCACTGGAAGGGGATTTATCCAACATCAGCCGCTTATACAATGCCGGTTTTCGGGTGATGGGGTTGCAGCACTTCTTTGATAATGAGCTGGGCGGATCACTGCACGGCCAAAGTGGAGGCGGTTTAACGGAGTTTGGTCGAGCTGCGGTGAAGGAGATGGATCGTCGTTCGATTATTATTGACGTAGCTCATTCCTCTGAGTCTGTTGTTAAGGAGGTGTTGGCACAGTCCGGACGGCCATTGATTGTTTCTCATACAGGGCTAAAAGGTAGTTGTGACTCACCGCGTAATATTAGCGATGCCCTGATGAAGAAAATAGCAGAGCGAGGAGGCTTGATTGGCATCGGCTTTTGGAAGGGCGCGGTATGTGATAACAGCCCCCGCAATATTGTCAAAACACTGCGCTATGCTATAGGGCTGTTGGGGGTGAACCATGTTGCTCTTGGGTCAGATTATGATGGCAGTGTAGAGGTCTCATTTGACGCGGGTAACTTGGGGGTGCTGACTGCCGAAATGTTGCTCCAAGGGTTTACCGAGGAAGAGATTCGCAAGGTGATGGGGGGAAATATACGGGAGTTCTTCCTCAAGCACTTGCCCTAGCAGCTTATCATCTTCAATGCAGGGATTTACTGGTAAATATGCTCGCGTAAATCAAAGTTGCCATGCATATTTTGAGTGTAAATAGTGTAAGGGAGTGCAGCTGTATCCAGGGCTGCCGAAAACACTGAGTCAACTACTGTACAGGCCAATATTATGGTGCCGAAATTCTTGGGTTTGGAGTTCATTTTACAGATATTGTATGCAACTCCACTGTAGATTCGGGGGAGGGTTTCACAGTATGAACCTTCCTTCGTTAGAGCACTTCCCACAGTATAGTTGTCCCCACCAACGGTATTGGCTGTGCCACATCCAGCCAATATCAAAGTGAGTGCGACGGTGATAACTCTATTCATCTCAATGCCTTTTGATCATTTGCGAAAAGATAAGTAGTTTACCATTAAATTTTTTGCGGGCTATTAATCAGATATTTTGGGCGGAGAAGTAGCTTGCTCTGCGCTTAAGGATATCCCTTATACTTGTAGGGCTGTGAAGCGATTTTAGGTTTGATCAATTATTGGAGAGGTTATGTACAAAGGAAGCTGTCTTTGCGGAGGTGTTGAGATTTCTATTCGTGGTGGACTACAGGATATTATTCATTGCCACTGTTCGCTTTGTCGCAAATCCAGTGGAACTGCTTTCGCCACAAATGGCTTCGTAGATACGGAGGGTCTGACTATTGACCAGGGTAAGGACCTGATTGGTTTCTTTGAACTTCGTTCCGGAAAGAAGCGTCACTTTTGCACAGTATGTGCATCGCCGATCTATAGTTCGAACTCTGAAGATCCCTCGAGGGTTCGTCTTCGCCTGGGTATCCTTGATTCAGATATTACAGAACGCCCGATCTCTCATAACTTTGTGACATCAAGGGCTAATTGGGACAGTTTGGATGCTTTGCCTCGTTACGAGGCCCACGAGCCGAATAGAGGAAAGGAAAAGAGAAGCTGACTTTCAACCAATACTTTGATATAGGGGCTTGACCACCTGGCAATGAGTTAGCTAGCCCGTGAATTATTGAGAAGCTCCGCCGAACAGGCTCTATTGTTGAATATACATAGCGCCCACATAATTGAGGGCGCTATCAAGTACTTTAACAGCAACTACCGCTGGAACAGAGTTTGTCCTGATTGTTAGTGCTGGCCGTGCTGTTACCCAGGTAGGTATTCTCTGATAGATAGAAGTCGGTAAAGCGTTGTTCAAAATCGCCAGGAACCGATTTTTCAGCGAGCCCTGTATGTAGAATTGCCCCCTGCCAAACTTTCACCTTAGAAAAGCCCGCCAGGAAATCATAACCTGAGTGAGCCTGAATAATAGACGCACGGTGAAGTAAAGGTAGCCATGCAATGTCAACATCACTCAACGTTGTACCATTAAAAAATGGTCCATCTCCCAGTTCCTCTTCAATTTTTGCAAAAGCTTGGGCAAGTTTGCCACTACGCTCTTCCAATATTTGCTTGTTTGCACTCCTCTGAGCTGAGCACTGCGCCAAATAGTGCTTTGTGGCCTGGTAACTCCAGGCCCGGTTAAGGGCACGTTGCTCCGGGCTGATATCAGGCTGCAGGGAGGGGTAGGTCTCATTCAGGTATTCGACAATCGCATCAGATTCGAATAGAGCCTGGCCACTTTCTGTAACCAGAACTGGTACCTGACCAGTAGGTGAAATTTCCAGGAACCACTGGGGTTTATCCTTAAGGCTTATATATTCAACCTCGTAGGGGATCTTTTTGGCCTCAAGCAGGGCGGTTACCCTTTGCACAAACGGGCAGATTTTGAAGCTGACAACCTTGATCACGCTTAGTCCTCACAAATGGTGGATGTACTTATAGGACGTATCCATCGTGAAAAAGACGACGTGTTTTCAACAATTTCTATGATTTTTTGACTTTGGAATGTAGTCGATCACCGTTCCGCGGTGGTCTAGCGTTAACTGGCAGCAATCTTCATAAAGCCTGCGGAGCTGCTCCCTGCCTTTTTGTACTTGTGACTTGATTGTCGAGTAGGGGGTACCATGCTCTTCGGCATAAGCCTTTTGTGACTGCCCATTGAGTTCGATTGCAGTTAAGAGTTCTGCAGTTTGTGATGGCAGTGCTCTAATGAAGGGTTCTATACACGCGGACAGACCCCGCTGCGCATCAGTGCCTTCCTCGGACAGCCAAGTGTCTTCCAAAGCTACCTCCTTTATTTTGCTGTTCTTGCGATAGAAATCTATCACCGTACGGTTGGCAATCTGAAACAGCCAGGACTTGATGCTGTCCTGGTCTCTCACCGTATGGATATTTTTATGGGTTTTTATCAGTACCTCTTGCAGAATATCGTCTACTTCATCCGGAGAAGAGATTTTGGAGTGGAGGAATGCCTTAAGGGCGGAACGGTATTCTTTCCAGATGGAATCAATAGTCATATTTTTCATCTACTACTTGGCCGCTGTGGTGCCCCCAGAAGACTGGAGGGTAGCACTTAAGAGCAGAAGCAAATTGGAGGCTGCTCATACTCTAGCGATACTTAAACTGGTCGATTAGCTTTTATGTTGCTCCAGGGTTGTAGTAAGGATCAATGGGGTAATGAATTGAAATTTGGCTCAGCTGGGCAGGAACAGACAGGAGCTTGATGTCAGTTTATCGGGTCTGCCCACCAGCGGTATACTAATGTAGCTATCCAAGCCAGGCCACGCAGGCGATCTCTTATCATACCCTCCAAACACGCCAATATATGATTCGCCGAAATCTTGTTCAATCTACTTGACGATCGGGTCAGGGATGACAATTCCATTTCTAGTGTTGAGTAAGGCCTGATCTACGGCTTGCTTCAAATAGGAACCAGGCCCGTTTTTCAGATTGGTCAATAAACTCTTCGAGCAAGCTGGCAGTTGCAACATCGTTATGTTCATCGCAGAGTTCGTGTACCTCACGCATATATGCGATCAATTCCCGATTGTCTTCACTCAGTTCCACCAGCATATCTTGTGGGTCAACATACTCAGCGTCATTGTCCGAAGAGCGCTGTAGTTTGGAGATATGACCGATGGATCGCAGTGTAGAGCCACCCAGCTTGCGTACGCGCTCAGCTAATGCGTCGGTCATGCCAAAAACTTCCTCAGCCTGATCGTCAAACAGCAGATGGTAGTCGCGAAAATGTGGCCCACTCACATGCCAATGGAAGTTCTTGGTCTTCATAAACAGGCCAAAGGTATCTGCAAGCAATGTATTCACCGCGCTGGTAATGTCTTCACGTGCGCTCTCCCCCAAGTCGGTTGGGGTATTGAGAAGAGTGCGCTCTTTGGTACGCAGAGTCTCTCTTGTTGTCTTTCGCATGGTGAACCTCGCAACAATAACGGTCAGAAAGAGAGGGGGAGGTGTGCAGAAATATGTGCCACCCAGGATCAAGATTAGACAGCGGAAGCATGACCCGCCATTCATTGTAAAGTCCTAAGGTCCAATAACTTCCTGGGGTTATGAATAAATCATAAGTGTCTATCCTATTTCATTGAGTTTGTGTTTACTCGACAGGAGTTAGGAGATCGCTATTTCTATGGGAGCTCAATAATAATGGCTAAATCTTTCAGATAATGGTGAGTGGAGGATTCAACATGGACCCCATCAAAGTGCTGGCCCTGTGCGGCAGTCTTAGAGTAGATTCCTTTAACAAAATGCTCATGCATCAAGCCATACAGCTGGCACCAAAGGAATTGCAATTCAGTTTGGGGGTTCTCGATGATTTCCCTTTGTATAATGAAGATGTAAAAAACTCAGGATTCCCTGAATGTGTTGATGAGTTAAACAAGCACCTGGTTAATGCTGATGCCATATTGATTGTTACACCAGAATATAATTACTCCATTCCTGGGGTGCTAAAAAATGCTATTGATTGGTTATCCAGGTATGAACCTCAAGGCTTCTACAATAAACCAGTAGCTATTATGGGTGCGAGCCCTGGCCGAATGGGTACCTGTCGATGCCAATATCATCTGCGCCAAGTGATGGTTTTCCTCAAGGCATGGGTCCTCAATGAACCAGAGATTATGATCAGTGATGCCCCCAGCGCTTTTGATCAGCAGGGGCGATTAGTGGATAAAAGGATAGAAAAACTGATACAGAATCAGATGCAAAACTTATCAAAAATGCTCCGTACAGTGTGAAAGCCAAAGTGTAACTTACAATAACTATTTTGCTCAATACACGACAGCTATCCAGGCTTGGGGATCTGTAGAGGTTTGCGTTGAATGGATATTACTAGTGCGATGAATAGCCTTGAGTCAGTTGTTTATTGTCTTTAGCCTCAAGGTATCGTGTATCGCGTTAATCAAGCAAAAGGGCAGTGCGATGAAAAATGTAATATTTAAGCGTTGGGGGGCAAATAAATCTCTACTGTTGTTCTTGGCTTTAATGCTTGTTTTTAGAAGTGCCGTAGCTGATTGGAGTGATGTGCCAACGGGTTCTATGAAGCCGACAATTGTTGAAGGGGATCGAATTTTTGTGAATAAGATGGCTTATGATGTTCGTGTGCCATTCACTCATGCTTCTCTCTATCAAGTTTCAAATCCATCGAGAGGCGACATAGTGGTTTTTGATTCAGAGGTTTCTGGGAAGAGACTCGTGAAGCGGATTGTCGGCATTCCTGGAGATTTTGTTGAGATGAAAAATAATAGTTTAATAGTAAATGGCCAGCAGCTCGACTATCAGTTTGTTAGCGACAATGGCATGACTCTAGATAAGAGAGAGAACCTATTGGGTGTTAAGCATTTGGTCAGAGTTAGTAAGCATCGAACATCTTTTTCAAGCTTCAATGTTGGTGCTATTCCCTCAGGTTACTATTTGGCTTTGGGAGATAATAGAGATAATAGCGCTGATTCTAGAGTGATAGGCCTTATTCCCAGGAGGGAAATAGTCGGCAGGACGGATAGTGTAGTTTTATCGTTGAGTTATGATAATTACTTTATTCCGCGCAAAGGACGTTTTTTCAAGCGTTTGTAATTTTTCCTGATCAGGTTGAAGCAAATTGTGAGTGGTTTAGGTTTCAGGAATATGTGGTAGGACACTGCTGGTAGCTTTGCTCTTCAAGTGAATGTGGTTAGGTTGTTGGTCATTAATGGTCGCCCCTAGTGAGTTCCGGATACCCAAGTTGATTCGCCAAAACGTACTGAGTATTTTCTGGAGGGTAAGCTCGAAGGCTGGAGAATATTCTGATCCGCTCTACCAGTTTCTTGTTTATGTGGACACGGAAAATTGCTTGGAGAGTTATGTCTTTTTTTGGGGGGGGTAGGGGAGGTCGAGATAGAATTGCTGAAATTAGAAATCAGTTTATGGTTTTGGCGGGCCGTTTGGTGCCCAGATTCGGACATTTGACTAGTTTTGTAAATGTGGCCGACTAGGTTATTTGCTTTGCGGTATATGGATTTTAATAATATTTTAGGGCTTCCTGCCTTTTGGTGATTGGCACGAGAATACAGGTGGGTGCACAATAGTGCACCAAGTTTAAACCAAGGGTATGTGGAATTTTGGTGACCCGCTACAGTGCTGCTGAAACAGTTACTACCGGCAGGGCTGGAGCTTGATGCGAGGTAGTCAGGCTTGACAAATTACAGAAAGATCCCATTTCTCAAATATTCTCTCAGAGCTAAAAACGCAACACTTCGCTGAATTTCGATCTCTTCTGTATCTCCTGGGTCTGTAAAGGGGGAAATAAGCCTATTAGGTGCAGTTTGTTATTATGCCTTGCGTGAAAGCCACCTCCTTGATCACCACCCAATTCAAGGGCTGGAGCGACCGAAAGATCCTCGGCCAAGGAGTCGGCGCAAAAGTATTAATGAAATTGATCGTATCTGTGGGGTGCTTGACTGGAGAGCGACGTTACAGCAGAACCGCCATCAAGTAATATCGTTACCTGTGGATCACATACCACTTACGAATAAAGGGATACAAGGATGAAAAAAACGGTTTGGCTATCTTTGATAATTGTAGCATTTCACTCTCAAGTTTTTGCATCTGGCAGCTGCAGCTTGAGTGATTTAGGTTGGCTTGAGGGTAATTGGTATTTCGAAACTGATAAGCTAAAAGTCATAGAGCATTGGGAAAGGATTAGTCCCAAAACCCTTGAGGGGAATGGGCTAACTAAATCCACCAGATCGGGTGATATAATTAGTTCTGAAACCCTAAGGCTGGTCGAAATGTCTGGCGAAATCTTTTACGTGGCAAAAGTCAAAAGTAATGATTTTCCAGTTCCATTCAAGCTTGTTCAATGTAGCAGTCGTCATGCTGGATTTGAAAATGTTAATCATGATTTTCCTAAAAAGCTGATTTACCAGCTAGTAGATGCGAATCATATTGATGTTTTTGTGTCAGGTGAAAAAGAAAAAGAATTCACAATGAAATACACTCGTATGAATGACATCTAAGCATCAAATTTATCAAGGTTGTAAGAGTTGGAAATTATTGCTTTAAGTAAAGGTAAGCGGTACATGGGTCATATACTTTATTAAAATATAGTTCATGTGGATTAGTTCAAGCCAAATCTGACACATCCTCTTGAAAAAGAGGGGTTTACCAGTTTTGATGAAGGTGCCTAAAAGTAAAACCAAGGATAAACCCCATGATCCATACTAATGATCACATCATCAAACACAAGACCGGATTGCTCAATCTGGCAGAAGAATTCGGCAATATCTCCAAAGCTTGCAAGGTGTTTGGTGTAAGAGTTACTTTCTATGGGTATAAGGAAGCTGTTTCAAGTGGCGGCGTGGAGGCCCTTCTTGAAAAGAATCGACGGATACCAAGCTACAAAAACCGTGTTGACACTGTCATTTAAGAGGTCGTGTTGACCTATGCCCTTACCGAATCACAGGCTCAGGCTTTGGAAAGAAAGCGGCATGATGATGAAGCCTGCGGTGAAATTGATACTCAACATTCAGGCTATTTTGGTTCGCAAGATACTTTCTATGTAGGATCACTAAGGGTGTTGGGCGTGTTTACCAGCAGACCTATGTCGATATCTATGCAAGGGTGGCGCATTGCAAGCTGTATACCACCAAAACACCATTCACCGCAGCAGACCTTCTGAATGACCGTGTATTACTGTTTACTTCATGAATGATACCGGTCGCGTATCCTAACTGACCGTGGCACAGAATATTGTGGCAAGCTGGAGTAGTTATACCTGAGTGTGAACGAAATAGAATACACAAAGACAACAGCCAGGTATCCACTAACCAACGGTATCTGTGAGCGATTCCATAAAACTATTTTACAGGAGTTCTGCCAAACCATCTTTACGTCGCAAGATCTACGGATCTGTAGTGGAGCTTCAAAAGGATCTAGACGAATGGATTGTATATTACAATAATGATCGCACCCATCAGGGTAAGAGGTGTTGCGGCCGCATACCGATGGCAACACTTGAAGATGGAAAAGGCATCTGGGAGGAAAAACTTGTAAACTGAATTTGACCTGACAGAACACCTTCTGAAAAAGCGGCAACTGTCAGATCAAGTTTGAATTGCTACATGTTAACTAATGCCGTATCTTGCCTCTACCGTCATATGCTCACCAGTAACTGTTACCTCACGTACCTCAATTTCTTCCCCGTGTTCAGTGCTACCAATAATATCCTTCATACATCCATAAAAGTATTTTGCCAAGCCCTCAAAACTGGGGGAGAAGTCCACTACGTATAATCTTAAATTGTCTTTCTCTACAATTTTTCTTATATCTGGATATAAAGGGTCATTTCGATCAACAATAAATGAATGATCCATTTGATCAATAATCTTTTGGAAGGGCGCCTTAAATAGGTCCGTATCCATAACAAAGTTCTGGCGATCTACTGTCTTGCTAGACAATGTCACTGAAACTAACAATGAGTGGCCATGCAGGTTTGCACATTTGTTATAAGGATAGGGCATATCATCAGAATAAAACTCTTTACCACGCCCTTTGCGCATGTCCTGATTCCATGTGCGATGACCCATATCTAATTTAAATGTTTTTGTGATTTGATATGTCATATAGCTATTCCTAATATGAAGCTGACCATAAAAAATAACAGCAAAAGCAAGGAGTAATGGATAGTTATATTCTATATCTTAAGTCGGGCTTAAAGTGACTCAGGGCACATGTTATTTATCATTTTAATAGATTTTACGCCAATTTTCAGGGGGAATAAGTTGCCCCTTTTCCTATATGGGCTATCCGAATCCAAGAGTGGTTTTTGAGGAAAGCAAAAAACTTTAATAGACGTAGCTCTTACAATTAGCAAGAATTAATTGTCGAAATATCTAATCGGCTCCGGATCTGACTGTATAAATGATTGGCTGATATTCTTTTTGTTTGTCTGATAAATATCCACTGAAAATGATAGTTAATTTACCGCCCTTTAAAGCAATATATGTTTAGGCTAGATTTCTAGTTATTTTTAAAGAGTCTACCCTCATGAATAGAGGATTTTGTTGGAATCTATGATGATTCTTATTGTTGGGCTACGAGTGAACAGGGTTGGAAGTGGGGTTTATACGCTCACTGCTGGAAGGTGTTGGGGTAAACGATATGAAAGAACACTACGCACGCATTATTGAGGAAATAGGTGAAGATCCGCAACGCCCAGGTCTCAAAAGCACGCCTAGGCGCGCTGCCAAGGCCATGAAATACCTGACCAGTGGCTATGATCAGACCGTTGAAGATGTAGTCAACAATGCGATTTTTCCTTTCGATAGCAGTGAGATGGTACTGGTTAAGGATATCGAACTCTATTCCCTGTGTGAACATCACCTACTACCATTTATTGGCTACAGTCATGTAGCTTATATTCCTAATGGCAAGATTTTAGGTATATCCAAGTTAGCGCGCATTGTTGATATGTTTGCGCGTCGCTTGCAAATCCAGGAGAGGCTTACCACTCAGATTGCCGAGACTCTACAAGGTATCATTGGCGCTACCGGTGTTGGTGTTGTCATCGAGGCCAAGCACACATGCATGATGATGCGTGGTCCTCAAAAGCAGAATTCAATGATGAGAACGTTGGCTATGCTCGGCACCTTTCGTAGTAACCAAGCCACACGCAATGAGTTTTTCTCTTTGCTCCGCCAATAGTAAAGTCGATTTACCGGCAAGACTGCCAATATTTACGAAATGAATTACTATTTTCCAGGCTGTCATTGAGCATATAGGAAAGCTTGAAGTCAGCATTCTCATTACCAACGAAGATCATTTCAAAAAAACTCCTTACCTGCCCTAGAGAATTTCACCAATTAGTATTTAACCATTCCAACTGCAGCACGAATAATGGCGAACCCACAGAGTTCTGACTACGTAAACAATCTTACTACATCGTAGGTAAGAGCTTCATTTCGAGTGCTGGGATAGCACACTCTGAGTGTCAAGGCATGGAAAGCTTGGAGGTTATATCGCCAATAGCCAAGAGGGTGTCCAGAGAATGGAGATTGACGCAACGAGCACAGGAAAAAAGGGGGGGGCCTGGCTGTCATAGAGTGTGCTCCTCAAAGGGATCTTCCGGCGACCACCAGATTACAAACCTCGCCCATCCTCCCCCAAAGCCTATTTCAGCCATGCACCTTTTGTTCTTGTGACATTGGCGAAATATTAAAGTAAGCGGTGTTGATGTTTAGCGGCTCGATAATTCTCTGATTTCAACTACAGGGTCGGACTGGTTTTAAGTACAGCGATCTAGTGAGGAGGTTCAGTGCAGGTTAATGTGTGACGCAATCGGGAAAGGTAACTATTTATGAATCAACAAGGATCTTTTTGCCTTGAGGGATTGAGTGGTATGAAAAAGTTTCAATCTTGAAAAGAGGATGCAGAAAATTTTTATCAAAAGGCATGTAGCTTTCTGATTTTGAAGGACTGAGTGGTGCCCGGGGCCGGACTTGAACCGGCACGGCCGTAAAGCCGGGAGATTTTAAGTCTCCTGTGTCTACCAATTCCACCACCCGGGCAGGTCCTTTGCGAGGGGGACATTAGCTTTTGCTCTTGTCCTTCATCCTCACTTCCAGCGCAATTCACAGGATTTTGCGCAGGAAAGGAAAATGGAGGCTAGGGTCGGAATCGAACCGGCGTACACGGAGTTGCAGTCCGCTGCATGACCACTCTGCCACCTAGCCTTTTTATTTCGCATGTAGTGCGAAATGGAACGCTGCGAATCTTATCGGATAAATCTGAAAAATCCTAGCGTTTTCTTATACTTACGTGCACTTGGCTGCGTAAGAGGGCGCTATTTTATGGACTCTCGAAGATTAGTCAAGCGTTGATTTCAACAATGTGAAGAAGAGGGGCAAAAAAGTCGGGAAAGTTCCTGTGGAACGGTTAGGTGTAGGGCGTAATAACTTTTAGCTCTGCTGTCAATGAGGCTATTTCCATTTGTTCTAAATTTATTTTCGGGGCCGCTGGCAATCTTTCATGGGTGTTCGATACTGTCTTTATCTGGCTAGCACGTCTCCCCCAAAGCGTGTTTAGTGGCGCCGGTAGGGCACACCGAGATGGTACTTGCCCGCTGTGTAGCATGGATGAAATCCTCCAAGTTTCACTCCTAATGGTCTTGGCCCTGACGCTCTCCCCCCCCGTCGTCAGGGCTTTTTTTTTACCCTTTGTTCGTGGATTACGGTTCTTTGCTAGTTAGATTTTCCAAGGCCAGGGTTTTTACAGGTTGGCCGGCTGCTCGCTCGGACAGCTTGCGGAATCGCTCCAGGGTAACCTCTCCGCGGGTACTGGCCAACTCTCGAGCCACATCGTCAATGCTGGCTTTTCCATCACTACTTTTGCGGATTTCTTTATCCAGTTCGAGCATGACACTGGCTGCACGGGCAGTAACTGGGCCGGAAGAGCGCTTCACCAACAGGGTAGGGGCCTTTTTACCCCATTGAGCGAGTTTATCCATCGCCTCCTCGTAGCGGGTTTCGCTAATCCCTCCAGTTCGGCGCAGAATTTCAAGCGAGTAAAATTCAGCCAAACCCTCAACAATCCAGTCACTCTGGTCATCCCCATGGATACCTGTGCCAACGTGTACCAGCTCATGAATCATGCTGCTGGTGCGATTTCCACTAATCAGAGGGCGATCGGCATGCATAAATAATGAACGAGTGCCTGATAATCCACCTCGCCACATTGGATCATCGGCGGTAACAATTAATAAATGTTCAGGGAAAAGCGGGAAGATTTTTTTCAGTTCTGGCAAATTCCAATTGAGGAAGGCGAGAATATCCTGCCTGCGGATATTTTCGTCCTTGGGGCCTGAAATTCTGGTATCTGTGCCGGCAATTATATCCTGGCGGCTGCCGATTTTGCCCACAATCATCCACCCCTTAGGCCGGACAAAGCGGCGTGTGGGGTCGGATAGCTGATAGAAGTTGCTTTCAATTTTGGGGTAGGGCAGGGCTGATGACCAATCGTTGGGCATCTCCAGTTTCAGGCGCGCATTGGAGCGCCCGCGGCTGGTTGCAGATATTGGCGCTATCAGCTTGTCACTGCGAAGGATTGCCCAGTCTTGGGTAATCCTGGAGTCATAACCGCCATTACTTCTCTGGTTGTCGATAATAAAGCTGTAGCTTAGTTTCCCCTTGCGTCCTTTGGGGCGCCAGATCGCTTTATCGCCCTTAATTTCCAGTGGATCATTGCTTTTCAGATCCTTGTACCGTCCCGAGCTTAAATTAATTGAGAGCTTACTGGGGATATCCTTCCCGCTCAGCGCCAGCTCCACTCTTGCTAGCTTGGTGTCTGGATCTATTTTCGCCGTATACAGGAGGTCGTAAGCCCAGGTGACAGGGGCGAGAGTAAAGGCAAGTACAGTAAAAGTTAATAGTCTTATTAGCATCATCTTATGGCAGCAAATCCAACAAGTCGAAGTTTTGACAGCACTCAAGCCTACAGGTGCCCGAGTGTCGCCTTCAAGCAAAACAGTCACAACCAAGTATGCAGACCCGAGGACGTATCGGTTACAAACACCAAAAAGAATACACTTGTAAAGTCGTTACCATAAATGCATTAAACTACTAATAGAAATATCTCCCTAATTACGTTAACCAATGAGAGAGGTAAATAATGCCCCAGTTTCCTTGGGGCCTGGAAAGTCTAAAAAGCATGATCTCCCTAGCAGTTGGCCAAAAAGACTTGTGGCTTTCATATAGCCAGTTTCCTTTTAGTCAGCATGCTTGCTTTTCTCTTGCACAAGCCAATATGAGACACCCAGAGCAATGGTGACCAAAGCAATGCCGATGATGTGTTCAGAGCTCACCAGGCCTAGGTCCAGAACAATAACTTTACGAGCCACAGCCATTAGTGCGGTTGCCAGTACCAGCTGTACGGGTATGACATTGGTGCCCAAGTACAGGCGAATATTGGTAAAAATCTCAATCGCGATCAGAACGGCGAGAAATGCACCGAAGGTCTCCAGAATATCTTTCATGTCCAATAGCATGAAAGGAGGTGACTTCAGCTTTTCATAGAGGACATAGATAACATCGGCAATTGTCCAGAAAATCACAAGCACCATTAAGATCGCGAGAAACCTGACCGCCGCCTTGATCGCCCGATGCAACTGATTAATCAGGGGGTCCTCATGCTCCTCATGGATTTCTTCGTATTTCATGAGCCTGTTTCTTCCATTGATGGCCATGCGCGGCTTCAGCTTGAATATATGCCATAACCACCAAGCCGGCTATGTGTATGAATCAGCTTGAGCAAAGAGATGGAAGAGGGTTGGCGTGGAAGGGGTGCTTTGCGCGAATTAGCCCATATACAAGGGCATAGGATGCGATCGAGGCACAAAAAAAACCCGCTTTTAGCGGGTTTTTAGAATCTGGTCGGTGAGAGAGGATTCGAACCTCCGACCCCTTCGTCCCGAACGAAGTGCGCTACCAGGCTGCGCTACTCACCGACTTATCAGTTTCGCTTCATCAGCGAATTGGGCGGCATTATATCAACCATTTATTCGCTGTAAACTATTGATTTAACTTTTAATTTGTCGAATTAAACCCTCTTGGGCGGTGGAGGCTACCAGCAGGCCATCGCGAGTGAAAATCTGGCCGCGGGCGAAGCCTCTGGCTCCTGTGGCGGAGGGGCTATCGGTAACATAGAGGAGCCACTGATCCAGTCGGAAGTCCCTGTGGAACCACATAGCGTGATCCACGCTGGCTGGCATTAAGTGAGGATCGAATAGTGAGATATCGTGAGGTTGAAGGGAAGTACCCAACAGGCCCATATCTGAGGCATAGCAGAGTGCTGCACGGTGTTCCATAGGATCATCGGACATCTCGCTTTCGGCACGTAGCCAGAACATACATTTAGCTTCGCTCAGCTCGGCACCAAAATAGCTCTTTGGATCTACTGGGCGGAAGTCGATCATGTAGCGTCTCTGATCGTACTGCGGGCTCACAAGGCCGGCTTCGAGCGCCAGTTGCTGGGTATTCTTCAGGCTTTCTGGTGCTGGAATTTCCTCGCAGGGCATCTCTACCTGATGGTCGAAACCTTCTTCCCTGATTTGGAAGGAGGCAGACATATTGAAGATTGCGCGGCCGCGTTGCTTTGCGACAACGCGACGAGTAGTAAAGCTGCCGCCATCACGAATGGGGTCTACTTCATAGATTACTGGAAGTTCACTGGAGCCGGGGCGCAAAAAATAGGCATGCAGGGAGTGGGGCAGGCGATCTTCAACTGTGCGTGTGGCAGCCATTAAAGCTTGCCCTAATACCTGCCCCCCAAAAAGGACTTTTCGATAATTTTCGACGTGATGACGGCTGCGAAAGAGGTTGCGATCCAGCTCTTCTACGTCGAGTAGTTTACTCAGCTTTTCCAACATGGACGACTCTACCTGTTACCTATTAGTGATAGTCGGAATTATCTGGCCAGGTACCGTATAGCTGGCCGGGGTGCGATGATAGCAGTCTAAGGCGCTATCTCCATTCACATTTTGAACGTGTAGGCAGATTTGGTCATCTCAGTTCCAGATATCTGCCTTGTGTGGTCGGATCGTATATCCCAGTCAATCTGGAAAAATATGCCCTTGATTTTTTCAAAATGTCGATTGCGTGCCTGTTTGTATGCTATAACGCGCCAAAAATTTCCAAGGGTATAAATTACTGAAGCTGCATCCTTGGTCAATAAATATCAAATAAACACTCAATAACGGGAACAGGAAAGTTGTCAGATGCCGAATCACGATATTGATATTCGTCCCCCGCAAAATTTTGGCAAAGTGGTGAGTAGGCACCGCAATGCGAAGGCGGTGGCAGGGGCAGTTGGGTCTGCTGCCTATTATGGTACCTGGGGTGCCCAAACCGCTACCGGAGCAACCCTGACGGGCCTGGCGACCGGGGCCGCTGTAGCTACATCTGCAACAGGCATTGGCTTAATCGTTGCCGGAACGGCTCTTTCCGTTGGTTACGCCGGGCTGGCTGCCCGGTCTGCATACAAGACGCATAATCATCTCAATGGCCTGAGAAAGATCTTTCAGGAGCGGAAGTCCTTTGAATGTACCTGCAAAGGCTCCGTGGCACATGATTATATTTCTGGGCAGGTGCTTCCATATATCATTGAGCAGAAGACGAAGAAGCTGCATCGCAAGATGGTTGAAGCTACCCCTGGCGTCTCTACTTTCGAATATAGTCGTAAAGCGATAAAGAACCTGTACAAGCGTGCTCAGGGAACACTCGGCAAGAAGCGCACCTTCGCCGCTGAGTGGTTGGCTCAACACCTGATTTCTCACGATTGTGAGCTGGCAAATGCTATGGTGGCCGAGCTGTATAGCGAAGAGGAGATGTTGTGGATTCGTACCCAGGACAATGATGTAGTGGCCCCTCTGCTTGAACTCAAAATGAAATCAGTTTGAAGCTAGCGGTGCGTTTCGCTTTTTCATTCATATTGCTCACCCCGATGTTGGGTGATGGGTTACCCGCCACCTCGAAAGGTGCTCTGCCGTTTTCTCCCAATAGCTCCCTTTCGTAGGGTTCTTAGTCGCTGTCTACTGGCGTCAATTTTTAGGTTGACGCTCCCCTCTACCTGCCCTGCGTCACGCCTGTAGCACAAAAAATAAGCAAAATAGACTAAAATTTTCAACATTCGGGTGTCTATTTTCTCGATTCACTTTTCCAACCGAGTTGAATTGCCTATCATTCATGAATGAATAGTCAATTTCAGTCCCCATTATTACGGGCAGAGAAGGTCGGAAGTATGGATAAGGCAAAAGAGAAGGTTCAGAGGTTTCGCGCACGAGAGCAGCGCATCCTGGATGCGGCTCTGGAGCTTCTGCTGGAGCACGGTGAAGAAAAAGTCACAGTCGAGCAGATCGCCGAGCGAGTAGATATTGGTAAGGGTACTATCTACAAGCACTTCATTTCTAAGACAGAGATCTACATGCGTCTGCTGATGGATTACGAAAGATCCCTCGCTGAACGCCTTAAGGTAGCTGTTGAGAATGCTGAAGAAAAAGGTGACATCACAGCCCCTGCACGTGCCTATTTTGAATCCCGTATGGCTGACCCGGGCAAGGACAGGCTCTTCCAGCGTCTGGAAGAGAAGATAATCACCTTGAACCTGGCCCCGGAAATGATTTCTGAGCTGCATGCCATCCGTAACTCTAATGCATCCGCCCTGAACCGGGTGTTTGAGCGCAGAATGGAGCAGGGCATGCTGAAGAAGGTGCCGGCTTACTATTACTACTCAACTTACTGGGCCCTGGTTCAAGGTGCGGTAGAGCTTTACCATTCCAAGTCATTTTCAGATGTGATTGAGGATCGAGAGGGCTTGATGGAGTTCATTATGGATGTGGGCGTCCATATCGGTGATATCTCTTCCCGCAAGCCACCGGAAAGCAGTCAAACCACTGGTCACCCCGCGGGGCCCTCCTTTGGCTGAGCCACTTTTTCAGCAGCTGCAAAAATTGCAGAGGGAGTTTCACGGATACCCGCCGGTTGAGAAGTGGAACCCCGACTTCTGTGGTGACATGGACATGGTGATCAAGCTCGATGGCCGCTGGATCCATGAAGGTACAGAGATAAAGCGTCATACGCTGGTTAAGTTGTTTGCCAGCATCCTCAAGCGGGAGGGTGATGAGTACTTTCTGGTAACGCCGGTGGAGAAGCTGCGTATACAAGTGGAAGATGTGCCTTTCGTCGCAACACAGGTAGCGCGCAACCCTAATAGTGATTTCCAGACATTACTCTTCACCACCAATGTGGGTGATGTGATCGCGCTGGATGAGGATTGTAATTGGTGCCTGAAAGAATTTGGTTCTCCCTCACAACCTGTCCCTTACCTGGAGGTTCGTGGTGGCCTTCAGGCGCGGATTTCACGTGATGTGTACTATCAGTTGATTGATTGGGCTGAAGACGCAAAAGGGGGTACCAGTACTGAGGGGAAGCTTTTTGTTCGTAGTGCTGGCAAGGAATTCCTCCTCGGCTCTTATAACTGACACCTTTTGTAGCCCTATTTAGAGTTAGTATTTCGCTGGCTCTAAATCCCTTTCCTGGTCTTTTATTTCATCGTCTTATTTGCAGGTATTATCCCTCTCCACCCTTTTTTTGAATTTCTTTGAATATTATTGGTGGCATTGGTGGCATTGGTGGCATTGGTGGCATTGGTGGCGCCTAACTGGTACCTGCTGGTTAAGTATCCATATTTTGTTCGTTTCCTCGTATCCAGGTCGTTTCGACACGTAGAATCAAACAGAAATTTTGATCATCTAAGCGGTACATATAAAAATGGCGCCTTAAGGCGCCATAAAAGTAAACATGCTTACATGTTCGGGTAGTTGGGGCCGCCGCCGCCTTCCGGGGTAATCCATACAATATTCTGCGTTGGGTCCTTGATATCGCACGTCTTACAGTGCACACAGTTCTGTGCATTAATCTGGAAGCGCTTGCCGTTGGCATCTTCAACGACTTCATATACACCGGCCGGGCAGTAGCGCTGGGCGGGTTCGTCGTAGATTGGCAAATTGTGATTGAGTGGAATCTCAGGGTCTTTCAGTGTCAGGTGACAGGGCTGGTCTTCCTCATGGTTGGTGTTGGAAATAAACACGGAGGATAGTTTGTCAAAGCTGAGTACGCCGTCGGGCTTGGGGTAATCAATCTTTGCGCAGTCTGCCGCTGGCTTGAGTTGGGCGTGGTCTGCCTTAGTGTCGCGCAGGGTCCAGGGCAGCTTGCCTTTAAACAGGTTGATATCCACAAAGGCATAAGCGGAGCCAAAGATGTTGCCCCATTTGTGCTGGGCAGGACCAAAGTTACGCTGCATGTGCAATTCTTTCCAGGCCCAGCTATCACGGTACTTGGTGGCGTAATCGGTCAGTTCTTCACTATTGCGATCAGCGCCAAGGGCTTCCACCACGGATTCCGCGGCAATCATGCCGGACTTCATCGCAGTATGATTACCCTTGATCTTGGCGAAGTTCAGGGTGCCGGCATTATCACCGATCAGCAGGCCGCCGGGGAAAGTCATTTTAGGTTGCGACTGCAGGCCGCCTTTAACAATAGCGCGAGCACCGTAAGCCACACGCTCACCGCCTTCCAGGTACTGCTTGATTACCGGGTGGTGCTTGTAGCGCTGGAATTCGTCGAACGGGCTTACATGTGGGTTGTTGTAAGCGAGGTCGGTAATCAGACCAACAACGACCTGGTTGTCTTCCAGGTGGTACAGGAACCCTCCGCCGTGAGTGCCGCTCTCTTCCAGGGGCCAGCCAGCGGTGTGCACCACCAGGCCTTGCTGGTGCTTTTCCGCAGGAACCTTCCAGATTTCCTTTACGCCAATACCGTAGTGTTGTGGATCGGCGTCCGCATCCAGTTTGAAGCGCTCGATCAGTTGCTTGCCTAAATGGCCGCGGCAACCTTCCGCGAATAAGGTGTATTTGGCATGCAGTTCCATGCCGGGCATATAGGAATCCTTCTGCTCTCCATTCAGGCCTATGCCCATATCGCCAGTGGCGATACCTTTTACCGAGCCGTCTTCGTTGTAGAGCACTTCAGCTGCGGCAAAGCCGGGGAAGATTTCCACCCCCAGGTTTTCCGCCTGCTCAGCCAGCCAGCGGCACAGGTTGCCGAGGCTGATAATGTAGTTGCCCTCATTGTGCATGGTGCTGGGCACAAACATGTTGGGTACTTTTATGGAGTTTTCATCGCTGCGTAGGACGTAAATGTCATCGCCCTTTACTGCAGTTTTCAGTGGGGCGCCGCGCTCTTTCCAGTCGGGAAACAGCTCGTTCAGGGCGGTAGGCTCAAAGACAGCGCCTGACAGAATGTGGGCACCGACTTCGGAACCCTTCTCCACGACACATACTGAGATGTCCTCATTGAGCTGGCGAATACGGCAGGCCGCTGCCAGTCCGGCCGGACCTGCACCCACGATCACTACATCGTATTCCATTGATTCGCGTTCCACGGCACTCTCCTCAGCAGTTGTATTCAACTTTTTTCGGCCATTCCGGCCTTATCATTTATATAGGTGGCTGATTATATAGGCGTTTAATCAACCCTACCAATTGCACGACTATTCATTTGCTATGGCAAATACGCTGTATTTCAACGGCTTAGCAGGAATGGATAGATCAACTCTATGGCTGGAAATAGATTTTATGAATGGCAGCCGTCACTTCTATTTGACTATTGATTTTGCCGTATAGAACCGCCACCATACACGCCGTTCAAACACTTGTTTGACCAGAACACCGTATCCGTTCGCGATGTGAATCGTCAGTCGCGGCTGTTAAAAAGCATATTTGAGACGGGATTTCCATGAAAGTTCTTGTAGCTGTGAAACGCGTTGTTGACTACAACGTCAAGGTCCGCCCCAAGGCGGATGGCACTGACGTTGATACAGCCAACGTCAAAATGTCTATCAACCCCTTCTGCGAAATCGCAGTTGAAGAGGCGGTGCGCTTGAAGGAAAAAGGCGTTGTCAGCGAGATAGTCGCCGTTTCCATGGGCTCCAAGCAATGCCAAGAGCAGATCCGTACCGCATTAGCCCTGGGCGCTGATCGTGGCATCCTGGTTGAGACCGATGCCGAATTGCAGCCTTTGGCTGTGGCCAAGTGCCTGAAAGCGATTGTTGACAAGGAAGAGCCACAAATGGTGATCCTGGGTAAACAGTCTATCGATGGAGACAACAACCAGACTGGTCAGATGCTTGGAGCACTGACTGGAATGGGGCAGGGCACCTTTGCTTCTGAAGTAGCTGTAGATGGCGATGCCGTTAAAGTTACCCGTGAAATTGATGGTGGCCTGCAGACTGTTGAGCTGAAACTGCCAGCTATTGTTACCACTGATCTGCGCTTGAACGAGCCGCGCTACGCTTCCCTGCCCAATATCATGAAGGCCAAGAAGAAGCCTCTCGATACCACCAGCCCGGATGAACTGGGTGTAGATATCACTCCTCGCACAAAAACCCTGAAGGTTGAGCCGCCGGCTGAACGTCAGGCAGGCGTTAAAGTAGCCGACGTTGCGGAACTGGTAGAGAAACTGAAAAACGAGGCGAAGGTAATCTGATGAGCATCCTGGTTATTGCTGAACACGACAACGCCGAACTGAAGGGCGCTACGCTCAATACAATCGCTGCAGCCAAAGCTGTTGGTGGTGATATCGCTGTGCTGGTTGCCGGCGCTGGCTGTGCTGCTGTTGCAGAAGCTGCGGCCAAAGTAGATGGCGTGAGTAAAGTACTGCTGGCTGACAATGCGGCCTATGAGCACCAGCTGGCTGAAAACGTTGCCAAGCTGGTTGCCGACCTGGGCAAGGATTACAGCCACATTCTGGCCCCCGCCACTACCACCGGCAAGAACATGCTGCCTCGCGCAGCTGCATTACTGGATGTTCAGCCAATCTCTGACATCGTCTCGGTGGAGAGCGCTGATACGTTCAAGCGCCCGATCTATGCCGGTAACGTTATTGCCACTGTTCAAAGCTCTGACGCCGTAAAGGTGATCTCTGTGCGCACTACCGGTTTTGATGCGGTTGCTGCCGAGGGTGGAAGTGCGGCTGTTGAGTCAGTTGGTATTGCCGATGACGCTGCTGTCTCCTCTTTTGTCGGCGAAGAGCTCGCTAAATCCGATCGTCCGGAACTAACCGCGGCTAGCGTGGTCATCTCTGGTGGGCGTGGAATGCAAAATGGTGACAACTTCGAGATGCTGTACAAGCTTGCTGACAAGCTTGGAGCTGCGGTTGGCGCTTCCCGCGCTGCAGTTGATGCCGGCTTTGTCCCCAACGATATGCAGGTTGGTCAGACCGGTAAAATTGTCGCTCCCGATTTGTACATAGCTGTAGGTATTTCCGGTGCCATCCAGCACCTGGCGGGTATGAAGGATTCCAAGGTCATTGTCGCTATCAACAAGGATGAAGAGGCTCCAATCTTCTCCGTTGCTGACTACGGCCTGGTTGCAGATTTGTTTGAAGCTGTTCCCGAGCTTGAAGCAAAGCTGTAAACCTGAATTACTATACTGACCAGTATTGGAAAGGCGGCGGATAGCCGCCTTTCTTGTTTAACGGCGGAACTAGTGTGCAATTTCGGGGACGAAAAGAAGGTTTGCAGCGTTTAACTGGGCAGGAGCGTTGCCTTTCAGAGGCTGAGGCAACAAAATAGGCGTCAAAAACCAATAACCTCAGAAAAGTTAAACTTGTAACTGGGTATGTCCATGTCCCCATTCAAACGAGCCATTGGCTCAGTTGGCAACAGTTTTGGCCAGGGTGAGTCGCGCAAGGCGATTTCCCGCGGCACCATGGCGGCATCCGCCGTGGGCCTGCTTTGGGTTTCCGGCAATCTGTTCGCCTATGGCTCTTTGCTGATCCCTGCCGAGCCAGAAGAATCCCTGTTGGCTGAGCGCAAAGACTCCAGAACGGGTGCGCCCCAGGCAGCCTCAATACCGAATACTCCTTTCTTTGGCTTTGCCGATGCCAAGGAAAAAAAAGAAATCCCCGATGTCGATCTCTCCAATCTCCCTATTACCCAATTGAATATTGTTTTGTCTGGCGTGCTAGACAACAGTGACAAGAACAAAGCCAGCGCACTAGTGGCCGAAAAGGGAAAACCTGCGAAGCGTTTATTTGTAGGAGATTCTCTACCGGGTGGCGCAGAACTTTATTCTGTTGAGGTAGACCATGTAGTTCTTCGTCGTAATGGCAGGATGGAAAAACTGACCTATCCGGAAGTGGATGGTCGCCCGAATGTTCCGCTTAAAAATTACTCCAGTCTTGCTCGTAAGAGTAGTCGCAGCAGTAGCAGGGATACTGCCAAGAGTGGAGAGAATCAGCAGAGCATCCGGGAACGGATGGAAAAGCTGCGTGAACTGGCTCGCGAACGCCGAGCTCAGCGCCAGCCCCAATAAAAACTGTCTACCTAGATTGTTTTGAGTTTTTTGAACATTTACTAGAGCCAGATAAATAATGATGAAGATGTTTTATCGACGGCTGATTGCGGTCGGATTTGGGTTTTTTGTGTCTACTGCAACGCTGGCTCAAGGCCCGGAGAGAGTTACCCTATCTCTTGATAATGCGGATGTTCGTGACCTGATTAACTGGGCTGCGGATTTCACCGGAAAAAATATTATCGTTCACCCCAACGTCAAGGGAAAAGTTACCGTAGTTGCCGGTGACCCCATGACTCATGAAGAAGCATTCGATGTTTTTATGTCGGTGCTTCAGGTCAATGGCTTTAGCCTGGTGGAGCAGGGCGGTACCTGGAAAGTGGTGCCTGACGCGCTTGCCAAGCAACAGGCGATTCCAGTCGCGGATGCAAATACCCGAGCACCGGCGGAGTCCTTGGTGGTTCGCACTGTGCGGGTGGAAAATATTTCCGCATCCCAATTGATTGCCATGCTGCGCCCATTAATTCCGCAGACTGGCCACCTGGCAGCTTACGCCGATACCAATACCCTGATTATCGCGGACCGCGCCGCTAATATTGACCAGATCGTACGCTTGGTGGAGCAGCTGGACCGTGCCGGTGCGATTGATATTGAAGTTGTTCCCTTGATGTTTGCCTCTGCCAAAGAGGTCAAGCAGATTCTCACTGACCTGCTGCAATCGAGCGCTGGTAAAGGTGCCGGTAAGCAAGTGCAACCACTGCGCATTGCTGTAGATGAGCGCTCTAACAGTGTCCTCTTGACCGGCGACCCGGTAACCCGGCAGCAGATCAGAACAGTTATTGGTCGATTGGATCAGCCTCTGGATGGCGATGGCAATACTGCGGTAGTTTATGTGCAGTATTCCAATGCCGCAGACTTGAAGCCGATCCTCGAAGGCATGAGTGGCAGCATTCAGAATACGGAAAAAGACCAACAGGCCGCGAATGTTGAAGTCAGCATTCAGGTCAATGAATCCCTCAATGCGCTGGTTCTGACGGCGCCTCCGGCACTACTGGAAACGATGAAAGGTGTTATCGCGCGCTTGGATGTGCGTCGAGCCCAGGTATTAATTGAGGCGATTATTGTTGAGGTTAATGAAAATACCAATAGTGAGCTGGGTATCAGCTGGATTGCTGGGGCGGATGATAATGTGGTTGCAGGCTGGAATAACCTTCCAGCTGAAGATGCGGACGGAAACATCAACCCCTTCTCACTACCCCTTCAAAGTGTAACTGGAGCGAATGCATTACATTTAGGTTACCTGAGCGGCACCGACCTCCGTGTTGCAGTGAATGCCCTTGCCACTGCAGGTAATACAAATATTCTCTCCACTCCAACAATTATGGCTTTGGACAATGAGGAAGCGGAGATACTTGTTGGTCAAAATGTACCGTTTATCACTGGCGAGCAGCTGTTGTCGGGTAGCAATGATGACCCCTTTACCACCATTCAGCGTGAGGATATTGGTACAACACTTAAGGTGACTCCGAGGGTAAATAATAATAACTCTGTAACCCTGGAAATCGAACAAAAAGTCGAAAACCTTGTTTCAGCGGCGGCTGACGCTGCTGTCGGGGCCTCGGATATTATTACCAGTAAGCGTGAGATTCGCACCAAGGTGCTGATCGATGATGGCGCCATTTTGGTGCTGGGTGGATTGATTGAGGACAACGTTACAGACTCTGTACAGAAAGTACCCCTGCTTGGGGATATCCCTGGTATAGGTCGTCTGTTCAGGAATAATACTAAGAAAGTTACAAAGACCAACCTGATGGTGTTCCTGAAGCCGAAGATCCTCAGCACCCAGGTTGCCGGTTATGAGGAAACCCGTAAGCGCTATATGGATTTGCAGCAGAAGCAGATCTATATCAAGGACCGTACAAGCCTGCTGTGGGATTGGCACCGTGGCGATGCCTTGCCTGACCTGATGCCACCGACAGGTACTTACAATGAAAGCCCGGCCCCGGTAGATGGTTCCATCAATGCCGTAGATAACCTGGAGGAGGCCCTGGAAGGAGTGCCAGGTGAGGTTGAAGTTGAGGTACTGGAGGTCGAAGAATCTAAATGACGGCTGATCTAGGAACAGGAACTCCAATAATTCGCCGCCTTCCATACGCTTTCGCCAAGCGTCACAGAGTTCTGCTGGTGGAGCAGGAAGGCCAGCCGATATGTCAATATGTCGCTCCGCTGAATCCCTCGGCAATTGCCGAGGTACAGCGAATTAACGGCGCAGTGGTACGCCTGAAGGCCGTCGAGGAAGCGGCTTTCCAGCTTGCATTACAGCGGTTGTATGAAAATCGTGAGGGCGGAAACCTTTCGGAAGTTGAAGGGCTTGGTGAGGATTTGGATCTTGCCGCGGTCGCGGATTCACTACCGGAAACTGAAGATCTCTTGGAGCAGGAAGACGACGCGCCCATCGTTAAGTTGATCAATGCAATTTTTGCAGAGTCACTGAAGCAGGGCGCTTCGGATATTCATATTGAGACATTCGAGAAGCGCCTGGTAGTGCGCTTCAGGGTGGATGGAGTTTTGCGTGAAGTGCTGCAACCTCGTCGTGCTCTGGCCCCACTTTTGGTTTCCCGAATCAAAGTAATGGCTAAGCTGGACATTGCGGAAAAGCGCATTCCCCAGGACGGCCGTATCTCACTTTTGATGGCTGGGCGTGAAGTGGATGTGCGTGTTTCCACCATGCCATCCTCAGCCGGAGAGCGGGTGGTGATGCGTCTGCTCGATAAGCAGGCTGGCAATATGGATCTCACCAAACTGGGAATGGCGGGGCGTGACCTCAGTGTAATGACGGATCTGCTCACCCATCCCCACGGCATTATCCTGGTGACCGGGCCCACGGGCTCGGGTAAGACCACAACCCTCTACGCCGGCCTTGGCAGCATCAACAGCCGCGAGAAAAATATTCTCACGGTTGAGGATCCGGTGGAATACAACCTGGAAGGCGTGGGCCAAACCCAGGTTAATACCAAGGCGGATATGACTTTTGCCCGTGGCTTGCGCGCGATACTTCGGCAGGACCCCGATGTGGTAATGGTCGGTGAGATCCGTGACCTTGAGACTATGCAGATCGCTATCCAGGCCAGTTTGACCGGTCACTTGGTACTTTCCACACTGCATACCAATACCGCACTTGGTGCGGTGACCCGCTTGGTGGATATGGGAATTGAACCCTTCCTGTTGTCCTCGAGCGTGATCGGTGTGTTGGCACAGCGTCTGGTACGGGTACTCTGTCCAAAATGCAAGCTGCCGCACGTTGCCGATGAAAGCGAGCGTCAGGCACTCGGTGTTGATCCTAATGCTGAAACGGTAATTTACCGTCCCAACGGCTGCGAAGAATGTAACCACAGTGGTTACGTGGGCCGGATCGGTATCTACGAATTGGTGCCCTTGAATGATGTTATGCGACAGCTGATTCATGATCGTGCCTCTGAGAGCAAGCTGGTGGCTGAAGCGCGCAAGCTGGGACCGAGTATCCGTGATGATGGTATCGTGAAAATTCTGGCGGGCAGGACTTCCCTGGAGGAAGTTATGCGAGTCACCCAGGAGTCCTGATCGTGGCAGCATTTGAATATACAGCCCTGGCAGCATCTGGACGCAAGAGCAAGGGGACCCTTGAGGCTGACAGTGCTCGCTCTGCCCGACAGCAGTTGCGCGCCAAAGGTTTGGTGCCTCTGGATGTAGCCCAGGCCGCTGAACAGTCTGAAAAGAGCGCTGGCGGGATGATGTCCAGTAGTCCCGGCCTGAGTATTAAGAACCTTGCCCTGCTGACACGCCAGATTGCGACCCTGCTGCGTGCCGGTATTCCCCTTGAGGAGACTTTAGGGGCCATAGCCAACCAGACCCGCAACCAGAAGATTCGCCGGGTGGTACTGGCTGTTCGGGGCAAGATTCTGGAGGGGCACAGTTTTGCACTGGCCCTGGGCAGTTTCCCGCGCGCCTTTCCCAAGCTTTATCGCGCTACCGTGGAGGCGGGTGAACATTCTGGCCATCTGGATGGCGTATTGGAGCGCCTGGGTGACTATACAGAGGGACAACAGCAGTTCCGGCAAAAGGTGCAGTTGGCACTGATCTATCCGGTGGTGTTGGTGTTTATTTGTGTCCTGGTAGTGACGGGCCTGATGGTTTACGTAGTGCCCGACGTGATTGAAGTGTTTACCGGCACCGGACAAGAACTCCCGGTGCCAACCAGAATTCTGGTCTCCCTCAGTGATTTTATCTCTGCCTGGGGTTGGTTGGTGCCCCCGGTATTGGTTGCAATCATAGTGGGCATTGTTTTCATGTTAAAACGCCCGGCTGTGCGTTATCGATTCCATCACCGCTTGCTGGATTTACCGGTTATCGGTTGGATGGTGCGCGGCGCCCAGAGTGCACGCTATGTGGGAACCCTGGCGATTCTTACTGGCAGCAGCGTGCCGCTGGTACAGGCTATGGGAATTGCCGGTGGAGTGATGAGTAATGACTTTCTGAAAGACCGGTTGGAAGGCGCACAGAAGTCTGTTCGGGAAGGTGGGAGCTTGCATCGGGCGTTGGAGGATATCGGTTATTTCCCGCCCATGATGGTCTATATGATCGCCAGTGGTGAGTCCTCCGGTACCCTGGATGAAATGCTGCAAAGAGCGGCGGAGTCCCAGGAGCAGGATTTGCAAGGGGCTGTCACTGCTTTTGTGAGCCTGTTCGAACCCCTGATGTTATTGGTGATGGCCGCTATCGTACTATTTATCGTAATGGCTATTATGATGCCGATCATGGGCATGAACGAACTGGCCATGTAAAGCTCAATGGGAGGCTATAGGATGCCTTCCTGGAGCTGAGTCAATATGTTTAGATTGGGGTCACAAAGGGTATTGTGTCCTTTAGGGTTCCCAGCTTTCAGCTGAATTTGGAGAAAAAAATGCAAAACCTGCGAAAAAGTGGCGGCTTCACCTTGATTGAAGTCATGGTGGTTATCGTTATCCTCGGTGTACTCGGCGCCATGGTAGTGCCCAGCGTACTGGGTAAAACCGGCGAAGCCCGTATGAAAGCGGCTCGTGTCGATCTGCGCGCTATTGAGACGGCCCTCGATATGTACCGTATGGATAACTTCGTTTACCCGAGCTCTGATCAGGGCCTGGAGGCACTGGTTGCACGCCCCTCCGGGTTCCCGGAAGCCAAGAACTGGACCGAGCCTTACCTGAAGAAAGCACCGAAGGATCCCTGGGGCAACGCATACCAGTACATCAGCCCCGGTAGCTCCGGCCCCTTCGATCTTTTTTCTCTGGGTGCCGATGGCAAGCCTGGTGGAGAGGGCGAATATGCCGATATTTTTCATGCTGACCTGTAATTCCGGTACCAGCTATACCTGATGTACAGGCGACCAACTCAACAAAGACTCGCGCATAACCGCGGTTTTACCCTGGTGGAAATTCTGGTGGTAATTGTGATTATCGCCACTCTTGCCGGGATGGCGGTTATGTCTTTGGGTAGTTCAAGTGCGCGTGTCTGGGAAGGTGAGGTCCGGCGTCTCTCGGCCCTGTTGCAGTTGGTCTCTGATCGCGCCCTGATTGATAAGAGCCACTACGGCGTGGTGTTGGAACCTGAATCCTACACCGTGGTGCGCTTTGATCCCACGACGATGACCTGGCAGGCTCCAGATGCTGCAATGGCAGGGAATCGCAGCCAGCGCTTCGCATTTCATGAGCTTCCGCCCAATGTACGCCTCGAACTGATTGCTGGGGCTGAGCTTCCCTCGACAGAGTCCACTGAGTTTGCCGAAGAGGAAAGTGCTGATGCTGATGAGGAGTCCGCCAAGCCGCAGTTTGTTGCACTGTCCAGCGGTGAGATTCTACCAGTGGAGCTGGTGATGTATTTGGTTGAGGATGGTGAATTTGCCCGAGGAGCCACCATATCCTACAACAGCCTCTACGGTTTACAGCTGGAATGGCAGGCCGATGAATTTTAGCCCGAGGCAATTTTCTCGCCAGCGCGGATTTACCCTGGTGGAGGTCCTGGTTGCACTGGTAATCTTTGGGGTCATTGCTGCCAGTGTGCTGCAGGCAATGCAGCGCAGTGTGCGCCAGCAGCGCATTATGGAAGAGCGACTTGCCGCAAACTGGGTGGCTCAACAGGTGCTTTCCCAGGTGCGATTGCAAACGCCCTGGCCACCAGTTGGAGAAAAAAAGGACGAAGTCACCTTTGCTGAGCGGGAGTGGGAGGTTACCGCTCGTGTAGAAGCCACCAATGAGGAGCGCCTTCGTCATATCATTATCGAAGTGGGTTACCCCGATGCCGAAAACCCGACCCTGACACTGGATGCCTGGGCGGCACAGGAGTAATTTCGATGATTACCCGCCAATTAAAAGTTCAGACTGGCTTTACCCTGGTTGAAGTACTGGTTGTCCTGGTATTGGTAGCCATTATCAGCGTCGGCTCCTTTTCCCTTCTGGATATTTTTAGAAGCACCGATCGTGTAGTTGAACAGCGGGCTGAAGAGCTGCGACGTTTCTCCATGGCGCTTTACCGCCTGGAAGATGACCTTCGCCAGTTGACCGCGAGACCGGTAAAAAATGCTTACAGCGGTTATGAACCGGCTCTGCGGGGGGACGAGGATGAGTTCGAATTTACCCGCTTGGGTGCGGCTAACTTGACCGGTGAGCCCAGAGGTGAGCTCCAGCGTCTCGGCTATAGCATTGGCTACCCCGAGACTGATGAGCGAAGCCCCTTTTCGACGGAAGAGGATTCGGGAGCATTGTTACTGCGCAGCCGTTGGAAAGTGTTAGATCGGGGACCGGATTCTGAGCCGGTTGTCGAGCCCCTGATGATGGGGGTTGAGAGCCTGACTCTACGTTATTTCGATCCAGAAAGTGAAGCCTGGGTCGCTCAGTGGCCGCCGGTACCTCCCACCGATTCCAGTCCAGACAGCCGCCTGCCCAAGGCGATCGAATTTGTTTTACTCACCAGGCAGTACGGCGAAATCCGTCGGGTATTTCCCTTTTCCACTGTCGAGTTTGCCCCACAGGAAAGTGAGGACCCCTAATGAATAGAGGCTACTCTGGCGGTGATATTAACGGTGAGCGGAATTAAGTCTGTGAAGATGCTTGGCCGCCAACGGGGTGTTGCTCTCCTCACCGTGTTGTTGGTAATGGTGATTGCCATCGCTTTAGTCTCCCACGCGATTGTTCGGGACCAAATCTCGATCAATCGCAGTGGTGCCTTGCTCGCTAATTCCCAGCTGGCTCAATTTGTTGAGGGGGCTGAGGCGTGGAGTCGTGTGGCCCTGTTAAAGGACTTCGAAGATGATCAGGAAGCTGAGGAGTCTGCGGACCATGCACTGGAGGCCTGGGCTTCACCGGCGCTGCAATTCAATCCCGACAACGGAAAAATCCGTATAAATATTAAAGACTTAACCTCATGTTTTAATGTCAATAATCTTGTCGATAGTAAAAATAATGACCACTATGAGATATTCAGCAGGCTAGTGAGGAATGTCACCGGCAAGTCAGATTTAGCCTTGACCCTTGCCGACTGGATCGATGATAACGATACGCCGCAGGCATCGGCAACTGAGGATGACGGCTACCTGGGTAGGGAGATTTCTCATCGCACTCCGGATATGCCGATCAGTGATGTTTCCGAGCTGTCTTCTGTGCAGGGAATAGAGGCTGAAGACTGGCAAAAACTGGCCCCTTTCCTCTGTGCCTTGCCGGAATCCGGAACCAAGATCAATATCAATTTTGCTTCTCAGGAATTGGTGGAGGCGGTAGATCCATCGGCAAGTATCGCGAAGCTGGAGCAGTTCCGTGAATCTGGCGGTTTCCTGAGTGAATCCGGGGATTACTCGACTTACAAAATTACCAAGACAAATTATTTTGAGTTCCATAGCAAGCACTTTTTGGCGCGTATCGCTGTCCAATTGGGAGATGGTGAAGACCACCGCCAGTATTGGGAGACCTCGCTTTTGCTTGTGGAAAATGGTGATGAAGGGAGCAAGGTTAAAGTAGTACAGCGCCAGCGCCGTACTTTTTCCGGTGCAATGATGCAGGAGCTACTCGACTATGATGGCACCGCAGAAGAAAGTGATGGCAGAAGAAAGTGATGATAGTAGGTGGTCAATAAGATCGTATGTTTAAAAAGAAAAGCCTGAATGAAATCGGCATGCCTGCGGTTCCACCGAAGCCATCGCTGCTATTGCTGAGACTCACTGAGAGTGCGGACAAAAACCTCACACTGCACCAGTGGCAAGGTGGTGCCTGGCAGCGGGCGGCACTGGATGATGAGTTTGTTACGGCTTTTAATCCTGAGTTTGAAGGGACTGATTCAGCCGAGGAAATACCGTCTTTGAGCTTCGACGACAGTGCAAAGGCATTGTTGTTAGTGCCGGGTAACTGGGTATGGAGTGGAGTTGAGTCAATTCCCAAAGCCGCGCGGCGTCAAACTAATGCCATTGGCTATATGGTGGAAGAGCACCTGGCGGAGGATGTTGAAGACCTGCACTTTATTTGTAGCCCCCGGGAAGGGGACCTTTGCAGTGTGTACGCCGTCGCCAGGGATAAAATGGAGGTTTTGCATAATCAGGTTGAGCGATTGAAGTGGCCCCTGGTCGCGGCGGTTGCGGAATACCAGATGCTCGGTATGCTCGAGGGCGATCTTGCTCTCTGGCTGGATGGTGAGCAGGCCCATGTCTGGCAAGAAAGTGGTCAGGGACTTTCCATTCGCCGCGAATACTTGCAGCCGATGCTCAGCTCACTGTTGGGTGAGGACGATTCCGCACAGGAGCCTGAAGAGGATGAGGGTGAATCCGCACAGAAAAGCCTGTTGCTTCTGGGGGCGGGAGAGGATGATGGCCTGATAGTCGGCGAACTGGAAACCCTGTTCGCTGAGCGCTTACAGCGCAACCAGCGGCCCCCGGAAGAGGTTTTCCTGGAACGCTATAAGCCGGGCAAACTCAGCAACCTGTTGAGCGGTGATTACCAGCTCTCAGGCGGGGAAGTTGAGGGTGTCTGGTGGCTGAAGCCGGCAAAAGTTGCCGCATTCTGCTTTGCTGCCCAACTGCTCTTCTTTGTTGGCGCCGGCGCCTATTTCCACTGGCAGGCTGAGCAGGCTGAAGAGCAAGCGCGCACCATGTTCACCGAATTATTCCCCAATACCCGGCCCTCGGCACAAATACGTCGACAGCTTGATGGTTTCCTCAAGAGTGCGGGTAGCCAAGGTGGTGCTTTCACCACACAGATGCAACAACTCAGCAAGGTTTGGACTGAGCAAAGAGGGAAGGAACTCAAGTTGCAGTCCCTGCGTTTTGATGGCCAGCGTGGGGAGATGGTATTGCAGTTAAAGGCCTCTAGCCTGTCTGACCTGGATACTTTTGTCAGTAAGTTATCGGGCAATGGTCTGCGTGCTGACCTGCTTGGAGCCAATGAATTGAAAAAAGGTGTATCGGGGCGGGTTCGGGTGCGCTGATGGCGGCATGCCGAAATACAGAATAAGTTTGGTAGTTATTGAAGCATGAAAGAACAAATTGAACAGTGGAAGCAGAAGTGGCAAACGCTATCTTCCAGTGACCAGCGGGCTCTTACCCTTCTCAGCCTGTTTGCCGGTGGCTTGTTTATAGTCTACGGCCTTTACAGCCCTGCGAAGGGGTTCTTTGAAGAATCCCTTAACCGTGCGGAGGAGGCCCAGGAACTGGTGCAGTGGATGGAGTCCCAGCGCACGGTGCTGGCCCGTATTAAACCGAACAGTGCCGCAGGCAAGGCCTCAGGCACACTATTGCAAAGAGTGACCACTGCGGCAAAGAAAAACCAGATCACCATTAAGCGTTTTGAGCCGGAGGGTGACAACCGCATTCGGCTTTGGATTGAGGAAGTTCGATACCAGGACCTGCAACCCTGGCTAAACCAGCTGATCAAGGAACAAATCGCTGTGCGGACCATTAACCTGGATGCCCTCGCAGAGCAGGGGATGGTTTCAGCTCGTCTCACAATAGAAGGCTAACCCCTCCTCACACCCGTAAAAACCGCCGGTTGCCGCTGGCGGTTTTTACGGGATATCGTTCCCTTCTACCTGACCTTCCAATTGGCCTGATGTGGGCTAATTCCCTACATACTGGCAGAGCATTCGCGGATAATGCCCTTGAGTCCCTTGGCACAGATTTAATCGGAACTGTCGCCAGAAGCCCTATACTGAAATCAGAAAGAGGAAAAGGGTGCCACTATGCTTTTTAAAGACGTAACCACCAAGCATTTGGTTGAGGTGGCCGATGTCGTCACGCTTTCCAATCCCTACGAATTAACGGTGGTTGGCCGCTATCTCTGGGGAGAAGAGATACAGGACCCCGAAGTTTTCGACAAAACGGACCTGTGTTTTCTGTCTGGTGAGCCACTGCCACGCTGTTGGCACGATAGCCGTTATCGAGAGAAGGAGGTGCGTCGCTTGCGCTGCGGTACCCACGCCCAGGAAGATGGGGACTACTATCAGGGGGCGTGAACTTTCAGTCATATATGATGAGCGCGCTGCTCGACTGTATTCCGCCAAGTCTTACCAGTAGCCGATAAGCACTGTACAATGCGCGCCAATTTTTAAGTGAAGTTCCGCATGACTTTTGAGCAGTTTGAAGAGTATTCCCTGTGGTTGGGAATCGGCGCACTTATCATGTTTATGGTGTTTATAGTCTGGAACCTTGCTAAAGATTCCAAGGCGGGAAGGTTCGGAACCTTTATTCTGTTTCTCGCTTTGGGTCTCGGGTTGCTTGGATTCATTATAAAAACAGTTCTGGTTGAAGTGCTTGGGATAGGCTAGGGACTTTTATGTCACTATATACCCAGTTTCCCAGGGAAGGTCGCAATGCCACTATTTGATCGCCCTGAACTGAAGGTTCAGAAAGACCGGCGTATCTGCCGTGCCACAGATATGCGTATCGCCAAATACAGCCGGCGCGGCATGTTGCTCTCTCTCGGTGCCTTCCTGATTGCCGCTACAATCGGGGATATGCGCCTGGAAGCCCCGCGCCTGTTATTGATCCTGGGGGCTGGCCTGGTGGTGCTTACCCTGATCAGGGGTTATTACGTTTTCCGTTTCGACTCGCTCTACAGTGCAGGGCCTAACCGTTGGCGGAACCATTACTTCTTTGTTTCTATTATTGGTTCCATCTGGTGGGGCCTGACCCTTTTTTACTTTGTTTACTTGATGGGGTTTGCGCCTGAGACACACTTTCTGTGGATTTACTCGGTCATCTTCTGCTCCAGTGTGACTACGGTGTTTTCCCCGTATCATCGCTTCCTGACCTGGTTTACTGCTACCTCTCTGCTGCCGGCCGCCCTGATGGCGCTATTCTCCGGAATGATTCTTGGCACAATTTATGGAACCCTGACACTGGCCTTTATCTGGCTCACCGCACACCAGGGGCGGCGTGAATCAGAAAATTATTGGGAGCGATTGTCGGCGATGCAGGAGCTGCAGCAGCGTGCCAGCAGCTTGGCTGCCGCACGCAAGCACTCCGAAGCGGCGGTGGAATTAACCAACGAGTTTATCGTTAATATTGGCCAGGAGTTCCGTAGCCAGCTGTCCGATGCCCTCGGTGCCCTGGCTCTACTGGAGGCGGAGTCTCTTAGTGAGCGTCAGCGGGAATGGGTAGAACTGGCCAAGACAGCCAGCAGCCAGCAGCTCAAGCTCGTAGATAATGTAGGCCTTTTCACTCGTGTGGCACGCAAAGATATTCGTCTGCGCCAGGGACCCTTCAATCTGGTCAAAACCATCGAGAAATCCTTCAAGTTTGCCGCTCGTGCGGCCCATGGCCAGGATCTGGAGTTCAACTTCCAAATCGATGACAGCCTGCCGGTGATGGTCACCGGGGATAACCGTAAAACAGCCCAGTTGATTCGCAACTTGGTGGATTCGGCAACCGGTATCGCCCGGCTCGGAGAGCTGTGGGGCGAAGTCAGTTTCACACCAATCACTGCGGTGGAAGGCCAGCTGAATATCACCCTGATGGACGATGGTCGCGGCGAGATTCTCCCGGATGAGAGCGAACTGTTTGGTGCTTTTTCAAGAATGGATACCACCCAGGTGACAACCGGGTTGGGATTGTCCATTGCCAAGGGGTTGGCTGAAGCCATGGGAGGCTATCTGCAATTGCATTCCACTCCCGATGGCAACCGCTATCAGGTAGTCATCAAGTTCAGCGTGGAGCCCAATCAGCGTACTTATCTCACCCCGGATCGCCGGCTGCAGGATAGCGAAGTACTATTGATTCACCAAAAGGGCCTGTTTATTTCAGGACTGGTACAGATGTTGCGCTCATTCGGGATGGACGTTAAGTCTCTGCGCTGGTGTGAGGGCTGTGAGTGCGAGGTGCAGAAGCTTCTCAAACAGGCTCTGGAGCGCAACCAGTTGGTGATGCTGGTACCCGCAATGGGGGATGATGTCCTCTTTAGATCGGTAACCCCCTACATGTATAAGGCACATACTGAGGGTAGGGAGTGTCCGGTAATCTGCCTGGGCGGGTTTGGACAGAAGACCTCCTTTTCCCAAATGCAACATGCTGTACCGGCCGCCCAGTACCTGGGTCGTCCGGTGACTCGCAAGGAGTTACACGATGCCTTGGTGGAGCGCCGCTTCGGTGGGGTCAAAAAGGCAACCCGTCGGGTAGTTACCGGCGGTGCCGATCAACCGCGCCAGTATTCCCTATTGCTGGTTGAGGAGTCTCGTCCACACCAATGGGTGACTGAGGAAATGTTACAGGCCCTTGGCTATCAGGTAGATGTTGCCGGTAACGGCGAGGATGCCCTTGTACGTCTCTCAGAGGGACACTACGACTTGGTATTAGTGGATTGCCAGCAGAACACCGACCACAGCGCTGAGATTATCGAGATGCTCCGCCGTTGGGAGTCCGAACATCGCCCCGATGACCGGTTACCAATCGTCGCACTGACCAGCACTACGGAGGAGCAATTTGAGGGACGTTGTCTGGCTGCAGGTATGGATGATTACCTGACCAAGCCTTTAAGCAAGGATGTTTTGAGAGAGACTCTGGCACGCTGGTTGGGTAGTGCCTGAGAAAGGCAGTGTTCCATTAGTGTTTTGAAAGGGTTAGAAAAAATAAAGCCGCGGCACCTGTCGCGGCTTGTTTGATGATTAGAATTCGTATCGAACCCCCATGCGGACACTCCAGAGGGAGGCGTTGGCTACCCGAGTTTGGCCAGCCGGATCATTGAATTCATTAAAAACAAAGCGGCCCTGATCGTCGATGCTCGCATCCACAGCAGCCTGGAAGCGGGGGAAGGCACCCTCGTACATTACTCCCCAGTCGTCGTTCAACAGGTTGCCCAGGTTCTCGATAACAAAGAAAGCGTTGAGCCGGTCATCTACGCTCCAGCCTGGTAGCTCCTGGTCAATACGCAGATCGAACTTAGTCCACCAATCGCTGCTGAGGGAGTTACGCTCCATAGAGCCGCTGTCCAGGTCTTCAGAGTTCACCCAGGTGAAGAACGCCGCTGTATCAAAATCATTCCCAAAAACAACATTTGTATCGTCCAAGCCTGTCGGAACGTAAAGCAGTCCACGGCCTCGCCCACCATCACCGAAGATGCGATCAGAGAAGGTATAGGAGTAGGGCACACCTTCGTTAGCGCTACCGAAGAGGGTAAAGCGAGTTTGATACCCGGTGAAAAATTCCTGGGCATAATCCAGCTTCAAGGTGAATCGATGGGGAACTACATAATTCGAAGTCGCTGTGCCTGGGTCCTGTGCGTTTGCAGTGGCGATAGTGGTGTAGTTTGAGTAGGCCACGGAGCTGGTCATGGGGTTCACGTCTTCAGCATCGGTATAGGCGTAACCCACCGCTACATTCAGACCGAATTCAAAAGATTTACTAAGCCCTAAAGAAAAGATGCTGGAGTAACCGGAGTCACCGTCAACATTGGTGAGCATATAGTCGCCCCTGCGACCATTGGTGTTGGCGTAAACCGGGCGGCCATCGACTGCGCTACTAACCTGCTCAAGTGACAGGTCTTGGATAATGGCTGCATCTTTATAGTCGCTATAGAGGTAATCAGCAGAGAGCAAATAGCCAGACTCGAACTCGTAGCTAGCGCCAATTGCATATTTCCAAACTGATGGAATCTCAAAATCCGGGTCCATCATATTCACACCACCTAAAGAGCCGTCTCCACTGGCTACCTGATCATATAGGGACTGTGGTACATCGAAAATTGGGGCGCCGTTGCCAGTCCAGTCCATATCAAATAATGGCGTGCCGCTGCCATCACTTGCTTCAATTTGTATAACGCCATTGTTGGAGTAATTATTGGAAATCCATACATTCGGATTGCCGCCAGAGTAAAGGCCAATTCCACCATGTAGCTCCAGGTTATCATCAACATTCCAGCTCAAGCCCAGTCGGGGTTGAAGAAGGTCGAGGCCGTCCATGGTGTGTTGGTTGGAAAAGCCATAGGCTGCTGCGAAATCTGTATTAGCGACAGGCCTGTCGTCACTACTGTAGCGATCGTAGCGCAGGCCGGCTACAACGGTGAGATCAACGTCAGCAAAAGTGTATTCATCCTGCAAATAGAGCGTGTCGATGCTGTAAGCAAATTCAGCTGCGGCATCCAGGATATTATTGGTGCCTGTCGCATTCTCATAGATGATTAGGTCGGCAATGCCCTGCTCAAAATTCTCAATGCTGCTAAAGCGATATTCACCGGCAGCCTCCTGGATAAACAGGTTGTAAATATCGAAGTTTTCTTGCTCGTAGCCAGCTGTAAGGTTGTGTTCGCCTAAAAGGAGCTTGCCGGCGAGCTTAAAGGTCAGATTGTCGTAGCTCAGTTTATTCGCGTGGCGGGAATCATCAGCACCGAGATAAACGGTAGCATCTGTATCACTACCATCGTTGTCATGATCGTAGGAAGTGCTGATTTGTACTTCACCAAAATCGGTACCTCCAAGGGAAATCTGACGGTTATCCAGTTCGGAGTAACCAATCTTCATTTCAGTAGAGAAGGTGTCGCTCCAGTCTGAGAAGAGCTGTGCTACATAGGCGTTCAGCTCTGCGCCGCGCGCATAGTAGTGGTTGGACAGCTCCAGCTCATCGGGATCGCCATCGGCCTCAGCGATAGAGAAACCATCGTTGTAGTTGTAAGTAAATGCCGCGCGATGGTTTTCAGAGATATTCCAATCGAATTTAACCAGCAGTTTTTCATCTTCTTCTGGAAGGCTGCTGGGCAGGCCTCCCGGGTTGTAGCCGTAGACCTCGTTGGATATACGTACAATTTCGTCCAGTTGGGCCTGGGATATGCCCTGTACTTCAGTTGCGGCACTGCTTCCAGCCGGGCCCCGGTCAAAAGTCGCTACGCCTTCGAGTTTTTCGTATGCTGCGAAAAAGAACAGCTTGTCCTCAATAATGGCGCCGCCAAGAGTCGCGTTGTAACGCTTCTCATCAAACTCAGCTACGTTAATCTCTTCTCCTTCCAGAGAGTCCCCGCGAAAGCCATCATCGGTATAGTCATAGAAAAAGGAGCCGTGCCATTCGTTGGTGCCGGACTTGGTTACCGCGTTGATGTTACAAGCACTAAAGCCCCCATACTGTACGTCAAATGGTGCTAGCTCTACGGCAACCTGGTCGATAGCATCATAGGAGAAAGGCATGCGCTCGGTTGGGTAGCCATTACTGTTCAAGCCGAAGTTGTCATTCATGCGTACACCGTCAACAGTCAGACTGTTGAAGCGCGGATTGGCACCGGCGCACTGGACTGATTCTGCGTTAGCCTCGTCTATATAAACACGAGGGTCAAGGCGCAGCAGGTCTTTGATGTCACGACCGCCAGTAGGCGCACTTTTCAGGTCGTCGCTGTTGAAGTGGGAAGAGGGACCTACCGCAAGCCGTGAACTGCTCAAGGCTTGACCAAGAACGCTCACCTCCTCAAGGCTGGATGAACCCAGGGTTAGCATTAGTGGCAGGGTATCGCCTACCGATAAGTAAATGTCCTTAAGTACCCGTTTGCCTTGATCGGATTCAACGGTCACCGTGTAAGGGCCGCCAACACGCAGACCACTTAAATTGAACTGACCGGACTCCCTCACTTGCGCTATGCGACGGCTGTTAGACGGAGTATGAATCACCGTTACTTTCGCATCGCTTATTACTTCGCCACCGCTGCCAGTAATAGAGCCGCGAATAGCTGCGGCTGTTTCCTGTGCATGGGAAACATGTGAAGTGCCAATCGCGGAGATAATTGCAGCGGACAGGCACATGCGCTGGAAAATGGAAGGTTTCATAACTAAGTCCTGGTCTTAAAAAAGAGCCAACGAGGTGGCTTTGAGGGTGCTGGTTATAATCGGCTCCCGGGACACTTTCCCCTGGTCCCGGCCAGTGAGCTTTTTAGCGGGTGAAATTTAAGGACTGGTTAACGATTTATTGCAGTTCTGTAACGATTGCGTAAGACGTTGGCTATCTATGCCAAGTTGTCACAAATTCCCGTTAAAGTTGGCGGCAAATTATTGCAATGGATACATCAATGAATGGGATAGTTAATGTATTTCGAGTAGCACTACTCCTGCTTACCATTGTTGGGCTGAATAAGGCCTTTGCCTGGGGGGATGATGGACATCGGGTGGTGGGGGAGATTGCCTGGCATTACTTGGAGCCACAGGTAGCCGGTGAAATTCAGCTGCTTTTGCAAAGAGCGAACGAGCCGGACCTGGCCGAGTCAGCAACCTGGGCGGATCGCATCCGCTCCAATAAGCGATATAACTGGGCCGCTCCAATGCACTACATCAATTTGTCGAAGGAATGGACCAGCTACGTTGAGGCCAGGGATTGCCCGGCTGCCGGCTGTATCCTCAAGGCAATCAAGCAGTTCTCGCAGATTTTAGGTGATCGAAACCGAAAACCAGAGGAGCGTGCAGAAGCCTTAATGTTTATTGCTCATTTTGTCGGCGATCTGCATCAGCCACTCCATACAGGCCTGTATTCAGATAAAGGTGGCAATGATATCCAAGTCCAGTTTTTGGGTATTGATACCAATTTACATGCCCTATGGGACATACATTTAGTATCCAGGATAGTTTCTGATTGGCACAGTTATGCAAGAGAGCAAACAGAAAAGATAAGCACAGCCCAGCGCCGCTTGTGGCAATCTACAACAGAGGCCCAGTGGGCCCAGGAATCACACCAGTTAGCCCACAAACTCGCTTATACGAGTGAATACGAATTAGGGGAAAAGTACTTCCTGCGTTGCCAGGAATCGGTGGAGATGCGCCTTCGGCAGGGTGGGGTACGTTTGGCCGCGGTGCTAAACAGAGCCCTGGGTGAGGGAGGCATTAATATCGCAGATAATTAACTGTTGGGCTGCCTTTGTAACTTTAGAATCAGCATCTACCTTTCCTCTTGTGTTTAGTCTTGAACTGTATGTTCTTGTCTGGCTATTCTAATAAGCTAGTTATACGGCTCTCCTGTAATTGTCTGCTGGGGAATCTGGCAAAGCCCAGCTAGTTGGAGTTAAGGTGCTTATGAAAATCCAGACACAAAACCTGGCGCGAATAGTCGGAGTACTTATTGTTTTCACTTCGATCGTGCACTGGAAGTCTTTTTTCATAAGCATCAGTATGTTTGGAACATCTCCCGGCGTGGCCAGTTTGGGACTGTTGCTGTTGGCACTTGCCATCTTAAGCACACTAGGCCTAGTGGCATACCGGGGTTGGGGGTTTCTTGCCTTTTATTGCTTCGTTCTACTTGCCACTATAGGTTTTTCGATACCCTTAATACCCTTTGTCGCGAGCTGGATTCCGTTGGAAGCCCGTCCATGGGTGATGATCGCGATCAACCTTGTCATTCTGCTCATAGTGATCGCTGCACATTCGGAGTGGTGTAAATCACACGCTGGAAGTAAAGGAGACAGTTAGGTAGTTCCTTTCACTAAGGGACATCATGTCCCTTGGATGCAACCCATATTCGATACCACTGTTCCCGAGTTAACTCGAGTTTCAATGAGTCCACAGCGGCTTTCAGGCGATCTAGTTTTCCAGAACCGATAATTACCAGTGGGCTGGCTGGCAAGCGTCTAACCCAGGCATAAATCACCTGATCGAGACTCTCAGCGCTAATTTCTTCTTGAATTAATATAAGCTCATTGCGTATCCGTTGAGCTTGTGTATCGCTTGCACTGAGTAATCGACCTCCTGCGAGACAGGACCATGCCATGGGACGTAACCGATGCATTTGTAACTGATCGAGGGTGCCATCATGAGCCGCGGAAATGTTAAGCGGATTTATCTCAACCTGATTAGTCACCAATGGTACATCCAGGCGAGACTGCAGAAGGTCAAACTGGCTGGTTGAAAAGTTGGAAACCCCAAAGTGAAGGACCTTGCCAGAAGTGTGAAGTTTGGCAAACGTCTCGGCAATTTCATCGGCATCCATTAAGGCATCGGGCCGGTGGAGCAGAAGTACATCAATGTAGTCTGTTCCCAGGCGGGCAAGAGAGTTTTCGACGGACTCTAATAGGTGTGCTGCACTGGTGTCGTAGTGATTGACTTTACGGTGGGGAAACTTGCCGGAGCACAATTTGATATTGCATTTGGTCACTATTTGAATCTGCTCGCGCATGCCTGGTTGCAATTTTAGTCCTTCACCAAAGAGTTGCTCACATTCATAGTCTCCATAGATGTCAGCGTGATCTATGGTGGTGATTCCCAGATCTACATGCTGCTTAAGGAAGCTTAGCCGTTGCTGGGGTGTCATCTGCCAATCAACCAATCTCCAGTAGCCCTGAACCAGTTCAGAAAAATAGGGGTCCTGGGATGCCGCGACACTTTGAACCATCTGCAGTCCTTTAAAATTTAAAATATTCAGATTATGCCTGTTACTGTGTTGGCTGAATAGCTCCCATGAACCAAGTTCAGCCTATACCGGTAGGGTAGAGTTTCGATTCGGAAAGTAGGGCACCTGAGCATATCTGGCAGACCAGGGGTGGATTTATGGTCATAATCTGGTGCTGGTTCAGGGTGTGGACTTGGGCTGTTAAGTCTATAAATACGTTAGTCCCGCTTTTAATGGAGTTTGGCTCGTGCTGAAAATACTGATACCTATCGCTGATGGTAACGAGGATATCGAAGCCATTGCCATTTACGATATTTTGAGCCGAACTGGTGCGGAGTTAACGCTGGCATCTATCATGCCGAGTAAACGGGTGACTACGTTGCGTGATCTCATTATAGAAGCACCGAGTAGCTTGGTGGAATGCTTGGATACCACTTGGGATCTAATTGCATTGCCTGGTGGTAAAGAAGGGGCAGAGCGTATGCATGACTCCAGGCCCCTTATGACCCTTATCAGGGAGCAGCTTGAATCTGGCCGCTGGTTAGGGGCTATTTGCACCGCTCCCGTAATCATTCTAGGTCGGCATGGCCTGATATCGGATTACAGAGCAACCTGCTATCAGACTTTTCGCAGTGAGCTAAGCCAATACGTACGTGAAGCCAGCGAGCAGCGGGTGGTTGTTGATAGAAATTTAATCACCAGTCAATCCCCTGGCACTGCGATCGAATTTGCTTTTCAACTCGTTTCCTGCGTGTTTGGTGAGGAACAGTCTCGATCGATTGCTAGGACGGTGAATGCCTATCTACCACCCGGATAATTTGTGTCTACTCCATGTGTGAGTACTTTGCATACAAACCAGACCCAATGTATACCTTTGAAAACCTTTTAAGATTTTAAGCCGTCTTTGCCGATTTGTGCTGATCAAGCACCTCCATTGAAAGGCCCTGAAGGGCTCTATTTCCACCTAGCTTGATAAACCACAAGCTCGTAATTGTCCGGGTCAGTATTTTCTAAATTAAAGTGATCTCTGCTGTAACAGATCCACCCAAAGAGTTTGACCATTTGGGATCTCTAACTACATCAAATTGGTTTAAAATATTTCGTTTCTCTGGTCAGTATTATGCAAAGTGGCAGCAGGTTATTACTAATGGATTCCCTTTTTACTGCTTTGGTGGGAAGGGAGGTCAGAGTCGTATACTTGGAAATGGCCTCAAGCAATGTTGAGGGCTTGATTATATAACCTGGAAAGGAATTTTCACCACGAATTATTGATATATACAATGATTAATTATCATCAATATTAATGTCCAGAATTTCTTTCTTGGAAAGTTGCAGTCAGGGTGTTTATCAAAGAGGTTAACGGATTGCAGGAATAATAAGATTCAGAAGTGAATATTTCTTTAGTTGGTACGCAATAAAATTGGGCTAAAGGTCTGCCTGTTAGACCGATCAGTTCCGCTGGTTGTTTTAGCGGCCAACCTGTTTAACAATGATTACAGCTTTAGTACACAAACCCTCTCAGATTTAAATCTCTGAGTGATAATTAACAATAATGTAGTAGGTGTACATACATGGAATTGGTAAGCCTGCGCCGGGGCTTTAGGCTGGTCGGTGCCTCCCTGATTTTAGCTTTCTTTACAAGTAGTTGCTCTGAATCGCACGAGAGTACACTCCCTAACCGCGCTGCTTTGAGCGAGCGAGCGCTTTCCCTTGCACCTGCTGATTCTGAGCTGGCTGAAATATATATTCGAACCTGTCGCAGCTGCCACGCTACCGGCGCTAGCGCGGCCCCATTAACTGGGGATCTGGCTGGCTGGGAGCCGCGAATAGATAAGGGAATGGATGTATTGGTAGAAAATGCCATCAATGGTTTTCAGGGAATGCCACCTCTAGGTCTTTGCTTTGAATGCTCGCCAGAGCAGTTTGAACAATTGATCGCTTTTATGGCCTCTGGGGAATAGGAAACCATGCACCAGTCTCGTCGTCGATTTGTCACCACTCTTGCTGCTGGATCTGCGACTCTTGCAGCAGCCCCAATCTCATCTGTAGCTCGCACCTTGGTCCAGGCTGCTGATTCAGGAAAGCCTAGGAAAATTCGGTGGCGCAACTGGTCTGGCTCCCAAGAGTGCATGCCCAGTAAACGCTTGGCCCCAAAAAATGTTGCAGAGTTGCAACAGCTAGTCGCAGAAGCTGGTGGCACTGTACGCGCAGTGGGAGCGGGCCACTCTTTCACCCCATTGGTACCGACAGAGGACACGATAGTTTCGCTCGGTCGTCTTAGCGGGCTATCAGATCACGATACCGATCTCTGTCAAGCTACCGTGTATGCCGGCACCCGTATAGCCGATATTGGCCAACCGTTGGAGGAGGTGGGTCAGGCCTTGATCAACCAGCCGGATATTGATGAGCAGACGCTCGGTGGCTGTCTGGCAACTGCGACTCACGGCACTGGCGCAGATTTGGGTTGCATGTCCAGTAATGTGACTGGCCTGGAGATGGTGACGGCTAATGGCGATATTCTCTGGTGTGATGTAGAAGAGAACCCCGAGGTATTCCAGGCGGCTAAGGTTTCTCTGGGGAGCTTGGGGTTGGTGACTAAGGTGCGCATACAAAACCAGCCGAGCTATCGCTTGCGCCGTGAGTCCTGGGTGGCACCTATGGAAGAAATCCTGGATCAAGCCGAGACGCTGGCTGACGCCAATCGGAACTTTGAATTCTATTACATCCCTTTTTCAGGGATGTGTATGGCAGATTCTCATCAACTCACAGAAGAAGCGATATTTTCTACGGAGCGTGAGGATACCAATGAAGCGGTAATGACCCTTAAAAGCGTTCGTGACTGGCTCGGTTGGTCACCCAAATTGCGTCGGTTTGCCTTGCAGTCTGCGATGGAAGATATTGAAAAGGAGGTTGTCGTGGAGTCTTCCTGGCGCAACTACGCCAGCGAGCGCAATGTCCGTTTTAATGAAATGGAATATCACCTGCCCAAAGAGACAGGCTTGCTAGCATTTGCAGAAATTCGAAGCGCTATTGAAGAGAACAACCTCGACGTATTCTTCCCTATCGAGGTTCGCTTCGTAAAGCAGGATGATATCTGGCTAAGTCCCTTTTATCAGCAGGATTCGGTATCAATTGCTGTGCATCGGTATTTTGAAGAGGACCACCAGCCGTTATTCAAAGTGCTGGAACCTATTATGCGCAAGTATGGTGGCAGGCCCCACTGGGGGAAGTTGAACACCTTGCAGGAGAAGGACTTTGCAAGACTTTATCCCCGCTGGCAGGATTTTCTTACAGTACGCCGTGCGCTGGATCCCAATGGAAAATTTCTGAACCCCTACTTGAAATCATTGATTGGTTAGTAGCTTTTAGGTAGACCCCATTTTCGGGCCAGGACTTATTAATTTTGCCTATTAGTAACCTTTCACCGATTACTCAAAAACAAAAAGGAAACTATTTTGGATAGCAAACGCCGCAAACTGTTACTCGGGGGCTTGGCCCTAGGGACCGTCGCGGCAGTACCCTTGTTGCGGCCAAAAGCCTTGGGGCAGGGTGGGCACAATAACTATTTCAAATCTGTTTCCGGAGCCCTGCACCGAGCTGGTTTATCGGGTCCGACCATGGTCGTCGATCTAGAGCGCCTAAAGAAAAACGCCAATACTTTGTCTGCCCATCTTCAGGGCCATTATGATTTTCGTGTTGTTGCAAAATCATTACCTGCGTTGGGCCTATTGGAAGCTGTGACCAGGCAAACCCAAACACAGCGAACTATGGTCTTCCATTTGCCATTCTTACGGCAGCTCGCACAGGCGCAGCCACAGACTGACATCCTCCTGGGTAAACCCTTTCCGATTACTGCTGCAAGGGATTTTTATACTAACTTACCGAATAGTAGCTTTGACGCCAGCAAGCAGTTGCAGTGGTTGATCGATAGTCCCCGCCGTTTGCAACAGTACGCTGAGCTGGCCAATAGTTTTGGGCAGTCACTTCGTATCAATATAGAGCTGGATGTCGGCCTGCACAGGGGAGGGGTCCCTGATGATCAGGTCCTTTCTGAGATGCTTAATATCATCCAGCGAGAGTCGAGATTGGAACTGGCCGGTTTTATGGGCTATGACGCCCATGCCGCTAAAATGCCGGGTATCCTTGGTGGCCCGGAGAAAGCGATAGATCGAGGACTTGATATCTATTCCCAGCGATTGGCACAGGCGAAGCTGCAGCTGGGCGCTGCATTTCCCTCAAAGCCCACGTTAAACGGAGCTGGAAGCCCCACTTATCAGTTGTATAAGTCTCGAATACATACTGCTCCCTGTAATGAACTTGCGGCAGGCTCCTGCCTGGTCAAGCCTGCGGATTTCGATATTCCCACATTGTCAGATCACATTCCTGCGGCATTTATCGCCAGCCCAGTACTTAAAAAGTTGCCTTATACCCAGATACCGGGAATAGAGAGCCTTACCAGCACTATGCGCTGGCTGAACCCTAATCGTGCCCAAACCTTCTTTATTGCCGGAGGCTACTGGAAAGCCACTCCAGAATCACCTGTTGGCCTTTCCATTAATCCCATCTATGGCCGCTCGACTAATCAGGAGATGTTAAATGCTTCTGCTAAGGTGACCTTGAAGGAAGATGATTGGATCTTCATGCGTCCAACTCAAAGTGAGTCGGTTTTCCTTCAGTTTGGAGATGTTGCTGTGTATGAGCAGGGAGAGATTGTGGATCGTTGGCCAGTATTGAGTAACAGCTAAGCCCTAACAGTTAATAACTGATTAGAGTATATTTGGCCATGAGTAGATTCCTAATTTTTAGTAGACCTTTATAAAAATATTTATCGGGGGTGTAAATGATGTTTGTAATAGTTTTAGTATTAAATACCATATGGTTCCTCATGGGATTTAATGTCTTTTCATTGCGAGGAAAGATCTTTGCCAAGCTGGTAGTGCCCAGGGAGCAAAGGGATACCCCCGTTTTTGGCATATTAGCTGAATCTGGAAAATTTCTCGGTGGTTTCAACTTTTCCCTGGCCTTCCTCAATGTTCTGCTGTTAATTAATCTCTCTACTTTTTCAGGTGATATCCAGAGAGCAGTACTGTTGCTTGCTTTTGCAGTCACGCATGGCTCACAGTTTATTTATAACGTGCCTGTTGCTCTTCAAAATCGTAGCGGTGGAGGAGTCTGGCGGGTTAAAGGGGTAATGCGCTTTATTTTTATTGTTGACTTTCTAATGATGCTACTCAACCTCTTTGTGGCACTTTGGTATTATTTATAAAGGGGAAGTATGGTCGTGTTAATGGATATTAAACGGAGGTGGCCTTTACTTTATTGAGTGGGGCCGGATTTTTAATGTCGACTATTGACTAAGCCCTGATGTTAAATATTGTGAGTGCAGGTGGCCTACACTGGTACTGTTTTCATTTTTGTCTTAAGTTGCCTTCTAATATCAAAGTTGCTTGGAAAGGCCTTTAGTTGAAGGCGGTCTTCCCCTGGCTCCTATGAGCACGGATTCTCGATGTGACGCGTGTCGCATTTCTCAACATTCTGCCTGCACGATTCCCCTCAATCTCCGGATATATATCTAAACGACATCAAAAACTTGGTGCCAAGCCGAGTAAACAAAGCCTGTAGATGTGCAGGTTAGACAGGATATATCTTAGGGGGAGTTATGGTCGCCGTTATCAGCGGAGAAGCACTGGGTCTGTTTAATAGCATAAAGACCGGTGTGGGTTCGGCGAACTTTGGACAGGGACGTGAATCTATCTACGTCAATGCATCCACTGGCAACCTGGTGTTGCGCCAGCAGGATGAGTTTGTTGCGGCCTCTGGCCTGGACTTGTCCCTGTTGCGTACTTACAACAGCCAGGGGCAGTTGGATGGCGATAACATTGACGGCTTTCGCTTTAACTTCTCCAATCAGCTGACTAATTTGGTTGGTACGCCCAACCAGCCCGGTAGCCAGATCACCCGTATCAGTGGCGATGGTGCCGAGACTTTATACACCTACGATGCCAGCCTGCAGGCCTATATCTCCCCTGATGGTGCCGGTGCACACGACCAGATTGTGTTCGACAGTGGTAATAATCAATGGGTGTGGCGTGAAGGCTCCAGTCGCACCGAAGAGGTCTACGGCAATATCAATGGCAACTGGAAACTGGTGGCCCGCGTCGATGCCGAAGGCCGCCAAGTAGCCTTTGGCCACAACAGCAGTGGTTTGGTGAACAGTATTACCGATGCCGCCGGCCAGACACTCGCGATTACTTATACCGGTACCCGCGTTACCGCAGTGACCGTCAGCAGTGATGGCGCCACTGAGCAGCGCCTGCACTACAGCTACGATACCCAGGGCCGCCTGGAAACTGTCACCGTCGACCTGTCCCCGCAAGATAGCAGTATCGCCGACGGTAATGTGTACACCACTACTTATGGGTACCATGATGACAGTACCCGCGTCGCTTCAGTTCAGCAAAGCGACGGTACCCTGATGCTCTTTTACTACACGAATGTAGATGGGCAGGGGGATTACCGTATTTCCGAAGTGCACACTGGCCGGGTAAATGCCAGTGGCATGGCGCAGGAATTTGATAACAGCGACCGCCGTATCACCACCTACAGCTACGACCTGGCCAATCGCAAAACGACGATTACTCAAATCAGTAATCCGGAAGCGGCAGTGAGCGGCCGAGTTGGTATTCAAACCGAACTGACTTTCGACAGCGCCGGGCGCATCACCGAGATGGAAGCCCCCGCCGACCAGAGTGGCGTGCGCGAACTGACCCAGTACAGTTACGATGCCGACGGCAACCTGTTGAGCCTCACCGACCACAGCGGCGATACCACCGTCTATGAATATGACAGCCGCGGCAACCAGACCCTGGTACGCGACGCCCAGGGCAATACGGTCGAACGGGAATACGACAGCTATAACCAGCTGAGTAAAGAAACGGTCTACCTGCGCCCGGACCCCGATGGCGATGGTGCCGAGCAACCGGCCGAAGCTCGTGTCACCCACTATGTCTATGACGACCAGCAGCGCCTGCGTTTTGTGATTGGCCACGACGGCACCGTCCAGGAAACCCGCTACAGCGATGCCGCACAGAACGCCGAGTACGGCATTCCCGCCCGCACAGTAAGTGCCATTACCTACTTGCAGCACGGCTACTTCGACCAGTTCGATGCCGCCAACTACAGCGAAGCGAGTAGCGGAAACCCCGTCGACTTCACTTATGCCAGCCTCAATAGCTGGGTGCAAAATACCCAGGGCGATATCCAGGCCAACAACCTGCACAACGCCACCCGCAGAAGTGACACCCGCCTGGATTTCCGCGGCCAGGTCTACAGCATCACAAGCTACAGTCAGGTGGGCAGCAACGGACAGGGGATTGCCGACGGCAGTGAATCCACTCAATACACCGTCTACGACGCCAACGGCCAGCTGCGCAGCACCATAGATCCCCGCGGCAGCGGGCAGGACTCAAGCACCTATAAAGCCAGTTATGTCTACGACGGCCTCGGCCGCCTGCTCAGCAGCACCGATGCCGAAGGGCACACCAGCACCACCCTGTACAACGACGCGCAAGCCCAGGTGATCAGCACCGATGCCGACGGCCTGCAGGTCACCCGCAGTTACGCCACCAACGGCAGCCTGATCAGCGAAATCCGCCACGACACCACCAATGGCAATGCCACCCTCGGTGAAACCCGTTACTTCTACGACACCCTCGGGCGTATCCGCGCCACCCAGGACGCGATTGGCGCTATCAGCCACAGCCTCTACGACGACAAAGGCCAGATGGTAGCCGTGATCAGCGCCTCCGGCGCCATCACCGAATTCCACTACGATACTGAAGGCCAGCAGGTACAAAGCACGCACTACGCCAACCGACTCAGCGGCAGCCAATTGCAGAGCCTGCTGCAGAAAGACAATGACGGCAATGTGATTGGCATTGAGCAGAGTGTCACCCTGGCAGACCTGCGCCCAACTGCCGTGCCCGGCAATGACCGCAGTACTTACCAATACTACGATGACGCCGGTCAGGTGCGTTTCTTTGTGGACGGCGAAGGTTACCTGAGTGAAACCCAATACAATGCCCAGGGGCAGGTGCTGCGCACCACCCAGTACGGTGTAAAAATACAAAATCCCCAGGGAGAGACCACCGCAACCCTAGCGGCTAACTACGCAGCCAGTAATGCCAACCTCAGCGTTACCAGCGACAGCGCCACCCAGTGGGTAGACCCGCAGCAGAGTTATGCCCAGGCAGACAGCCTCGGTTTTAACCAGCGCAGTATTGTCAATCAAAGTGGCAGTATCGACCTCAGTCAATCCGCCACCACACGCCCGGCGCAAAATCCCTACGTCCTGAGTGGCACCACTAATGCGCGGGTCGAAAATACGCAAATAGAAAGGGTGAGTGGCAGTGCTATTACTACTGCCTATACCCGCCCGCCGGTACAGCCCTATACCTATGACAATACGGGAATAATGGCTGAGCAAGTACAAGCTGTTGATCTTCGTGATCTAACGGTAACAAACCCAATCATTAAGGGAGGTCCAGATCAGGACTATACATACTCAACAACGGCATTAAAACGTAAAGCTGGAGCTGGGCAACAAAGTGAAATCGTTGATGTTTATCGTGAACACCCAAATGTAAACTCCACTAGCAACTATACCAAGCTCTACTCAGGAGCGTTCACGTCAAGAGCTGCTAGTTCGGATACTTTGAGTAGCCGATTTAATTATTGGAAACTCAATATAACCGTGACCCGTAGCGATGGCAGCCTACCTAGTGGATATGATGGAACTTTCTCTTATACGACGACTTCGCGTACTTGGGATGGCAGTGTCGATTTAACCAAGTACTATGGTGATAACTTACCTGCGGGAGAGTATTCGATAAAGGTTGTTGCAGAAGAGTACCGCACTCCGTACTGGTATGAGGCCGAGATCAGGCAGTGGCTTCAAATTGGTTCTCCTAAAGCGGAAGCGAGTTATACACAAACCAAGAATTATAACGTTGGTACACGTGTAATCTGGGGAAACTTTCAAACACGAGGAAATGAAGTTTTCTATTACAAAACGAGTTCCTCCTCAAGCTGGAAATCATTGATTGCAACAGCAGTAGATGATTACACAAGTATGGTTAAGCTGGATAATCCAGCTAGTGGAAATTTCGACTTTCGAATTGATATCCAAAATGGAGATTACCAGGGAGGGGTTTATGAGGTAGAGAGGCGGATCGAAGGTCATACCTCTTTTATAGGTACTTCTGATGAGCGAGGAATTTGGTATGTCAATGGTATTGATACTACTGATGCAGTATCTAACTCTTCTGTACTGAAGTATTACACCGGCAGTCCCCCCTCAAATATTCAAGAGATAGTAGCTGTTTCTAAAAATGTAAAAACAGGTGTGTCGTATACGGCCCATACTTACCCTCAAGATATTGATCGTGACGGTTTTAGCTGGGATGGCAAAGTCAACTTACGGATTGGAAGTCCGTTACCAGATGGCCAATACGATGTGACTTTGTTTGTTGATGGAGAAGAGGAGCCCAGTTTCAAGTATGAAATTGGTGAACAAGTTTCATATGGTTCAACCACGGTAACCTGGCCGCTATCTACTAAACCAGAGGGAACCGGAACTATTTTTAAATATCGCTTGGCTGGGAGCGCCGAGAGCTGGGCAGATAAGATAGGAGTTGGGCCAGTAAACAGTGGTTCAAACCATAAAGTAACACTAGATGTTTTATCCCATGGCACCTATGAGTATCTGATTGAATATAAAAATGGTGATGATGTTGTTAAGTCTGCTACCGGGACGTTTGGCGTTAGCCGATTTGCAGAAGCAACCGAGATTTTCACTGTAGAGGCATCTTTCAAATTTGATAAGTTTAATTATTTTGAGATTCAGCCTTCTACTGAACTGTTAAGTTATTTTTCAGAGACCCTTGCGGCAACTATTTCACGAGCTGATGTAAAGGTACGAGATAAAACTTCCGGTACACTAATTGCGTCCTCATCAACTTACCCTGCGGATTATTTAAAGTGGCTAGAAGCCGAAAATCCAAGTGGCTATATTTACGATGGTCAACTCAACTTGGCCTGGAAAACTTTAAATAATGGCCGTTATGAAGTGGAGGTGACCACTTACGATATTGATGGCGATAAGGTTGGTACCGACACCTTCGACTACGAAATCGGCACCCAAACCGAACACCACCCCACCAGTTTCCAATGGCCGGTAAGCTCGCGCCCGGTGAGCAGTGATAAAACTATCTTCGAATATGAAGCATCTCCCAATGTCTGGAAGTCGGTGCCGGTATTAGAGGACGGTGCCAACCTTAAAGTCATTCTCGGTGATGTGGACGATGGCACGATTGCGGAGGGCAATTACAACTTCCGTATTCGCTACGAGCAAAACGGAATTGAAGTTAAAAAGACCACAGGCAACCCGTCGCTGACAGTGGGCAAGGGCTCTACCAAAGCCAGCAGTTTCGATTTCGAGTACACCGTAGTTTCCCTGCAAAGTGGCAGTGGCCACGCTATTAGCGGTTACCCGGTCTCTATTGGCAGTGACCCCGCCCTCGATAAAATTGTTGCGCAGGTTAAAGGCAGCAATGGCCAGCTGGTCTCCACCGCTGAAACTTATCCGCAATTGTTTGGCAGTTACAACGGCGAAGTCAATTTAGCGATAGGTTCTGAATTGGCTGCGGGGCAAGCCTATAGCGTGACCTTAACCCTACACTACGACGATGGTAGCAGCAGTGTGCGAGCGGCTTTCCCGGTGGAAGTGGGGGAGCAGTCAGCGCAGGATCAAATATTTCAGTGGTCTGATGATTTGACCACCGCCAACTCTTCCGGGGAAAACTTTAATTTTAATAGCGTTAGCATTATTGATAACCCGAGAGAGGGGACCCAAGACGGTATCGGGTCCTACTCCATCAGTGCCAATGGCGACACACTGCGTTTTACCGGCAACGCCTGGAAAGGCATCGCTTTTGATTACACGATTACAGAAGACACCATTGTTGAGCTGGAGTTTAGAAGTGACTCAGCAGCTGAAATCCAGGGTTTCGGGTTTGATGTTGATGGGGAGTATCAAGACCAGGGTTTTATACAGCTAGCCGGCACACAATATGTGTCAACGATGAACTCGACCTATAAAACGTACTCTGTCGGGGATGGCTGGGTGCGTTATCGCATCCCGGTTGGCCAATTGGGGGCGCAGTTTCTGGGTGAGCATTCAACGCTCTATTTTGCCAATGATAAAGATATAAACCGGGAGCTGGGGGATAGCAGCTTTCGTAATTTCCGCATATTTGAAGGTGGAACAGCGGCAGAGGTTACTCATTTTGAATACCGTCGGGTTGGCAGTGAGAGCTGGCAAAGTACTCTGATCAATCAAAACGGCAGCGACTTCACCGCCAACCTGGGCTATGAACTGTCCGGCAACTACGAATACCGTATCGCCACCTACCGCGATGCCGACGGCAACGGTCTCAGTGATAACGATCGTTTATTGCGCACCCTGTCCGGCACCTTTGCCGCCAACGACAGCGGTACCAAACCCGCCAGCTGGGCGGTGCCGGGCTATGAGCGCAGCAGCGCCGAAGGCTATGCCATTGAAGGCTATCTGAGCGCCGCCGAAGCGGCGGATATCGCCTATCTGGAAACCGTGGTAATCGACAATGCCACCGGTTCCCCCATCAGCGCGCAGCCGGTGCAGACCTGGATCGACCCCGCCACCCTGCGCGACGGCTCCTTCGCCGGGCGCCTCAACCTGCTGGTGGGCGAGACCCTGGCCGATGGAGATTACAGCGTGCAGGTGACCCGCCACTATATCGGCGGCAGCAGCCAAGTGGATGCCAGCTTCCAGCAGCAGGTGGGGCGCCAGCTGCAGTCGGTGACCAACCCGCAACTGAGCCTGGGGCTGGACGAACCCTATGCTGCCAGCGGAGTGAACCTGTCTATCCGCCCGCTGGGCAGTTCTAACTGGGAGAGCCTGTCGCTCGACCCAGCCACAGGCGCGGTGGAGCTGGACAAGGCCAGCCACCCCAACGGCGTCTATGAATACCAGTTGTCCTACACCCTGGATGTGGGCGGCGCCCCGGTGAGCAAGAGCGGGGTGGGGCGCTTTACCCTGGCCGCCGGCGAGAGTTATACCCAGGCACTCAGTGCCGCCGCCACGGGGGTGGACCTGGCAGATGCGCGTATTGAGCGCAGCTTCTACGACGATGCCGGGCGGGTCTCGGCCACCCTGGATGCGGAGGGTTATCTAACCGAGTACCGTTATAACCGCGCCGGCCAACTGGTATCCAGCACCCGCTACGCCAACCGCGTGGCGGATTACGACCAGAGCAGTCACTGGCTCAACAGCGGCACCTTGCAGACCCTGCGCCCCGCCGCAGATCCGGCGGCGGATCGCAGCAGCTACTGGCTCTACGACGGCCAGGGCCGCGAAGTGGCCGAGATCAATGCCGAAGGCTATGTCACCGAGCACAAATACGATGTAGCCGGCAACCGGGTAAAAAGCCTTCAGTATGCGGACTCGCTATACGACCTCAATGAACTGAATAGCGCGTTGGCCTCGGTGGACAACGACCCGGCCCGTCTCTCTTTGGGCAGCGACCGCGGCCTGGGACAGGTGCGCCCGCTGACTTCCAGCGACGACCGCATCAGCGAATGGCGCTATGGCGGGCGCAACCAGGTGACCCACGCCACCGATGCTTCCGGCAACACCAGCACCTTTACCTATACCGCCGGCGGCCAGCTGGCGAGCAGCCGCAGCGGCATTATTGCCAGTGGCTCCATCCTGGATAACTACCTGGATAACTACCAAGGCGACCCCACCTTCAGTGCCAACGACAGCGAGGCGCGGGATTACCAGTTTGAGTACGACGTACAGGGCCGGGTGATCGCCGAGCGGGATCACCAGGGTCGGGTGGTGTTGAGCCACAGCTACGATGACAGCGGTCGCCGTATCAGCAGCACCGATGCCAATGGCTACACCACCCACTTCGCCTACAGAGCCGACGGCCTGCTGAAGTACAGCCTGGCACCGGTGTTCAACCCCGGTAACAACGCCCTCGAATGGCAGTTGAGCAGCTTTAGCCACAACGCCTTCGGCGAAGTGACCGGCACCCGCCAGTATGCCAGCCGCCTCAGCAATACCGCGCTCAACAACCTGGGCCTGGCCGGCGACGCCGCCACCCTGGACAGCCTGGCGGCCAGCCTTGTCGATGGTGAAGACACCGTCACCAGCACCGTCTACACCCAGCGCGGCCAGGTGGACAACAGCACGGACGGCGAGGGCTTTGTCAGCACCTCCCAGTACAACGCCTTTGGCGAACGCACCCGTTTAAGTCGGGCGATTGATGTTGCCAACAGCCGCCAGGCGGTCACGGACTTCAGTTACAGTCGCCGTGGTGAACTGGAAACGAGCAGTGCGCAACTGAGCAGTGGTCCCTTCGCCAGCGTGGGCACCAATACGGTGTACAACGCCTTCGGCGAAGCGGTATCCAGTACCGATGCGCGCGGTTTTAGCACCGACTACGCCTACGACCGCCTGGGACAATTGGTGACTCAGACCAATACCCTGAAACAGCAGACCCACTTAAGCTACGACGCCTTCGGCCGGGTACTGACCCGCACCGATGCGCTGAACCGCAGTACCCGCTACGAATACGACGACGCCAGCCGCAGCCAGACTGTCACCACTCCAGAGGGAGTACAAACTCGCACCGTCAACAATATCCACGGTGAGACCTTCGAAGTCTCCATCAAAGTCGGGGACAGCTGGCTGCGCCAGGTGCGCTATGACTACGACACTCAGGGCAACCTGACCGGTACCACCGACGCCCTCGATAACCGTGCCCGCAGCGAGTACAACGCCGCCGGCCAGCTCACCGCCAGTGTCGACGCCAGTGGCGTGCGCACCGAGCTGACCTATGACCCCCAGGGGCGGGTACTGACCCGCACCCAGGATGTGGGTGGTCTCAACCTGACCACCACCCAGCGCTACGGCCACCGCTATGAGGAAAGCGTGGACGCCAGCGGCAGCGTGACCCGCACCGAGTACGATAAAAATGGCCGCGTGAGCCGGGTGATTGTCGATGCCAGCAGCGATGGCTCCGGCCTCAACCTGCTGACCCAGTACCACTACGACGGCCAGGGCAATCTGCTGCAAGTACAGGAGGGCAGCCTCAGCGGGGGTATCGATGGCAGCGCCACGATCAAGCGCACCACCGCCTACAGCTACGACGAGCTGGGCCGGGTGTTGAGCGAGACCCTCGATCCCAATGGCCTCGCCATCACCACCCGCTACGAGTACGACCAGGCCGGCAACCGCACCGCAGTGACCAATGCCCTGGGCTACAGCACCTACTTTGTCTATGACGAACTGGGGCGTGAGCGTTTTGTGTTGAGCCCGCTGTATTTAAGTGGCGGCACCAGTATGCGATATATAGTGAGCGAGAAGCAGTACGATGCTGCCGGGCAACTCACTACCAGCACGGGGCATGGAGATGTTTATGCCATGCCGGCAGCCCTGGATATCTCCTCACTAACGACACTATCTAACAGCGCAACTCAGTGGGATCGCACCACCCGCTACGTCTATAACGACGACGGCCAGCTGACCCACACTATCGACGCCCTTGGGTATGTGACGGAGACGGTGTACAACAGCAGTGGGCGCGTCAGCGCCGTGATCCGCTATGCCGACAGGATAGATCCGTCCAGCGAAACTGTGGCCGACCTGGTGCGCGACACGGGTAAAGACCGTGAGACCCGCTACCAGTACGACGCCGCCGGTCGCCAGACCCATACCCTGCGGCTGTTCGAACAGGGCGGGGTGCAATATGCCTACGTCACCGAGAGCCTGTACAACAGTCGCGGTGAAGTAGTCGGTGAGATCGCCTACGCCCGCGCTCTGAACCTCGCCAGCGAGACCACTGCCCAGCTGAACGCGGAAGCCGCAGACAACCGCCACAGCACCTTTATCTACGATGCCGCCGGTCGCCGCACCCACACTATCGACAGTCTCGGCCATGTCACCGAGACCCGCTACGACGATAGCAACGATACCGAGACGGTGATCCGTTACGCCAACGGTATCAGCGTACCCGCCGCCAGCGGCTGGGCGGACCTCAGTGCCGCCGACCTGGCCATCAGTGCCAGCAGCCAGCACGACCAGGTGATCGTTACCCAGTACGACGCTGCCGGACGCAAGGCCAGCCTCACCGAGAAAGTGTGGGCGGATGGCGCCCTGCGGGATTACGTTGAAAGTTACCAGTACGACGCCCTCGGCAATCGCACCCAGATCAGCGACCCACTGGGCTACAAGACTTACCTCAGCTACGACGCCGCCGGCCGCCTGACTCACAAGCAGGTCCCAGCCAACGGAACCCAGGGCTATCTGTCCACCTGGAGTTACGATGCCCTGGGGCAGGTGTTGAGCGAGACCCACTACAGCCAAGCGGTGGCGCAAAACACCGACCCCAGTGCTATCAATACCAATACCCTGGCCCACGCCCAGGACCGCCGTACCAGTTATATATATAACGCCAGAGGTAATTTAAATACAGAAACCGATAGTGCAGGAGTGGTGACCCAGCACGCCCACAATCCCTTTGGGGAAATCTGGCGCACTACTGAAGCCAAGGGCTTGGCCGAACAGCGCGTAACCTTCCGTGATTTTGATCAGCTGGGTCGCCTGGTGAAAGAAGCCAGTGGCCTGCCTGGCTGGGAACGGAGCCCGACCGAAGAAGAGATGGGCCCCAACGAGCAGGTGGCCACCACCTACCTCAGCTACAACAGCTTCGGCGAACTGGAGACATTGGTCAGCCCCCGCGGCCCCGGCTATATCAGCCAGCAGCTGCACGACCAGCTGGGGCGCAAAGTGGGTGAGATCGACGCCCGCGGCGGCAGCACCCAGACGGTGCTGGACGCCTTCGGCAATATCGTCGCCACCACCGACCCCAACGGCAATACCGGGGTCTTCCTGTACGACGCCAACAACCAGCTCACCCACCAGGTGACCCCGGATGGTGCCGTTACTACGTACAGTTATGACGCCTTCGGCCAGGCCGTGGACGTGCGCACCTATGCGCAAAAGCTGGCCGACAGCACCGATATCGCCGCTCTCAACCGCGCCGGTTTGGACGCTTTACTCAGCGGTTTACAGGATGCTGTGCGCGACCGCCACAGCGTCAGTGTGTACGACAACCGCGGCCAGCTGCTCACCAGCACCCAGTACGGCTACGACCTGATCAACGGTCACGCCACCGCCAATGTCACCACCTATAAATACGACGCTGCCGGCAACCGCACCGCCATGATCGACGCCCGCGGCGCGCGCACGGATTATCTCTTTGACGCCCAGGGGCGGGTGACCCAGGAGACCGGGCACGAGTACTACGCCACACTGACCTCGCATCAGACCAGTACCACCCTGGTGCGCGCCATTACCAAGTACAACTACAACGCCTTCGATAAGACCTTCGAAGCGGAAGGCTATTACTGGGATGTCAGCGCCGGGGAGGAGAAGGCCTCGGTATACGGTATCCAGAACCGCTATATGCGTTACGACCACAACGGCCAGCTGCTGACACTGCTGGGTCCCGCCTTTATCGGCACCACAGGCAACGCCCAGAGCAGTGCCGACTTCGACGGCACTATCGACACGGTGCCGATGCGCACGGTGACCGAGCGCCGTTACGACGCCCTCGGCCGCCTGGTGTATGAAGGCCAGCGCGGTCTGCAGAATGCCAGCCTGAACGACGACGGCAGCGCCAGCGGTGTCCAGCACGGCCAGATCCAGGCCAGCGCCTACCACTACAACCGCCTGGACCAGCAGGTGTACGCCCTGGATACCGACGGCGGCCTGACCTACAACCGCCACGACGCCGCCGGCAACCTGCGCAGCGAGACCCGCTACGACCAGCGTCTCACCATTAACGGCAGCCCCTGGGACGGCAGCCTCAATGGGCTCAACCTCGACAGCAGTGTCGAGCACTGGCGCAGCGACGCCCAGGCTTTGCAGAGCAGCGAGTCCAGCACCGGACGCACGACCCATTACCAGTACAACGCCAACAACCTGGTGACCAAAACCGAATCCGATGCCGGGGTCTTCTTCGACCTCAACAACCTGGTGGCCCCGGACTCCACCAGTGGCGACCAGCAGGAACTGCAAAACGGCTTCAGCCTCGGCAGCACCCAGGGCAGCCAAGCGCTCTACGATGCCAACGGCAACCCCATTATCCAGATCGACGGCAAGGACCAGGCCAGCTTCGCCCTCTACGATGCCGCCGGCAACCGCGTACTGGAAGTGGACCGCCTCGGCTATGTCACCGAGTATATTTACGACGGTCTCGGCCAGATCACGGCACAAACCCGCTACGCCGGCGCCCTCGACTTCGCCAAGCTCGGCGCCCCCGCCGACAACGAAGCCCGCCACGCCTGGCTCGACAACCTCTACGGTGGCAACCGCGCTGCCCTGGTGGCCAATGTTGCCACCGGCGACGAGCGCACCACCGAATATGTGTACAGTGGCCGCGGACTACTGCTGGAAGAGCGCACCAAAGGGGAATCCTTCGTGCGCATCAGCAACTCCGGCACCGCCCTCAATGTCAGCCGGGTCAGCAGTGACCTGGTGACTCGCCATGACTACGACGGCAACGGCTGGGCCACCACCACCGTGCGCTACGACGGCGATGAAAACGCCGCAGACAGCCGTGTGGAAAGTGTTGACTACAACGTGTACGGCCAGCAGGTACAAACCCGCGGCGCCGAGTACACCGACTACCGCGGCCAGAGTGTGCGCGGCACCATCAGCTACCGCTACGACCTGTTCGGCAACCGCACCGCCGAGATAGTGCACAACGACAGTGGTGGCCAGGTTACCAGCCACCACTACAACATGATCGGCAAGCGGGTGGAGACCCGCGACGCGCGGGAAAACCGCGGTGAAGCCAACTACGAAGGCAAGACCCGCTTCTACTTCGACGCCTTCGGCAACGCCGTCTACCAGAGCAAAACACAGACGGATATCGACAACGCCCAGAGCCAGGTCACCACCTGGCTGCAGTACGACGCCCTCGGCCGCGAGATCGCCCGCAGCAACAACGTCGACAAGACCGAGCAGGGCGGCCTGGTGCAGCACGATATGGCCTACAACACCCACGGGCAGATTATCGGCAAGGGCATTAATACCGATGTCCGTGACTCGGTGATTGGTGGTAAATACCAGGAGTACTACGTCTACGACGAACTCGGACGGTTATTTAAAACCAACGCCGACAACGGCTCCCCGCGTATTTACCTGTACGACCAGAACGGCAATGCCACTTTAGAAATTACCGCGATCAACAACAACAGCCTGAGCGGAATCCAAACCGCGCGGCAGGCTATGAATGAACTCACCCAGAGTGAGACCCAGTGGAAGTACAGCCTGTACGATCAGGAAGACCAGTTGATTACCGTAGTGGATGCCCCGCTGGCGACGCCCACTGATAATCAGAACTTGAACGTCAACTGGGATGTGGATAGTGAAAATACAGGTATTGAAAATACTATCGATAGTACGCCGGGAGAGGCCCCGGGAGATATAACCCTTGGGGGCCGTACCAAAACGACAAAGGATAATTTCAACGTTACCACTGAATGGGTTGACTTGAGTAACGGGTTACCCACAGACCCGGTTGTAGGGTTACAGAATAACCAGCCTAACTCCGTTACTTATAATTCTATTGAATCAGTGGTTCGCTCGGTTAGGCCGGGCCCTAACGGTGAATTCCTTTATGACATCCAAGGAGAAGTTAATCTCACCATCTCCAGTGTAACAGCGGAGAGCCCTGTAACAGTGACTCTCTCTATTGAAGGGGGGGGGAGCGGAAAGTTGTTCTGAAGGAAAACGGGAATTATACACTTTCGACTTACTATGTTTCGACCGAGAACCGCTACGCTAAAACTTCTGTCTCTTTGGAGACCGGAGGGGTTACCTGGGGGGAGCATGCATCTGACTCTACGGAAAATGTCAGTTTCCAGAGCCCGAAGTTACCGAAAATAACTACCCGCGATAACAATATTTATTTTGTTGACGAAGAAGGGAGGGGCTATACCAAAGATCCTGGTGGTGCTACAGCTGTGGATAATGCCCTCTCTTGGATAGAAACCAGTCATGAGCTTTCCTATCTCAGTGCGGATGACCCGCGCCTGAAATTTGAGAACCTTGAAGATACTGCAAACCTATCTGCGCTACTGGGGGTCAATGAATATTTCTTAGAAGGAAGTAGCAGAGGAAGTAATCAGGGTTACGTCGAGGAGAGTAGTAAGCATTATTACACTAGCCGTCAAGTGACCCTCGAGAGTGGACGGGAAATTACCGTATTTACCAACCGCATTGAAACAGAAAAGAGGTTACATATCTTTGTGCCTCTGTCCCACAACGGTATCCAGAACGGCTGGCGCGAAGTGGTGATTACCACCAACACCTACAACTATGACATCACCAGCGACTTCCTGCAGGCGGATGACAGTGCCGCGGACAGCGCCCTGGAAGATGCGCAGAACAATCCCCTGAAGGTCATGCCGAGCCTGGACTGGTCGGTGAACGGCAACACCCTGAGTCTCGACAGCAGCGACGTGGCCAGTGTGTTCGGCAACAACACCAAGGTCAAAGTGCTGGCGAAGAATGACAGTGGCCAGGTGGTGATGGACAACACCCAGTATAACTGGAGTGACGGTATGGACATCGCGCTCAACAGCAATGCCGCAGAAGTATCGCTGACGTTCCTGAGTGCAGATGGGCTGGTACTGCATGCAGTGGACCTGTACAGCAACAGCGCCGACAGTTTAAGTGGCAGCGTGGGCCTGCCGGGGGAAGGGGTTGGCCTTGAGCATCTGCCGGAGGTGAATAAGTTCTGGTTGTCCGCCGGTTACCGCTCCTCAAAGCAAGGCAGTGGAGAAAGCTCCCACCTGGAATATAAAGACTCGGTGCGTGTGAAAGAGACTACTTATGAGTTGTCTCCTGGTGACTCGGATGTGATTCCTCAAGTGGAAGCTTACGGAGATGTAACTGTCACTTATTCCAGTGTTCGTATGAGGATAGTAGGCGCTGAACCTTTGCATCGTAAGCCGGGACAGCCTGCCCAATTTATCTATGATGCTAAAGCCGAAGTCACTTTTACTGTTTCCGGACTGAAAGATGCGACTGGAGCAAAAATTAATATTTATGTTGCGGGAGTGGGCTCCAAGTCTGTTGCTGTCACTAATAATGGCACCTATACCGTTGATGGTCCTTGGGATAGCCTTACAGGGACGGAATACCCAGATCGTGATATCACTGTCTCAATGACCACGAATGGTCAAACTTGGGGTATTTCCGATGGGAATGGTACAAAGACCTCCCCGGAGCGGGTTAAGGTCACCGGATTGCCTGATGGCACAGAGTCGATACAGTTCTTCGCCGACGGTATCGCAAAGACAGTCGATGTACCCAATGGCCAGGATTGGGTCTATGTAGATACCTCGGCGATGAACAATAACGCGACTAACCTCGCTTTTGAGATGAGGGCCTACAGTGGCAATAACCTGAGTGGCACAGTCCTTACTGAAATTAAGGGTAATTTTAACAATGCCAGTGGTGGTTCGGTCACAAATCTCACCACTTCAGTGACAAAAACTGTCAAGGATGTCACCTACACCCGCGATAGTGCCTCAACGGGCGACAGCTACACCTCCGTCTTCTACTCCCAGACCGGCCTGTACAACCGCGAGGCCATCCGCAATATCGCCCTGCAACTGACCGGTGCCGCCAACGACGAGACACTGATCGCCCACCACGCCAGCTACAACGCCTTTGGCGAGAACGTGGCGTCGATCGACAACAACGGCAACACCACCCTGTACGAGTACGACCAGCGCGGCAATGTGGTGAAGGAGCTGAAGCCGGAAGCGGACGTCTACACCGAGCAGATGACCAAATTCCGCGCCCACACCGCCACCGAATACGGCGTCAATGCCTTTGGTGAAATGGTGATGGAGAAAGTCGGGGCTGAGGCTGCCGCTGGCGCCAGCAGTGCCACCCGCAGCGCTGTTACCAACTACAACACCCAGCACGAACAGGTGCGCCTGCAGGACTATGAGGCCGGCTTATTGATTGCCAGCCAGGACGGCGAGGGCGATTACGACAGTCAGGTCTACGACCAGGCCGGCAACCTCAAGGGCAGCAGCCAGTTGGTGTACCGCGCCAACGAGCGCGGCAACGGCACCAGTGCACTCTACTACCAGGTGGCCTACCACTACGACGCCAATAACCAACTGGTGCGTATGAACCGCTTCCAGGACAGTTCCCTGGCGATTGACTACGGCTACAGCGCCTCCGGTCGCTACGACGAGTGGGACTACGACGAGTTTGGCAACCGCATCCGCCACCGCAACGCCCTCTACGGCGACACTAACCCTGTGCTCTACGCCAGTTTCAACAGCGGTGGCAGTGTCGGCAGCAGCGGCACCGTCGGCCAGGAGACCTACCGCTACGACGGCATGGGCCGGGTACTGCAGTACAAGAGCTACAACGGCAAGATCACCGACTACGCCTACGCCTGGAGCGATGCGGTGAGCCGTAATGTGCTCGCCGCCACCGGCCAGCAGGCCCAGGGCGCCGCCGATCAAGTGCAGCTGGGGGGGTATATCACCGCCATCGCCAAGTCCGGTATGGGCGGCGTGGTGGACACCGACTGGAACCAGTCCTCCCACGAGGATGTACTCAGTGACGCCGTCGACTACTTCGGCAAAGCCGTCTGGCACGACGACCTCGGCGGCCATCGCATCGAATACGCCTACAACTACGCCGGCTGGCTATCGCGCCAGACCGGCAATACCGCCCTGAGCGGCGACGGCACCTGGGAAGCGCGCAACAACCAGGATATCCGCTACACCTACTACCACAACGGCAACCTGTTCCGCACCTACGACTACGGCAACAACGGCCTTGCCGATGGCGACCAGACCGCCGCCAACAGCGATATCGCCCCCGCCGTCACCGAATACCGCTACGACAAAGCGGGCAACCGCACTGGCGAGCTCTACTACCGCTCCAACGACCTGTACAACAACCTCGGCCGCGTGGTGTACCAGCACAGCAATGCCGTCTACGACGAACAGGGTCGTATCACCAGCATCGAAGGCTACGACGAATACGGCAATGCCTACCAGATCGACTACACCTTCGACGCCTTTAGCAACCGCCGCAGCGTCAGCAGTGTTTACGACGGCCGCTACGTCGACAACCTCGACGGCACCATCGACGGCAAGACGCAATCGTTCTACTACACCTACGACAAGAACAACCGCTTCACCCTCACCCTCGGCGAGTTTGAAAACGGCCAGGTTGTCCTGGGTAAAACCGGCACTGCCATCACCTACAACGGCCTCGACCAGCGCTATCTCGCCAGCCGTGCCAGCGACGGCAGCATCCGCGAGAAGTACGCCTACGACAGCAACGGCCGCCTTACCACCGTGCATATCGACCAGGGCAGTGGCTTTGTTCTGCGCGCCAGCCGCGTCAACAACGACGCCGGCCAGGTCACCGCCTATCACGAGTACGACTCCAAGGGCAAACGGTTCAGCAGCACGGACAATTACTACAACGCCGACGGTATCCAGCTCGGTTATCAGACCACCCGGTACGACGAAAACGGCATGGCCACCAATGAGGTGACCCGCAGCCGCAACACCTTCCTCGGTGACGGCCAGACGGTGGATACCACCGTCACCAGCGCCTATTCCGAAGACGACGGCGCCGCCCCCACGGTCACTACCCTGCACAACTCCTACGAAAAGTGGGACACCTACAAGACCAAGTCCGTGTGGATTAAAGCCGAGAATAAAGACCTGCATCCCAAGCAGCGTAAAAGTTGGGAGAACGGCGAAGCCTTCTACACCTACGACTCCAATGGCCATATCCGCCGCGTCTACGACGTGGAAGGTCAGCGCGCCATCGCCTACGTCACTGACAAGGAAGGGCGCACCCTGGTGCGCGAAGAGATCAACGACGACGGCCAGAACAGCTACGGCCGCGAGATGCGCCACTTCTACTACTTCAACGGCCACGCCGTCGGCGATGTGGGCAACGACCAGGTACCCAGCCGCTACGACTACGTCAAAGCCCTGGCCCAAGCTGAAGGAGCAGGCAATCGCCACTCCCACAGTAACGGCGACCACGTACAGGCGGTGCAATCGGCGGACTTCGACCAGAACTACCAGCCGATCAACCCCAACTATCCCACGGCCAGCTACTCCAGCTTCGAAGCCCAGGGCGGAGAGACCCTGCAGAGCGTCGCCGCCATGGTCTGGGGCGACTCGAGCCTCTGGTATTTGCTCGCCGACGCCAACGGCATGAAGGGCGACGAGGTACTGACCAAAGGCCAGCGTCTCGAACTGCCCAATGTGGTTACCAATATCCACAACAACAGCGATACCTTCCGCCCGGTAGACGGCGCCCTGCAGATGGGGGATACCGCCCCGACCCTGCCGGATGTACCGCCGCCACCACAGGTGGATGATGGTGGCTGTGGTGCGCTGGGTATGATCCTGGTGATTGTGGTTGCGGTAGTGGCCACGGTGTTGACAGCAGGTGCTTTCGCTGCGGCTGCCGGCGCTAGCATCGGCGGTATGATGACGGCGGGCGCGAGTGCTATTGCCACTGGTAGTCTCGGTTTTGGGGCCGCATTTGTGGCGGGTGCCGCGGGCTCGATTGCCAGCCAAGTAACTGCGATGGGCCTAGGGATGCAGGAGGACTTTAGCTGGAGCGATGTGGCTATAGGAGGCTTTACCACGATGGCAACGGTGGGTGCGGCCGGCTACCTGAACGGAATTGACAGCTTCACCAAAGTGGTCGACGGGGTGAGTAAGCTCAACTGGGCTGGCTCAGCGCTCCTCGGCGCGAGCAATGTGGTTAGCAGCTACGGCATCAACAAAGCGTTTAATAAGGATGTGAGCTTTAGCTGGCGCAACGTGGCCACCTCTGCGGTTACCTCCGGTGTTGCTTCGGGACTAACGGAAGGTTTTTCACAAACCAGTGAATCGGGAGTACTCGGTGGAGTTCTGCAAGCTGGAGGCTCAATCGGAGCCGACGTGGGCCGAGAGCTGACCAGCGCCCTGATCAACGAGTCAGTGCAGAGTGCTATCTGGGGTGACAGTTTTGACTGGGGTGGTGTGGCAATTGCCACTGCTGCCGGAGTCGCTCAAAGCTCGATCAAGCGCTTAGGTGGTGATGGTGAGCCGGTTGCCGGCGGCGGTCTGGATGCGGGTTCAGTTACTAGCAATGAAAAAACCAGTACTGGAGAACAACGTCTTACTGAACAGTTCAGTAGCTCAACAAGCAATATAACTTCCAGCTGGTCAGGACAGGAATTGGTGGTGACTGCTAGCCAAAGTGGTATTTGGGGCAGTGAAAAGGACTACTGGTCTAACAGTTCGGTGATCCAGCGGAATACGCAAGTGATGATGCACTCCGCCGGTTTTAATAGCCGGCTAGATGCAAAGCTGGCGAATTATGAAGCACGCACGATACAGGCCAGGGCCGGTTTACAGGCTGTTTGGGATGACTTCCATGCAGGTGTTGCAGCGTCTGCAGCGAATACGCATTTTGCGAGTGTGGGGGGGACTGATTTTTCTGAACAGGTTGCGTCTTTTAATAGTTACTCTACTTGGCGCGAAGGTGAAATAGCCCGTTTCAATAGTGAATGGGCGGGCGCCAATGGCGGCATCCGTATGCTCGGAGAGTTGTCGGCTGCTGTCTGGGGTGCCTATGAAAGCTTCGGCCGTACGGTTGAATATGGTTTTGGGCTCACTGGCGCTTTAGGCAGTGATATCCAGTCTGCGAATTGGGAAAGCTTCACCGATGGTCTGGTAGTCGCCGGCAAGTTAACAGCCGGGGTTGCCCTACAGAGATACGCTCCGGAGCACGAGTACGCTCAATTTGCCAGGGAAACTCTGGTTAATGGTGCGGTGACGTACAAAGATTCGGTCGTAGCTACCTATGAACGGTCTGGCCTAGCCGGAGCGATAGGTAAGGTGGGTGGCGATATCGTTGGCGGTGCCGTGGTGAGTATTATCACCGGTAGTGGGTCCGTTAGCTCGGTTCGTCATGTCAGCTTGGCCGGAGGGCAGATGCTTGAAAATGCGCTTACCAGAACCTCAGGTGGTAGAATGGCAGCGCAGTGGGGGGCTGTTGGGGACTTGGAGACTAATCCGCTTAGGGCTGGAGGTGTTCCAAACTTACGAAGTGCGTATTCTGGAAGTGTTTACGATTCAGGTTTCGTAGGGCCTGTAGACTGGGTTACATTCTATCGGGGTGAAGGTACTCCAAATACCCAATTCTTATCATCTCTTGCTCAAGAAAAAGGTATTGGTGCATCAAGAGCAAGCTTTTTAGATGCTAAAGCCAATGGTACTTTAGATAACCTTTTTGATACTCATGGTAATGTTGGTAGCCAAGGTCTTCCAACTATTGGGGTGACGAAAGATCCTGTAGTGGCTGAGTACTTTGCAAAAGGGCCTAATGGGAAAAATTTAGAACCGACTGTAACTGAGTTTAGAATGCAGCGGCATGAGTTTGATGCCCAAGCAATGAGAAACTATGAAAATAGGAGAGATGTCTTTGACATCAATTTGAATATTGGTCGTCAAGAACAAGAGTTTCTGTTTAATACGGAAATTCCTTCTGAAGCCTTGGTGCGACAATGGTTGGTAAAATAGTATGAACGATAATATCCGGCTGAAATGGGAGCCTTTAAATAGGACTCCTTTGGATGAAATTGAAGTACAGTTAAGTGAATTCTTTGCAGATAAAAGTACAGGTGTAACTATTTTAAAAAATGGTACTCTGCTTTTTATAGATGATGAGGGAAATAGTGTTGAGAATGCTAAAGAAGCTATGAATGAAGCTCGGTTCATCTTAGATTTTAGAGTCGCTCCTATAGGTGATGAAGCTTTTCTTGTAGTGTTACACAGTGCTATTGCTGTTTATGTTAGCAAAGAAGAATTTGAATCAGTAAAGGATGAAGTGAAGGCTAGAATTTCAGAGCTAAGGTTTCCTAGTGAAGAACATATTGTGCCTAGTGGCTGGTCTGAAAATGACTATCTTGTTGGAGTATATGGTAGAGGGAAGCTTCAATTCGATGCATATAATTTTGAATATCACAAAAGACTAGAGTTTGGTAATAAATAAGCTGTTGTTCCAAACAGTTCAATTTCTGCTGCCCAGATAGAAGAGATTGCAGGAATAAATGCCTCTGGCGTTAAAGCTCAACGAATTCTCCCCGGCACTAATGGCAAGGTTGCAATTATTGGTCGTAATATGGGTGGTCGAAAAGAGAAGAAATTCTGGACACCCATAGATTAGAGAAAGGCGCCAGCAGCGTTGCTGGCGCTAGTCCCAGTGGCTATTCCTTTCTGCTTTATAGTTAAGGGGACATGAAATGCTGCATATCTATGCTTGGGCTTAGAAAAACTGTGACTTTGGAGAAAAAGTGGAAAGTAGTATCGAGAGAATGGGTGAGAACTAGCAGGGTGCGGCAGAAAGGTGACGTCGACAGTCGCCTATGTCGTGTACCCAGCGGTTATCGAGCTGCCTGCAAGCTTGTCGTACAGCCGCCGCTTACTCCTCAAAGCCTTTAAAGTGACATTTAAATTTTCGTCTGAAGATAAAGCCAGTATTTGGGTGAGTCGCTTAGCCATATAGAATAGGGGAGGTGTCTTCGGCAATAAAACCTCACCTTTTGGGAACCAAATACCACCCCCCCCCAGCCCACCACTCCAAATAATGACCGAAAAGCAAAAGAATCGCGCCACTGGATTTAGTGGCTATCTCCTTCTTGTCGGAGATGGTAAGCAGAATGAAGAATAGGGGGCGCTGCAACCAGGGTTGCATGAGCAATAAAAAATCGGTCAAAAAAATCTGATATCGATTGGCTTAGTTTGGAAATAAAAAGCAAAAAAGCCTGTATAACGAACTAGTCAGTACCCGACTGATTATAAATGCATAAACAGATCAAGCCACGGTGATGGAGGCGTAGCCAAGAGGCGGTATCCATTCACTTTTCAGGCTACGAAACAGTCTTTCCATAGGTGCATTATCCCAGCAGTTTCTGCGATGGCTCATATTCTGAGTCATCCGGTAGCGCCATAGCCGCTGTCGGATCTTACGGCTTGCGTTGATCCGAGTGGAACATGACGCCTGCCGGCTGACCGCGTTGCTCCCAGGCCATTTCTAGCGCCATTACCACCAGAGCTGAGTCCGGCTGCGCTGAGATTGCCCACCCAACAATACGACGTGTATACAGGTCTATCACTGTAGCGAGATAGCACCAACGTGAACCGGCCCAGACATACGTAATATCACCACACGAAACTTTATTTGGCTTCTCCACATTGAACTCGCGATTAAGCGCATTCGGTATATCCGGTCGCTCGCCGGTTGCCTTTTTGTATTTGTAATGGCCAGATTGTTCGCAGGTCATTCCAGCCTCGCGCATTAGGTTACGGGCTTTGTAGCAGCCAATATAATTCCCTGCCGATTGGGTAGCCCAACGACAATTCGGCTTCCCGCAGGACTACGGCTACGATGAAAGACCTCGTTGACCTTGGCCCGAAGCTGAGCCCTGGACGCGTCAATAACGTTCTTCCTATTCTTGTAATCGTAGTAGCATGATCGAGGCAGCTCAAACACTTCACAGACCAATTTCACGGGCTACTGCTCGCTTAACAGGCGGCGACTTTACCACCTAAATTGGTGTCCGGGTTTAGTAGACCACTACACTTTTTATTGTGCCTGTAGCGATGCAGAACCGTAGAGGAGACGGTGTTTGGCAGGTAAAAGGAGTGATTAGGTTTATATTCATCACTGATTTTATTATGACCACCCTAAATAGAATGCTGGCATTTTGCTACTTTTTTAGTTTTAAAGCGATAATGCAATCTTGCTTATGGCGCATATGTAAATTGGTCAACAATGCCCACCCGGAAGAAGGTGGACTATTAATTTTCTTGAAGAAATATCTGAATTATTTATAGCGCTCTGAGGGGGTTGTCGGATTTAGGAGGTAGTTTGTAGTATGGCTTTTGCTCGTTTTTAAGAATTTATGCTATTGCCTTTAAGGCCCGAGTAGCGCTGCAGTCAGACATATCATATCGCTGCCAACCAAAGATTGCATTGACTTCTGGTTATTCAGAAGCTCCTTTAAACTACTTTATTTAGATAGGCAGGCTAAAATGTATTCTGGTTTTGCTTGTAAAGATGGCACTTATAAGCTTATTGACTTATCTTCTAATAAGTGGGTTGTATTCGATGTCATAAGGAGGTGTATAGCGCCTTGATCACTGTTTTCAATAGGTGTCCAAATGATCAAACTCACAGATATACCTGCCGAGCAAACGGCGGCTGTAACAGATCTAATTCTGGTTGCCTTGGCTGTTTTGGGTGTTCTATATCTGAAAATAGTTGTAAAGGTGCCAAGTTGGCGGCGTACAATATGGAAAAATTTTTTCTACCTTATGTTTATAGTTTGTATGCTTGGAGCGGTAGTTCATGGGTTTGATCTTCTAGACTCGACGCGCTTGCACTTGTGGCATATCTTGTTTTTTTTCCTCGGTTTTTTTCTGATGTCTTTTACCCTGGCCATCATCTGCGACCTTCATAGCGAGGAACTCTCAAAAAAAATATTACCTTATCTTATGTTGGCGGGAGTAGGGTTCTTTATTTTCGCTATAAGTATACCTAATGGTTTCTTTGGGTTTGTGGTTTACCAGTTCTTGATCATGATCCCGGTAATAGTTGGCTACACCAGATTAGCCTTTAAGCAAAAACATGGGGCGGCATTATGGATGGTGGCGGCTGGGATTTTTTCCATGATTGCGGTGCTCTTCCAGGTCAATACCAATCTTCAATTTACATTTATCTGGACTTTTGATCACAATGGTATTTACCATCTTGTTCAGTCTGTAGGGGTATTACTGTTCATAGTTTGGCTAATGGTATCTTTCAAGGGGGAACAATAATTCCTTTAAAGAGCGGCAGTATGTCTATAAAGGGTTACTTGGCGAAGCCCTACAGCTATTGAATAGCTATTCAGGGGCTCCTTAAAAGAAAGGTGAGTGTGTAATTGGTGGCTTAATATGATATCAATATGACCGACCCTAATTTTCTTATGCTGAGCCTTAAATAGTTTCGGCGTTACGAGCCCGCTTTAACATATTGATGTATCGATAAACAGCTAAAAACTTAACATTTCCCGCAGGCGACTGGCGGGGCGCCTGGCAACCTCTACTTCTTTTCCATCAGTCATAGTTATGAGTAGCCCATTATTAACCCATGGTTGAATATCTTTGATGAAGTTGAGGTTGATGATTTGTTGTCGGTTCACGCGGAAAAAGGTTTCCGGGTTTAGGCGTTGTTCAACTTTAACCAATGATTTATAGATAAAAGCCTTATCATTATCAAAGAAGACCTGAGCATGATTGCCACAGTTTTCAAAGTATCTTATACGTCCAAGCTCAATAAGCCAGCAGCGCTCACCGTCTTTAATAAAGATCTTATTGTCAGTGTTTAAATAAGTCTCCTGATCGGAACTGGCAACTGGTGAGGTGTCACTTAGGACCTTATTGACAGCCCGCTTTAATTTTTCAGAATGGATTGGCTTTAGTAGATAGTCCAGGGCGTTTACGTCGAAGGCCTGAATTGCATATTCATCATAGGCTGTTGTAAAAATAATTTGAGGAATAGTGTCCAGTTGTTCAAGTATATCAAATCCGCTGCCATCGGGGAGGTTGATATCCAGAAAGATTAAATCTGGCTGTTCTTTTGAAATCAGTGCAATGGCTTGTTCGCAATTCTCAGCTTCTGCAACCAAATTTATATGCTTGTGAGGCTTAAGTAACTCTCTTAGTTCATTACGAGCGAGTCGGGAGTCTTCAACGATAATTGCTTTCACTAATTATACCGCCAGTTGTAAAGAAGAGGTGGGAATGTAACATTGGGCGACAACTAGTGGACCTTGCTGTTGTAAATTAAATGAAGCTTTATTTTCATACTGTAGATATAGGCGTTTTTTAATGTTGATTAATCCAAGTCCCGTATTTGTGGTTTCCTGTTTGTCCAGTTTTACTAATTCAGAGTTCGTGTTTTTTAAGGTGCCGGGATTCGTTACAGTGATCGATATATGGTCTTGCTCTTTGAGAATTTTTATCAGTAGCTCTCCCCCTGTCTTGGATCTATCGATTCCATGGCGTACTGCATTTTCAACAAGTAACTGAATTAAAAGTGGAGGGATTGGTTCTCCCATTAAAGTTGGATCAGCTTCCAGGTTAAAGCATAGACGATCTTCATATTGTATTTTTAAGAGTTCAGCGTATTGGGATACAATTTCCAGTTCATCCCTTAATGGTACAGTTTTATGTTTGTGAGCAATTAGCGTATAGCGTAACAAGTCAGAAAGATTAGTTAGCATCTCTCTGGATTTTGTGGCGTCTTCAAGGATTAGTGCACGGATATTATTTAGTCCATTAAAAAGGAAGTGGGGATTGAGTTGGCCCATTAGGGCACTCATTTTGACTTCATTTAGCTGCAGTTTGAGCTGTATAGCTTCTTGTTCAGCTTTGTGTAATTGGTCTTTATTAACAGTTGTAATGTAAATAAAAGTCCAGGCGATCTTAAGAAGGACAAGGAAAAGCCAGTTGTCAAGAACGGCTCCCCAGAAAGATGGCGGAACCGCGTATCCAGCACGGGTGTAATAAACATATACGAAGCCAATGGCAATAAAGGCGCATATGAACCCAAGAGAAATTGAAGTGACGAGGAAATATATCCACTGCTTACGCCAGTTTGTATTGATAAGATCGAAGCGATATATAATTTCACGGATGAATAGAGTAGAGAAGCCAAGGGTTATTACTACAGTCGCTACTTGTATGGCATTTTTTTCAATATTGTGCTGGGTAAGTAATCCAAGTGAAAAAGTATTCACCAAAGCGAATATTAACCAGCCACCAAAGTGACAGGTCAAAAATTTTGCTGTTGGAGTAGGGGATTTCAGAAACTTCATAAAATTTTACATATTGACAATGCAGCTCCTTAATCAGGAGCCGCATTTTACACCTAAGGATTTAAGCCAAAGCGCTCGTTTAACCATGAAGACATTATCTTCAGGGCTTTTGGAGAGAAGCTTTCCTCTATTTCAGCATATTCAGAAGAGGAACCTTTCTTTGCTGTTTGAAACATGTGGTTCATTTGTTTGAGCTCAAAAATTTGAAAGTCGGGGTGATCTATGTTACTTAAAACTCTATGCATATTGTTCAAATTCATTTTTGCATCGACTTGAAAATCCAGGGAGCCGTTGAGGGCCAGTAACGGGGCCTTTGTGTGCTCCAGATAGGGCTCGGGATTAAATTTGAGGAAATATCGAAACCAAGGTGTAGAGTATTGCTTCTTCAGTTGTTCAACTTTTGCTTCCAGTTTATGATTCTGGTTGTCCTCGAGTCTGGCGCTCTTGAGGAGCAGTTGGTGAATCTCATTGCTGATAACTTCGTTTTCCTCTAGCTGGCCAATCAAGCTGAAAATCTCTTCGTCTAACTCGCGGAGTTTTTCCAGTTTCTGATCTTCTAAGCCATTAAATTTTCGATCTCGATACCACTGATCTACAAGTAGTTCGGGTATTTTAACACCTGGGCCGGCAAGTAAAATGGCAAATGCGATATCATCACGTTTACTGGCAACCATGGGGGCGATCATACCACCTTCGCTGTGACCAATTAAGCCAATCTTGTTACTGGGAAGATCGCTGCGGCTGTTCAGGTAGTCAACGGCTGCACTGACATCTGTGGCAAAATCTTCACTGGTTGCAGTAAAGAAATTACCAGTAGACTCGCCAATTCCTCGATCATCATAACGTAATACAGCATACCCTTGCCGTGTTAGATAATCGGCGATAACTGCAAATGGCTTATGTCCAAATAGTGTTTCATCACGATCCTGAGGCCCAGAACCACTAATAAGGATTGCAGTTGCCTTAATTTTAGTTTTGGGTTTTGTAAGTGTTCCAGACAAGACGATATTGGCATTTTTATTTTTAAAGTTCACTTCTTCGACTGCGTACGGAAAGGGGCTCTTAGGTATCTGGGGACGGTTCTTGTTTTTGTTTTTATCGCCCGCAGATGCCCTTCTGAAATTTAGGGGTAGAGGCTTTTCCCGATTGAAAGTACCAAAGATTAGGTCAACGTCGGTATTGTAAGCACCCTCGTACTTGATACCCAAGTCCTCTACTTCGAAAGTGATACTGTTGCCTTTTACATTGAGCATGGATGTTTCTATTCCATATTTCTCCTGGGATGTACTATCCATTGCGCCTGTCCATTTGCCATTTTCTTGATCAATATGAATAACTATTGGTAATGTTTCGTCGTCATCTAGCTGGAGGGTTGCCTTCCATTCGCCATTGATGCTACCAGCCACTGCAGCAGTGGAAAATAAACCTGTTGCAAAGAGAAGAGATTTCAATCCTGATCTAACGCCATTTATTCCGATTTGTAGAAGCTGCATAAAAAGTATTCCCTGTGTTATTGCATTGGTTGAATGGCATTTTAGGGACAGATCTTTTTTCTGTGATAAAAATAGGATGGAAGGCTCAGGCAGCTGTTGAACGGTAAGAAGAGGGAGATGGGGAGCCTGAGCTAATGTCTTTATATTACCTGGAACACTTTGCCCTTTATTCTTAGATTGCCATTAGGTGCTGTTAACTACTACTTTGAGGACTTAGTTTTGTGATGGACATTGGGGGTAGCCGGTTTGCAGAAGTTAAAAGCAGTACAGCTGTTTAGCTGACAGCAGGAGCGGTAGGATTGCTATCTATCCCATGTTTGGGCAGCGCCAGAGAGATCAATGCTGTTGCCAATAAGAATATGGAGGAAACCACTAAACACATCTCCAGCCCAGCTATCTGGAATAACCAACCTGACAATAGGGTCCCCAGCAGTCGCCCCATGGCATTCGCCATATAGTAGAACCCGACATCCATCGACACTCCATCCTCACGTGCATAGGAGACAATGAGATAACTATGCAGAGAGGAGTTGACCGCAAATACAACGGCAAAGGCCAGTAACCCAACCAAGGTTGTGAGTAGGGGATGAACTCCAAAGTGTAGTGCCAGGGCAATCATTGCCGGAATCAAGGCCAATACAGCAGCCCAGGACATCGTAGCTTTGCCGTCGGGCACCGTAGAGGATATGCCTGCTGTGATTTTTGGTGCTGTTGCTTGCACAATGCCATAGCCGATCACCCAGGCTGCCAGAAAGGCTCCCACCTGCCAGTGGCCCCAGCCAAATTGGTTTGAAAGGAAAATTGGCAGGGCGATAACAAACCAGGTATCGCGGGAGGCAAATAGGAACAACCGTGCTGCTGCGAGGACGTTTACTGCGCGACTCTTGGAGAATACATCGCGAAATCGACTCTTGGCCTTGGCTTTGCCCAGCTCTTCGCGTAGAAATTTTGTGCTCAGTACCCATACTATTGCCAGGCCCACAGCCATAAGCAGAATTGCTCCGCGGAATCCCATTAGTGCGAGCAGAGCCCCTCCCAGGAAAAACCCTATCCCTTTAAGGGCATTCTTTGAGCCGGTAAGCAGGGCTACCCACCGGTAGAGCGCGCCTTGGGCCCCGGTGGGAAATAACAATTTGATAGCGCTTTTCGCGCTCATTTTATTGAGGTCTTTGGCAATCCCAGAAAAGGCCTGGGCGGCCATCACCCAGGCCACGGAGAGAAGGCTTGATGGCACCAGCAGCATCGATAAGGCAAGCACTTGTAGTGCAAGCCCCATATTCATTGTGCGATTGAGACCGAGAAAGGCGCCCAGCCAACCACCAACCAAGTTGGTAACCACCCCGAAGAACTCATAAAAAATAAAAAGCAGGGCAATTTCCAGGGGAGCGTAGCCGAGGTTGTGGAAATGCAGCAACACCAGCATGCGCAACGCGCCATCGGTCAGGGTGAACGACCAATAGTTACCGGTAACCAGCAAATACTGGCGGACGGAGGAAGGCAAAGAAGTGAAAAACTGCATTGAACTCAATCTTGTTACTACTGTGATATTAGAGAACTCAGGATCCAGATAGGCTTGCTTGGCGATCTATGTTTCCGATCATCCTGGCAAGTTCCGCTGTACGATTGGCATAACCCCATTCGTTGTCATACCAGGTATAAATTTTGACCTGAGTACCATTGACCACCATGGTGGAGAGGGCATCGACAATACTTGAGCGGGGGTCGGTCTTGTAATCCACTGATACCAGCGGGCGCTCTTCATAACCGAGGATATTTTTCAACTCCCCTTCAGATGCGTCTTGCAAAAACTGATTGACTTCCTCGGCACTGGTTGGGCGTTCAACCTCAAATACACAGTCTGTCAATGAGGCGTTGGCGAGGGGGACACGGACAGCGTGGCCGTTCAGCTTGCTAGTCAGTTCAGGAAAAATCGCAGTGATTGCCGTGGCTGACCCAGTAGTGGTCGGGATTAGGCTGGCTCCGCAGGCCCTGGCGCGGCGAAGATCTGCATGGGGAGCGTCGAGAATAGTCTGTGTATTAGTGATGTCGTGAATAGTTGTGATAGAGCCATGTTTGATACCCAGTTTTTCATGAATCACTTTCACGACTGGAGCAAGACAGTTGGTGGTGCATGAGGCGGCGGTGGCTATTGGGTGTTTGGCTGGATCGTAAATGTGCTGATTCACTCCCAGGACAATATTGGGTACGCCAGCATCTTTCACCGGAGCGGAAACAAGCACTCGTTTAACACCTTGGTCGAGATACCCTTGCAGAGCCGTAGAGGTCTTCATTTTACCTGAGGCTTCGACAACAAGATCGCAACCGCTCCAATCGGTATCCGAGATTGCGGTATTTGCACTACAGAAGACCTGCTTGCCTTCAATTTCAATGGATCGATCTGTTGATTTGGCATTGTGGTGCCAGCGTCCATGGACAGAGTCGAAGTTCAGGAGGTGAGCCAGTGTATGGGGATCTCCAGCGGGGTCATTGATTTGGATAAATTCCATTTCCGGCCAGTCCCATGCCACACGTAATACGAGACGGCCGATACGTCCAAATCCGTTGATTCCGACTTTTATAGTCAACTTTCTTCTCCTGGCATTTCTGTATATATGAAAAATCGTATATATACAGGTAAAATTTTACAGTTGTGTGAGCATTATTCAGGCCATTAACAGCATAGGCTGGCGCGCAGGGGCCTCTCGCCCATCTGGATCAGGTTCTGTAAATCCTCTGCGATGAAATGCCGGTTTGCCTGTAAGGTGTCTTGAAGAATGGCTTTTGACCAATCACCCAAAGCAGGGTTGATACGATAGAAAATCCACTGCCCCTGACGCCGGTCCTGTAATAAGTCCGCACTGCGTAGAAGGGCCAGGTGTCTGGATATCTTTGGCTGGCTGAGATTGAGCGCTGCAGTCAATTCGCACACGCAAAGCTCACCCTCATGAGCAATGAGTAAAAGAGTACGCAAGCGAGTATCATCAGCCAGGCACTTATAAAACTGAACTGGGTTCAAGGCTTTCCCCAAATTCCTATTATGCCGCCTTGGCGACTTTGGTTAGCACCAAGGTCAACAACTTGATGCGTGTACTCAACTCTCTTACTGTTGTGTAAAAGGGCCTGAAGCAGCGGCGCTCAGCCGGGTCCTCAAAATCCCATGCGATTACTTTGCCGTGTCCGGGTGAGGGCACATACTCCTTGTGGCTTTTGTCACATAGGGTAATTACCAAGTCAAAATACTGGTCTGATACTTCGTCCATGCTCTTTGAATGGAGCCCCTTGATAGGGATCCCAAGCCGCTTTAGAGCTCGGATTGCCCGAACGTCCACCGGCTCAGGGCTGGTTCCAGCACTTTCCACTTCAAAGAAATACCCTGAGTAATAGCGCAATAGGGCCTCGGCAATAATTGAACGAGCCGAGTTTCCAGCACAGACAAAAAGAACGCGCTTCTTCAAATCGACTCTCCAGCTGGCCTTACTTACCCTAACCATTATATATGGAAAACCGTATATTCATAGAGGTAAAAAACCGGGAGTATCTCCCGGTCTTACGCTGAATGGCTAGAGCTTGAACTCAGTCCAGACCGGTGCATGGTCTGAAGGTCGCTCCATAGCGCGGATGTCATAGTCCACACCGGAGGCAACACACTTCTCCACCAGTGGATTGCTGGCCATGATCAGGTCGATGCGTAGGCCGCGTTTGGGATCGCGGTCAAATCCACGGCTGCGGTAGTCGAACCAACTATATACATCGTCAGTTTCTGGATTGAGGGCACGGAAGGTATCCACCAGGCCCCATGCTTCGATTTTCTGCAGCCACTCACGCTCTTCCGGTAGGAAGCTGCACTTGCCGTCACGCAGCCAGCGCTTGCGGTTGGGCTCTCCAATTCCAATATCAAGATCGCTTGGGGAGATATTCATATCTCCGATCACCAGCACTGGTGCACTGGGTTTGCAGGTGGTTTGCAGGTAGGTGTCCAGGTCTGCGTAGTACTTCCTTTTCGCCGGGAACTTCATTGGATGCTCACGGTTTTCCCCCTGCGGGAAGTATCCATTAATCACGGTAAGTGGCTCCGGGCCGCCGATATCGAATTTACCCATCACCATACGGCGCTGCGCATTATCGTCATCGCCGGGAAAACCGTACTCACGATCGACAAAGGGAAGACGTGAGAGCAGGGCAACACCGTAGTGGGTTTTCTGACCAAAGTAGATGAGCTCATAACCCAGGTCCCGGATAGCATCCACCGGGAAATCCTCATCGGTTACTTTAGTTTCCTGTAATCCGATGATGTCCGGTTTATGGGTATCTACCAGCGTCTGCATTTGATGCAGGCGTGTACGTATGCTGTTGACGTTAAAGGAAACGACTTTCATTTATCCCCCCAAAAATAAAAAAGGCCGGGCTTGCCCGACCTGATGTTCCTCGTGGATGGGGTGCGTATCGCACACCCCGTCACATATTAGAAGTTGGCGACTTGAGGCGGAGCCTTGCTAGCCTTGGTGGCCAGCCCGATAAAGTCCGCCATTATATAGCCGGCTTCATTCAAGATTGGATCTTTTTCCAGCTTGATTTCAACAGGGCCACCAATGGCTGCCACATCTTCTGACTCGCTTTCCTCGTAAGCCTCAAAATCCTTGTAAGGTTCCAAGCCTTTAGCATTACGGCGACGGTTTTCCATGGAAAGCAGGCGCTGGTTTACGTTCTCACGTTCCTGCTCGCGCATCACCTCATTGAGGGAGAGGTACTTCTTGTCTGAACGCTCACTTTCGAACTCGAACTGGTTGCGTAGGAATATGAAATCTGGATCAGACGCTGTGCGCTTGGTGTGCTTGGTCACCAGGCTGGGAATCAGCGTCTTCAAGTTGAAGTACTTGGCGTGAGGCACTGCGTGGATACGATCCCAAGGCAGGGCGGTATCGTAGGCGCTCTCACCAACGCTCTCCGCGTCGATGAGTTGCGGCATGGGAATGTCCGGCTTAACCCCGGCGTGCTGGGTGCTGTCACCAGATACACGGTAGAACTTGGATTGGGTGATCTTCAGCTGACCTTCCTTCAGGGGGGCCATAGTCTGCACAGTGCCCTTACCAAAGGATTGGTTACCGACAACCAGACCGCGATTGTAGTCCTGGATGGCGCCGGCAAAAATCTCAGAAGCGGAAGCCGACAGGCGATTGATCAATACCATCAGTGGGCCACGATACATAGCGCGTGACCGGGATCGATTGTGGCGCGAAATTTGCTCGTTGGCATGGCGTATCTGCACTACCGGGCCCTGGTCGATAAACAGGTCGGTTAGCATCGTTGCCTCTTGCAGGGAGCCGCCGCCGTTGTTGCGAAGGTCGAGAATGATGCCATCGACATCCTCTTCTTTCAGTTCGCTTAACAGTCTGGCGACATCGCGAGTGGTGCTCTTGTAGTTGGGATCGCGACGGCGGTAGGCATCGAAGTCTATATAAAAGGTCGGCAGATTGATTACGCCGATCTTGTAGCTCTTTTTGCCATCGGAAAATTCGAATACGGCTTTCTTAGCCGCCTGATCTTCCAGCTTCACTTTGCTGCGCTTAATCAGGATGGTTTTGTGGGTGCCGTCACCACCGGTAGGGATGGTTTCGAGGCGCACAAAAGTGCCAGCCTTACCGCGAATCAGGTCTACCACGTCGTCCAGGCGCCAGCCCACGACGTCGACCATTTCACCTTCTTTATCCTGCCCAACACCTACGATTTTGTCGTTCGGCTTCAGCTTGCCAGTGCGGTCAGCCGGACCACCAGCAACCAGGCGGGCGACTTTGGTGTACTCCTCGTCAGCTTGCAGTACAGCACCAATACCCTCCAGGGAGAGGGACATGCTCATATTGAAGTTTTCCAGAGAGCGTGGTGACAGGTAGTTACTGTGCGGATCATAGAGACGTGTCAGTGAGTTCATGTAGAGCTCAAACACATCATCGCTGTTCTGCTGCTCGAGGCGTTTCTTCTGACCTTTATAGCGGCGCTCCAGAAGATCACGTATCTCTTCATCGGTCTTGCCGGTAAGGCGCAGGTTCAGGACGCTGCTCTTCAGGCGCTTGCGCCACAGATCGTCAGCAGCGCTGATAGATTTGGGCCACTCACTTTTCTCGCGATCAAGCTCCAGTGACTCATCGCGAGTGAAGTCAAAAGCGGGCAAGCCTTTCTCCAGCTGGGAGAGGATATTCTCAAGGCGATCGCCCATGCGCAGGCGGAAGCGATTGTATATCTCAAAGCCGGCTTTCACATCGCCGGCACGTAGTTGGTCGTCCATCCTGGTTTGCCACTCGCGAAACTCAGTAATGTCCGAGTTGAGGAAGTAGCTCTTGGTGGGGTCCAGAGCATCAATGTATTCATTCCACAGGTCTTCTGACATTTCGTCTCCGACCTTGATCTTGTTGTAGTGCAGCATCTCAAGCTTGCTGACTATTTCCCTGGCAGTGCTGCCCTGGTCCTTTTCTGGGGCCAGGCTTTCATTCTCTGCCAGAGCGGTTGTGGAAAGCAGGCCAATGACCAAGAAGCCGGAAAATAGTGCGGCGATCCGATTGCTAAGCATAGGGAGTCTCTTTATACGTCCTACTTCATAGGAGGCCGGCCCTTATGGCTCGGCGACCTATAGCTTAGGACAAGTATAAAGGCTGAAAGCTCCTATGGGCATGAAATACCTCTAATCAGAGATGGATCCTTCCCGCTTTGGGTGGATTTAGCAAAATGAATTTCTATTTATGCTGTCGCTTAGGGCATTTCTTCTCAATTATGAGCGACAGATATGTATGGTCACCATAAATTTTTACGCCACCAACTCTAGATTGACTTGCAGGTCAGGCTTTTTGAGGGCTGAGGTGGGTGGATTTTGGTCAAAGCCCAACCTGGAGTGCAGGCAGTAAGCAAATGCGGCAGGGAGAGGCCTCAGTATGATAGCTATCGTCCTCCCAGTGCCTTTCCTTTGTAGCTCAACTTCACGCCGACGTGGCTTTGATAACTGTGTACGATTTTACACACCACGTTTATGTGCGGGCGGTGGGGCCATGACTTCTAATGGGTGTAGCCCGTTACGGATGCCCGTCAAAATGCGATTAGCGTTTGCTTCTAGCAGATCCCAGGTAGTCAATCTCTACAAAGAAAGTGGCTTGGATATACCGGGATGATTACGTTCAATAGTTTGCAAAACTTCTGTGGTATTGAATAGCCGCAACAATCTCGTGTGTATGGAAAATGGCGGGAGCGAGTTGAGCAGAGATGTTGATTGTCACAGGCCCCCATTAAATAACTAACTTTAAAAAGCATGTTTAAGTTATTGATAATAAAGAATAAAAAAGTTTAATGTGGTTTCTAGGTCCATTGGATGTGAGTACGGCAAATGCCGTACTCATTTTCGGGCAGTGTCAGTTGGGAAGTTGCTTGGTCATTATGATGTGGTCAATGTTGTAGCCGTGCTTGGTGACGGCGAGACTAAGGAGCTCATCAATGATGGCCTCATCTAGCTGTGGGGTTCTGCTCAGTAGGTACAGGCTGCTGCGGTCGGGATCACCAACCAGTGACCACTGGTAATTCGGGTCCAGCTCCAATATCCAATAGTCACCTGTGGATTGGCCATCAAAGAAAGAGATAGCGAGTTTGCTATTGGTCTCGTCAACGGGTACGCCGGTACCTTGGATGCTGATAGGGAAGCCGTACTTGGGGTGAAGGATTCGGCAGAAATTGAATACGCTGATACTGCCGTCGTCATTTAGTCCATAGTCAGCAGTTACAGCAGTACAGGCAGGTTGGAATATTTGGGGAAGCCTGGCAATTTCATACCACTTACCTACGTATTGGAAAACGTCCACATAGGGGACCGTTTCCAGTTCCGGTTCGCCCTCTGCCCAGGAATGTTGACTAACAATAACGCATAGAGCGATTCCCAAACCTTTTACAAAGCCATTCATAGTTACGTTCCCTTGTTGATTTCTTTCATGATCGTCACGGTTGCAGCGACTCTCTCTTTACGGGGGTCTACCTGGAACGGATTAACTAGTTAGTCGTGGAAATGGGCTCTTTACAATAAATTCATAGAGGCCTGAATTTTGGTCGCTCAATGGGCGTGTAACCATGGCATTGAAGGGGAGGGGATTGACTACTATTTACCCGGCAACAGAGGTCTTATTGAGGTCTCTTAAAGCCATTCCTTTCAACCTGCAGGGAGCCGCTTATGTTGCAGACTATCCCCGTTGATGTTCTGATTCTTGGCGGTGGTATCCAGGGAGTAACCCTGATGCGAGAGCTGATACCAGAGTACTCGGTGATACTGGTCGATGACGAGTTTGGCGAGGCTGAGTCCCTGCATTTCCATGGTTACTTCTCATCCGGGTGGAATGCGGCCAACCTTCAAGCTGCGAAGATTTACCGGTATGCAGCACAGCGCTGGAACCGGGAACTGTCGAATAGTGGCGTGATCAGTCACATTACTGATTTTCACGCGGCGCTCACACCAGATTTTTTGAAGGAAGTGGAGGGCAACTGGATTGATGCGGCAATCCCTTTTGAAGAGGCAGAACTTCCAGAGATATTCGCCCCTGACAACTTACCATCAAATCGTAGATTTAAATTCCCCGGTGACCTTATTTTCGATGGGGCTGAGGCCTACCGCAGTATCAGTGAGCCTCTACGACAGCAAATACACCGTGGCCGATTGGCATCCTTTCAAGTCAAAGACTCGGCTATTGAAAGGGTTACCCTGGACATGGATGGTCAATCCTGCCAGGTAAAACCAGAGTTAGTTATTTCAGCCTGTGGTGCGGGAAATGCAGAGGTGATCCGGCAATTAGGTATTGCGGAAGAGCAAATCCAGAATGCCCAGATGGTTCGTCCTCTGCATATGTTATTGGCCCGAGGCCCCAACATCCCACCGGTTTCCGCTTTCCTGATTGACCTGATAGTAATGTATCACCCACTCGAAAACGGGGAGGGCCTTTGGATTCTTACACTCAATCCGGAGCTTCCCAGGTTCAAAGCGGGTGTTGTCGACATGCGCATCCCTCCTGAGATAGATAATGACCTGCTCTGCGCTTCCTTTCAGCGTCTTTCCAGTGCAATGGTTGCATTTGAGGCCTGGGCGCAAGGATGTCAATGGTCGGTCTATGCGGGCTGGAAAACTGATGCACCAGGTCCTGATGGCGACCCCTTAGTGCGACTTGAATATCCAATTCCCTACCAGCTGGATGATTTTGGCTTACAGAATTTCCTGGCAGTCTGGCCCAACCATTGGGGATTGGCCGGGGATGTGGCTGCTGACGCCCATGAGTGGGCGGGCTCAAAACTGAAAAGCCGGCATCCCCAGCCAGGTGTGCAGAGTGGATTACCTGCTGGGGCAGGTAGTGGTCACGTGATAGAAAATAGATGGCAAAGTGATAAGTTGGGTTGGCAGCCGTGGAAGGATTTTGCCCGACAAGTGGGCTACCACGATTAATTGATGTTGTTTCTATTTCAGGATCTAAATTTGATATTTATGAATGAATTAAACGCCATGCTTCGCATTGGTCGCTTGCAATGACATTTTTTTTCTGTATCTTAAACAGAAATGTAACCGGTTACATTTTATTGGAACCGGCTTTCTACGCTGCGAACCGCCCCTAAACGCTGGGAACATGCGCTCCGCACGAAGTAGAGACCAGAAGAATAAAAATATCCGGGCCGTGGCCTCCACTAGGCATCCTGCGGCCCCACGGGAAGTGGTATGGGCAAGAAAATAAGAATGGGCATGGTTGGTGGCGGTGAAGGTGCTTTTATTGGAGCCATTCACCGTATGGCGGCAGCTCTTGATGGTGAAATTGAATTGGTGGCGGGTTGCTTCAGTAGTAATGCGGACAGGGGGAGAACCACTGGTGAGAAGTTGGGGCTGGCTCCCGAGCGCATCTACCAGAGTTACAATCAGATGTTTTCTGAGGAAGCCAAGCGCAGTTGCGGTGATCGCGTAGAGTTCATAGCGGTTGTCACCCCCAATGACCTGCACTTACCAGTTTCTATTGCTGCACTGCGTGCAGGATTCCATGTGCTCTCTGACAAGCCCGCGGCTTCCACGCTGGAGGAAACTCTTGAGCTTAAAAAAGAGGTGCAACTGAGTGGACTTCTCTATGGGTTGACCCACACCTATGCTGCTTACCCCCTTGCGATGCAGGCTAGGGCGATCATAGGCCGGGGAGAGTTAGGGCAAATTCGCCGGGTAACTGTTGCCTACCCCCAGGGCTGGCTGGCTTTGGCGGGTGATTCCAATAGCAGTAAACAGGCCAGCTGGCGTATAGATCCTGCACGCTCAGGAGAAAGCGGTTGCTTCGCCGATATCGGCACCCATGCACACCATTTGGTGGAGTTCTTCACTGGCCAAACAATTTCTGAAGTCTGCGCTGACTTGCAATCGGTAGTTGATGAGCGCGCCTTGGATGATGACGGCGCGGCCCTGTTCAAATTGACCGAAGGCGGGCGGGGCACTCTCACTGCCAGCCAGGTTTGTGGCGGTGAAGGCAACAACCTCAATATTAGCGTTTACGGTGAGCGAGGTTCACTTTTTTGGGAGCAGGAGTCCCCCAATCAGTTACAACTGAAACGCCGGGGGCAGCCGGTTGCAATTCTGCGGGCTGGCGCTGATTGCGAATATCTGGATGAAAAAGTTCGAGCTCGTTGCCGGACTCCACAGGGTCACCCAGAAGGATATATAGAGGCGTTTGCGAATATTTATCGGGACTTTGCGCAAATGGTTCGCTGTCACCGGGATAGTTTGCCTCTGGAGTGTGATCACTCAGTTGGAGACATAAATGCGGGTGTCAGAGCAATGGCATTCGTGCGCGGTGCCCTGGAGAGCAGCCGCAACCAATCCTCCTGGGTGTCATTAGCACCTTACTGGGAGTGATCAACTAACCCTTTGCGATCTCCTGTTGTTAGTTGTTGGTCGTTGTCCGTATATGCAGTTCCCTGGCAGGGTAGGTAGTCTGGCTGATAGTACGGCACAGGGAAGTGCCGTTGCCGACTCATTGCCTGTCAACTCTTGAAGAAATTATCGCTGCACTGCTTTCAAGAGAGGCGATCAAATTGGCAAGCATGACCCGTTTGATTCAGGGGCTAAAAAGTAAAGCAGTAAAACAGTAGTAAAAAGGATAACAATAATGAAGGCACCCAGAATTCAGGGGCCCGGAATTTTTCTTGCCCAATTCCTGCCGCCAGCGAATGAGCCGGTTACGCTGGAATCAATGACAAGTTGGGCAGCGGATCTTGGCTATAGAGGCGTACAGATCCCCACCTGGGATAAGCGGATTTTTGATTTGGAGCTGGCCAGTAGCAGCCAGGCTTACTGTGACGATGTGTTGGGAATTTGTGAGAGGGCAGGAGTGCAAATCACTGAGCTGTCCACCCATTTGCAGGGGCAACTGGTTGCGGCTCATCCAGCATACAAGGATATGCTGGATATCTTTGCCCCCCAGGAGTTGCACGGTAACTTGCCAGCCCGTGCCGAGTGGGCCAGCGATCAGCTGCTCAAAGCGGCCAGTGCCAGTGCCCACCTGAAACTTCAATCACATGCCACTTTTTCTGGTGCGCTACTTTGGCATACCTTTTACCCATGGCCACAGCGCCCAGCGAGATTGGTAGAGGAAGGTTTTCGTGAATTGGGCCGTCTATGGCGCCCCATTTTGGATGCATTTGATAATGCTGGGGTCGATGTTTGCTACGAACTGCACCCAGGTGAAGACTTGCACGATGGGCTGACGTTCGAGCGTTTTCTCCGGGAAGTTGAGGATCACCCAAGGGCCAATATTCTCTACGATCCAAGCCACCTTCTTTTACAACAGATGGATTACCTCGCTTTTATCGATATCTATCACGAACGTATCAAGGCTTTCCACGTAAAGGATGCGGAGTTTCACCCGAGTGGCAGGGCCGGTGTTTACGGCGGTTACGCCTCCTGGATTGATCGCCCCGGCCGTTTCCGCTCCCTGGGGGATGGTCAAGTAGACTTTCGTGGAATTTTCAGTCGGCTAACCCAGTTTGGTTATGATCGCTGGGCGGTTCTGGAGTGGGAGTGCTGCATCAAGGACCAGCAACAGGGCGCCAGCGAGGGTGCGCCATTTATTCAGGACCACCTGATAACAGTGGCCGAGAAGGCTTTCGATGATTTCGCGGGGGCACAAACAGATAGTGCCAGGAATCGTCGGATTCTTGGCTTGGATTAGCCCTTAGTAACCGGTATTGGTGAGTTAAAGCTGATGTCATTGCACGACCTATAACAATAATTTATGCGGAGACCGGATAGATGAGCACGCAGACAAAGACCCTGAGCAGGAATGTCTTCCTGATAGGGAATCTCTCAATTTTTATGATCGGCTTAGGGTTCGCGGTAAGGGCGTCAATTGCCGGTAACTTACAGTCGGACATTTACGATCATATTGATATCGCTAATTCTACTGCCATGGTTGGTGAAGCGCTGGGCTTTACGTTTACCGGTTTTGCTCTCACTTTACTATTTGGCAGTGCCCTGGTGGATTTGGTTGGTATCAAGAGAATGCTTCTGCTCTCTTCGGTAGGTTATGTGCTGGGTAGTCTGTTGATTATTTCAGCATCTCTGGTTGGCCCAACGGAAGGTGTAGAAAACCTGGTGCTTGCCGGGCTACTACTGACCGGGTTGGGCTGGGGAGCAGTGGAAGCCGCAAGCAACCCGATGGTTGCGGCTGTCGATCCAGAGAATAAAACCCATCGTTTGAATGTGCTGCATGCATGGTGGCCTGCAGGTATCGTGGTGGGAGGCTTGTTGGGCTTGGCCATTTCTGCCCTTGATCTACCTTGGCAACTGAATCTGGTAGTTCTGGCCCTGCCGGCTGTAGTTATGGCCTGGCTTGTAGCTAGAACGGAGTTCCCGGTAACTGAGCGTGTCTCTTCCGGTATCAGTTATGGTGAGATGTTTAAAGAAGTATTCAAGCAGCCGATGTTTATCGTGCTGTGGGTGTGCATGTGGCTGACAGCTGCAACAGAGCTTGCTCCTGGCCAATGGGTAGACCTTACACTCTCACGGGTAGTAGGAATGAAGGGCATCCTGATCCTGGTGTACGTCAGTATGTTGATGTTCGTAATGAGGCATTTTGCTGGACACCTTGCCAAAAAATTATCCACGGTCGGGCTTCTTTGGTTGAGTAGCCTGTTCGCCGCAGTAGGGCTGTACTGTTTGGGAATGGCGCGTACCCCGGTGACAGCATTTCTTGCAGCCACAGTATGGGGTATTGGTGTTTGCTATATGTGGCCGACCATGCTCGCCACTGTCTCCGAACGCTTTGTTCGCGGTGGGGCGCTGTTTTTGGGGTTGTTGGGTTTTGCCGGCGGTATGTCTATTCAGTTTGTCCTGCCAAAACTTGGAGCCATCTTTGATAGTGCAAAAATTGAAGCGGCTGGAGGCATAGAGGCTTTTGAAAAACTGAGTGGGGATGAACTGGACGCTGTATTGGTGACAGCTTCTGTGGAGTCTTTCCAGTCCCTGGCGGTGGTCCCATTAATCTTGCTTCCGATATTTGCCGTTATCTGGCTTTGGGATCGCAGGCAGTCCGCAAGCAAGTTACAAAGTGCCGCAGCAGTGGGTGATCAGTAGATGGTTTCTATCTGTGCGAAAATAGCCCGCTTATAACAAGAAACTAGCAGGAAAGTATGTCAAACATTCGCGAAGTTGCACGTCGCTCCGGCGTTTCGGTCGCGACCGTCTCCAGGGCCCTGAAAGATCCGCAGATGGTTTCTCCGCGAACCAGAGAGCGGGTCCTGAAGGCGGTGGAAGAGGCCGGTTACCGGCCTAACCTGCTGGCGAGAAATTTTAGCTCCGGCAAGTCGTTTGCAGTGATGGTATTGGTTCCAAATATTGCCAACCCATTTTTCTCCAAGGTAATCCGGGGAATAGAAAAAGCTGCACAGGACCAGGGGTACTCCGTGTTACTGGGAGATACCAAGGGGGAGCCGAATCTTGAGCAATTTTATGCTGGTATGGCGCTCACAAATCAGGCTGATGGCCTAATTCAACTGGATAGCCGCTACCCATTTGCAGAAAAAGATGCAGCTGTGGCGGCATCTGTCCCAATGGTGAATGCTTGTGAGCGTATTGTTGAAGATGATCGTTACCCTGTAGTTGAACTGGACAACAGCGGAGCAGCACAGACGATGGCTCGCCATCTGATTGAGCTGGGGCACCGCCGTATCGGCGTGATCACTGGTCCACTTAAAAGCCCAATTGTGCGGGACCGCCTGGCCGGGTTTGATGAGGAGATGCACAGACATGGACTCGAGTTGAACCCAGAATTGGTGGTCAACGGTGAGTTTTCTATGTCATCCGGTGCCGAGGGAGCCTACAAGCTCCTTTCGGGTTCACGCGCACCTTCCGCCATTTTCTGTATGAATGATGAAATGGCCATAGGCGCCATCCATCAGGCAAAGAAGATGGGATTGCAGGTACCTGCGGATGTATCAATAGCGGGTTTCGATAATATCGAGTTCTCGCAATTTACGGATCCACCCCTGACTACTATTGACCAGCCGGCGGAATCACTGGGCCGATATGCAATGGAAACGCTGCGTAAAATTATTGATGGAAAGCCACTTAAATCGAGCCGAACCATTTTACCGTTTGATTTGGTTTTACGTGGCAGCACTGACTACTGTCAGGATTGACAATGTTTCATTGTCGAGCCTGTCATCGATGAAATGAATAGATAACCACCAATTCATGTGGAGATAAAAATGATGAAAAAATTCACTGTGATAAAACCAGGTACTTCTCTGTTGGCTGTGGCAGCCATGCTACTCGCTGCGAGTGGCTGTGAACAGGTGCCCGAGAAAACCGATGTAAAAGCGGATCATCAATGGAGATACCTGTTTGATGGTGAAACCCTGCACGGTTGGACTGGTGCAAATGGTTCTCAGGTAGGGGAAGCATGGCAGGTAATCAATGGCAATCTGGTACTCACTGATGGTGGGGCCGGGGATATTGTGACTGCTGATCAGTTTGCTGACTTTGAGCTTGAGCTGGAGTGGAAGATATCTGAGGGTGGTAACAGCGGCATTATTTATCGGGTAGCGGGTGACAATGCGCCGGTTTGGATGTCAGGTATGGAATATCAGGTTTTGGATAACAGTGCTTTCCCGAACCTCGAAAAGCTCAGCCATAGTGCAGGATCGGTTTTCGATATGTACGCTCCCAATGAGGATGAAGTCAAGCCTGCAGGGGAGTTCAATAAAACACGTATTCGTGTAGAAGATGGCAAGGTAGAGCACTGGCTTAACGGCAACATGGTCGTCAGCTATGAACTTTGGTCAGAGGATTGGGATACACGTCTCGCCAATAGTAAATTTTCCTCTTACCCGGAATTTGCCCGTAGCGAGAGTGGTTTTATTGCCCTGCAGGATCACGGTGATAAAGTCTGGTATCGCAACATCCGAATCCGGGAGTTGTAAATCATGGGTATTTCCGGAATCAGCGTTTGGCAAATCCTGATAGTCCTTATGCTGGCGGTGCTGCTGTTCGGCAGCGGCAAGATCCGCCGTATGGGAGAGGACCTTGGTGGGACTATTAGTGGATTCCGCAGGTCGTTGCGAAAGGGCGAAGGGGATAGCCTTGATGTTGATTCCCAAGATGATTTGTCTGGAAAATTGATTCAGTCAGGGGAGCGGCAATGAAACGCAGGACTTTTCTACAGGCTAGTGCCGGATTAGCTGCAGCTGCAGTTGCTGCACCTTTATTTGGTAACAGCGGGGGCCTCGCTGTTAATCAGAAAAACGGGCTCTTCAAAATTTCCCTGGCCCAGTGGTCTCTACATAGGCAGCTGCGAAGTGGTGCACTCAAGGTGCTGGATTTCCCGATCAAGACAAAAAAAACATTTGCCATTGATGCGGTGGAGTACGTAAACCAGTTTTTTCCTGATAAGGCGCGGGATCAGAAATTCCTGGCAGCGTTGAAATCTCGGGCGACGGATCACGGTGTTAAGAGCCTGCTGATAATGGTGGATGCCGAAGGTGACCTCGGCAATCCAGGCAAGGCAGAGAGGCTTCAAGCGGTAGAGAACCATTTCAAATGGGTTGAAGCTGCCAATTACTTAGGCTGCCACTCTATCAGAGTGAATGCCGGTGGACAGGGCAGTAGCGAGGAAGTACAGCTGGCATGTACTGAGGGATTGCGCTCACTTGCAGAGTTTGCTCAGGATTTTAATATCAACATTGTGGTGGAGAACCACGGTGGTTATTCCTCCAACGGGATTTGGTTAGCTCAGTTACTGCGGAATGTGGATATGCCGAACTGTGGCAGCCTGCCGGACTTTGGCAATTTCGGAGATTACGACCGTTACCTGGGAGTGCAGCAATTAATGCCCTTTGCGCGAGGAATCAGTGCAAAAAGCTTTTCTTTTGATGGAAAGGGTAATGAGATCAACACAGATTTTGCTCGCATGCTGCGGATTATTCGAGATGCCGGTTATAAAGGCCATATCGGTATTGAATACGAAGGACCCGGAGATGAGGACAGGGGAATTAAAGCCACCCAAAAGTTACTGCTCAGTTTGTCTCAGCAGCTGAAGCCGCTAGCAGTTTAATTATAAAGAATAAAAATCGGTTACAGATGTAACCGGTTACTTTTCTAAAATTGACAAGATGAGAGAGGTGCGGCCAATTATCGCTCAACTTTCGCAAAATAACTGCTGATAGTCGGATCTATTTCGTCTAATAGATAGCGATCAGTAAAAATCGATAAAAATTTTTAACGAATAATGTAACCGGTTACAGTTTTCTGTTAATAGATAAAGATAAATTTAACGAACAAAACAAAAATAATTGATGAAGTAGGAGAGAGGCAATGCCGAATGATGACTTCGAGAAAAAAGAGTACGACGCACTAATTGTTGGCTCCGGTGCAGGAGGCGGTATGGCGGCTTACGTGCTTGCCACAGCCGGACTAAAAGTGCTTTTGCTGGAAGCGGGGCGATCCTATGACCCGGTCAAGGAAACCCCCATGTTTAACTTGCCCAAAGACGCCCCCCTGCGCGGTGGCAGCACACCGGAAAAGCCGTTCGGTTTTTACGATGCCACTGTGGATGGCGGCTGGCAAGTGCCTGGTGAACCCTACACTCAGGCATCCAATGACCGAGGCCGGCGATTTGATTGGTGGCGCGCGCGTATGCTCGGAGGGCGCACCAACCATTGGGGGCGTATTTCCCTGCGGATGGGGAAATACGATTTTAAACCTCATTCACGGGATGGGCTCGGTTTTGACTGGCCGATCAGTTATGAAGATCTGGCGCCGTACTACGACAAAACCGAGATGCTGATCGGTGTCTACGGCACTAACGAAGGACTGGAAAACACCCCCGACTCCTCCGATGGGGTACTTTTACCGCCCCCTAAGCCCCGGGCTTATGAGCTGCTGGCGAAAAAGGCCTGCGATAAGCTGGGTATTCCGGTGATCCCTTCTCACCTGGCAATTCTCAGCGAACGCCTCGACCACGAAAATATTCCTCAGAAACTGTTTCCGGACAACAAGCTTGCCCAGGAAGTGACCCAGGAATCAATGAAATCCCGTGCCGCCTGCTTCTGGGCTACTCCCTGCGGGCGCGGTTGCTCCATCAAGGCAAATTTCCAGTCAACTACAGTGCTTCTGCCCCCGGCGCTGGCCACTGGAAATCTGGATATCATCACTGATGCCATGGTGCGCGAGGTTACTGTTGATAAGAGCGGTAATGCCAATGGGGTTGTTTATATCGATAAAAACACCCGCCAGGAAAAGTTTGCCAGTGCCCGTGCCGTAGTGGTTGCGGCAAGTGCTGCCGAGACTTCGCGCATTCTTCTCAATTCGAAAAGTACACTGTTCCCCGATGGCCTTGCCAACGGTAGTGGTGTTGTAGGCAAGTACCTGATGGATACCGTGGGTGCTGGTATCGGCGGGCAGATTCCCGCTCTGGAAAATATGCCCGCTCATAACGAAGACGGTGCTTCGGCGATGCATATGTATATGCCTTGGTGGCTGTACAAAGAGCAATTGCGAGGAGATCTGGATTTTGCCCGAGGTTACCACATCGAGTTTGGCGGAGGCCGCAGTATGCCGGGTGCAGGGGCCTTTGGTGGTATGGGCGACTTCACCAGTGGTGCTTACGGTAAAGATTTGAAAGAGGCCTGCCGTCGCTACTACGGTTCCTTCGTTTGGTTTGATGGCCGTGGGGAAATGATTCCCAACGAAGACAGCTACTGTGAAATCGATAAAAACCAGGTGGACCAGTGGGGTATTCCGGTCCTGAAGTTCCACTGGAAATGGAGTGACCAAGAACTTAACCAGGCCGCCCACATGCATAAAACCTTTGCCGGAATTATCGAAGGCATGGGCGGCAAGGTAACCTCTACCGTGCAAACAGATGGTGCCAAGGCAATTATCAACGGTGGTGCGATTATCCATGAGGTGGGTACCGCGCGGATGGGCTCTAACCCGAAAGATTCTGTACTCAACCCTTACTGCCAGTCTTGGGAAGTTCCCAATCTATTCCTTACCGACGGCGCCCCCTTTGTATCCAATGCCGACAAGAACCCAACCCTGACCATTATGGCCCTGGCTTGGCGTACTTGTGACTACATCGTGGACCAGTTCAAGAAGAGGAACATCTGATATGAGCGAGGAAAAAACCAATCTGGGCCGCCGCAATGCCCTGCGTTTGATTGCCACCACCGCTGCCGCAGTTCCGGTGATTGGTTGTTCGGAAAAAGTAGCGCAGAAGGTTGTGGTTAAGGAAGAAAAGCCAGCGACGAAACCTGCGGTTAAAAACCTGGATGCCCCAAAACAAACCTTGGCCAGAGGCACGCCTACAGATCCGGATCTGCTCAATCCCGTCGTGCCTTGGGAAATGCAGCTGGATGCGGGTGAGCTGGCAGTACTGGCAGCGCTTTGCGATGTAATTATCCCGGCAGATGAAATTTCCCCGAGCGCCTCTTCAGTAGGGGCTCATCACTACATCAATGAATATGTCTCTGCGCCTTATTCAAACAACAAAGCGGATCTGGTCACGATTCGCGGCGGGGTTGTCTGGCTGGAGGGAGAGTCCAGGCGCAGGTTTGAAGACTCATTTGTCGAACTGAATGATTCGCAAAAAACTGCAATCTGTGAGGACATCAAATGGGCCCGCACTGCAAAGCCTGAATTCCAGGCCGGTGCACGTTTCTTTGCCAAAGTGAGAGTCCTTGTGTCTACCGCCTTTTATACCACTGAGGAAGGTATGGCGGATATTGGCTACGTGGGCAATCGCCCCATGGCCAGCTTCCCAGGAGCACCGCCTGAAGTGCTCAAACGACTGGGCTTGAATAGCTAATAACCGTTTATGGCTTCAACCCGCAGGGAAGGGGTTGTTAACTGAAATAAACAAGGGATAGGAAAAAAACAGGGCTTATTCCGGTGGCCTGGCATTTGAGCGTGCCAGGTTTAGTGTGTAAAGGGAAAGCTCGAAAAATAATAAAAGAGACACAGAGCAGTGATAGAGAAAACCCTAAAAATAAATCGTAGAGCAGAATTATTACGTACATCAGCCAGCGTTTTGGTGTTATGCGGTGTTGTCGGCATGGCACAAGCGCAGAGTGCAGAAGAAAAAAAAGAAGAAGGCTTGGTTCTTGAGGAAGTAGAGGTGATGGGAATTCGCCAGAGCATGGAGAAAAATCTCGATGTGAAGCGCTTTTCCAATGCGGTGGTGGATTCGATCACCGCTGAAGATATCGGTAAATTTCCCGATAAAAACGTAGCAGATGCCTTACAGCGAGTGCCTGGAGTTTCAATAGTTCGCAGTGGTGGTGAAGGTGTAAGGGTAAGTATCCGTGGTACAGATCCTGAACTTACTTTTACCCAGCTTAACGGTAACTATATCGCCACTCCGGGAGATGAGCCGTCGAGATCACTGGATTATTCATTGTTGCCTGCAACGTTGATTGCCCGTACTGATGTTTATAAGAGCCCCGAGGCAAAGCTGGATGAGGGCGGCATAGGCGGTACTGTAATTTTACATACCCGTAAGCCTTTGGATCTGGATTCAGGGGAGGGCATGTTATCCGTAGAGACAACCTATGCGGATGTCACGGAAAAGTATGAGCCGCAGTACACCGGTTTTTACTCTTGGAAAAATGACCAGGAAACATTTGGTGTACTGGTCGGTTACTCCAAGCAGGATCGTCAAAATCGTGTGATTAGCACCACTACAGAAAACTGGGGCTGGCAGGGTGATGAGCAACCACATGGTGGTGTAGAGGCCCGGGGGCCAATGGTAGATGTCGACGGTAATGAGTACCGCGATTTTTATGCGCCCAGAGCCGTTGTAGGCAGTGTTTTGGAAGAGGAGCGCACCCGCGAGGGGGTACAACTTAGCGCCCAGTGGCGCCCGGTGGAGCAACTTGAACTTGGCGTCAATTATTTCCGCTTTGAAAAGGGTGGAAATTCTGAAAACTATCGCATCGTATTTCCGGAGTGGAACTATGGTGATGCGATAGCACCAGGCAGCCTAAAATTTGATGAGGATGGCGATACCCTGCTCGGTATCGGTATGCTGGACAGGGGGCAGGCAGAATTGCAGTCTCCACAGGTGGGTGGCGACTATACACGAGCGGAGTACGTTTCAGATACCTTGGATTTCAATGCTAATTACCAGGGGGATGGATTCAATGTACGTCTGGCTGTAGGTAATTCCAGTGCGGAAGGTGGCCCCTCGGAGAAGCTATTTGCTTCGGTGAATTCTCGCTATGGTACTGTGACTGATTGGAGCTGGGATCTCAGTAGTGGCACTGCGGACATTGATACCAGTGCCGATTTGGCGGACCCAAATACTTATCCCTTATACGACTGGTTCTCCTCTCACTGGACCAGCAGTGAGGATGAGGAAAATTATTACCAGCTGGATGTTTCCATCGATATGGATTATGGCTGGCTTAGTTCCCTTGATGTAGGGCTTAAATACCGCGATCACGAAATTAACCGACGGATCACCAAGCAGTCCTGGGATGATGATAATGCTCCTTGCCCAACCATCAACTGGGGCGATGTGGACGGGGCTTGTTATCCCTGGTGGCCGGATGACTCCTTCCACACCGACCCCAATGGCGTGCCGGACACCATAGACATCCTTTCCAGCGGTCCAATCGACAATATTATTGGTGGTGTAAATGTACCCAACTTCGCCCACCTGGAGTTTGAGAAGCTGAAACAGTTTCTCTATGAGACCTACGGTGATCCTACGGTAATCGTTGAAAGGGATCAGGATTATCGTATTGGTGAAGAGATCAGTGCGGCCTATGTACAACAGAATTTCACTTCGGCAATCCTGCGGGGTAACTTTGGTGTTCGCGCGGTACAGACCAAGCAATATGCTCGTACTTACGACAATATTAATGGTGTTTTGCAGGATGAACCCAATGTCCGCGATAGCAGCAATACCGATATTCTGCCAAGCGCCAATATTGCCTGGGATATTAACGATGAATTGGTGATGCGCGCAGCTCTTGCTCGGGTTGTAGCCCGGGTAAATTACGGTGACCTGGGTGGCTCCGAGTCGATACACGCTCCGTTGCCGGGAGCGACGGTAAGAGATGGTTTTGCGGGGAACTCCGAACTGGAACCCTATAAGGCGGATCAGTTTGACTTGGGGCTGGAGTGGTATTTCGATGATGCTTCCGCAATGGGATTAACCCTATTCAGGAAGGATATTGCATCATTCGTGATTAACGGTAGCTCACTAGTGACCAGGGAAATCGATGGTGGTACCTGGAATGTGAACATGTCAATGCCGGTGAATGGTACCGATGCCAGTGCACAGGGGGCAGAGCTGTTTGTGCAGTATGCTTTCGATAACGGTTTTGGGGTTTTCGCCAATTACACTTATACAGATACAGAGTTGGCCAACCTTGATCTCGAGAGTGGTGAAACTATCAAGACAGAGATTCCGGGCACTTCCAAAGACCAATATAACCTATCGGTGTACTACGAAAATGACCTTTTCAGTGTAAGAGCTTCTTACAACTATCGCAGCGCCTATGCGGATGGTTACAGTAATGGTTTGAATACATTTACCGATGAGTACGATCAGCTGGACGTGAATGCTTCGTATAGTTTGATGGAAAACCTGACCCTAACTGCCTCCATCATTAATCTCACCGAAGAAAAGGTGGATAGATATTGGGGCGAGGAAAATAGGGTCTTGGGCTCTGCCTATTCTGGCCGCCGCGCCTATATGGGGATGACTTACAGCTTCTGATCCCGTTGTAACTCTTACGCGCAGACACAATGATGTGTCTGCGCGTTACAAATTCAGAGAAAATTTACCGTGATCAGTAAAAGAAAATTCCTGAAGTTCTCCTTCCTTGGTAGTGCCGCTGCTCTGGCAGCCCCCTCGGTGACTGCCATGACCCGGCGATATACGAAGAAAGGAAAGAAACCGGTTGTGATTTCAACCTGGAATCATGGTGGTCCTGCCAATGAGGCAGCTTGGAAGGTTCTGGCCGACGGTGGTAGGGCCTTGGATGCAGTAGAAATCGGCGCACGTGTACCGGAGGCAGACCCGCAGGTGACGAGTGTAGGCTATGGCGGCTTTCCCGACCGGGATGGCGTAGTCACTTTGGATGCCTGCATTATGGATGAGAAGCAAAACTGTGGCTCAGTAGCTTTTCTACAGGGCATCAAACATCCGATTTCTGTTGCACGAAAAGTGATGGAGGAGACCCCGCATGTCATGTTGGTTGGCGAGGGCGCACAGCGCTTTGCCGTGGAGCAGGGATTCGAAATTGAGAACCTGTTAACCCCGAAAGCCGAAGCCGCCTGGCGTGAGTGGAAGCGTGAGTCCCGTTACCAGCCGGTAATCAATATTGAAAACCACGACACTATCGGCATCTTAGCATTGGACCAGGACGGCAATCTTTCAGGGGCCTGCACCACCAGCGGGGCTGCTTTCAAGATGCATGGGCGGGTAGGGGACTCGCCGATTATTGGCGCTGGGCTCTATGTCGACAATGAAGTGGGTGCGGCTACCGCCACCGGCATGGGTGAGCTAATGATCAAAACTGTCGGTTGTCATCAAGTGGTGGAGCTGATGCGCCACGGCTATACACCGGAAGAAGCCTGCCGTGAGGCAGTTGAGCGTATTGCACGCAAGCTTGGGGACTATAAGAAGTTCCAGGTGGGTTTTCTGGCTTTAGATAAAGCTGGTAATTATGGTGCTCACTGCATCCATTCAGGATTTAACTATGCTGTTCGCGATGTAGATGGCGCCCAGATGAAAGATTCAAAAAGTAAGCTGGGCTGAAAGCTACTCCAACCTGATCTATCTGGAGCAAGCGCTATAAGGAAGGCTGCTTGCCCCAACCTTGAACCACGTGTTGCGGTATTACAGACCGCGGCTTGGGGTGGGCGGATCAATGCAGGGTGCGAACCTGATATCTATCCAAGCGCATAGCAGGAGAGAAACGGATCATATCCAGCAGGGTATCGATGTAATGCTCACCCAGATCCCCAAGATCTTCCATCCGCGGCGACTGAAACCAGTCTTCCAGCACCCCAAAAAGGCCCCCGTGTAGCATCTGTTGCGCCAGATCCATATCCAGGTCGGCGGGCAGCTGCCCGGCAGTAACTGCCATTTTCATCAGCTGTGCCATACGCTCCAAGCCTTCAGTGCGTCCCTGTTTGATACGCCGGGTGGATTCGCAGACCTCGCTTACCGCCTCGCAGGGCAGGAAGATAATTTCCAGGACCCGCTGCCATTGTTCATTGCAGGCAATCTCATGGAACAACCATACCCATCGGGTGCGCAGGGTGCCTAGGGGGTCTTCTTTTATCTGGTCCCCAGCGGCCTCGCACAGCCTCTCTCCAGGTAGTTCCATCCGTTCCGTCAGGGCGTTGAGCAAACCGGCCTTACTGCGAAAATGGTCGTATACCGAGCCACGGGTTACCCCGGCCAATTCCGCCACCTCTGCAAGAGAGGCATGAGACACGCCGAACTCGTGGAAAACATTCATCGCAGCGTCCAGAATACGCTCACGAGTTGTAACTGTTTGCTCTTTTCTGCGTTTGGTCATGGGGACTGCAGCTTCTTTTTAATCATGTTTGTCTCATCTGACCGCATATTCACGACAGTTCGCCGCACGAAGGCTAAATGAGATATTCGTGCAAACCCTTGAAAACACTGGGTGAAAGTGCATCTTAGTCGATAATTACGCGTTGATGAACAGTTGATCGAATTTCACTCTCGCACATAAAATGCCAAGCTACTGGAACCGGACTTTCCTGTCTCGCTCAATGTATTCCCGCAACTGACCGCATTGCCCAGGTAGTCAGCCCTTATCGAGGTAATCATGCTCAATAAAAAAGCGCTAATCAGTCTTCTGGTCGCGTCCTCAGTTCTTGTGGCCTGCGAGGAGAAGGCTGCCACACCGCCGATGATGGCGCCTCAAGTAACAGTTGTCACGCTGGAATCTGAGCCGGTGACCCTTACCAGGGAGCTACCTGGGCGCACTTCACCTTTCAAGGTGGCGGAAGTTCGCCCGCAGGTTAATGGCATCATAAAGCAGCAATTGTTCCGTGAAGGTGGCCGTGTCGACGCAAATCAACCGCTTTATCAGCTGGATGACGCCCTTTACCAAGCGGATGTAGATAGCGCTCGCGCAAAGTTGCAGAGAGCCAGCGCAGCGTTGAATATCGCCCGTTTGAAGGCCGAACGTACCGCTGGCCTAGTTAAGAATGGCGCTGTCAGCAAACAGGAGAACGACTCTGCAGAGGCGGATTTACAAGAGGCTCGCGCCGATGTGGCTGCAGCCAGGGCAGAATTACAGAGAGCAGAAATCCAACTGGATTATGCCCAGATCACGGCGCCTATTACCGGTCGTATTGGTAAATCGTCCGTTACTCAGGGTGCTTTAGTGACGGCCAATCAGGCCGCAACTTTGGCCACAGTGCAACAGCTGGACCCCATCTATGTAGATGTCACCCAGTCGGCTGCAGAGTTGGTAAGCCTGCGTCGGGCTTTGGAAGCGGGCACCCTGGCAGATGCCACTCATCTGCCAGTGAAAATATTATTGGAGGATGGCAGTGAATTTGAGCACCAGGGCAAGCTTGAATTTGCCGAAGCGAGTGTCGATCCCTCCACGGGCAGTGTGCTGTTGCGGGTAGTCGTACCCAATCCAGACAGCATGTTACTGCCGGGCATGTATGTGCGCGCGATTGTGGGCAGTGGTGTACGTGACGACGCCATTTTGGTGCCCCAGCAGGGAATTGCGCGAGATCCTAAAGGCAACACTTCGGCCATGGTCGTCAACGAAGAAAATATTGTCGCCCAGCGCTCTGTGCGGGTGAGCCGCACTGTCGGCAATCAATGGCTGGTGGAAGAGGGCTTACAGGCTGGTGATCGGGTGGTAGTCGCCGGATTACAAAAGATTCGCCCTGGCGCTCCGGTACAGCCCAGCGAGCGTGAGGATGAACAGCCACCTGCGGCGGTCGGCGAAGAAAAAGCTGCTGCTGAGCAGGGTTCCTGAGGGTAGGGTTTATGGCGAGCTTCTTTATCAACCGGCCCATCTTTGCTTGGGTCCTGGCAATTATCACCATGCTGGCGGGTGTACTGTCGATCAGCAAGTTGGCAGTGGAGCGCTATCCCAATATCGCACCACCTTCTATTAATATTGAGGCCAGCTATCCCGGTGCTTCCGCTAAAGTGGTGGAGGACTCGGTCACGCAGATTCTGGAGCGGAATATGAAAGGCCTCGATGGCCTTCTTTATATGTCCGCCACCAGCCAGTCTAACGGTGGTTTGTCGATTTCTCTAACCTTTGAGAATGGCACTGATCCGGATACTGCTCAGGTACAGGTCCAGAACAAAGTGCAATTGGCAATGCCGCTGTTGCCTCAGGAAGTACAGCTTCAAGGGGTTAACGTCAGCAAGTCCCGTGGTGGCTTCCTGATGGTTGCGGGCTTTGTGTCCGAAGATGGCAGCATGAACCGCAACGATATTGCCGATTACATCAACTCGGCCATTGTGGACCCCGTTAGCCGGGTGCCTGGTGTAGGTAATGTACAGGTGTTCGGCTCCAAATACGCCATGCGTATCTGGCTTGACCCCAATAAACTGACCACCTACGACCTCACTCCCTCTGATGTAGCAACAGCAGTGCGCGCACAAAATGCCCAGGTAGCAGTGGGCAGTCTTGGTGGTGCCCCAGCGGTTCAGGGCCAGCAGCTCAATGCCTCTATAACTTCTCAGGGGCGCTTGCAAACTCCTGAACAATTTCGGGAAATCGTAGTACGCGCCAATGAAGACGGCTCCCTGCTCCATTTAGGCGATATCGCTCGCGTAGAGCTGGGGGCAGAAAACTATGAATTTATCTCCCGTTACAACCGTCAGCCGGCAACGGGTATCGCCATTAATCTGGCCACTGGGGCCAACGCCCTAGAAACTGCCGAGGGGGTTAAAGCAAAGCTTAAGGAGTTGGAGCCGTTCTTCCCCAGGGGGCTAACTTCGGTCGTACCTTTTGATACCACGCCATTTGTCGAGGTCTCCATCAAAGGCGTTATCAGCACTTTGATTGAAGCGATCGTGCTGGTCTTCCTGGTAATGTACCTGTTCCTACAGAACTTCCGTGCAACCCTGATCCCCACAATTGCAGTGCCGGTGGTGTTGCTGGGTACCTTTGCCGTACTTGCGGCATTGGGCTTCTCGGTCAATATGCTCACTATGTTCGCGATGGTGCTGGCCATCGGTCTGCTGGTGGATGATGCCATCGTGGTGGTGGAGAACGTAGAGCGGGTAATGCGTGAAGAGGGGCTGTCACCGAAGGAAGCCATTAAAAAGTCCATGCACCAGATTACCGCCGCTTTGATTGGCATCGGTGTGGTGTTGTCGGCAGTGTTTGTGCCTATGGCATTTATGGATGGCGCTACCGGCGTAATTTATCGCCAGTTCTCGGCAACCATTGTTGCTGCTATGGCCCTGTCTGTACTGGTAGCTATTATCCTGACGCCCGCACTTTGTGCGACGCTGCTCAAGCCGCTCTCGAAAGGCGAAAGCCATGGAGAGAAAGGCTTCTTCGGTTGGTTCAATCGAAACTTTGAGCGCGGTAGTCAGCGTTATCAGGGGGGAGTACAGGGCATTCTTATGCGCAGCGGCCGCTTTATGTTGCTGTTTGTTGCCTTGTCAGCGGTAATGGCCTTCCTATTTCTGCGTCTGCCCAGTTCCTTTCTGCCGGATGAAGATCAGGGTGTACTCTTCTCTATGGTGCAGGCACCAGTGGGTGCGACCCAGGAGCGCACCATGAAGTCGATTCGCAAAGTGGAAGACCAGTTTCTGGATAATGAACAGGGCACTGTGAAGTCGGTATTTTCTGTACAAGGCTTCAGCTTCGCTGGCAGCGGCCAGAACACCGGTATCGCCTTTGTGAATATGGAGGACTGGTCTGATCGGGAAGAGGAATCTAAAAGTGCTGGAGCGGTAGCCATGCGCGCAATGGGCGCGCTGATGCAAATCAAAGATGCCATGGCATTCGCCTTCGCGCCGCCGCCTCTGCCAGAGCTTGGCTCTTCTGGCGGCTTCAATTTCTACCTGAAGGATAACGGCAATCTGGGGCACGAAGCACTTACCGCTGCGCGCAACCAGTTTCTGGGGATGGCAGGGCAGAGTAAATTACTGTCTAACGTGCGCCCCAATGGCCAGGAAGATACGCCACAGTTCCGCGTGAAGATCGACAACGCCAAGGCTGCGGCCCTAGGATTGTCTATCGCTGAAATTAACAGTGCGTTGAGTATTGCCTGGGGCGGGTCCTATATCGATGACTTTATCGATCGCGGCCGGGTCAAGCGGGTTTATATGCAGGCGGATGCGCCGTATCGCATGGTGCCGGAAGACTTCCAGCTATGGTCCGTGCGCAATGATAAAGGCGATATGGTGCCTTTGTCCTCTTTCGCCAGCTTCACCTGGGAGTATGGATCTCCCCGACTTGAGCGCTATAACGGCGTGCCGTCTATGCAAATCAATGGCCAGGCCGCACCGGGTGTCAGCTCTGGCGAAGCGATGGCGGAAGTGGAGAATTTGGTAGCCCAATTGCCGGCGGGAATTGGTATTGAGTGGAGCGGCCTTTCCTATCAGGAGCGCGCCGCTGGTGCGCAAACACCACTGCTATATGCTTTGTCATTACTGATCGTGTTTCTGTGCCTTGCCGCACTCTACGAGAGCTGGACCGTACCGACGGCAGTATTGCTAATGGCGCCTCTGGGTATCCTTGGAGCGGTGCTCGCGAATAGTTTGCGTGGTATGGAACGGGATATCTATTTCCAGGTGGCCATGCTTACCACAGTAGGCCTGACCAGTAAGAATGCCATTCTGATAGTGGAGTTTGCCAAGCAAAACCTGGAAAGCGGAATGGAATTAGTGGAGGCGACCATGCATGCAGTGCGTGATCGCCTGCGCCCAATCCTGATGACTTCTCTGGCGTTCGGACTGGGTGTACTTCCTTTGGCCATTGCTACCGGAGCGGGTTCCGGCGCGCAGCGTGCTATTGGTACTGGGGTGTTGGGCGGCATGCTCGTGGGCACAATACTGGGAATCTTCTTTATTCCACTGTTCTTTGTGGTGGTGCAGAGGCTGTTTGGTCGAAAAACCAATACAGCTGGCTCTTCGCAAGCCGAAACTCCTGAAACCAGAAAAGCTGAAGCTGTGGAAGCTTTATAGATCTTAAGCCTTAAAAAGCCAGGTCGGATAATACCGCCTGGCTTTTTTAAATATTGCTGGGGCACTTGTAGGTTTAAGCAAGCTCAGTAATACGCTCATTCGCCGCTGCGACAGCTTTTGCCTTGGCCTCATCACCGGTCGCAAGCCCTTCCGTATAGACAAACTCCACATCGGTTATGCCTACAAAGCCGAGGAACTGACGTAGAAATGCACTCTGTGCATGATCATCGCCGTAATAGCCACCTCGAGTGACAAAGGCGATCGCTTTTTTATTTTTTAGTAACCCCTCTGGACCATTGGGGGTATAGCGGAAGGTAACTCCAGCTCGGGCGATATGATCAAAGTAGGTATGTAGGGTAGAGGGGATGGTGAAGTTGTACATAGGTACACCCAGTACCAGTACATCTGACGAAGAGATTTCCTCAATAAGTCTGTCTGAAAAATCGACAATAGCCTGTTGCTCAGGGGTGCGTTGTTCAGCGGTGGTGGTGAAGGCTTGAAACCGCTCCAACGTCAGGTGGGGGACAGGTTCTGCCAGTAAATCGCGATTGACCACTTCACCCGAAGGGTTCCTGGCTTTCCAGCTATCAACGTACTTGGCCGCCAGCTGGGAGGACAGACCTCCGGCCTGGAACAGGCTGGATTGGATATTCAGTAATTTGTTCATCATCGGCTCCATTGAGATTGAATTTGCTATGGAGCTATTGAAACATTGAACATTTAGATTAAAAATAACAAATATTTGCTCTAAAAGATCGAATTATTCGATATTAAGGCGGGAGGTAGGCTAAGTGCAAACTGTGATGCCAAGAATTACCCTGGAGCAGTGGCGCTGTTTAATCGCCGTTGTCGAGGCTGGCGGTTACTCTCAGGCCGCCGACCAGTTGCACAAGAGTCAGTCCTCGGTGAGCTACTCGGTGCAGAAAATGGAGTCTGTGCTTGAGGTGGATGTATTTACCATTAGTGGCCGTAAGGCAGTGCTGACCCCTGCCGGGGAGATGCTGTATCGACATGCCAAGCAGCTGGTTGAGGATGCGGCCGCTATTGAGCTGGCTGCGAGTAAGGCCTCCGCTGGCTGGGAGTCAGAAATCTCCATAGCAGTGGAAGTATTATTTCCTACCTGGTTATTACTTGAATGTCTGGATCAGTTTGGAAAAGAGAGCCCGCAAACCCGTATTGAAGTGTATGAGACAGTGATTGGAGAGGCTCCTGAAGCGTTACAACAGGGGCGTGTGGATTTTGCAATAAGTCCACATATCCCTAAGGGCTTTAACGGAGAGCTCTTACCAAACCCTGTACGAATCATACCGGTTGCACACCCAGAGCACCCCCTTCACAAACTTGGCCGTGAACTAACCCTGCGAGACTTACGCCAGCATCGCCATCTGGTGGTGCGTGACTCCGGCTCCCAACGCACTAGCCGTACAGTAACTGTTGAAGTGGCCCAGCGTTGGACTGTGAGTAATATGAGTACTTCTATTGGTGCAGCCTGTCGAGGTTACGGTTTTGCCTGGTTACCGGAAGAGAAAATCCGTTCAGAATTGGCGGAAGGGAGCCTCAAGTTATTACCACTGCGAGGAGGCAATAAAAGGGATGCTTCCATGTACTTAACTTTTGCCGATAGGGATATTTCTGGTCCCGGCACTCGGCGGCTGGCTGAGATTATCCGCCAGCGCCTGGATGATTTAGAAGTCGAGTAGTTGGCTTTCACTTTACTTTAGGCTTCGCATCTGGATTAGGTTAGGCATGGTAACTTCCCATGAAAAAATCTAATCAATATGAGCGTTAAATTTATTAGAAAGTCACAATGGATAGTGGGCCAAACTTGGCAAAGAGTTTAAATAATCCCACCATTGGCCCGTATCACCTGCCCATTGATCCAGGCCCCTTGCTCCCCGGCCAAAAAGGCAACCGTATTAGCTATATCTTCCGGGTTTCCCAGTCTTTCAAGTGGGGACAATTTGGCAAGGTTGCTCACCACCTCGTCAGATTTGCCATCGAGAAAAAGCTCGGTTGCTGTCGGCCCTGGGGCAACGGCATTGACGGTGATATTTCGCCCGCGCAATTCTTTGGACATTACCTGTGTCAAGGCCTCAACTGCGGCTTTGGTTGCGGCATAGATACCGTAGGTCGGCATGTTTAGGCCTACAACGCTTGAGGATAAATTGATAATTCGTCCATCTTGGCGAAGGTGTTTGCCTGCTTTCCGCATAATGTTGAATGTGCCCTTAAAGTTGACGGCAACCAGTTTGTCAAAGTCATCCTCCTTGCATTCAGCTAAGGTTGCTAACTTCATGATACCAGCGCTATTGATAACGGCATCAATACCACCAAAGGAGGCTTCGGTGGATTCAAATAGCCGTGAAACCGCTTTAATATCACTGACGTCTGCCTGAGCGCTGACGGCCTTACCTCCGGCATTTTCAATTTGATTCACCAGCCTTTCCGCGGCATTAGAATTACCGACATAGTTAACCAGTACGGTGAAATTGTCTTTTGCTAACCGGGTAGCAATGGCCGCGCCTATGCCTCTGGAAGCGCCGGTTACTAGTGCAACTTTTTCCACGATAATCTCCAAGCTTACGAATGAAGCCTTAGTTGAGACTCCATAATTGAGAGTGTTCTCGAAGATAATAATCTGGTCGCTTGAACAGATAATCCAGCTAAACTAGAACCCATTGTTCCATTTAGATAAACAATGAGGGCTGAATGGATAAACTGGATGCGATGCAACTTTATGTTCGCATTGTTGAGCGTGGCAGCTTTACTGCAGCTTCCAGCGACCTGTGCATTCCGCGATCAACATCAACCCAAGTCATCAACAGGCTCGAAAAGCAGCTTGGGGTGAGGCTGCTGCAAAGATCCACCCGCCGAGTAAAAGCAACACTGGATGGGGAGCTGTATTACCAGCGTTGCTTGTCGATACTTTCCGATGTGGAAGAGGCAGAAGGTGCCTTTAAGGGCTCAGTGCCGAAAGGGGAGGTTCGTGTCGATGTGCAGGGAACAATTGCACGTCACTTTGTTGTGCCCAGACTTCCCCAGTTCTTCGAGCGGTACCCTGAGATCACTTTAGTGATGAGCGAAGGTGACCGCTGGGTTGATCTGGTTCAGGAAGGGGTAGACTGTGCGATACGCTATGGCCATTTGGCCGATAGCGAGCTGATTGCAAGACGATTAACCATGCTGGAAAGATTAACTTGTGCATCTCCACAATATCTCGAACGCTATGGCACCCCTAAGTCTCTGACTGATTTGAGCAGTCACCGAGTAGTGGCCCTGCGTTCGATAACAACCGGGAATTCCACTCCGCTGTCTTTTTGTGTTGGGGATAGGGTTGAAACTCTGGAGGTTCCAGCTCCCATGACGGTTACTGGTACCGAGAGTTATCTGGATGGCGTCAGGCTAGGTATCGGTCTTGCCCAGTTTCCCTGGTTTCATGTCGAAAAGGACTTGGCTGCAGGTAGTTTGGTGGAAATACTATCTACTACTCGCCCTCCAAGTGAGCCAGTTTCTGTAGTTTTCACCCAGAATCGTTTCCTATCGCCCAGAGTCCGGGCTTTTATTGAGTGGCTGAGCGAAGTTTTTGCGGATCACTAAGGAGCTACCCCAAGCACTGGAGAAATTTATCCACCAGCGCCTGAGATTGGGTGCAGCTGTTAGTTTTCAGTTTTCAAAGCTTTAGTCTTCTCAAACCAGAAGTTATAAAAATCCTCAGTTACCAGCTGTTCGATATTTGTAGCCTCTTCACGCGGACAAAATATCGTAGCGGTGATGACATCATGACCCAGGTCATTTGTGCTGATACTCACCTTTGCATCCGGGCCCGATAGCTCCACGCCCATACGACTCTCAATTAGCTTACAGTAGCGCTCGGCTACATCAAGGAAGGAGTCGCAATGCTCTTTCAATCGCTCCGCCATGAATTTCTTGGCTTCAAAAGGGTTTACCCCGTTGCTTTCACGAGTAATCGAGAAGGTATGCTCGATATAGCGGCGCATAAAATTCAAGTTCTTCACAGGCTGGGTAAAGAAGGCATTGTTGGGTATATAAAGGGTGGTGCCAGTGTAACCGTTGCCGAGTCCGTGAGGGTCAATCTCCAGCAGAGTGGTACTCAACCAGTCACTGTCGGTTACTTCACCAAACTGATTGCCCACTTTGATCCAATCACCCACAGTAAAAGAGCGCATATTTGCTTGGTATAAGCCACCAACCAGGCACTGCACACCCTCACGCAGAGCCAACACAATCGCCACAGAGAAAGCGGCAATAGATAGGGCAAAATCCCGTAACTCAGTTACCCATACGGCAATAACACTGATAACCAGCAATAGGTTCCCAATATTGTGTACGGTATTTATACGGCGACGTTTGTCCGCTTTTGCCCAGCTGCTGCGGGCAATGGTAAGGGTCAGGAATCCGCGTAACAGAAGAATTACAGTGACTACGCAGAGAGTGATAAAGAGCTTGCTATGAAGAATCTGCTCCAGTAACTCGGGCTTCATTCGGGACAGTGGACCTCGTTGTTTTCTGTAGCCGCGACCTCAAAAGCCGGCACCTTACCTGATAAGGTAATTGGGGTGCAGGGCAATATTGAATGCTGCGGGAAGTGGAATCTAAAAGGAGACGCGCAATGTATCTCTAGGCGCCTCACTTTGTAAATGGGCTGGAGAGAATACAGACTTTTTTGGCTACTTTGCCATGCCAGTGCGGTTATAGTCTTAGCGGTAATCCGGGTTGGGAAAGTCTGGTTTGCAGCCCGCATCCCATCTGGAACGCTGGTTGCCATGGGCTGGTATTCCACCGGCACCCTTGATCATGCGAGCCATATGCATCAGATTCCAGGTCATAAAACTGGTATTGCGGTTGGTGAAGTCATTTTGTGGTCCGCCAGAACCAGGGTCCAGGTAAGAGGGCCCAGGTCCAGCTTCGCCTACCCAGGCGGCATCTGCCTGGGGTGGGATTACATAACCGAGATGTTGTAGAGAATAGAGAATGTTCATTGAGCAGTGCTTGGCCCCGTCCTCATTACCCGTAACCAGGCATCCACCAACACGACCGTAGTATGCATACTGTCCTTTATCATTCAGTTCTGATGAATTGGCATAGAGACGTTCTATGACCTGGGTGCAAATAGAGGATTTTTCACCGAGCCATACGGGTGTAGTTAAAATCAGGATATTGGCTTCTATAACCTGCTTAAATATCTGCGGCCAGTCATCACTTTCCCAGCCGTGTTCGGTCATGTCTGGATATACACCAAAGGCGATATCGTGATCAACAGGTCGCAGCACCTGCACAGATATTCCATTTCTCTGCATGATCTCCCGTGAGATGGCGACCAGGCCATCGGTGTGGGAGAGTTCCGGTGTGGGTTTTAGTGTGCAGTTAAGAAATACTGCTTTCAGATCGGAGAAGTCCCAATGGCTGGATTCACAGTCTTCTATCTGTTTTTTGTTCAAGGTCATTTTCGGCTTCCTTGCTGATATTTCTTTTAAATAAAGGTATCAAATACGGGGTAAGATGATCTTTGTTACCACTTCTCCACATGTGGCCTGAGGTCCAGTTCAAAAGTCCAGGCTGATTTGGCTTGAGTGGTCAGAAAGAAGGCGCTATCGGCGATGTCCGATGGCTTCAAGAATGCTTGGTCGTCTCTTGCTCTTCCGTCTAAGCCATGATTTTTCCCGACCGGTCCATCAATGATGAGGTATGCCACATGTATCCCTTTGGGCCATAAGTACCGGGCCATGGATTGAGCCAAGCTGCGTTGAGCGGCCTTGGCCGATGCAAACGATGTGAAGTTTGCCCCGCCTCGCAGGGAGGCGGTCGCCCCCACAATAATGATATTTCCCTTACTGCGTTTGATCATCTCTGTAGCTACCAGCTGACTTGAGAATGCGCAGCCAAGACTGTTGATCCTCCAGTCAGATTCAAATTCATAGATATCCAGGTTCTCGATAGTGCAGGAATGGCCAGAGCCAGCATTGTAGATAAGGGTATCGATGGGGCCCATTTCACCTTGAATGCGGCTAAATACATCGCTAATTTGATCTGGTTTGGTAACGTCACAGATGTAGCTTTGTGCATCATCCAGCTCTGTTTGTAACTTATCCAGGAAACTTTGGCTTCGGGCGAGTAGAGCGACTTGATAGCCTTCACAATTAAATTTCCTGGCAAATGCCGCGCCATTTCCAGGGCCAACGCCTATCACGACACAAGTGGGTTTAGCCATAGGTAGGGCCTCCAGGAAAATCTAAATAAGCCAAGAATAAAGGTGGAATAGAGGGGCTGGTAATGAAATTGCCTGTCTCCGCCAGGTGAGTTTAGTCGGGCTGAGGAATTTGCAAGGGAGGGAGCTGGGTTTAGCAACCCCCACAATTGGCATGGTTGACCTAAGAATTATTGAGGGGGCCTCGAGTACACTGTTTATGGCAATTGTTGCTTAAGCCATTGTCGAGGGGAGCATCCCACGCAGGCTTTAAAGGCGCGCGATAATGCGGCCTCGCTTCCATAGCCAACTTCTTCTACCACCAGTTTGAATGGCAGGCCTTGTTTCAAAGCGCGCTGCACTAACGATATCCGCCACCGCTGTAAGTATGCTGCTGGAGTTGTGCCGATTTGATCGCGAAATGATCTGGCAAATACACTGCGCGACATGCCAGCTTGATGAGCCAGCTCATCTAAGGACCAGTCAAGTGCGGGCTGTTCATGCATGGCAATCAGCGCTGAGCGCAAGCGAGGGTGTGCCATGCCAGCCAGCATGCCAACCTGTATCAGCCCCTCCTCCATCAAGTGCCGAAGTACCCGAATCACTATAACTTCGAATAGGCGATCCAGTACCGCCTGGCGACCACAGTTTTGGGCAAAAGCTTCTTCAAATATCAGCTCCAGTACACTTTTTGAGTCGGGTATAGCTGACAGCGGGAGACAGACAAAGTCGGGCAGGGCTGCCGCTATAGAATTGCCAGGGCCGCCATCGAAGCTAAGGTTGGCACAGGCAAAATCTGCCCCGCTCTCGGAGTCTGTAACAAACCGATGTGCCAACGGGCGCGGATAGAACAGCAGGCTGGGCTCTGTAATCTGCAATGTCGGACCACTGCTGTGGTTGACTTCGACAGTGCCCTGGCGAATCAAGTGAAGCTGCCCCAAGTCCCCTTCACCACTTAGCCTATTGATGCCGCATAAAGTGCCTGTGTGGAACACACGTGCTGTGTAGAGGACTTTTTCTAATTGCATGTAAATACACCTTGGTTTACAGAGAGGCAGGCTCATTTTCTGCCAAAGGGATTAAATTTACACTCAGAGCCGATACGATATGTAACAATAAGTCTTTATAAGTTAACCAGGAGTATCAAGATGGGGGCGGCAGGCAGCCATGCTGGATAAATTTTCAATCACAGCAAGCGTGTTCCTTTGCGGCATCAATAGGCTAAGTGGTGGACAGCCCCTTTTGATTCGCCAGGGCACTATCGAAGTGCGCTCCGACGCTGCAGATTACAGAGCCCAGCCTGCTGTTCTATCCGCGCCCGTTGGCACATCGGTTTGTTACAGACTCCGAGAGCGGGGCAGATTTTGCCTGTGCCAACCTTAGCTTCGATGGCGGCTCTGGCAATCGTATATTAGCCATAGGTGATGCCTCCAATAGTCTTAATAAGCCAAGAGTAATGGTGAAATAGAAAGGCAGGTGAGTTTAGTCGGAGAGAAGAAATTGCAAGGAAGCGTTGCCAAGTTTAGCAACTCCTTCATTCGGTATGGTCCACCTAAGAGTTATTGAGGATACCTCTTTTATGACAATTGTTGCTTAAGCCATTGTCGAGGGGAGCATCCCACGCAGGCTTTAAAGGCGCGCGATAATGCGGCCTCGCTTCCATAGCCAACTTCCTCTACCACCAGTTTAAATGGCAGGCCTTCTTTCAAAGCGCGCTGCACTAACGATATCCGCCACCGCTGTAAGTATGCTGCTGGAGTTGTGCCGATTTGATCGCGAAATGATCTGGCAAAGACACTGCGCGACATGCCAGCTTGATGGGCCAGCTCTTCTAAGGTCCATTCATGTGCGGGCTGTTCATGTATGGCAATCAAAGCTAAACGCAAGCGTGGGTGTGCCATGCCAGACAGCATACCAACCTGTGTCAGCCCCTCCTCCATCAAGTGACGAAGCACCCGAATTACTATAACTTCGAATAGGCGATCCAGTATCGCCTGGCGACCACAGTTTTGTGCAAAAGCTTCTTCAAAAATCAAATCCAGCACATTTTTTGAATCCGATATAGCTGACAACGGAAGGCAGACAAAGTCGGGCAGGGCTGCTGCTATAGGATTGCCAGAGCCGCCATCAAAACTAAGGTTGGCACAGGCAAAATCTGCTCCGCTCTCAGAGTCTGTAACAAACCGATGTGCCAACGGGCGCGGATAGAATAGCAGGCTGGGCTCGGTGATCTTTAATGCCGGGCCACTATTGTGGTTGACCTCGACGGTACCCTGGCGAATCAAATGGAGCTGTCCCAAGTCCCCTTCACCACTTAGCCTATTGATGCCGCATAAAGTGCCTGTGTGGAACACGCGTGCTGTGATTGAAAATTTATCCAGCAAGGCTGCCAGCCGATCCCCCATTTTGACACTCCTAGTTAACTTATAAAGACTTATTGTTACATATCGTATCGGTTCTGGGTGTAAATTTAATCCCGTTGGCAGATATGAGTCTGCCTCTCTGTAAACCAAGGTGTATTTACATGCAATTAGAAAAAGTCCTCTATACGGCCGAAGCCACTGCTACAGGTGGCCGGGAAGGACGAGCGTTATCCACTGATAATGCCCTCGATGTCCAACTTTCAACGCCGCGAGAGCTTGGCGGTGCAGGTGGTAGCGGCACCAACCCAGAACAGCTATTTGCAGCAGGCTATTCCGCCTGTTTCCTGGGCGCATTGAAACATGTCGCAGCTCAGGAAAAAATCAAGCTCCCTGATAGTTCACAGATTACCAGTAAGGTTGGCATAGGTCCGGTTCCCACCGGTTTTGGCATCCAGGTGGCGTTGCGTATCACTCTGCCCGGACTGGCGGAGCCCGTGGCGCGGTTGCTGATCGACAAGGCTCATATTGTTTGTCCCTATTCAAATGCGACCCGCGGAAACATTGATGTAAACCTTGTGCTCGGCAACTGAGCGCTCGGACTTCAATAAAAACTTGATCTACAGATTTTAAAGGAAAAACGAGTATGAACCCCTTAGTTCGCAATATCGGTGCCCTCGGTGTAGCTTTCCTTACTACCTTCGGCGCAACACAATCTTTAGCTGACTCAAAATCTAGTCAAGCTATCGAACCCGCTATTAGCTATTCCAAAACCGCCAGCACCATCACCACCCGTGATGGAGTACAGCTTTATTACAAGGATTGGGGGCCAAAAGACGGGCCGGTTGTTACCTTCAGTCATGGTTGGCCTCTAAGCTCGGATAGCTGGGAATCCCAGATGATATTCCTGGCATCTAAAGGCTATCGCGTCGTGGCGCACGATAGGCGAGGGCACGGCCGCTCCAGCCAGCCCTGGGATGGTAATGATATGGATCATTACGCAGATGATCTGGCAGCCGTCATCAAAGCGCTGGACCTGAAAGATGTGACCTTGGTAGGTTTTTCCACCGGTGGCGGTGAGGTCGCGCGCTATATCGGCCGGCATGGTACGGATCGCGTCAAGAAAGCCGCACTGATCTCAGCAGTGACACCGCTTATGCTCAAGACCAGAACCAATCCGGGTGGTTTGCCGCTGGAAGTGTTTGATGGTATCCGTAATGGGTCCCTGGAAAACCGCTCTCAACTTTACCTCGATATCGCATCTGGACCATTCTTCGGATTTAATCGTCCGGATGCAGAGCCCTCGCAAGGTTTGATACAGTCATTCTGGGCGCAGGGAATGCAAGGTGGACATAAGAATACCTACGATTCTATCGCTGCCTTTTCGGCTACAGATTTTCGTGGGGACCTGAAGAAGTTTGATGTGCCCACGCTGATAGTTCATGGGGATGACGACCAGATTGTACCCATCGACAATTCAGCCCGTGCCGCAGCTAAAATTGTCCGCAATGCCAAGTTGGTTGTTTATCCCGGCGCGCCGCATGGCCTTGCCGACACTCACAAAGACCGACTCAATCAAGACCTACTGAAGTTTTTACAGGATAGATGAGTCACACCACGAGTGCCCTGCGAAAGCAGGGCACCTTCCAAGAATATTATTCTAAGATTTGACATTAGCAATCTTACCTCGCAGTACCTCCATAGGTAAAAAAGGGTGGAAAGAATTCGAAATATAACAATTGTAGGTGGTGGCCAGCCGGGATTGTATCTGCCCAATGCATGTTTAGCAGCTCGCCTGACATCCAGAACAACTGACATTTCCTGACATTCTAAAAAGAGAAAACTTATCATGGTAGAAAAAAACAAACTTACTACCGATGCTGGCGCACCCGTACCGGATAACCAGAATAGCCTCAGTGCGGGTCCACGCGGGCCCCTGTTATTACAGGACTACCAATTACTTGAAAAGCTGGCGCACCAAAATCGCGAACGTATACCTGAGCGTACAGTGCATGCCAAGGGTTGGGGCGCATTCGGCACCCTACGAATCACTGGAGATATAAGCAAATATACCTGTGCCAAGGTCATGCAGCCGGGCACTGAAACACCGGTGTTAGCACGATTCTCAACGGTTGCCGGTGAATTGGGGGCGGCCGATGCTGAGCGTGATGTGCGCGGTTTTGCCCTGAAGTTTTACACTGAGGAAGGCAACTGGGATCTGGTTGGCAACAATACACCGGTGTTTTTTGTACGTGACCCCTACAAATTCCCTGACTTTATTCACACCCAGAAGCGCCACCCTCGTACTCACTTACGCTCACCAACGGCGATGTGGGATTTTTGGTCGCTGTCACCGGAGAGTTTACATCAGGTCACCATACTTTTTTCTGACCGCGGCCTACCCATAACACCAATGCATATGAATGGTTATGGTTCGCACACTTTTTCACTATGGAATCAAAACGGCGAGCGCTATTGGGTAAAATTCCACTTTAAAACCCAGCAAGGCCACAAACATTACACCAACACCGAAGCTGAGGAAGTGATTGGGCGCAGTCGCGAGAGCTATCAAGAAGAGATGTTCGGCGCTATCGAAAAAGGGGATTATCCAAAGTGGACTTTGCAGGTGCAATTAATGCCTGAAGCAGATGCGGCCAAAACCTCCTACGACCCTTTTGACCTGACCAAAGTCTGGCCCCACAAGGATTACCCCCCTATCGATGTGGGTGTAATGGAGCTGAATCGCAATCCCGATGACTATTTTGCGGAGTTGGAGCAAGCCGCATTCTCGCCTTCCAATATTGTTCCAGGCATAGGTTTCTCCCCAGACAAGATGTTGCAGGCTCGAATTTTCTCCTATGCCGATGCCCACCGCCATCGCTTGGGTACTCACTATGAAAACTTGCCAGTTAATATACCGCGATGCCCTGTGCGCAACTATTACCGCGATGGCGAGATGAATTATACAGGCCTTCGCACCGGTAATCCGGATGCCTATTACGAACCCAACAGTTTTGATGGTCCGGTACAGGACTCGAATGTAAAAGAGCCGCCATTGGTACTTTCAGGCGCAATGGATCGCTACGATCATCATCAAGGTAACGATGACTATGGCCAAGTACGCGTATTGTATGACCTGTTTGATGATGAACAAAAGCAGCGCCTTTATACAAATATCGCCGAAGCTATGGCGGGAGTCCCTGACGATATAGTACGGCGTCAGTTGGCGCTATTTGCCAAGGTACATCCAGATTATGCGGCTGGTGTGAAGGCGGCGCTTTGAATGCTGCCGTGAACCATTTTCACCACCTAGGTCATTGGTGCCACATAGAGCCTCTGCTGTGACTCTGTTGGGCTTTCTACCGGTGGCGGTGAGGTCGCGCGCTGTACCGGCCGTCATGGTACTGATCGTGTCAAGAAAGCCGCACTGATCTCAGCGTTACACCGCGTATGCTCAAGACCAGGACCAACCCGGCTGGTTTGTCGTTGGAAGTGTTTGACGGCATACGCAAAGGGTCCCTGGAAAACCGGTCTCAACTCTACCTCGATATCGCATCTGGACCATTCTTCGGATTTAATCGTCCGGATGCAGAGCCCTCGCAAGGTTTGATTCAGCCATTCTGGGCGCAGGGAATGCAAGGTGGACATAAGAATACCTACGATTCTATTGCTGCCTTTTCGGCAACAGATTTCCGTGGGGACCTAAAGAAATTTGATGTGCCCGCGCTGATAGTTCATGGTGATGATGACCAGATCGTACCCATCGACAATTCGGCTCGTGCCGCAGCAAAAATTGTCCGCAATGCCAGGTTGGTTGTTTATCCCGGTGAGCCGCATGGCCTTGTCGACACTCACAAGGAAAGACTCAATCGAGACCTGTTGAAATTTCTTCAAGACTAATTGCGTGTATTGTGGGTGTCTTGAGAGTTCAGGTTGCCATTCAGTATAGATTCGTGAATAAACAACCAGTTAACCAGCCTGCGGGCAATGCGGTACAAAGATGTACCGCCGTAGGCTATAGGCTGGCGCGAGTTCTAGAAATATGGGGCCGAGGAGGTATCGACTTTTGTGTCAGTTTGATAACCCCAAGATTATTTAGGAATACTTCATCACGGCTACAGTAACTCCGCCATCTTCTTCATTAGGATCGCGGAGGCATTCTCAGTAAATTGCTGCCCTTCCTCAATATACTCCCAAACCGTGGCATCACTTTTCCAGCCCCCTTGCTTTTTGATCAGCTCAAAGCCGACTTTCTCACGTGCAGCGGATGTGGAAAGGCCGCGGCGGAAGCTGTGGCTGCTGAGCTCATCGACAAACTCAAAGCCACAAGCGGTGCCCAGTCTTTTAAGCAGGCCATTGATCGCGGTGGGGTTTAACTGTCTAGTTTGAATGGTATCCCAGCGGTTTACTGCTCTGAACACAGGCCCCTCAGAAATGCCGCTAACCTCAAGCCAGGATCGAAGTGCGCGGGCAGGACATACTTCCTGACTGCCAAAGGGCAGGGCGCGCACTAAACCTTCGCCACTTTGATCAGTTTTCGATTTGGGGAGCCGCACAATCAGCCCTTCTTCTTCCCAGGTCAGATCCTTCACCTGGATAGCCACCAGCTCACTGCGTCGAAAAGCTCCAAAGAAGCCAACCAGAACCAGTGCGAGATCTCGTGCTTTCTTTTTGGATTCCGGTTGCGTGTGCAGATAGCGAGCAAGGGTGGCTATGTGTTGAAGGCTGAGAGCTTTCGCTTTCTGCTTGGGTTTGCCATGAGTGCGACGGATGCCTCGCATAGTCTTTTGTACCAGCGGATCACTGACTGGATTTGAAACCCCCTGATACAGATGCCACTGACCAATGGCAGTGAGGTGCAGATCCAGTGTGCGGGGATTCAACGTGTCTGCTCGACTAAGAAGGTAACTCACAAGTGAGTGACTATCAGTCGGCAACCTTCCACCCCATTTCTCGAATTGGCGAATGGCTGAACGGTAGGCCTTACGGGTGCTATCTGAAGTGGCTGCGCGTAAATATTTCTGGATGTTTTCTTCCGATAGCAGCGTACCAGCCCGTGCAGCTGTACTGGGAGAGCTGGGCTTTGCCTGGGTTTTTTCGGGGGAGAAGGGGGGCTTTCCCATATATTTAAGATCACCTTAACAACCCTAATTTGTACCGCAGGTACAGTAAATAAGGGTTTCCATGTATTTATAGCCTTCGATAAGAATCATTATCGAAGGTTAGCTTGCATAGTTCAAGAATTGATTAATTTTTGAATTATATGTAATATTACGTATTACGTAATTTATAACGAAATAATCTGAGAGGGATGGCTGATGGCGCGCACAGGGGTTACATATTTCGATATTGTTGAAGCCGCCAAGGCAATAAAGGCCCGCGGGGATGAGCCCACGGTAGATCGAGTGCGAGCCCAATTGGGTACTGGTAGTAAAAGCACCATCGCTCCCTTGTTGAAGCGTTGGCGTAGTGAGATGGAAAGTGACACGGATATTAGTGGCTTACCTAAGGATTTAGTGGAGGCGCTGAAAGGGCTGCACCAGCGCATCCAGGGACAGGCAGACCAGCGGGTTGAAGAGATGCAAGAGGAATTCAAAGCCCAGGAAGAATCAATTTCAGCTCAGCTTATCGAGGTCAAGGAAACTGCCTCAAAGCAGGTGGCCAGCATTCGTGAGCTGGAGAAAAAACTGGCCACTACAGAGATCGAAAAGCGTCGGTTCAAGCAGGCACTGGATGAGACCGGGGTGGCGCTGGAGAAGAGCGAGTATCAGCGGGAAGAGGCTGCAGCTCGTATCCGGGAGCAGAAAGAGGCTGTAGCGGAAATGAGGCATGAGAACCGTGATATCCGCGAGCATTTTGAACACTTCCAGCAGCGAACGGCCAGTGATCGCCAACAAGAGCGTGATCAATACCGCTCTGCCAGTGAGCAGCTTAAAAGTCAGATTGACACGCTCACAGAGCAATTGGCATTGGCCGAGCGTAAGTTGGGCGACCAGGACCTGCTGAATAAACAGGCCCAGGCGCTGGTGGTCGAAGCAAATCGTGACAAGCGGGACCTTCGAGAACAGATAGCGGTCGCTCAAGCGGAGATGGAGGCGCTCACACGGCAAGCTGAAGTGCAGAGCAAGCTGGAGAGTACCAGAGCTGTGGAGGTTTCCGGGCTGCAGCAGCAGGTCATCCGGCTGCAAAGTGACAACTCGGCCCTAAGTAAAGAAGCTCAGCTACAGCAGCAGTCGGTTGAGAAGTTGGAGCTGGAGTTGGCTTCAGCAAGAGATCGAACGCAACAATTGGAGGATGAGAATCGTATTGTTCTGCAGGAGAAGGCGATGATTCAGGGACAATTCACCCAGCTGGAGACTTCATTGAAGTCAGAGTAGTGAGCACCTAAATTAAACAGAATTGTCGGCTGTGATCCAATTGAAAGATGTTGCGCAAAATAGAATACTTGATGGCATCTGTCTCATAAGGTGAGGGCTGCTTCTCTTTTCTGCCTGCTTTCGGATCGGAGTTGTATGGATACAGCTGGAAGTCGCGTTGAATTACCTTGCGATACTGATAGAATTGACCTCTATAAAAGCAAAATCAAAAAGCAATTCATTCTGACTCCCTTTCCTGTATAAGTTCGAATTAATAGCACCATCTTATTTTTAGTTCTTTATATAAAGTCACACTTGCTTTTATTTTGCCGTGGTTTTCAAGGCAAATTGGAGGCAAGCTTTGTCCAATAACTTTAAAGAAATTATCGACAAGCCCACATTCTTTGGGGCGCTCACACTGTTGCTAGCGGTAACTGTGCCACTGGTACTCTATCCTGAGGTGGGCGCAGCCTGGGTTCTGGTGGCCAAGAACTTTGTCACTGACAAGCTAGGTGTCTTCTACCTGCTGCTTGGGGTTGGGGCGATTCTTTTTATGGTCTATATCGTATTTAGTGATATAGGCCAAATCAAATTGGGTAGTCCTGAAGAGAATCCAGAATTTTCTACGCTCTCCTGGGCTTCCATGCTTTTCTGTGCCGGAATTGGGGCCTCGATTCTCTATTGGTCCATGGTTGAATGGATCTACTATTACCAGTCCCCGCCTTTCCAGGTGGAGGGGGGCACTCCAGAGGCTGCTCGTTGGGCGGTCGCCTATGGCATATTTCACTGGGGGCCATTGGCATGGTCAATTTACCTGATACCGGCGCTACCCATTGCCTACTTCTACTATGTTCGTAATCACAGCGTACTGAAGATTAGTGAAGCGCTGATGCCAGTTTTAGGTGAACAGCGGGCACAAGGGGGTATCGGTAAATTGATCGACGTGCTGTTTGTATTTGGCATGCTTGGTGGTGGCGCCACTACCCTAGGGATTGCTGCACCACTGATCACCCAGGGCGCCCATGAGCTATTTGGCGTACCTACAGGGCTGGGAACGCAAGTTACTGTGCTGATGATATGCACATTGATATTCGGCTATAGCGCTTTTGTTGGTTTGAAAAAGGGTATTCGGGCGCTTTCCAATGTAAATATGTGGCTTTCAATCGCCTTACTGGTATTTGTCTTTCTTGTTGGGCCGACCTTGTTTATGCTGAATATTGGCTTGGATGCTCTGGGGCGGGTGCTGGACAATATCTTCCACATGGCATCCTGGACTGAGCCCTTTGCTGACTTTGAACGATTTCCAGACACGCACTTCCCGCAAGACTGGACCATCTTTTACTGGGCCTGGTGGTTAGTATTCGCACCAAGTGTCGGCCTGTTTATAGCGCGCATATCCAGGGGCAGGACTATCAAGACCATGGTAGTTGGCTCCATCTTTTTTGGCACGCTTGGCTGCTTCCTGTTCTTTATGGTGTTGGGTAACTATGGAGTGTACCTGCAGTTCTCCGGAGAGCTGGATGTGGTGCAGGTATTGAATGAGCAGGGGCCTACGGCTGCAATATTTGCCACACTAAAAACACTCCCCGGCAGTAAGCTGGTAATCCTGGCTTACACTGTGCTTGCATTGATATTTACCGCAACCACCTTTGACTCAATTTCCTATATCCTCGCAGCCGTGGTACAGAAGGAGGTGGATGAGGAGCCCGCGCGTTGGAACCGCTTGTTCTGGGCATTTGCCTTATCTGTGATGCCAGTGACCCTTATGTTCCTTGGTGGGCTCGACACCCTGCAAACTGCCAGTGTCATTGGCGGTGTCCCACTGCTTGTAGTGGCGCTTATGCTGTGCATGTCGATTGTTAAAGCCGCCAACTATGACTTACGCTACCAGCCGGATTACGAGGAAAAGGAAATCTACATCGAGGACTTCCCGAAAGAGGACCCCTGGAGTAAAGAGGGGGATTGGGAGGTACCTATACATGGCTCCCACGGGGTGTCACATGATGACAAGCCTCATATTGAAGGAGATCCAGGAAGCCATCCATCCAGGCTTTAGCGAAATAGGGTAACTCCGGCTGGATTCCAGAAGGCACCGATATCTGGGTGGTGCCTTCCAAGTTGCTCCCTTTGTATAAAGAATATCTCTCAGGTGATCACCAAAAAGCTTGCGTGTGCCATTTTATTGTGTTCTACAATCCGGATTATGTCTCCAAAGTCTGCTCCAATCAGCTCCTGGCAAGTTATAAGAAATTCATTCAGTGCGCTTGGTGTACCCTCAAGAAACATTTCAAGGTGGTCATTATTAGTATGTCTTGCCCACCCTGAGATGCCAAATTTTGCTGCACTTTTCTGGACTCTATCGGTAATATCTGAGGATATTGTGTCATCATCTAATTTAACTTGGATAGATTTTTGAATGGTATTAGGCTTATCCAGATCTTTAAATATAGAATCCAGTAAAGCGCCAGCCACATCCCGTCCAATGCCAATATTCGGATAATGGTGCCATGCCAGAAATGGCTTGTATGTGACATCACTTATCGCCCATTTTTGCTCGTCAGGAGATATTGAGATATCTTCTGCAATAAGGGTTACCCCTGCAAGATATGGGTTAAATAGCTCTGAGATGACCTTTCCAGCGATTTCACAAAACTTATGATGTGTATCTTTGGTGGACTCCCGCCACTTATGATTAACGCCAAACTCGGTGCTTAACTTATAGTCTTCGTGAATGCTTTGAAGTACAGATACCACCTCATTGTCAATTAATGCCAGCCTGTAGATCTTAGTGTTTTCATCGATCTCAGTATTTTTAGAGTAGGGGATGTTTTTATATTTCAGGAAACTTGAAAGAAAACTCTTATCATTACAAATTATGCGTGACACCAATGATGTACTCTCTGGCATACATCCCAGAAACAGATGTGACTGCTGATTGGATTTGGCAACAAATACATTCTCATCAACATCCTCAATTTCAATCCCTTTTCTCAAGGCGGCTTGCTTGATAAATTTAATTGAATTTCCGAGTCCTCTCAGTGATTTATGATCATTAATAGTATATGAATAAGAAGGGGCTGGGTTGTAACTGCTCTTTTTTGTCTTGGAGGTCGCGGATGGATGCTTCAAAACATATTCGAGTAATGCTTTAGGGGTGTTGATTTGGGCACCATACCCTGGGAATGTTGGAGAAGATATGTCCGGATTGGAGTTAACTTCGAGGACAACAGGTCCACCACCATCCTTTTCTCCACTAACAATTAAATCAACACCCGCCTGTACTATCCCTGGGAATGTGGCGGCAGCCCTTTCAGCTACCTGAAGAGCTGCGTTGTCCACATGCTCAATAAAATTGACTATCTCCCCCCCAACCGTTGCAACGCTTGCCAGCCAGACTCTCTCATTGCTGTCAGGAACATAGTCTAATGTTATTCCTTGTCGTTCAATCAAATCATATCGATTAATGGGGTCATGAACCAAATTTGGGTTAAGCTTTCTTCGTGCATTTTTCTTTTCAATCAATTGCCTGATATTATCGACCCCATCACCAACCACATTTGCAGGAATCCTGACAAATGCCGTGACGGCCTTGCCACCGATCACCCAAACCCTCAAGTCATAACCATCTATACTTCTCTCAACGATAACCTCTTTACTGTAAGATGCTGCAAATTCCCAGCCCTTAATGAACTCTTCTTTTGTGGATATACCGGTGGTGACCCCCCTGGCCATGGAGGCGTTATTTGGCTTGATGGCAACTTTACCCCCAAGATTCTTGAAGTAAGCTAGTGCTTTCTTCAAGTCTTTGAAAGCCTCCCCCTCGGGAACTGGCACATCATTTTCGATCAGCATCTTCTTTGCAATATTTTTGATTCTTGCGCAGTAGCTATGAACGCAAGAACTTGAAGGAGAATTACTAAGAAATGGGATTCGCTTATCCCCACTTATGATTTCATATATGGATTTTTTATGGGACTTGAAGGTGCATCCCAGCCTCTCGGCTTCTTTAGTGATAATCGGTAGGCTGAGATCTCTCCCTTTGATATCTAACAGGGGAGAATTTGAATAATCATTTTCCTTATTAAGAATGCCGCTTAAATCAAACTGATGCTCATTTAACATAACTTAATACATCCATGTATATTTAGTTTTTCGGAAGCTTAAAAAAATTTTTTATGTCTACCTATATTAGGTGCGACATGAATCGAGATGGCCTCCTATATCCATTGGGACCTTTTCGCCTGCAAGTGCATCGTTGAATGCTGATTCAATAATATCAAGACCCCGCTGAAGATTCTTCTCGCTAATGGTTAGCGGACATAGTAGCTTCAGAACCTGGCTGTCAGCGCCGCTGGTTTCAATAATCAATTCATGCTCAAATGCATACTTGGCGATTTTTTTAGCAAGGTTGCCTGTTACGCAGTCAATCCCTTGAAACATCGTGCGGCCTTTCCTGGTAAATATTCCATTGCCAACTTGACTGATAATATTTTCGAGGCGCATGGTAATGTAGTTACCTTTGTGCCTTATCTCTTTTGAAAATCTCGTATTTGACCAATAGTGATCGATTGCTGCTTGTGCGGTAATAAAAGCCAGGTTGTTACCGCGGAAGGTGCCATTGTGTTCGCCGGGTTTCCATTGGTCCAACCCAGGTTTCATCAATACCAACGCAATTGGTAACCCGTATCCACCTAGGGACTTTGACAGGGTGATAATATCTGGTTCAATTCCGGCCTCCTCAAAGCTGAAGAAATCACCTGTGCGGCCACAGCCAGCCTGGATGTCATCAACAATCAGCAATAACCCATGCTTTTTGCAAATGGCCTGGAGATTCCTTAACCATTGTGCGCTGGCTGTATTGATGCCGCCTTCGCCTTGAATTGTCTCAACAATAACAGCAGCCGGGGAATCGATACCGCTGCTCGAATCTGACAGCACCTTATCCAGGTACTCTGTAGTATCGATTTCTTCCCCCAGATAGCCATCGTAGGGCATACGGTGAGTACCACTCAGGCCGATTCCAGCTGCAAGCCTGTGATGCGAGTTACCTGTTGCAGCCAGTGAACCAAGGCTTACACCATGAAATCCGTTAGTAAATGTAATGATCGACTGTTGCCCAGTAACTTTTCGGGCAATTTTCATCGCGGCTTCTACTGCATTCGTACCTGTAGGTCCGGTGAATTGAATCACATATTCCATATTTCTGGGTTTAAGGATTCTTTCATTAAAGGCTTGAAGGAACTCACCTTTGGCTTTAGTGTGTAAATCCAGGCCATGAGTAATACCATCAGCCTGAATGTAATTCAGCAAAGCCTCTTTGAAAATGGTGTTGTTATGTCCATAGTTTAGAGCGCCAGCGCCGGACAGGAAATCCAAATACTGGTTGCCTGCCTGGTCCCAAATGAACTCACCTTTTGCGTGACAGAACACTCTAGGGAAGGATCGTGCATAGCTTTGCACTGCCGATTCAACCTCATCGAAAATCTTCATCCGTTACTCTTAATGAAGTCTGGCTATTTACATGAGTGTAGTGGTTACCTAAATGTGTATACCTATATAGGCTGTGAGATTGCCATCTTATACAACGCTGATTGACGCTTTAAATTTTTAACGTGCGTGATATTTTACTTTACAGTGCGGCGGTATCCGTGAGGCGGAACTCAATGTGGTTTGAATATATCCAAATGTGTTTTTTCTCTAATCTTTATCACATATACAATATAGTCGGGCTTGTTGAAAATATTTAAAATCAAGCTATAAGCACTGCACAAAAAAACATGCCGCACCTACCCAGTTATCAGATAAGGCTAGCCGTATTCTGGCGGATTTAATGTCTACCGGTAAAGCTACTTCGCTTATAAAATCTATTATCCTCAAAAAATCCTAAATATCGATCTCTTTCGTCCTTATCAAGTATGCCCGAAAGGGCGGAGATAGATTTATTGAATAGAATACCAAACGATCATATCGACAAACCTATCTTCTGGGGTTCACTTGTATTGTTGCTGGTGACAACAGTGCCTTTGCTTCTTTTTCCTGAAGCCGGCTCTGCTTGGTTGCTGGCAGTAAAAGACCTGGTAACAGAGAAGCTAGGTGTCTTTTATCTACTGCTGGGGCTTGGTGCGATGCTGTTTGTGCTTTATATCGCGTTTAGTGATATAGGGCGGATAAAACTAGGGAGCCGACATGAAAGGCCTGAATTTTCCACAGTATCCTGGGCGGCCATGTTGTTCTGCTCTGGTATTGGTGCATCCATACTCTATTGGTCAATGGTTGAATGGGTGTATTGTTACCAACAGCCGCCATTCCAAGTTGAGGCAAATACGCCAGAAGCCGCACGCTGGGCAGTCGCATACGGCATATTTCACTGGGGCCCGTTGGCTTGGTCTATCTACTTAATCCCCGCACTCCCCATCGCCTATTACTACTATGTGCGTAAGCGCAAAGTGCTGAAGTTCAGCCAGGCCCTTGTACCTGTATTGGGTGCAAGAAAGGCTAATGGCGTAGTTGGCAAGTTGGTGGATATCTCTTTGGTGTTTGGCATGTTGGGTGGCGCCGCCACCAGATTGGGAATTGCTGCACCACTAATCACCCAGGGTTTCCACGAAATCTTTGGACTGCCGACAGGACTGATGACCCAAGTAGCTGTGCTCACACTCTGTGCGCTGCTGTTTTGTTACAGTGCTATTGCCGGGTTGAGGCGCGGCATCAGCGCTTTATCCAATCTTACGATTGGGCTTGCACTGGCGATGTTGTTTTTTGTGTGTGTTGCTGGACCAACCCTGTTTATGATCAATAGTGGACTGGATGCTTTGGGCAGGGTCCTTCACAATTTCCTGCAAATGGCCACCTGGACTGAGTCTTTCTCTCACTTTCAGCAGTTCCCCGATACCCGTTTCCCCCAGGAGTGGACAATTTTCTATTGGGCCTGGTGGCTGGTATTTGCACCCAGTATAGGGCTTTTTATTGCGCGCATATCACGCGGCAGGACGATTAGGGCGATGATTGCCGGTGCAATATTCTACGGTTCTCTCGGATGTTTTTTATTTTTTATGATTCTCGGTAACTACGGTGTTTACCTACACTTCTCAGGTGAACTGGATCTGGTACAAACACTTAACCGGCAAGGTGCTAATGTTACGATTTTCGCTATATTGAACACTTTGCCGGCTAATAAACTGGTTATGCTGGTGTACACAGTAATTGCTTTGATCTTCACTGCCATTACCTTTGATTCAATTTCTCACATTCTGGCCGCAGTTGCACAAACAAAAGTGGATGGAGAACCTTTACGTTGGAATCGTATCTTTTGGGCATTTGCTCTGGCTGTAATGCCTGTCACCCTTATGTTTCTCGGTGGATTGGAGGCACTACAGGCAGCGAGCATTATTGCCGGTGTTCCTTTATTACTAATTGCCCCCTTACTATGTATCTCAATGGTTAAGGTTGCGCGACATGATCTGTGTTCTTATCCACTTCTGGTGGAGAAGGAAATAGTTCTGGAAGAAGTATCAGCCGAGGACCCTTGGAGTACAAGCAAGGCTGAGCCTGCGCTAGAAAAGGTAGAAGAGGTCGGCAGGGATAGGGGAAAGGAGACTTCTTAGCGGCAGGTTTGTAAGAATTCAGTACCGGAGCCCGTTGGGCCCCGGTACTCAACTTTGCCTTATAGGCTGAAGGTACGAGCAACGGAAAAGACAATACGCTCGTCTGCGGTATCCCAATCGAGGTTGGTGTTTTCCGCAGCGATATTGAAGTCAAAACCATTCCAGGAGGTCATGTATTCAACACGATAGTGATTGTAGGCGTCGTTATTGCCCCAAGCCCACTTGTCTTCATCGGTTGAAGTGGAGCGATCAACGCTCAGGCGCAGGTCGTGGCCTTCAGCCAGTTCAAAAGTATGGGCCAACATCATAATGTAGTGACCGCCACCCTGCCCAAAGTAATCCCAGCTATACCAACCGTTCGCTTCAGATGTACCCAGGGAAGAACTGTAGCCTAGTTTGGCGTAGGCCTCTGGATAGTTGTAGTCATTAGATACATCATCATCGCCGTGATAGGTGTAGTAAGCAGCGCCAAGGTCCAGACTCACTTTGTCGTTAAGCTGCAAGAACTTACCACCATAGAAGTCCAGCTCGAGATTGACGTCATCACCTGCAAAATCCACATTGGAAGCCCAGGTGCCGATGTACCATCCGTTATCGAAACCGTAATCCAGGCTGGCCTGCAATGCGGGATCATTTTGGGTCTGGCTGACACCGTTGAAGGTGTAGTCAGTGGTCAGGTTAACGGTGGAAGACAGTTCGGCCAGGGACTGCTGTGAAAGTACCAGCAAAGAGGCGCAAGTCAGGGCAGAGAGTTTCAAGTTCAGTTTCATTGTCATTATCCATTTACTAATTCATTTGCCCCACCCAAAGGTGGGTGGAGCCAGCAGGCTGGCTTAGCTCGCTAATTCGATCTTGTTGAAATCAATTTTATTTTCTTCAGGTGAGGAGTTGATGGCTGCAACCGCCGTGAAACGCTTCACCAGGATGTAACCCAGGCAACAGAAGAAGATGCCAATCACCAGTGCGCCGATCCATTGAATTTGCAGGAAGTCCAGCTTGAACAGCAGGGTGAGCAAGCTCATTGCGGCCAGGTTAAGTACGAAGTATTTCCACTTACCCAGGCGCGCGACAGTCATGCCCAGGTTGTCGGTGTACAGGCGGATCAGGGAGTCCAGCGAGTTGATCACGAAGGTGATGCCGACAATCACCATGGCCAGGTTGTAAAAGCCGCTGGTATCCAGGCCCTGGCTGGAGTAGTAGTAGAGCACGGTAAACCAGAGCGCGATGGGGATAGAGGGGAACACCAGCATCGCCGCCAGTACCTGGTATGTGCGCAGGCCACCCACAAAACGGGAGGTGAACTGGCCGATCATGATGCTCCAGGCAAACCACCAGAACAGGTAGAACTCGTGGTAATCATTTAGGGGCAGTACAAACTGGTGGATATTACCGAAGTAGCCGCCGAGTAGAGCAAAGGTGGAAGCGAAATCGCCGACATTGCCGTTTTCACCGGTAAAGGCACCCACCCACATCAGCGCGATCAGGCCGATAAACAGCCAGGTGGTTGCCAGGCTCAGGAAACGCACATAGCGCAGGTTGGTGGATGAGTAAACCGCAGCGGCAATCACTGCGAAAACGATCAGGTAGAAGGTGCCAACAATCGTTTCACCATCACCTACTTGAGGCAGGTACCAGGGCAGGTTGCTGAGTAGCAAGTAGGCGGTAAAGGCACAAGTACCGATAATCACCACGTTATTGATCAGCTTTACCAGGCCGATTTCAAAGAATTTGACTTTGGGCTCAATAATGCAGAAGTAAAAACAGGTGAGGAAGTAGAAGCCCCAGATCAGGAAGGCCCAAAAGCCGAACTCAATGGCCAGTGGATTGGTAAAACCGTATTCCGGGCTCTTGGCCAAATCTGCGTAGCCGCTAAACTCGGTCAAGGGGAACATGATCAAGCCTACATCGAGGCCGGAAGTAAAAAGAATTGCTATGAAAGTGAAAGTTTTAACCGGGGTAACCCCGACCAACTTCACATTTCCCCATCGAATCATTACGAAAATTATTGCCGTAAAAGTAAACAACAATCCCGCAGAAAGCCAGGCTGTCATGCTGTGTCTCCAGCTGGTTATTGGTATACCGGCGCCCCCAATAGGCAGAGCTGCGCGAGATTTGACTATCCCCGTCGCAGCGGAAGGGGACAGTCAAATCTCTGACAAAGCGCCGGTGTTAGGTCAGCTCACTGACCGCACTGGGCGGCCTGGTCGCTGGGTGCTGGTGGCTACGTTGGCCACCGGTGCCTCGGAGGGTGCCAATACGGGGCGCCCTAAAATCAGGTCAGCAGCCCGCTCCGCCACCATAATGGTGGGCGCATTCAGGTTGCCGTTGGGAATGGTTGGAAAAATGGAGGAATCTACAACTCTCAAACCCTGTAAACCGTGTACACGGGTTTGCGGGTCTACCACTGCCATTGGATCAGTGCCCATCTTACAAGAACAGGATGGGTGGTAAGCACTCTCGACGGATTCCCGTACGAAAGCGTCAATTTGTTCATCAGTCTGGATATCGCTGCCGGGCTGGATTTCATCGCCTCGATATTCGTCGAAAGCCGGCTGATTGATAATCTCGCGAGTCAGTCGCACACAAGCGCGGAAGCCCTCAATATCCTCTTTCTCCTGCAAATAATTAAACAGGATGGAAGGGGGTTGTTTGGGATCACTGCTCACCACTTTGACCCTGCCGCGACTCTTGGGCTTGTTGTGCCCGATATGCACCTGGAAGCCGTGGCCATCGAAAGCTTCACGGCCGTCATAGCGCATGGCTGCTGGCAGGAAGTGATATTGCAGGTCCGGCCACTCCACGTTTTCTTTGGAGCGAATGAAACCGCAGGACTCGAAATGGTTGGTGGCTCCGAGGCCATCTTTCTTCAGTATCCAACGAGCGCCGATCAGGAATTTATTCCAGGGGTCGAGCTTGCCATTCAGGGAAATCGGCTGGTTGCAGCGGAACTGGAAATAGAACTCCAGGTGGTCCTGCAAGTTTTGGCCGACGCCGGGGAGTTCGTGCTGGAGTTCGATACCGGCTTCCGCCAGTGTGTCGGGATCTCCAATTCCAGAGAGCTGAAGAAGGTGAGGGGAGCCGATGGGACCTGCGCTGAGGATGACTTCCTGCCGCGCCTTGAATTCCAGGATCTTTCCTTTGCGCTCAAGTTTGATTCCGACGGCCCGTTTACCTTCCAGAATCACCTTATGCACAGTGGCATGGGTCAATACCGTCAAATTGGGGCGCTGCATGGCCGGTTTAAGATAGGCGTTGGCGGTAGACCAGCGCTTCCCATCTTTTACCGTCATATGCATAGGGCCAAAGCCCTCTTGCTGTTCACCGTTGTAATCGGCAGTGTAGTCGTAGCCGGCTTCTTTACCGGCTTCGATAAAGGCTCCATAGAGAGGGTTGGCCATTTCGTTGCCGTTATTGACCCCCAGCGGACCTTCATCGCCCCGGTATTCATCACCGCCAAAAGCCCAAGTCTCGGAGCGCTTGAAGTAGGGCAGGCAGTGGGCGTAATCCCATCCTTTGGCACCGTGATCCGCCCACTCATCAAAGTCTTTTGCGTGCCCGCGTACATACACCATACCGTTAATAGAGGAGGAGCCACCGAGCACCTTGCCCCTGGGGCAGTGCATGCTACGGTTGTCCAAGTGCGGCTCAGGCTCGGTCATAAACTGCCAGGCGTACTTCTTGGTATTCATGGGGATGGACAGCGCGGTGGGCATCTGGATAAAGATGCTGCGGTCGCTACCGCCGGTCTCTACCAGGAGGACTTTCTTGTCTTCCTGGGCAGACAGGCGGTTAGCCAATACGCAGCCGGCAGAGCCGGCGCCGACGATGATGTAGTCAAACTCACTCATTCAGGATACCGCTTAAAATGGACTTTCCAGGGGTGCCAAGCCTACATACACCGCCTTGAGTTGGGTGTAGTGGTTCAGGGTCGCAAGTCCATTTTCGCGTCCGATTCCGGATAACTTGTATCCGCCCACCGGCATTTCCGCCGGGGAGGCGCCATAGGCGTTAATCCAGCAGATGCCCGCTTGCATCTGGTGAATCACGCGGTGGGCGCGGGTAATATCGCGGGTAAATACACCGGCAGCGAGGCCCAGGCGGGTATCGTTTGCACGGCGGATCACTTCTTCTTCGTCATCGAAGACCAATACCGACATTACCGGGCCGAATATCTCTTCGCGGCAGATGGTCATATCGTCATGACAATCGGTAAATACGGTGGGGGCGACAAAGTAGCCATTGGGGGCGTTCTCAGGGGAGAGTGTGTGGCCGCCGCAGAGCAGGGTCGCGCCTTCCTCTTTGCCCTTGCTGATATAGTCCATCACCAGCTGCTGGTGTTTGGCGGAGATCAATGCGCCGAAGTTGGTGTCCGGGTTCATCGGATCGCCGGCAATAATGTTCTGCTCAGTACGCTCTTTCAGGCGTGCGAGGAACTGATCGTGGATACTGCGGTGTACAAATACTCGCGTACCGTTGGTGCAAATCTCCCCCTGGGTGTAGAAATTGCCCAGCATTGCTGCAGAAACTGCTTGCTCCAGATCGGCATCATCAAAGATAACCAGCGGAGATTTACCACCCAATTCCATGGTGACTTCTTTCAGGCTAGAAGCCGCTGCCGCCATTACTTTCTTACCGGTACCGACTTCGCCGGTAAAGGAGACCTTGGCGATATCCGGATGGTTGGTCAGCCAGGCGCCTACGGCGCCGTCACCCTGGATTACATTAAAAACGCCAGGGGGCATGCCGGCTTCGATAAAGATCTCAGCCAGCTTCAAGGCACCTTTGGGGGTTTCCTCGGAAGGTTTGAAGACCATGGCGTTACCACAGGCCAGTGCAGGGGCTGCTTTCCAGCAGGCAATCTGCAACGGATAGTTCCAGGCACCAATACCGGCACAGATGCCGAGGGGCTCTCGCCGGGTGTAGTAAAAATCCTCACCGACCTGCTGTTGGTTACCCTCGATTCCTACCGCCAAGCCAGCAAAGAACTCGATTGAGTCAGCGCCGGTCACAACATCGACAACACTCGCTTCCTGCCAGGGCTTGCCGGTATCAGCGACTTCGATAGCTGCCAATTCGTCGTTGCGCTCGCGCAGAAGAGCCACAGCTTTCAGTAGGATACGGCTGCGCTCAATCGGGGCCATTGCTGACCACTGTGCGAAACCGCGCTTGGCGCTCTCGATAGTCTCGGAGAGCACCTTGTCATCAGCAATTTCTACCTGGTAGCTGACTTCGTTGGTAGCCGGGTTAAAAACATCAAAGCACACGCCGCTCTCATTCGTTAGGTAGCGGCCGTCCACAAAATTCCGTTGCTTATCCAGTGACATCTGTCTCTCCATACTGCTTTAACAGAGGGTCAGTCGGTTGTTTGTCAGCGATGGGGCAGGAGGGGCACAACTGGAATTGGCCGCTCTGTGAACCTTTGGTCATCGCAAAAAAAGGGGCCGGTCCGGCGCGGATTTAAATCCCAGATCGCCAGATTCCAGCCCGGGCCCGACGGTGAACTGTCGGGCGATATGACACGAAATGTAACATATTTTTAATTTGAGCTCTAATTGTTAGCACTCAATAGAACAAAACCGGTAGCTAGCCAGTGGTTCAATTTTCCCGCGAAAAGCGCATAAAAGCGTTTATTCTAGGCACAAAATGGGTCTTAATTGGGCTAATAATCTCATTTGAACTCTATAAAAGAGTTGTATGAAAATCATCCACCGATGGTCGTGGTGTTGTAAGTAATCCCAGGAGCCTGAATGCAAGTACTGAAAAGGGGGAGGGTTTCCGTGAGAATGGTGGTTGAGAATCTTTGAATTAATAGGAGGGAGGGTGAGACCTCCCCCGGAAATTCCTGGAGGCCTTAGTAATTCGCATCGCCCAGAGTAACGGGCCTCCGGACTAGGCTAGCCAGGTAAAACACTAGTAGTCCAACGGCAATGCCAGGCAAGCCTTCATAGATCGAACTGTGAAGCTCCAGTACCCGCCAGAGAATCGCTGTGGCGAAGCCAGCCACTACTGCTGCAATGGAGGTCAGCTGAGAGGGTTTTCCACCAAAGCACAACACCAACAACAAGGGGCCAAATGCACTGGCGAGGCCGGACCAGGCAAAGATCACCAGGCTGAATACACTCTGGTTATTGGCTAGCGCCAGCAATAGTGCTCCGCCAGTGATGGCAACGGTGGCCAGTTTCAGTAGCCAGGTCTTCTCGGTTTTACGAGGAAGAATATCGTGGGTGATGGCAGCTGAGCAGCTCAGTAGCAGCGAATCGGCTGTGGACATAGTCGCGGCAAAGATCCCGGCTAGAATCAACCCAACAACGATGGGCGGTAGTAAATCCATCGCCATGGTAGGTAGTGCGAGCTCAGCATCAAAACTGCCGATATCTGCAATAAATACTCTGGATAGCAAGCCGACCCCAGTAGCCATGCAATAGAAGAGGATAAACCACAGGTAATACCAGGCCTTTGCGCGATACATTTTGCTGGAATCACTCAGGGTCATAAACCGGACCATAACGTGGGGCTGACCGATCACAGACAACCCGGCAAACCCCCAGCTGATAATGAAGAGTACAAAACCACCCCAGCCTGGGATGGCTAACTCCTTCGGAAACCAATCGGTGAATCCCTCGACCGCCTGCATTTGTGACAGGGCACTCGAAATTCCCCCCAGTTCAGCAAGGGCAACAACCAGTAGCGTACCCATAGCACCAACCATGACGATGGACTGCGCGGCATCTGTCCAGATGGACGCGCGAATGCCCCCAGCCAAACAATAGAGGCAAACAAGCAGAGCCCCAACTACAGCTCCAGACCAGAGTGGCCAGTCCAGCAATACATATAACGCTTTACTGCCGGCTACCATCTGTGCGGATGCGTAGGTCAGTAAAAATAGTAAAGAGATGATGCCAATCAGTCGCTGCAAGGTGGAATGCTTTTGTCCGTACCAATTGCTGAGTACCCCGGCATAGCTGACCTCACCACTGGCACTGGTAGCACTTCTCAACCTTTTGTGTACATACAGGGAGGACAGAAAATCTCCGGCAATCCATCCCACCATCAGCCAGATAGAAGCCAGTCCGGTAATATAGGTATAACCAATCACCCCGATAAACATATAGCCGCTGTTGTTTGTTGCTACTGCAGACAGGCCGACCAACCAAGGGGGGACCCCGCTGCTGGCGAGGTAATAGTCAGCCTTGGTGCCACGACTTAATAGCGCGGAAGAAATACCGATCAGTGTGAATAGAAGTAAAAACCCAATAAATGAATAAATCACCGGTAACCCTTTTTTATCAAACGTTATTGTTGTTTTCGAGGCGATATTTTTTCGCTTCAGTTTTATTTTCGCGGTGTGGTTTGGCTTCACACACGAACAGCTTGCTAATTGCCTTTCTCTCGAGTTTGAGGTGATGGTGTTTTAGCGATGACTTTATCGAGATCCTTAAAAACTTTACTTTCCGCCAATGGCTGCAAGGCATTGTCACTGAGGATTTCATCGCGATAGCTTTCGCGCCTTATGATGGCTTCGGCCAGATAGCGAAGCGCTTCGTCAAACTGGCCCATTGCGGTATGGGCACAAGCCAGCTGGTAAAAAGCGTGGCTATTGTCCGAGTCTATGCCGAGGGCCTGATGACAAAGGTTGACTGCCCACTGGGGTTCATTCAGCTCAAGTACTGCATCCGCTTTATAGGTCAGTGCTTCAACATCTTCATGACGAAGACGCAAAATTTCATCGTAGATTGCAATTTTGTTGGCTACTGAGGATTCCTGTTGGGCGCGTAACCATAGAGATTGAACCTCTTGAGTAAGCTCAATTTCCTCACGGTTTTCCTCAATATGCAGGGTTTTTTGTTGCAGCTGCCTCTCTATAACTTCCAGGCGCTTCTCATACTCCTGAACCAGCTTTGAAATCTCTTCATCTGCCAGGTTGTGCACACGTTCCTTGATATCCTGGAAAGATCGCCATCCCACTAAAACCAAAATCGAGGTGGCGGCGGCTATCAAGTAAAAGAAATAGGTCACGGTATCCGTAGCGTAGGCAACCGCTCGATCAACTGAGTTGTGCTCACGGTCGACAATTTGCTGGATAAGTTCCTGCTTGGCTTTGGCCTGGTCGATACGTAACTGCTTAATTTCATCCAGCATGTAACGCTCTACAAAAGGTGTGTACATTGGCTTCTGTAAAGCCTCCACCTCTTTCTGCGCGCTGTCTTTCCTCTCCTCATCTGCCTCCTGGGAAATGGAGGCAGGGGATATAAATAGAAAAGCCAGAATGCTGGCTCTCAAGATGCGAGACATATCGCTGTTCCGTGATCATGGATCTCAACCAGCGCCTTATGCAGGGTCCTGACGGTGGCATCATAGTCTGGTTCATTGACGATAAACTGCATATCTACATGTCGCATTGACTGGTGCATGGCGAGTACGCGAATCTCTTTGTTGGAGATTGATTGAACTGCCTTGGCGAGTACGCCAGGGATTTGCATATCGCTTCCTATGGCGGAGACAATGGCAACCTTCCGCTGATTTAGCTCAGCCTCAGGAAAATGCTCCTCTATTGATGCCTGAATACGTTTAATGGTTTTCAGGTTAGTGGATAAGAAGTGGGTCAGGGTGTTGGCGTTAGTGTCTTTGGAGATGATATGCGCCTTAAATCTTTTAATGACCGATAATACCTCCCGGTCGTAATCATGAATGCTGCCAGCCATATCCTGATCAAATAGCTCCAGGGCATAGACCCCTTTGCAGCCAGCGATGATCTCCACGCAGGGGGAGTCACTGATATAGTCGCCGGTAATCAGTGTGCCGGCATGCTCTGGCTCAAAAGTGTTCTTGACCCTGAGGGGAATATTCTTTTGGCGCAGCCCTTTCGCGGCTTTGGGGTGGATTGCCTCCATGCCCAGATTGGCCAGCTGATCGGCGACATCGTAGTTTGTGCGCCCGATGGGTACGGCATTATCAGCTCCCACGAGACGCGGGTCCGCGCTGCTGAGGTGAAACTCCTTGTGGATCACAGCTTCCTTTGCACCGGTGAGGACCGCCAGGCGACTGAAGGTCATTTCGCTATAACCCCGATCAAAGGAAATAAGCAAACCTTTATCACTATGGGCATAGCCGGTGACAATCGGCAGCTGCTGGCTCAGGTCAATATTCGCAAATGCATCACGAATGCGTTCATCCAGGGGAATATGCTTACTCGTACGCCAGCCGGTGAGGTCCACAAAGCAGGCATTGACGCCATCTCTTTGCAGCAATTTTGAGGTGTTCCAGGCACTGTGGGCCTCGCCGATGCTGGCAAGCATCTCTCGTACTGTGCCAAGGTGAGCGTCGAGGGAAAAGTGACCATGCTGGCAGAGGCTTTGCAAATCCCGCAGGCATTTCTTAGCACCTTCCAGTCGTTCATCCAGAAAGAGGTTGGCCTCCTCAAGCAGATCGCTATCGCCAAACAGACTGCCATTGATCTGTCGCAGCTTTGAGCGAAGGACATCAAACTTTTCCAGCCAGCTGTCATCTTCAATACTGCTGGAAAACAAACCGTAAATACCAGGTTGGCCGCTTTTTTTATGCTCCAGAAGCAGGTCGGTAATGCCTCCGTAGGCAGAGACTACAAAAACGCGATTGTAGAGTCCTTTGGGGTCCCCATTAATAATGTTGTCGCGGACTGACTCATAGTCCGTCATAGAGGTGCCGCCAATCTTTTCTATCGTATGCATTGTCTCTTTACTGTTCCTTCTTTCTCTTGCTCTTGATAACAGTGTTACGTAGTGGGGGATGCTCTCTAATGGGTTTCACGTCAGATAACAGAAATTGATCTCCTGGTGCAGATATATTCCGGGCGTTAGGGAAGGTCACAAAACGGTATCCTTACTGTGTTGCTTAGCGGATTGAAGTTAAAGAAGAGATTGAATCTCGGATCGAGGCTGGTTTTGCCGTTTGAACCGCAATCAAGCGCTACAGAGCTGCCCGGCTTGCCACTTGCAAGATAAACTGCGTCAACCAAAATATATGTTCCGATACTGGCCAGTCGGTTATCACTGTAGAGCTTAGTGAATAGCGGGCCGCTCTCATGAATATGAAATATTGAGTGCAGCTCATCACTTTCTGAAACAGTAATTACTGATCCGGTCCGGCTTTGCTTTCTGTAGATATTTATCTCTGTGAGCTCCAGATGGGTATGGGGCCTTGAGTCCCCGTAAACCATTGGGTTTCTACGAGGTATTATTTGAACGGTAACCCCCCGTTTTCGGGGGGAATACAGCTCAATTCTGGCCGTTTGCAAGCTATCCAGCAGGCGCTTCACCTTAGGGCTGCCCTCACAGGCGACTAACTATTTATCAATAGAGTCGGCTTCGATCTCGTAAGCACCTTCGGCATTGTGTACTTCCTTGCCATTCAGTGGAGGGTTGAAAACGCAAGCCATGGTCATTTCCCCAAAGGCTCGCAGGACATGTCGATCATGTTTGTCGAGGATATAAATAGTTCCAGGTTCAATGGAGTGCTTCTTGCCATCATCCAGAGTCTCTACCTCTCCTCTGCCGGAAATACAGTAGACCGCCTCTAAGTGGTTTTGGTAATGCATCTGAAAATCAGCACCGGTGTATATGGTGGTGATATGGAAAGAGAAACCCATGTCATCATCTTTTAACAATAGGCGCGTGCTCTCCCAATTGCCATCAGGTGAAACAATTCGTCTGCTGGAAGCATTGGCTTCTTGTAAATTTCTAACAATCATTGACATTCCACAATAAAGTGTGCGCAGCCAGCCCAAAATTGGTCATCAATATTGATGATTCACTGATTGCGCTGTTGGTTTTCGGGTGAAATTAAGTCTAGCAGGCCTCGAAATAGACCCTTTCTTCTGGGATGTCCTGCTCACCAGCGCAAACTTCCTGAATGGCCGATTCAATAATATCGATGCCTTTCTTCAGGTTTTGATCGGTGATAATCAGCGGGCATAGCAACTTTACGATTTGATCATCGGCACCGCTGGTTTCAATAATCAGCCCTTGCTTGAATGCGAGCTTGGTTATCTTTCCTGCGAGTTCACCGCTCACGCAATCAATACCCTGGAACATGCCTCGGCCTTTTTTGGTGAAGTTACCTTCACCATATTTACTGACAATGTTGTTCAGGCGCTCTGAGATATACTCGCCTTTTCGCTTGATCTCACGTGAAAAGTTGTCGTTAGTCCAGTAGTGGTCGATTGCAGCTTTTGCGGTCACAAAAGCCAGGTTGTTCCCGCGAAAGGTCCCGTTGTGCTCACCGGGTTTCCACAGGTCGAGCTCTGGTTTCATCAGCACCAGGGCGAACGGCAATCCATATCCACTGAGAGACTTTGACAGGGTGATAATATCTGGCTCAATGCCGGCTTCTTCAAAGCTGAAGAAATCTCCAGTGCGGCCACAGCCAGCCTGGATGTCATCAACAATAAAAAGCAGGCCATGCTTCTTACAAACGGTTTGAAGGTTCTTTAGCCATTCGATGCTGGCAGCATTGATACCGCCTTCACCTTGTACCGTTTCGGCAATAACGGCCGCAGGGGAGTTAATGCCGCTGCTAGAGTCTGAAAGCACCTTGTCCAGATATTCTGTGGTATCAATATTTTTGCCCAGGTATTCATCATAAGGCAAGCGGTGAGTGCCGTTCAGGCTGACCCCAGCTGCATCCCTGTGATGAGAATTTCCGGTGGCTGCCAGGGAGCCGAGACTTACGCCGTGGAAGCCATTGGTAAATGTAACAATATTCTGTTGGCCGGTGACATTACGAGCAATTTTCATCGCCGCCTCAACGGCGTTTGTACCGGTTGGGCCGGTAAACTGAACGACATACTCCATATTTCGCGGCTTGAGGATTTTCTCATTGAGCGCCTGTAAAAACTCACCCTTTGCCTTGGTATGCAAATCCAAGCCGTGTGTGATGCCGTCCGCCTGAATATAGTCTTGCAGGACTTGCTTGAACAGCGGGTTGTTGTGTCCGTAATTAAGGGTGCCGGCACCAGCCAGAAAGTCTAAATACTGATTTCCTTCCTCATCCCACATCAGCTCGCCTTTTGCGCGATTGAATACTCGAGGAAAAGAGCGGGCATAACTTTGCACTTCAGATTCAATCTCATCGAAAATTTTCATTCTCTTCTCTTTGTGAAGTTGGGTTAATTGAGTAATAGGTCCGATGCGGACAAGGATTTCGGAATCATGTTGCCCGTCAAAGTGAGCCTGACAATCCATCCACGGAGAAGGATGGAGGCCGGTGGAGAACTTTTGTGCTGCGCTTCTGAATAGCGCCCATGAAGCATCGTTGTCCTCAGTAATTGTCGTTTCAAGGAACCTGACAGACTTGCAATGAGGGCGGCCGGTGATGTTGGAGAGCATACGCGAGGCGAGCCCCAGCCCCCGGGCCTGTTCAGCTACAGCGACCTGCCAAACAAATAGGGTGTCTGGGCGGTCAGGGACTATGTACCCCGAAATAAAGCCTACTTTCTCCCCGTTGAGTTCCGCGACTACCGAGGTGTTGGCAAAGTGGCTGCATTGGAGGAGATTGCAGTAGCTGGAGTTGGTATCCAGCGGGGGGCAACTCCCAATCAAATGATGCACGGCCATACCATCTTCGAGAGTAGGGGGCCTCAGTAAAATATTTTCTGAACTAGACAAAAAACCTTCCTGACCAACACAAGATAATTTCACCTCTAAATATTTTGCTGTGCAATATATGTACATTTAGCACGCAAAATAGCCCATTAAGGTGTTTTCGTGTCGAATTTCATGTAAAAATGTTTTGAACGCTAAATATCGTACACATATTAATTTCAATGTCCAGGCGTCGGGGCCAACCTGGTCACAATATTTAACCTAAGAAAGTCTCAATTCTTGGGATGATTAGCCCAGAGTTAGACAAAACACCCCTACATTTATTTCTCAAAGTGGGGTGGATGAACTTCTGCTGTGGGCACCCATGATCAATATTTGAACATCTTGAGTTGGGTTGGCTGAAGATTCAGAAGGGATTTGACGTTGTTTCTTTACTGCTTCAGAAGTTCTTAGTGATTGGGTTTCGCGCCTATATAATCCTCTCAATCACCCTAACTCTGAGATTGAGAGGTAGTTTTGAACAGTATTGAACAAGTGTTAGTGGCGTTAAGGCGTGTGATACGGGCAACCGACCTGCATTCCAAGCATCTGGCTAAAACCACCGGGCTGACCGCCCCGCAGGTATTATTGCTGCAGGCCATTAGGAATAAGGGGGAAGTCACCATTGGAGAGCTTGCCAATGAGGTCAGTCTTAGCCAGGCAACAGTAACCAATATATTGGATCGCCTGGAGAAAAGAGATTTAGTCTATCGCCAGCGCTCTCAGACGGATAAGCGCAAGGTGCATGCTTATCTCACCGAGCAGGCTGCGGAGACATTGCGTGATGCTCCCATCCCCCTCCAGGACCAGTTTGCTCGCCAGTTTGGCGACCTGAAAGACTGGGAGCAGAGCATGATTATTGCTTCGTTACAACGTGTGGCGCAAATGATGGATGCCCAGCATATCGATGCTTCACCGGTGTTGGATATTGGTGTTTTGGATCGCCAGGGGGCCTCTATGGACAAGTCAGGTGCCGCACTTGGTTACAGTGAAAGCACAGAAGAATCAGCAGATAAAAAATAGACTCAATTGCTCGAACTGTAAACTTCGCGCAATCAACTCTACCCAGAATAAGAGAGAAGTGAACTGAAATTGGTCACTTCTCAGCAACTAATTTAGCCGGGCTCCTTGCAGTTGCTATTGCCAATCGTCACTCGTCTAAGCTTACTGCAGGTACTCTTTAGGGTGGGGTGGGCTTCTTAAGCATTACTTCTTTGAATTTCATGTTCCTCTCAGAAACCTTGGGCTGCAAGCCACAGATATGGATATTTTAATCGTTGGCGCTGGGCCAACAGGGTTAACTGCCGCGACAACTTTGGCCTCCAGGGGTATAGCTTGTCGTATTGTCGAACGCAAAAGTGAACCGTCTGAGCTATCCCGTGCTGTCGGTATAATGCCGGCAACCATTGATGCCTTAAAGACCCTGGGGGTCGCAGAGGCGTTTCTCGAAGAGGCAATGCCATTGCGTAAAATGCATATATTACGCGATGAGAGAACTCTGGCTTACTTGGACAATCGTGGTAATGAGTTTAAGAATAGGGTTCCCTTGGGGCTTCCGCAGAATCGAACAGAAGGTATTTTACGGGATGCGCTTTTGGAGAAGGGCACCAAAGTTGAGTACGACCTCTCTGTAAATACAATAATCTCAACCTCCGAGAAGACAGAGGTCCATTTTTCAGACAATACGAGAGCTGAATTCGACTGGATTATTGCTGCCGATGGTATTCAGTCTTCAACCCGGAAGCAGCTTCAAATTCAATATCCAGGGATCGACCTGCCAGGCAAATGGTCCATAGCTGATGTTGATTTGGCCGGAGATTTTGATCCTGAGGAAATTACTCTGGATCTCTACGGCAGGGATAACCAGTTCACGCTGATTCTACCAATCGAGAAGCGCCGTGCCCGTATTGCATCCTCAACGGAGGATGCCCTGGCGAATATGAAATTACCGCTAAATATTGGCAATGTCCGGCGCACTGGGACTTTTCAAATTTCCATAAGGCAAGCGGAAACATACCGTAAAAACCGTATTTTATTAGCTGGGGATGCAGCACACTGTCACTCCCCCGTGGGAGGGAAAGGAATGAATCTGGGAATGGCGGATGCAGTAGCTGCGGCTACGGCTATAGTAAATGGCAATGTTGATCAATACTCCGAGGTGCGCCGTAAAGCGGGCATATCTGTTGTGAGGAAAACTGAAATTGCACGATACCTGATATCTTCTGGGAACCCACTGGCAAAGGCCTTTTTCTGGCTCTCGGTCAAGAGTATATCTTCTATAACTCCCTTACATCATGCCTTTATGAAACAGTGGATTTCAGTTTGATCTGTAGCTAATAAATTATTCCAGGCTGATGGAGTGGAGCGATCCATATTAACTCTAAATACGCACTAAATTATTTTTGCTGAAGCCGAATACCACAGTTAGCCCACCAGAAATACATTTCTGGAAAAAAACAAAAGGCACGAATATCCCTGCAGGTGGGCTTGTTATTGTTCTTGATTGGATTGAATAAAAGGTTTCAGGAAAATTCCTGCTTTTCCATCCACGGAATAATCCGTTCGAAAGCCTTTTCAATATTTTCAATGGAGGTCGCGTAACTGAAACGAAGTGCATTGCGACATGATTCACCAAAAGTATCGCCGGCTATAGTGCAAACTCCGGTCTCTCGCAATATACGCAGTGCGACATTATTACCGTTCACCCCTTCAGGCAAGGATGGAAACAAATAGAAGGCACCTTCTGGAATATAACCTTCAAGGTGGGGCGTTTGCTCCACCAGTTGCACCAGTCTGTTTCGTCTTTTCTTGTAAGTCTTAATGATATCATCAATGAAACTGCGATCACCTTTCAAAGCTGCCACTCCAGCCCACTGGCAGGGAGTGTTTGCAACCGTAGTCGTAAACATATGGTAGCGACGCAACTTACGAATAACACCCTGGCTTGCAATCATCCAGCCGATGCGCATACCGGCCATACTAAAAGTCTTAGAAAAACTGCTGATAATTATCACATGATCGAGATCTGAGCAGCACGAAAGTACACCGGCGTAATCACGATTATCATAAATCAAGTGGTCGTAAACCTCGTCACTAACCACAAAAATTCCGCGATATGCCGCCTCCTGCACAATCATTTCCACAGTCTCACGTGGATATACTGTCCCGGTGGGGTTGCTGGGAGAGTTTAAAATAATTGCATGGGTATTTTTATCGATTGCGTCAATCACCTCTTGTGGATCCAACTGATGATTGTTCTCTGCTCGTGTGGGTATATAGTGAACCTCGCCACCGTTCATACGGATGAGCGGCGCGTACAACAGGAAGGATGGGTCGGCCATGATAAACTCGCGCCCCGGAGCCGACATGGCCGTTAAAGCCAGATAAATCGCTTCTGTCGCGCCTGTGGTAACAAGTACATTTTCCGGAGTTATTTCGCGCTCATAGCGCTCGCCATTATACTCTGCGAGCGCCTCAAGTAGTTCTGGCAAGCCAGCATCCATCGTGTAGCCTGTTTGTCCGGCCTCCACAGCATCTACCGTGGCCTGGATAACGTGAGGTGGTGCAGGTGAGTCCGGCTGACCAATGGATAAATGAATTACATCATCCATGGTTGCCGCCAGGTTAACCATTTTGCGGATACCTGGTACCGGGATTGTTAGAAGCGCCGGATTCCAGACAGGATCTTCAGATTCGTAAAAATCAAATTCCAGTCCACTCACGCGCGTTCTCCCTCGGCAATATCATTACGAAAGAGATTTGGGTGCTTATCAGTTAATGGCGCAGCCAGTTGGTAGGCTTGCCCTGCGCGTAGTACCGTAGCGTCCTCGAAGCGACGCCCAACAATCTGCAGGCCAATGGGCAGACCGCTGGAAGAAAATCCACAGGGTACAGACAGTGCAGGTTGACCCGTCATATTGAACGGGTAAGTAAATGGTGTCCAAGAAGGCCAGCGCGTGCTGGGCCAATCATTTGGCACTTCGCACCCAGCTTTGAAAGCAGTAATCGGCAGTGTAGGCGTCAACAACAAATCATACTTACGATGAAAATGCGCCATGTGCTCGCTTAATATTGCACGTTCGTTAGCGGCTGACAGGTAATCCAGCATCGATAATTGTGAAGCTTTTTCAGCCACAGCGACCAGCTGACTATCCATCTGTGAGCGCTGACGCTTACCAAGAGGGCGCAGGGCATTGGCAGCCCCGCCGTAAAACAGGTGTCCAAAGGCCGCCAGAGGATCATCAAACCCTGGTGCTACCTCAGTGACTTCGGCACCAAGGGACTGCAGCAAGTCTGCGGCATCGTGTACGGCCCCCTCTACATCCGGCTCATTTTGTACATATCCCAGGGTCGGGCTATAGGCAATTTTCAACCCTTCAAGCAGTTCACGCGGCTCACCGGTGATCGCCTTCAGGTAATCAATATTGCGCCTAGGGATTGCATTGCTATCCCGGTAATCGGCTTCGCTCAGTACATTCATCAACAATGCACAATCAGTTACTGTCAAGGCCATGGGCCCTGCGTGCGCCAGTGTTCCGAATGGACTTGGTGGCCAGTGAGGTACCTCCCCAAAACTAGGTTTAAGTCCTACAACACCGCAAAACCCCGCTGGGATACGAATGGACCCTCCCGCATCAGTACCCAGGGCGAGCGGACCTATACCGAGAGCCACGGACACAGCACTACCGCCGCTGGAACCACCGGCGGTTTTGTCAGTGTCCCAAGGATTGCGAGTAATGCCATCAACCGGGTTATCCGTCACCCCCTTCCAGCCGAACTCCGGTGTCGTGGTTTTGCCCAAAGGGACATAACCATTGCGGTTCAGCGCTGCGATACTGGGCGCCTCTTTGCCTAGAGTTGACTTGGGGTCGATGGTCTTCGAGCCCTTTATCGTGGGCCACATGGGTGTGAGGAAAACATCTTTGATTGCCACCGGTACCCCGTCTAAGATACCGCGGGTTTCCCCTTTGCTATAACGTTGGGCTGAGTCTCGAGCGAAAGTGAGGGTAGTCTCTCTATCCACCAAGCAGTAGGCGTTTACAATTGGATTGCAAAGTTCAATCTGCTTTAAAAGGGCTTCTGCGACATCCACGGGAGAAAATGACTTGTCTTTGTAACCTTGCAGCAGCTGCAAGGCAGTCATACCGACAAAATCATTCATCAGCTTATCCTCTTATTTTCCGTTTATGCCCCAATCGTAGTACCAGCGAACACTGCGCCTGATGTTTTCACGTGGTCTAAACCGCCCCAATCCACAAAGTTCCCATTTAATTCGAGATCACAATTTCCATAACAAGAAATATCCCAACCTGAACCCAGTTCTTTTGTGAACTTGGTGAAAGCAACGGGGCCCAGCCCGAAAAATGCGAGAACTGATATGGAATCAGGATTTGTCTGCGACACGCCCTAAAAGGGCAGGCCCCACAAACTTCAAAGAGAGAACCTATCGCCCCGTCAACTGGAGAAGTACGACAAAATGGAAACAAAGGCACTTCAACACTTGGTTACTGTTGGCGCCTTGAGGATATATTTCGGTTCACTGACCTTGATTCTCTTATCCAGTGATCAGTTCTTTAGAATCGCAGAAGGAGGGACCACCTGTAATTTTTCTGCCCATGGCTGCAGATCCTGCATAATTGAGGGGTAGAGCTTTACACCATCGCGCAATTGCTGCTCACGCATAGCCCAGGCTCGACGGCCAGGTACCCTCACGGCATTAGCATCATCACTTCTGTTTTGCTCCCATAAATTGCATAGAGCAATCGTCTGGCGTAAAAAGTTTGTCCTTGGCCCAAAAGACTGAGGATCTATAATCTGCAGGAAAACCGAGTTTGCTTCATTATCATGGGTGGCAGACTCGTCTCCACGCCCATACCCCCCCAGTGCCATCGACAACACTTCCAACATGGCGCTCAGAGCGGCCCCCTTGTAACCGTGATCAACCCCGCCAACTGGCAGAATACTGCCGCCACTCTCAAAATCCTGCGGGTCATCGGAGAGCTTGCCATTACAGTCTTTGAGGCAGGCTGATGGCATCTTCTTATTTTCGCGCTTTGCGCGCGCCACATAGGCACCCGCGGTAACGGACATACTGATATCAAATAGAAGGGGGTAATCTCCGGCAGGTGCAACAAATGCCAGAGGGTTTGCAGAGAACAGGGGGTCATGTCCCCCTTGCGGTGACACGGTATTCTCTGATGGGGTTGAGCAGGTGAGTATTGCCACATAACCAGCCTCGGCAATCTGTGGCAGATATGCCGCCAGACACGCTATATGCTGGCTGCGGCGTATCGTTGCAGTGACAACCCCCAACTCTGGCACACGCTGCAGCGCCATCTCTATCGCCTTGGTCATCACCCAGGGGCCGGGTAAAAATTGTGCGTCCCAATTAAAACAGTTACCGAGATCCGAAAGTACTTGCGGCTCGCCGGCAAGCCTGGAATCTCCACTCTGCAGCCATTCCAAATTGCTGGCTACCCGGTTCATTCCATGAGTGGTAAAGCCAAGTAGATCCGCCTGTAGAAAAACATCGGCCATTACATCGGCGCGCTCCTCGGGGAGTCCCACCCGCTGAAACAAAGCGCTGGAAAATTGCCGTAATTCTGTAGCGGCGTAGCAATCAGGCATGGATACTCCAGATTATGAAGGGTATTGAAGGGGTAAGCTGATCGATGCCTAATCATCGGCACAGAGAACAAATTATACTTCCCCCTGCAGAGAAGAGCTGGTGATTTAACCTTTCTAGTGTGGATTACGTTTACTTAATGTTCACCTAAGTGGCATAAACTGCTCTTCGGGATTTTCAGCCAAAGCCATTTCAGGTGTCAACATATGATAATCACACGAGAAAAAAGAAGCCGCCCCTCATTTTCAGACCCCTTAGCTATTTGTGTGGCATTTTACGGTGTGATTCTGTCACATTTTGCTTGGGCTGAAGAAGGTGTGAAGCAGTCCGCAGAACAGGTTGAGTCAAGCTTTTCCCTGGGAATTGGTGCCTTTAGTTCCGAATCGATTTATGTTGGAGGCAAGGATCAGCATCGAGTGTTGCCATTGCTCTCCGGTCACTATAAGCGTTTCTATTTTCAAGGCTTTGAGTTGGGAGCAGACCTATACCGCAATAGCAGGGTTCGTGTAAAGCTCGGGATTGGGGGCGACTTTACTGGAGATAAGGACCGGGGAGATAGCGACAACCTAGATGATATGAAAGAGCTGGATATCGCCGTCCTCGCCAACTTATCAATGAACTACCGCAGTCCAATAGGGCTTTGGACGTTCGGTTTGGCTCAGGATATCAGCAATACCCATGGTGGTTATAAAGTATCCGCAGGGTACGGCTTTCCTTATGGGCAGGGCAGTTGGTTTATTAAGCCTGAACTCAATGTCAGCTGGCGGAGTGAGAATGCTTTGGACTACTACTATGGAGTGGATGCTGATGAAGCCACTTCCAATAGAGTCGCATATAAAGTAAATGCGGATATCGCCACCAAGCTCAGCTTGCAAGTTGGTTATCTTTTCTCCCCTAAACTGATGTTGATGGGTGGGATAAATCAGACCTTGTATGGTGATGAGATAATGAATAGTCCTATAGTGGCCACGGATAGCTCTAGCCGTGCTTTACTAATGCTGAATTACAAATTCTAAGGCAAATATTCTTGTACAAAATGCTCCAGACTAGACCGCAGGCTATCCAACTTGTGGGTGAGTTGTTTAGTTTGAACATACTTAAGCATAAGTAGAATTTTTTGATCCGTTAACTAAAAGGCATCTACGAAGACAGTTTTCCAGTATTTTATTCTGGTAGCCAATCGGCTTTTATAGGGCTTGGGTTGACTGCCTTTGCCGTAGAGCTTCACCAAAAGGTTGATCAGCTATTGCTGAAATATTGGGGTACTCAAAATTTTAAGCTTCTCTCTAAAAGAACCTGGCGAGGCACCCTCCCAGCGCCTGAATGCTTTACCGAAAGCACTCTCATCAGAGTACCCTAGCGCGGTAGCAATTTCGGCATTAGTTTTTTTCCCCTCTCTTAGCCATAGTTTTGCATAATAACTGCGAACTTCATCCTGAAGTGCTCGAAAATTAAACCGCTCCTTTTGTAATTTACGGCCCAAATGCCTGGGGCTGAGACAGAGATGGTGGGCAACTTGTTCCCGTGTTAAACCGGGGTCCTGCTGAATTAAAAGTGATACTTTTTGGTGCAGAGTTTTTTCCTCAAGCGCCCGCAAGAGGGCATCAGCTTTGGGCTTTAAACAGTTCACCACTTCTTTATCAGCTGCAATTAAAGGGAGGGCCAGATCTTTAGTGAGAAATTGGATTGCTGAGGCCGGCGCACTGAACTCCACCGGTATTTGCAAAAGTTCTTGATACTGTTGTTGTACTGCAAGACTGGGGGCAGGATAGGAGAGAAGCAGCCTTTGGGCCTGAAACTTTCCTCCAGTCATAATACGGGTTTGCTCTATGCAAGCAGCAAGTACCGTTTCCACCCGGATTTGCACGAAGCTGAGGAAGTTGGGCTTGTAGCAGAGATTTACGGTAAGCGCATCTTGATGCAAGCCAAAGTGACCACCTTCCCCCAGTAATGGATAGTAGGCAATCAATTGATCTATCGATGCCCCAAGATTTTTTTGGGTCATCAGTAAGTAGCCCACCAGTCCAATCTGGCTGGCCTGCATCGCAAGTCCTAGCCTTACTCCCAGCAGAGGGGTCGGATAAGAATGAGCCACCGCCTCCCAAAGCTGCTCTTGCAGATGAATTGGGACACGATCCAACTGGTCAATTTGAGAAAGTACCTTCCTTGCGCTTTCAGGCACGGGTAGACCCAAACTGGACAATGCCCCAAGTAACGCTCTGGTGTAGCTAAGGTTTACGCTTCTCGAGTCAGCCAAATCCATTTTGAATGTCCCAAATTAACCAGTACCTGCCCGATAATGACAATCTACGCCTGATTTGTCACGGTATATTCCTTTCATCTTGGTTCTGAATTAAATGGTTATGGATGAGGGAGCCACTATGAAACCCTATGCAGTAATTGGTGCAGGGCCCATGGGGCTTTGTACTATGCGAAATTTACGCAAGTTTGGCATCCCCTGTATTGGCTTTGAAGTACACAGCGATGTGGGCGGCTTGTGGGATATTGATAGCCCGACCAGCACAATGTATGAATCGGCACATCTTATCTCTTCAAAGAGAATGACAGAATTTACAGAGTTTCCGATGGATGAGAGGGTTGCTGAATACCCAAGTCACATGGAGATGTGCATTTATTTTCGTGCATATGCGAGGAAATTCGGTCTCTACAATCACTATGAATTCAACACGGAAGTTGTGAAATGCGTACGTGGCGGAGAAGGCTGGTTAATTACAACTCAAAGTAATGGGGTGGAGCAAACACGGTCATTTACGGGCTTGCTTATTGCCAGCGGCACTTTACATCACCCAAACAAACCAGAGCTACCAGGCCAATTCCTCGGGGAGCAGATGCACTCCGCGCAGTACAGGTCTCCAGAGATCTTTGCCGATAAAAAAGTCCTGTTAATTGGTTGTGGCAATAGCGGAGCGGATATCGCTGTGGATGCAGTGCATAGGGCCAAGAGTGTGGATTTGAGTTTGCGCCGCGGCTACTACTTTCTGCCAAAATTTATTGCGGGCAAGCCTATTGATCAGTTGGGCAGCTCACTCAAGATACCGCACTCCCTTAAACGGCGTATTACTAAGGCGCTAATCAAGTTTACTTTAGGCAGCCCTGTCCAATATGGGCTGCCCGAGCCCGATTACCGGCTGTTTGAATCCCACCCGGTAGTCAACTCCCTGTTACTGCACCACATTGGGCATGGTGACATTGACCCCAGGCCAGATATTACATCGGTAGTTGGGAAAAAAGTGTACTTCTCTGATGGCAAATACCGTGAGTATGACCTGATCGTGCAGGCTACAGGCTATAAATTGCACTATCCATTTATCGACGCCAATGAACTGAACTGGAGTGGATATGCGCCCAGTCTGTACTTGAATGTTTTCCACCCGGAGTCAGACAATTTTTTCATGATGGGCATGGTAGAGGCAGCAGGTTTGGGGTGGGAGGGGCGTAACAAGCAGGCGGAACTTGTCGCGCTGTATATCCATCAGTTAGCCGCTGGGGCACCCTCCGCCACCCGGTTCAGGAAAGTTATCAAACAACGGTCGGCGAAACGTGCCGATGGTGGTATGCAATATCTCGACCTTGAGCGCATGGCGTACTACGTGCACAAGGATACTTACCTGAAAGCGCTAAGAACTCATAGGGCGGAAATGCAAAGGGACTTAATAGCGCAAACCGCATTCTTCCCGGCTGGTGAATCAGTGGCTTCTTGAAAAGTGCTCCCAAAATGGAAAGACGAATTTTAATAACGGGGGCTGCGGGGTATATCGGTCACCAACTGGGCGAACAATTATGCAGAAGCCTTCCGGTCACGGGTGTAGACATCCATACAAAAGCCGCAAGTTTCCCGATCCTTGTAAAGGATATCTGCGATGCCACCCTGGGGGAGCTGATGCTGTCAGAATCTATTACCCATGTGATTCACCTGGCATCGATCATGTCAGCAGGGCGAGACCAGATTGCCGAGTACCGCATTGATGTAGAGGGGACAAAAAACGTGCTGGATGCCTGCCTCTTCGCGGGGATTGAACATATCACTGTGACAAGCAGTGGAGCGGCTTACGGCTATCATTCTGATAATCCTGTCTGGCTGAAAGAGTACCACCCTCTGCGTGGAAACCCGGAGTTTGCTTATTCCAACAACAAACGCAAAGTTGAGGAGCTACTGGGGGAATATCGAGAAAAGTACCCTCATTTAAAGCAGCTGATTTTTCGGGTTTCTTCCGTTTTGGGGGCGCAGACCAACAACAAGATCAGTGCCTTATTTAGCCAGAAGGCTATTTTGGACCCCGGGGGTCACAATTCACCGTTTGTTTTTATCTGGGACCAGGATGTAATCCGCGCAATAGCCCACGGTCTGGATGCTGGAGCCAGCGGCATATTTAATTTGGCCGGAGATGGTAGTCTCCGCCCAGGTGAAATTGCTCAAACTTTAGGCAAGCCGCTTATTAAACCCCCGATCTGGCTGGTAAAGGCAATTCTTTGGATTGGTTACAGTCTTCATTTAACCAATACAAAACCTGGGCATGTGGCCTTTCTGCAATACAGGCCTGTTCTTGATAATCGACTTCTGAAAGAAGTACTGGGATTCCTTCCGGAAAAAAGCTCTAAAGAGGTCTTTCACCTGTTTGCGCAAGAGGCCCTCGGCATATCCCCGGACTCAGTCAATCGTCAACTACCTGTGGGAAGGAACTGAGATGGTTGTGGAGCAAACTAGTCGAGGGCGAAGGGTCATTGTGGTTACTGGTGCCGCGGGAGGTTTGGGTTGGGCGATAACGCAATGTCTTGCAAGAAGGCACGATTCCGAATTTGCCCTGGTTGATATTGATTCTCAAGCACTGTGTCATCGACAGGAGCAGCTCGAAGCCTGCGGATCTCCAGTCCGGGTTTTTGCAGCAGACCTATCAAGTAGCCAAGCGGTAGAGGAGCTGGTTCAATCCCTGCGCCAACAATATTCCAGAGTTGACCTGTTGGTAAACAATGCTGGGATCACACACCGCAGTCTCTCCACTCAAACTTCCAGTGCAGTGACCCGAAAGGTGATGGATGTCAATTATCATGCTGCGGTGGACCTGGCTCAGGGGCTGATTAAAGAGTTAAAATCGGCCTCTGGGTGGGTAGTGAATATCAGCTCAATGGCGGGATGGATGCCATTACTAGGGCGCGCAGGCTATTGTGCGGCAAAGAGTGCTTTGCACCAGTACTTCGAGACTTTCCGCGAGGAAGTCCGCCATCAGGGGATTCGGGTGCTAATGGTCTATCCGAGCTTTCTTTCTACGGATATCGAGCAAAATGCCCTGTCTGGAAGTGGCGGCAGAGTCACACATGCCCGCAGCACTATTGGTAAAGTCCGCAGTGCTGAGTGGATGGCCAACAAGATAGTGTCTGCCCTTGGAAGAGGGCAAGAGCGATTGTTTCCTCACGACAAGAGCTTACTCGGGACTTACCTGTACAGGTTGGCCCCGAGGCTGTTTCTCAGGCAAATGGTAAAGAACTTCCGGAGTGAGCTGGAAGTAGCGAACAAGTGATGACGAGCCGGCAAACCTTGGGCTGGAAGGAGGCCGCTGCTTCTCCAGTAGGTTAATTCTGCAATTTCGCTCTAAACTATGGACAGAGAAGGGTAACAAATGCTAGTATTCGCCTCGCTGGGTTAAAAGCCATGTTTCATTTTAGTTCAACTCGTAGTTTTAGTCATAATCCTTCGTTCTGTCCTTGTTAAACTCTTACTTTTACCCATCTGACCTCCAAGTCACTTGGAGTACATTTTTATTTTATTCAGGATATTTATTATGTCTAACACAACTACCGGTACCGTTAAGTGGTTTGATGAGTCCAAAGGTTTTGGTTTCATCGCACAAAAATCTGGCCCCGATGTTTTTGCACACTTCAGCAACATTGCCAGCAGTGGCTTTAAAACATTGCAGGAAGGGCAAGCTGTAGAATTTACAGTTACCCAGGGCGCCAAAGGCCCGCAAGCAGAAAATATTGTCTGCCTATAATTTTTGAGCTGCTATCCATTCCCGGATAGTGCTCATGAATCTCCCTCATGTTTCACGACATGGGGGAGAGTTCATTTAGTGACCCGCAAAATTTGTCTGACCCGCCATATTCCACCCCGCCAGTCTTCTTCAGCACACAAGTAACTTTGAGTCAGGTCGTTTACTCTATCTCCTCTAACAGCCACTGAATAAAAGTCTCTACATTTTTGTTTCCCCTGCTATGGTTTGCTATCACCGTATAGTAAGTAAATCCACTAATCTCGCTCTCTAGTGAAGTGCTCCTATAAGGAACAAGCCAACCGTTCTGCAGCGCATTCTGGACCAGCAGTGAGCTGACCAAAGCTATACCATGGCCAGCAAGGGCCGCCTGTATAACATGATGCTCCTGATCGAATTGGCGGATATTGACTTTTTCACCTGTGCTGCCAAGCACAGACTTCCAGCTAAGTGGGGGCAGGGATTGATTAACCCACCTGGTTTCTAAAAGCTGGGCCTGACTGATTTCTTTCGTATGAGATAAATAGCTTGGCGCAGCATACATACCCAAAGATTCAGTGCTGAGTTTCACCGTGTTCTTTATGCTTGGATCATACTTTCCATATCGAATTGCAATATCAATGCGACGATCGCGTTCGATATTATTCACTTCCTCGCCAGTCATCACAGATATATCGATACCGGGATACTTCCGGTAAAAACGCTCCAGCCTGGGCACCAGCCACATAGCCGCAAAAGAGGAAGTCGTGCTAATAGTAAGGGTATCCTTTAAGCCGGAAATTTCACTCACTGCAACTGCAAGTTGCTGAAAAATTCTTGAAGTCGTCTCTGCTAGAAGCCTCCCATTTACAGTTAATAACACCGCACGGGTTTTGCGCTCAAACAGTTGTGTCCCCAACGCTTCTTCCAGCGTTTTTATCTGGTGTGATACCGCAGTGGGGGTAATGAAAAGTTCTTCTGCGGCTTTTTTGAAGCTCCCCAGCCTCGCCGCAGCGTCAAATATTTTCAGTGAATTAAGTGATGGGAGAGTAGGGTACATCGGGAAGCCCTGCCTATAGATGAGAAATTCTTATCTATAGGCAGAAATAAGTCAATTGTCAATGAACGGTTGGAGCCGCAACATAGATAGGCCTTCAATTGGTTTATATGAGGTCTATAGAATGAAAACCCTGCTTCACATTGATGCTAGTGCCCAGCGATCTAGCCGTAATCACTCATCTGACGAGAGTCATAGCATACCTAGGCACACCTCTATCTCAAAGACAGTTGCTGCATCATTTGTGCAAAATTGGTCAGCACAAAGACCCCAAGATGAAATCATCCATAGAGACGTTGGCCTGAGCCCGCCCGCTTTCATCAGTCAAGACTGGATAGCCGCGGTATTTACTTCCGAGGAACGGCGCACTGAGAGGCAAAGATCCCTGACTATATTGTCAGATACTTTGATCGATGAGGTTGATAAGGCTGATATTATTGTGATGTCTACCGCGATGTATAACTACGGTATGCCGGCTGCCCTAAAAGCCTGGTTTGACCAGGTTATACGTATTAATAAGACTTTTACCTTTGATTTAGCCCGAGGGGATTACCCACTAGAACCCATAATGTCGGGCAAGGTTCTGGTGCTAATAACATCCGCCGGGGAATTTGGTTTTGGCGAGGGTGGAATACGGGAAAAGATGAATCACCTGGGGCCACATATCAAAACATTGAGCCACTACCTGGGTGTTGAACAGCTCTTTGAAATCAACGCTGAATTTCAAGAATTTAGCGATAAAAGGCACAGGAATTCAGTAACCCGGGCATTACTTCAAAGCAAAACGCTGGCCTTAAAACTGGCAAACAGTCAGTAATCCACCACCCCTTTCCGCTAGTTATTGGGGCCCCAAAAAGAGCTTATGTGTTTAGTTCCGGCTAATTATGCTAAACCGGAGTTTGCCAATAGAGCCTGGCCCAAACAAGCAAAGTAATGCTCAAAAGCCTGGTTAATTTGCCGGCGCTGCTGCCCCAAAGGGTAAAGCCCCAGCTTGGCTTCTTCACTGGCTTTTGAGCCCGCCACCAGAAAGTTATTGCTGATATTGGAATCCTGAATAAAGGCCTCGAAAGCGCGGGCACAAAGTTCCACTGGCTCACTGTAATAGATGGAGCCATTTGCCTCATCGACTTTTAGAGATGCCTTAACCAGGCCGCTGGGTTTCCTGCCTTCTTCGTCCAGCATAATAGCTTTAAAGCAGGCGAAAAGGAGATCGTTTAGCCGGTGAGGTATAGGAGTGGCATCGCGAAGCCAGGCTTCTGATGCGTACATAGTTTGCGAAGTATCACTGAATGCTTTCTGGGCAAGGTGGTGATCCAATGCATGGAACCACTCGTGAGCTATGGAACCGGGCCCCGCGTTTTTGGCCAGGGAAAAGCATTGAGTAGAGGGGTCGTAAAAGGCAGACATTCCAGGGCGGCCACCGATACCATACTGAAAGGACAAGGTACCTCGTAACGATATGAGTAGCTCTGGCCCCTTGAGTATGGTCATTAAATCGACAAGGGCGTCGTAAAAAAGGCCCGCAGCCCGGACTCGTTCCTTATCAGTTACCCAGCGCCCAACTGCAATTGATCTGAAGCCAAAGCGCCGCCTGATATCGACAAAAGTTGCTGGGTAGCTTTCCCGCAAATCGGGTCCACGGCGATAAAACTGTCGGGATAACACCATGGCCGGGCCGGGTAGAGAACCTGTTTCGAGTAAACTCCAGATACTAATACAGCCTCTGCTTTACCAGCAAGGCAAGCGGTAGATATTGTCGGGTCTGGCCAATTTTGTGAAAGCCTGCTAAAGCTGCGAATATTCAAGAAAGGAACTTCAATGTCTGGTCGAGTGCCTTTTCACTATTGCAACGCTGAACTTCCAGGTGGGGAATCCCTAGCTCCTGTAACTTGTGCCGAATCTGCTCCAGTTCAGTATCACTGGTGAGCACAGGATGCCTGGTAAGGCGCACCTGCAGGGGAGTATCGGAACGGGCAAGTAATTCAGCGCACTGCCAAGGGGCTTTTCCACTACCTTCCACTCCTGTAATAGCTGCGTAGTTCTCTGGTAGCGCTTTGATGTCGAGGCCAACCCAATCCAAGCTGGGAATCAAACGATCAAGTTTTCGCGGGTAGACTCCGGCAGTATGCAATCCCACTTTGAAACCCAGTGCTCGAACCTGGATGACAGCAGTCTCCAGCGCATTCTGGGCAGTAGGCTCCCCCCCGGAGAACACTACCGCATCCAGCAGCCCCTGCCGACTGGCAAGAAATCCCAGTATTTGCTCCCAGTCGTAGGCGCTGGGGGCCTTGGCTGGCAGCAGGTCGGTGTTATGACAGTAGCGACAGCGCCAGGGGCACCCCTGGCAAAAAACGACTGCTGCCAGTGCTCCAGGATAATCAATCGCAGTAAACGGAGTAAACCCGCCAACGCGTAGTTTCTCACCCATGTCTTTGCGCGGTGCCCGAGTGGCTGCCGGTCACAAAGAAACGGCGCTCCTTATGTTCCGATTGTTTGCCTGGATTCCAAAAGGATACCGGGCGGTGGTAGCCCATTACCCGGCTCCAGACTTCACAGCGAGTACGGTCTTCGTCTTTTAATACGGAGGTTTGTGATTCCATGGTGTCTCTCCTTTGAGGTCGGTTTTTAATCGCTGCAACAGGCTTGCTCTCTGGTGAGAAGGGCCTCATCGCAGCGGGGGCAGAATTCATGTTCACCACTTAAATAACCATGTACCGGACAGATGGAAAAGCTCGGTGTGACGGTGATGTAAGGCAGGCGATAGTTTTCCAGGGCGCGCTTTAACAGGCGGCGGCAGCTATCGGCGTCCGGCAACTGTTCACCCAGGTAGAGATGCAGCACAGTACCGCCGGTGTAGCGGGACTGCAGGGATTCCTGCCGGGCCAGGGCTTCGAAGGGATCATCGGTAAAGCCGACAGGCAACTGTGATGAGTTGGTGTAGTAGGGAGCTTCAACGCTGCCAGCCTGGATAATATCCTTAAAGCGCTTTCGGTCCTCACGGGCAAAGCGATAAGTGGTGCCCTCAGCCGGCGTTGCCTCCAGGTTATACAGGTGTCCTGTTTGTTCCTGGAATTCGGTCATTCGTAACCGGATATGATCCAGTAATTGCTCGGCCAGGTCTTTACCCAGCTCAGTGACAACACTCTCACAGTCATCACTGAAATTTCGCAGCATTTCATTAATACCATTGACTCCAATCGTGGAGAAGTGATTACGCAAAGTGCCAAGGTAGCGACGCGTGTAGGGGAACAAGCCCGCGTTCATGTGCCTCTGGATCACCTTGCGTTTCACTTCCAGTGAGTCACGTGCAAGTATCAGCAGCTTGTCCAGCTGGGCAAGCAGGCGTTCCCAGTCTCCTTTATACAGATAGCCCAGGCGCGCACAATTAATGGTTACAACACCGAGGGAACCGGTTTGCTCGGCGGAACCAAACAGTCCGTTGCCGCGTTTCAGTAATTCGCGCAAATCCAACTGCAGGCGACAGCACATGGAGCGCACCATGTTCGGACTCAAGTCTGAATTAATAAAGTTTTGGAAATAGGGCAGGCCGTAGCGAGCGGTCATAGCAAACAGCCGTTCGGCATTCTCGCTTTCCCAGGGAAAATCCTCGCTAATATTGTAAGTTGGGATGGGAAAGGTGAATACCCTACCGCGCGCGTCCCCCTCGCTCATTACCTCGATATAGGCACGATTGATCAGATCCATCTCTTCCTGCAAGTCACCATATGTGAACAGCATCTCCTTGCCGGCGACAACCGGAACCTGCTCACGCAGATCTTCGGGGCAAACCCAATCAAATGTTAGATTGGTAAAAGGTGTCTGGGTGCCCCAGCGGGATGGTACATTAAGATTAAAAATCAGCTCCTGCATACATTGGCGAACTGTGGCGTAATCCAGTTGATCCTTGCGCACGAAGGGGGCCAGATAGGTGTCAAAAGAGCTAAATGCCTGTGCTCCGGCCCACTCGTTTTGCAAAGTACCGAGGAAGTTAACAATTTGGCCAACTGCACTGGTTAAATGAGCCGGCGGTGATGATTCCACTTTACCGGGTACCCCGTTTAACCCCTCATGTAGCAGAGTGCGCAGGGACCAGCCTGCGCAGTAACCTGCCAGCATATCCAGATCATGGATGTGCAGATCCCCATCCCGGTGTGCTGCGCCAATTTCCGGCGAATAAACATGATTCAACCAGTAATTGGCAATCATTTTTCCAGAGCTATTTAAGATCAAGCCACCGAGTGAATACCCTTGATTGGCATTAGCCGCAACACGCCAATCTGCTTGCTCCAGGTATTCTTCAATGGAGGCACCGACGTCTACTAATGTCTGTCGCTCATTGCGTATTTGGGCATGTCGGCCCCGATATGCGATATAGGCGCGTGCTGACTCTATATAATTGCAATTGATCAATATTTGTTCGGCGATATTTTGGATCTCTTCAATATCTATCGGTATGCTCGCGTCAAAACGATAGTTAATGACTTTCAGTACTTCCTGAGTAAGCCAATCAATTTCATCTTCACCGAATTCACCCGTAGCTTGACCAGCTCGCACCAGTGCGGAGGAAATACGTTGAGAGTCAAAAGCTACAGCTCTGCCATCCCGCTTTCGTACCAGGAGGCTTCTTAGGTTCTGAGCAGGAAATGATTCTCTGTCAATTTCGGGGTTAGAGGTGCTTGTCATGGGCCTTCCTTCACAGATTGTGGTGGAAGCTTATAGAAGTGCAAAAGAGAAGATCTTGATCTGGATCACTATATATAGTGTCTATATAAAAATTTTAATACAATATATAGATTTTGTTTTTGGCGTGAGTACCGGAAATTATTGAAATAACAAGATATTGGCCGTGGGCAACTGGGCAGTATAGGTACGAAAAAGTTGCTCTAGGGGAGCCTTCAAATTATTCAAGGCTCCTAGGAGATTTATACTTAAATAAATTGGGATATTAGGGAGTCATAATTCATTGCAATGTAAAGCAGTGTTGCCAAGTTCGCAAAAAGAATAATCGGTATCAGCCAAAGCGCTAATACCCAGAAAGAGCCCTCGTTAAGAAAAATAATAAACATTGATATGGCCAAACCTAAATAGAGGTCTATACCTATCTGCCTGGCCCAGTGAAAAGGGTAAATCGTTTTGATCGTCTTAAATATATTCTCTTTTGAGCTGCAATAAATCGAGTATCCCAGAAAGGAGATAAATAGAATCCAGGCAATTGACTTGCCAGCAGGATAACTACTCTCGCTCAAAAAAAGTGGCTCGCCATCATGCAGATACATTGCGATGAAAGCAAAGAGGAAAAATAAAATCCATAAACCATTCTTTTTCAAAGACATTTCTTATCCTTATTGGTCATTCGTTATTGAGCTTATGGTTACATTGACTCAGTAGGGGCAGGCTCCTAAGTTAATGCAAGACGTGATGGAAAGGGGCGTTTCACTAGCCAGTTCAACCGTGGAGGCAAGATAGCATATAGAGGCTTTCCTATCATAGAGCTGATTAGGACAAACAGATAAGCACAGGCTGAGTCACTCCAGGAAAGGCACTCATTTTATCTAATTGGCAAATTTACCGCTTCTTGACAGGAATCAAAAATTGGTTTCCCCCTAAGTTAGCTTTGAAAGTGGCTAAACGAGCATGACCTACAGTTTTCATGAGTTTAGTTGTGGGTGGGAGCGTGTTTTTTCCTAATTTGTATGTTGGTGACAAATATTGTCAGAAAAGTGCTGAAATAGACAGGTTTTATTTTCTTCATTTTTTTAAATGCGACACAGAAAATTATTCACGAAAAAATAAAATTCCTTTCGTATTTTCATTTCGCGACTTACCCGGAACTAATTTCTGAATCCTCACCTAACATCAAAATCAAAAAGATAAGATATTTCAGGCGTTTATGGACAAGTTATTTAGCAAGAAACTATTGGTATTGGCATTAACCGCGGCCTTGGCCGCATGCGGAGGGGGGGCGGTTCCTCAAGCTCCGACCCTGAGCCTGCAGCAACAGGAGATGGTGGCAGTAGTAGCGGCGGTGACCAGGGGGTGGTGACCAGGGGGGTGGTAGTGGCTCAGGTGATACCGGCGGAGACACAACCCTCCCTGATAATGACCCCTCGACAGTAATCACAGGAGATGTCTCTTCCTCTGATCTGGGGTTTGCCACAATTACAGCTACAGATATAACCCTGCCTGACGCAATGGTAAATGCCCAGGAAGTCTACCAGCTTGCGCACTATATCGGCCGTACAGATAGTGAGCAGGATGAGGAAAATATCGACATTCCTATCCGCAGCTATACGGCAACCTGTGCAACGGACACAGATAAGCCAAGGATGTTTGTATCCACCACACTGTCCGAAGGACAAAGTGCATCCGATACAACCTACGGTTCTGTCTACGAACTCCAGTACAACCCTGAAACCTCCAGCTTTGATCAAACTGGAAATACCACGATTCTCAAACAGTGTTATGAATCCCACGGTATTACAGCTAGTGCAGATTGCTCAAGAGTTGCTGTTTTGTGTAATACCGAATACAAGGCCAGCGAGCGCTATGACATTAAGAAAGACATAGTTGAAGAGCATGGCACTAGCAAGATGAAGATTAACGAGGATAACCTCGCTAGTGTTGCAGGTACCGATAATGCGAAAAAATACAATGATCAAATTTGGTTAATGGAGTGGGACAGCAAGCCCTTATCGGAAAAACCAGACGCCTACGTAGTCAACAAAATGCATGGCGGTACCCACTTGGGTACCCAAGAGTTGTTATATGTTGAGAATGACAGTAAAGGGCGTACAAATTATGCATTCTCGGTAACCGCGCGCGTACTCTCGAGTGGCTCCCACTATTCAGCAGGATTAACTGTGATCGATCGGGATGATTGGTCTCTAACTATGACAGGAGATGACCGTAGAGGTTGGGACTGGTTATGTGGTCACGGCCACGTACTTAATATTCGGGCTTTCTATAACCCTGGGAATGAAATGTTTGGGGCACTTTGTACCAGTGATGGAAATAAATATCATCCTTCACCTGGCTTGAAAGCAATTGCTATCAAAATGGAAGATGATGGCTCATCTATTCTTGAAGGCACTTACAATCACGTGGTTCCTACAACAAGTGCAATGATCTCCAACGGGGGAGGGCACACAGTCGTTCCGGTAGATGCGAATACCAATCTCTCAGTGGTTGTTTCTCCGAAGTATATCGAAGATGAGGATATGGATAGGTACTTGCGGGATACTCTTGGTATTGATACCAGTGGAGATGGCCCTTTTGATGATCAATGTGCTAAGGCTAATAAGAATTGCTTCTTCTCGTATCTCGAAGAGATCGAGTATGATGAGGGTGACTATTCACTTATACCAAGGCAAGATCTCTATTCTGGCGGCGCCCTGGATAAATCTTCCTTAACTCGCGTGGGTATTGCCAAGGTTGATTGGGAAGGCAATATTGAGGGTGTTGGCATTAAGTGGCTGGCGGAAGACTCCGATTGTCAAATAAGTGACCCTCAGCTGGTCGACCTGAAGAACGGTCGCTACCTGTTTGGTTACGCACAATTCCAATGTATTTCCGATAATCTTCCATACAACCGCAGTTACAATAAGAGAGGTGAGGCCATGCGTATGCTGGTACCTAAAGCCTTCTATGTGATGGAGATTGATGCGGACTTGAATGTGCTGGAAGGGCCGGTAAAACTCACCGATTACGGATGGGGCGGCTTGGATGAGCCAATGTATCTGGGTAACGGCAAAGTAGCCTGGAGTTATATCAAGAATCCCTCCTTTGAAAATTATGTTGGCGGACAGCAGAACATCTGGCAAGCGATTGTTTACCACTCAAAAAGTGTGAACTGATCTTGATCGGCCGGGGCAAGCTTTTACTTGCCCCGGTCTTTTCTTAAAGCGGCCTCTTTCGGTCAGTTATTCCAGAAAGTCTTCAGACTCTCCGAAAGCACTGTACCGTCACTACAAACTTCCAGGCTCCAATGCTCCGGATACAATGCCTGATAAAACCTGTCAGTGAAGCGATAATCCGCCAATACAATCACTCCACGGTCTGACTCTGAGCGTATAACTCGTCCTGCTGCTTGCAAAACCCGGGTTAATCCTGGGTAACGGTAGGCAACATCGAAACCAGTTCCTATGGTATTTTGAAATTCAGGATCAAAGGCCCTGCGGACCAATTCCTGCTCTTCATTAACTAGTGGCAGACCAGTACCGACAATGATGGTACCAATCAGTTTACCTCCCACAAAGTCAACACCTTCCCCAAAAACGCCCCCCATGATTGCAAAGCCCAAAGTACAGGAACCTTCATTGAAGGCTGCCAGGAATTCTGCGCGCTGACTATCATTGGCTTCCGGCTCCTGATGTAACAAATTAACATCAGGAAAGGTTTGCTCGAAAGCCACCGCTACTTGCTGGAGGAATTTATACGAGGGAAAGAACACCAGGTAGTTACCTGGATGGCCCCGGTATGTACGAGCGATAATCTCCACCAAGTTCTCTGTAGCCTGGTTTCGTGATTTGTAGCGGGTATCAACATAGGGGCAAAGGAAGACACCTTGCTGTGATGGAAGAAAGGGAGATGGCAGCTTCAGGTATGGAGCTGAGTTGTCCACCCCCAGCTGCTGAAAGATGTAATCTGCTGGGCGCAAAGTGGCAGAAAATAAAATAACTCCGTGAAACTGGCGAAATATTTGTCGGAGGTAGCTTGCAGCATTCAAACACAATAGTTTGAGTTGCTGCTCCTGCCATGGAGTGCCCGAATCATATACCCGAGTGAGGGCTTGATGTTTTTCAGATAGGTCTTGCTCGATGCAGACATAGCGGTAAACGGACTTTAGCCATTCGTTAATTTCCTCTGGTGGTAACTGGGACTTCCCCCATAGCTCACTGACTGTTAAGAGCACTTTATGAGCGGCCCTGGAAACTGTCGCGGGGCGATTCTCTGTCGTTGCAAGGGAGGTAACCCAGACTTCAGCATTTTCTTTACTGAATTGAACACCACTTACTGTGGGGGTTTCGGAAATTTTGAGTTGTTTAACCCACCTGTCAATTGCCCTGCTCAGGGCCTGGATACTGCGCTGTAACTGGGGGCGGCTTCCTTTACAACTTGCAGCTGCACGGCGGGTTTCTTCGCGGCTCAAGGTTACGCTATACATTTCACGCGCTCGGCTACTCAGGTTGTGAGCTTCATCCACAAGCAGCGCACGACGTAGGCTGTGATCCCGCAATGCGCTTAAACGCACCAAGGGATCAAATACATAGTTGAAATCGCATACGACCAAATCTGCCCAAGGCAGCATCTGCAAGGACAGCTCAAAGGGGCATAACTCGAATTCATCTGCAGCTTCCGCCAGCACTTGCGGAGTGATAAGCGGCGAACCCAGGAGCTGAGCGCGCGCCTGTGGCAAACGGTCGAAAAATCCTCGAGTGCGCGGGCAAACTCCGCCTTCATCCCGGCTGCAAAGGCCAAGATTACAGGCACAGGTTTTATCCCTCGCCTGAATTTCTAACAGAGATAACTTCAAACCTTTATTGTGCAGGCTGGTCAGAGTTTCTTTTACTACCTGCCGGCCCGAGTTTTTTGCAGTGAGGTAAACTAACTGCTCCAGCTGACCCTCACCCAAAGCTTTAATGGCCGGGAACAGGGTGCTGATGGTTTTCCCAATTCCGGTAGGGGCTTCGGTGACCAATTCACCACCATCTCTCAGACAGCGGTAAGTAGCTACTGCCAACTGACGCTGGCCTTGTCGGTAATCAGGAAAAGGAAAAGTCAGAGCACGAGCACTGGCGATTACCTGCCGACGATGTGCTTTCCACTGACGATGCCATTGAATGTAGTTTGCGAGTGCGGTAAGCGTGAATTGCTCCAGTGCTTTCCAGGTGAACTCCTGCTGCTCCGGGTAAGACTTTTTCTCCTTGAGGTTGTGCCAGAGCATTTGCAACATTACCCGCTCACGAGGAGCGTCTCGCTCTGGATCTTGTTGGAGCAGGTAGCAAAATCCGTAGACTTTCAGCTGTGACCACTGTAATTGTCGAATAGACTCAGGTAATTTCGAGGGGGGCAGTAAGTGGTTTTGATTTCATCGATCTGCGCCGGAGTATGCAGGTCGGTTTGTGGGTGAAAGATATCGGCCCTGCCGCTCAATACAACTTTATAGTCTTCAATTGGCACTTGAACCTGTAAGAAGTACTCGGCTTCGCTGCCTTTGGGGCGTTGTTTTTGCAATTTCTGATGCGCGCGAATACCCTCCAGCGCGGAGGGGCCAGGCCCCGTATCGTTAATCAGGTCACCACTGCGGCAGGAAAATGCAACCAGCTCACCTACCGACAGGCGCAGGAGTGGCGCCTCTTCAGCAGAACCAACTTCAATTGCTAAGCAGGCTTCTACCTTCGAATCACTCAAGGCAATTGCCACTCTACATGGATAACCCGGTGGGGAATCTGCTGACCGGCAAAGAACGTGAGCCAGCGCTGCTGATTTTGCTGTAGCCGGTCACCGGGGCCTTTGACCTCGACCAATTCATAACCACCTGCTGCCGGGAAAAGAATCAGATCTGGAAGTCCACTGCTATTGTGTCCAATATCACTCAGTAGGCGCCGAAAGCAGGCTTTCCAGTGTGCAGGCGGGATTCGCTCTATGGCATTCGTCAATAGTTCCTCTGATAGGGCATCCCAGGCAACCAGTGGGTTTGAGATACCCCTCTTTTCACGGTAGGTACGCCATACCTTCTCTTGCAGAATTTCTTTGTTGAGATTTGCCAGCCGCTGTTCAAACAGGGAGCGGCGTGCGAGGAAGAAATCAGGTGTCCGGTAGTCACTGGGAGCAGACTGGAACGGGTTAAAGAAAGCCCCCGGTACTGGTGCGAACAGGATCTCCCAGATGTAGAGCCCCAGGATACCGTTAAGCAGGCAGTTCTCCACGTAATAACAGCTACCGTCCGACAAGTGCTCAAGGTGTGAGGCAACCTGGATCTCAACTCGCTCAGGCCCCTCGGGTAAAGTAATCAGTTCAGTGGGGGGGCGATAGCGTTTTGGGGCAGGCCACTTATGGGCACAATCCAGATCTTTGGCCGTACGGTGTCCAAAGCTCTCAGCAAAATTTCTCTCCGCTTCGTCAAAAGGCTCTTCCAGAATCTGCAGGCAAAGAGAGAGACCCTTCTGGGTATTTCCATGCTTTACTGCAATACGAGCCCGCCTCTCCCTTGCAGGTGGGCGCTGGCACGTTTGATATAAATGGTCCGCCGCTTCCGGCTGATCCAGGCGTTCCAATTGACGGGCCAGCTTTAGACGCAAGCGGTCCAGGCGCCGGTGAAGTGTTACATCCCCACGAATGCCTAGGGGCAACTGTTCTACCAGGGCGAGGATATCTGAAGCATCTCCTTTCAAGGCCTGTTCAGCCAAAGCTAAACTACGGTAATAGTCCAGGTGCTGATCTAGCTGCTCGCGGCTTTGGAAAGGCAGGTTTTGACGATCCAGAGGGTAGTTTTCATAGCGGAAAAACCCGAGATCGCGCAGGACATAGTCCGTCAGGTCTTGGTTGAGGTTGCCAAAAAAGCACAGTTTAAACGTTTCAAAACAGCTGGCATATTGAACTGCCAATAGGGTTTCGCCGCTCAGCATCGCCTTAATACCAGAATCAGCACGCCCCTCTTGTTCCAATCCAGCCTGTTCCAGTAGGGCTGCCTCTAATTCGGTACGCTTCAGTGTTTTCGGCAGGTGGCTTGTACTTGCACTAAATAATTCGGGCTTGGTGAAGAGAGGGAGTAGTTCTTCAAACGGTATTTGAGGGTTGCAGTGCAGCAAGCCAATTTTTTGTAGTTCCTCGGCGGCAGAGGGCAGGTCTTTTATCTCTGTGTACTTCAGTTTGCTTAGGCGAAATACAGCTCCAGCCGATGAGGGGCTACCTTTGCGTGACAATAACCTCACATAGAGCTTTTGGCTATCGATGCCAAGCGACTGGAAATCGTGATAAAACTTGCTCTCTTCCTTCGAAAGCAATGTCCCATACCGGTCCATAACGAAGGCGACCAGAGTGAAGAAGTTGGTTAGGTAGTAATCGGGTGCTAGTTCTACTGGCTCAGTCATGGGCTATTAGGCGGTGAAAAGACTGTATGGTTATACAGCAAGCGTAAGGACTGGACAAATACTCTTATTGAATCGTTCGCCACAGAATGTTTGTCTTTTGGTGCCTGTGGCCAGAAGACCTGGGGTAGTAATAGATTTCTACCATACAACAGGCAATAGGTGCTTCTCCCAGGCTTTTCCTCTCAGATAATCAGCTATTGCCAGAGGGAAAAAGAAACTTCTGACTTGATTTACCAGCGTGCTTATTACAAATCAAATAAGGAATCTCAACGATGTATGTCTTTCGCAGAATGGCACAATAGGCAGCAGCTAGAGCAAGTTAGTACTTCCAATACCGAAATAGCTACAGAATCCGGAACAAGTGAGTCGATCAATGTTACCCAGTTAGGCACAGGTTGTATGGGGATGCACACTAAGTAGTAATGGTATTCGGATATACCTCAGACATAAGCCAGCTGTTGGGGCCAAAAAACAGCTATCAGTCTATCCGCTGGCTTTTACTTTATATATCTCAGGACATTTCTATATCTAAAAATTACAAACCAGAGGAGTAGCATAATTGGTGAGATAAATAGAAGAATCATCTGGTTTTCAAGTACAGCCATATTCATAGTGGCTACCACAGTGCCCACCTCATAGATATCAGTCGCCATTATGACCGGCAAAAAGAAACCCCAAAACTTTCGAGTGGCGATTTTCTTCGCAAAAGCCAGACCATAGAAGCCCACAAAGTAAGTGATGTAGATGAAGAGGCTGGCAGCTAGCCACCAAATAGACTGGTTGTATTCATTTAGTACGAAAGCTTCATATTGTGACCAGATCTCAAGGGGTACCAGCAGGAAAAACAATATCTTCCAGACAATACTGGGCTTATAGATATGGATTTCATTTTCCACCGTACTTTCCGATACCTGATAGGAATTCTGCATTAAAACATCCTTGTTGTTATCGCCTGGTGAACAAAAGTACCTAAGTACTTATATGGCCAGACCTTCCCGATACATTCATATTGTAAGTAGGGTACCAATTAAACTGGGCGTCTTAAACTGGGCGTCCCGATCAACAGAAGGGCGGAGAGGATATTCTTCTGAAACTCAATGTCAACCGCTTACACTGCCAATTTGACCACAATGAGACTTTAATCTTTAACTTTTTTATTCTATTCAAATTCCTACCAGTTAAAGAGAACATAATGACAAGATTTAGCGGTCAATACCCATTTAAGGGTAGTCCTTTGCTGCAATAAAAGGAGGAACATTTTGGCCTGAGATACCATTGATGTGAACTATTCAGTAGCTTGTACCTACGTTATTTAATGGCATTTCTAGGCTATAGCAGGATCAATTAAAAGAGAATTTATTTTTTCGGCTCGGGTCTGGTCCAAATCCAAAGCATCCCGCACCCAATACCGCCAACTATAAACAGCAATAAATAGGGGTTGCCGAAGTGATGAATAGCCACAGCTATGGATAGCACCATTGTCAGCGTGGCCAGCAACTTGGTCCGACGGCTGATATAGCCGCTCCGCCAGGTTTGCAACAGATGTCCAAACAGGTGATGATCCTCAATCCACTGGTGTAAACGTTCAGAGCTGCGGGAAGCCGCCCAGGCACTTAGAACAATAAAAACGGCCGAAGGCAAACCCGGCAGGATTGCTCCTACTATCCCTACCAGCAGAAAAAAAAAGGCCAGTGCTCCCCATAACCAACGCAACCATCCTTTGGCTAACGGCGGTGTTGCGGTATAGGTGATATCTTCGCTGTTTTGTCTCACTGCTATATCCCCTGACTCTCATATTGGATAGGCGGGGCCTGCCAGCCATTCTCTCAAATAGAACCCAGAATTTTCCCGGTTAAGCTTTGCCTAGCCCATGGGCTGGTTCATCCATGATTGGCACAATACTAAGTGACAGAGGCACTATAATCCAGCGCCTCAATCACATCGACCGACTTGGTAATACGGTTATCGTACCAAACTTTCTTCTCATGGAATTGGGAGTTTTTTCCTACAGCTCAAACGCGCCAGTGACGCTAATCTTTATTTATTGTCTCTAAATTTACTGAATCTATGCTTATTAACGCCACTTCCATCATTCTGCATCAGGTATAACCGACGGAGGTTTTAGCGCATCATCCGCTTGAACACCGGTTCAGCAGAGCGCTGGGTAGCATGTTCATCATATGCGCACCTGGTCAAATGTAGTCCTGCATGGATAGGAGGTGGATATGAAGTCCCACACTCAGATTGTGACCATAGCTGCGTTAGTATTCAGTGGAAGTGTTATTGCAGAAAATAACACCACAATAATCATTCAAGATGGATTAGAAAATACAGCCAATTCCGACCAAACCGGTTCCTCAGTAAACGGAAATGTTACCAACTTGATACAGAGCGGTAACAATAATTCCGTTGTGGCTTATCAAGTCAATAGTAGTAATAACAATACAATTAACAGCACCCAGAGTGGTGAAGGCAATACAGTTACTGCTATCGAGCAAAATGACAGTGTTGAAGCCACGGTCACAATTCAACAAGTAGGACAAGGTAACTTAGCAGAAACTTTGCAGGAAAATACAACATCCAGTTCAATTAGTTTGTTCCAAACAGGCACTGGAAACCGGTCTAACAATTCACAAGTAGACTCCAGTGGAAATAGTGGATCAGTCAATCAAAAGGGGGTATCAAACCTGGGGGCATTTAGCCAAGACACCACAATAAACAGCACGGTCGAGATTACCCAGGAGGGGGTTACAATATTTCGACTGGTTCCCAGAAATCTGCAACCTCCAGCAAGGCGGTAGTTATTCAAAAGGGGATCTCCAATTCAGCAGACTTTGGCCAAATTACAGGTTCAACAAATACCCTGGCAATCAACCAGAGGGGAAATTCCAATAATGCCACAATCAATCAAATATCAACATCGGACAGTATTGGCTCAATACTCCAGGATGGATCACTTAATAGTGCTGAGATTGAGCAGGAACTGTTATCTAATAGCGTAACGGAGATTAACCAAGCCGGCCAGGCAAATATCGCTACAGTATTGCAAGTGGGTTCGTATATTAAAGCCACTTCACATCAGAATGGTACGGAAAACTCCTTGAGCATTGTGCAATCTGGCAGCTTGAACTCGGTAACAGCGAGCCAGACTGGAACACTGAATACAGCAATTATTAGCCAATCAGGCACCTTAAATGTAGTAATGGCAATTCAGGCGGGGGCATCCAATGCACTAAACATTAGTCAGGCTTCTATAGGCAATTCCGTATACGCATCCCAGATCGGACAGGGAAATATTATTGTCGTCGCTCAATAAGTTAAGTGTACTTAGGCTTTGGCATTAAAAAGGATATGGGCCATTCACTCGGATTTACAGGTTCTTGCCAGCATAAACTTTATTCCTAGTTAATTGAGATATTTTTCCTAAAGCGAGACTCCATTACTCAAGTCTACAATTCTCATGTCACCTCTGTTTTATCTGGAAGGCCATATAAGCGGTAGGAACTCTCTAAGGATGAAATGCTGTAGAGGTGACTCTAGTTCGATACTAATGACTCTGATTTAAGTGCATGCTCCGCCTGAATAGCTGTCCAGCTGAAACCTGAATCAATCCATAGCCAGCAACAGAACTAATCCCTTGATTTTTAAGGAATCAATTATGCAGATATTCCCTTCGGTGGTTTCAGGTATCACTCCCTATAAGCACTATGACTAATCTGCTGACAGCTGCCGATCTGGGTCGCTTGATTCAAGCGATCCGCAATGAGGGTTACCAGTTATATGGTCCGGTACTTGAAGACCAGGCCATCGGCTACAGTGCCGTCAATTCGGTTGCGGACCTTCCACAAGGGTGGACCGATGAACAGGAGGGCGGACGTTACCGGGTAAAACACCGGACTGATAAAGCTTACTTTGGTTATGCTGTTGGACCCCACTCCTGGAAGAAGTACCTGCAATTATCCTCCCGCCCTGTTTGGAAATCCTCCCGTGTAGGACAGGATGTTGAAGTCATTGAGCTAAAAGAGGAGGCTCCCAAACTGGCTTTTCTTGGCGTGCGCAGCTGTGAATTACACGCTATTGCTATTCAGGATCGTGTCCTGATTGAGGGTGATTATCCGAATAATAGTTATCATGACAGGCGGACCAAACTGTTTACTGTGGCAGTTAACTGTACATCAGCCGCTCAGACCTGCTTTTGTACCTCGATGAATACTGGCCCCGCAGTAACCCTGGCCAGTGACCTGACCATGACAGAAGTAATTGATGGTGAACAGCATTTCTTCTTGATCGAGAGTGGTTCCGAGGCTGGATTAAAAATACTGAAGCAGCTACCTCTACGTAACTCATCAGCGGCTGAACGAAGACTCGCCACAGAGGCGGTAGATCGGACTGGTGAACAAATACGCCAGGGGCCGCGTCACTTCGATAGTTCCGACTTGAAGGAACTACTGTACCGCAACTATGAGAGCCCCAGCTGGGAGCAAGTGGCAGAGCGCTGCCTGTCCTGCGCCAATTGTACAATGGCCTGCCCAACCTGCTTCTGTTCTACGGTTGAAGATACAACGGATCTCAGTGGCGAACATGCCGAGCGCTGGGAGCGCTGGGATTCCTGCTTCACCGCGGATTTCAGCCACATTACTGGGGGTTCCGTGCGCGCCGATACCCGCTCCCGCTACCGCCAGTGGATGACGCATAAATTGGCAACCTGGCACGACCAGTTTGGCAGCTCTGGTTGTGTGGGCTGTGGCCGTTGTATCACCTGGTGCCCTGTGGGCATCGACCTCACCGAGGAAGTTCGCACTATTCGCAACCTGGAGCAGCCGTGAAGACGATCGCCGCATTGTTGCACGAACACCCGTTTTTTCAGGGCTTGCCGGACAGCGACCTTGATTTTCTGGCGTCCTGCGCGAAGAACTGTGTCTATCACTCTGGTGATTACCTCGCTCGGGAAAATACTCCGGCCAATCATTTCTTCCTCATCCGAGCCGGGCGGGTGGCCGTCGAAAGCTTTGTGCCAAATCATGGCTCCCTGTGCCTGCTTACACTACATGCCGGTGACATCTTCGGCTGGTCGTGGCTTTTCCCGCCCTATATCTCCGCCTTTGATGCTAAGGCCCTGGATGAGGTACGCAGTCTGCGCTTGGGCGGTGCCTGCTTGAGGGAGAAGTGCGAGAAGGAACCGAGTCTGGGATTTGAGTTAATGAAGCGCTTTGCCCGTATCGCTACTGAGCGGTTGCAGTCCGCGCGTATACAGCTGTTGGATATCTATGGTCCCAATCCCTCGCACCTTGGAAAGTCACCGTGATTCCATCGGTATTTCAGGTGGTACACCGGTACGTGGAATATCCCGGCACATTCACGCTGCATCTGGCAAAGCCCAGACAGAGCACTGAAGGTTTCCAACCCGGCCAATTCAACATGCTTTATGCATTTGGTACTGGGGAGTCCGCTATTTCTTTTAGTGACCTCGCCAATGATGACGGTACCTTGGTGCATACCATCCGCGCCCAGGGCTCTGTGACTCAGGCCCTCGAACGACTGCGCGAAGGCGATAGCCTGGGTATACGCGGCCCTTTTGGTAGAGGCTGGCCCCTGGAAGTCTCACAGGGGAAAAATCTGTTGATTATTGCCGGTGGTTTAGGACTGGCACCGTTGCGGCCAGTTATTTACCAAGCTCAACGGGATCTGCTCGGCGCCCATAAAACCTACCTGTTCTATGGTGCCCGTAGAGTATCAGAGTTGCTCTACCGGACAGAATTGCAGCAGTGGTCGAGGTCTCTTGAAGTGGTGATGTCGGTCGATTATGGCGATAACAATTGGCCAGGTCATATTGGCGTGATCACTGATCCCCTGCAGGCCACCGGGATTGATGGCGCCAATAGTGTGGCCTTCCTGTGTGGACCAGAAATAATGATGCGCTTTTGCATTCAGGTACTGCTGCGTAAAGGTGTGCCGGAATCAGCAATCTACCTTTCCATGGAGCGCAACATGAAATGCGCGACCGGCCTTTGTGGACATTGCCAGTGGGGGCCAAACTTTATCTGTAAGGACGGCCCTGTATTCTGCTATCGGGATATTCGTACATGGTTCCAGATACACAGCTTATAGCGGCTGATGTGCACAAGCCCAAACTGGCGGTGTGGAAATTCACCTCCTGTGACGGTTGCCAGCTGAGCCTGCTCGATTGTGAGGATGAGCTGTTACTCCTGGCCAAGGAAGTGGAGATTGCCTACTTCCTGGAAGCTTCCAGTAAAGTGGAAGAGGGCCCCTACGATATTTCCCTGGTGGAAGGATCAATTACTACACCGAACGACGTGCTCAGGATTCAGGAGGTCAGGCGACAGTCCCGTTTTCTGGTTTGTATCGGTGCCTGCGCCACGGCTGGTGGCATCCAGTCATTACGCAATTTTGCCGATGTCAGTGAGTTCACTTCAGTAGTGTATGCCGAGCCTGAGTATATCGAAACACTCAAGGACTCTACGCCCATTTCCGCCCATGTCCCAGTGGACTTTGAACTGCAGGGCTGCCCTATCAATAAGCTTCAGCTACTGGAAGTTATCAGTGCATTCCTGAATCAACGGGCTCCACAGGTTGCTGCGCACTCTGTTTGTATTGAGTGCAAATTGAAAGGCAATGTATGTGTCTGGGTCGCTCATGGCACCCTCTGCATGGGCCCGGTCACTCATGCCGGTTGCGGTGCACTTTGCCCGAGTTACAACCGCGGCTGCTATGCATGCTATGGCCCCAAGGAAAACCCAAACAGCGAATCCCTTTGCCATTGGTGGGCGGAAAAGCTTGGCGCGGACAAAGCCACAATCATTGAAAATCTTCGCAATTACAATGCCTTAGCAAAACATTTTAAAGTAAAAAGTAAGGAGTGGGATCAAGGGCGGAAAGGTAAGACTTAAAGGACTTTATTAAGAATGGCGGGCAATAGTAAAACCATCAAAGTCGAATATCTTGCGCGTGTTGAGGGCGAGGGTGCGCTTTTTATTCGTTATGACGACACCGAGGTCCATGAGGTAAAGCTGAAGATCTTTGAGCCGCCGCGTTTCTTTGAAGCTTTCCTGCGCGGACGCGATTACACCGAGGCGCCGGATATCACTGCCCGTATCTGTGGTATCTGTCCCGTGGCTTACCAGATGAGTGCCCTGCACGCGATGGAAAATGCCTTGGATCTGGTCGTCACCCCTGAACTCAGAACCCTGCGACGGCTGCTCTACTGTGGCGAATGGATAGAGAGTCATATGCTCCATGTCAGCATGCTGCATGCGCCAGACTTTCTTGGCTATCCCAATGCGGTGGCCATGGCCAAGGATCACCCGGAAGTCGTCCGGCAGGCTTTGGAAATCAAGAAAGCAGGCAATGCCCTGGTGCGCATGCTGGGGGGCAGGGAAGTTCACCCAATCAATGTGCGGGTTGGTGGTTTTTACCGCGCTCCGAAATCTGAACAAATGGACGGTTTGCGCGACCAGCTCTCTACTGCTCGCGACCTGGCCGGACAAATATGTCGCTGGGCTGCCAAACTGCCATTCCCCGACAATACACAGGAAATCGAGTACGTATCCCTGGTTAATCCCGACGAATACCCGATGAATGAGGGGCGTATCCGCTCAAGTCGCGGCTTGGATATTTCAGTGGAAGATTACGAAAAGCACTTTCGTGAAGAGCAGGTACCACACAGTACCGCACTGCATAGTGTGCTGGTTGAACGGGGTGCCTACCTGGTCGGCCCCCTGGCGCGTTTCAATCTTAATTACCCGCGGCTTTCTCCATTGGTGAGGCAGATCGCAGATGAGCTGAACTTCAAACCGCCCTGTAACAATCCCTTTAAGAGTATTGTTGTTCGCTGCCTGGAAGTACTTTATGCCTTCGATGAAGCATTGCGCATTATTGATAACTACCAGCCACCGGCTCAGCCATATCTCGCCACCGAACCTCAGCGAGCGAGTGGCTGCGCGGCCACTGAAGCCCCTCGTGGCCTGCTATATCACCGCTACGAAATCGATCAACGGGGCAAAATCACCCACGCAAAAATTGTTGCGCCCACCTCGCAAAACCAGAAAACAATCGAGCATGACCTGCGCCAGATGCTCCCCAAATTCATGCATCTGCCCGAGAGCCAGTTGCAAGGTCTATGCGAGCGCGCCATTCGCAACTATGACCCCTGTATTTCCTGCTCAACCCACTTCCTGCAGCTACATTTGCAACATGACCAACGAGGATGTTCCTGAACTCTGGCTATTAATTAGCCTGGGAAATCGCTTTCGAAGTGACGATGGAGTGGGGCCTTTTCTGCTGCATAGGTTAAGGCAATCTCTCGATGGTTCAGCAGAATTTCTCGAAAGTGGCGGGGATATGGTGCGCCTGCTGGGACAATGGAAAGATCGCCGGGTCTGCCTGCTCGATGCAGTACTCTCAAATGGAAAAAATGTGGGGAATTTAATACGCGCCAATGGGTTATTGGAACCACTGGCCCCCAGTCTGTGTAACACCTCCTGTCATGGCTTCAACCTGGCAGAGGCTGTAGAGCTGGGCAGAACCCTGCAATCACTACCGCGGCAGCTGGAGATTTTTGCTATCTGTGCAGAGGATTTCATCTGCGGGCATCACCTCTCAGCCAAGGTAGAGAAGGCCGCGCTTATTGCGGAACAACAAATCATTGCGCTTGTACAGGCTGACAATGGAGGTCAGCAATGCACGAACAATCCCTGATCAAAAACCTGATAGAAAAGATCCGCCAGCTTTCTGCCGATGAAGATGGCAAGGTGGTAGGTGTTAAATTGCGTCTTGGGGCGCTTGCGCATATATCCCCCTCCCACTTGCGAGAGCACTTTGAGCAGGAAATCTTTGGCACTGCGCTGGAAGGCTTACGCTTGGAGATAGAAGTTCTCACAGATATTCATCACGCCGAGGCCCAGGATATTGTTCTGGAGAACCTGCAATTCGAGGCCAGGGATGGACAATGAGCGCCAGCAGGTAGAGATTACCGGCCTGGTGCAGGGGGTGGGGTTTCGCCCTTTTGTCTATCGTCTGGCCAATGAATGCAAACTGGATGGTTGGGTGGCCAACCATAGTGGCGGTGTACGGATAGAGGTAGAGGGTGATCCCCAGATCATTGCCAAGTTTTTACGAAGGCTAGCGCAGGAAAAGCCGTCTCACAGCCAAATTTTCAGTATCCACACAAAACTGATGCCCATGCAGGGGGATGGGGGATTTGAGATTCGTGAAAGTACCGCGAACTCGCAGAAATCGACGCTTATCCTGCCTGATTTAGCGCCATGTGATCATTGTCTGGCCGAGTTGGCAGACCCCGGCAACCGGCGCCATAACTACCCGTTTATCAACTGCACCCTGTGCGGCCCGCGCTTCAGTATTATCGACACACTCCCCTATGATCGGGCCAATACCACGATGTCGGAATTTGCACTTTGCGAAGAATGTCGCAAGGAGTACACAACCCCCTCCGATCGCCGCTTTCATGCCGAGCCCAATGCCTGCCCGCAGTGTGGCCCAGAACTGCAGTTGACCAGTCGCGAAGGCAACACACTGGCTGTAAATAATGAAGCCCTGGACAGCGCCCTGGCGGCAATATCAAAAGGGCAGGTTGTTGCACTAAAAGGAGTCGGAGGCTTCCAGTTGCTTGTGGATGCAGCTGATGGCCAAGCCCTGGAGCAGTTGCGTAAGCGCAAACATCGCCCGCACAAACCTTTCGCGCTTTTGTATTCTTCGCTGGAAGCTGTGCGCAGGGATTGCCAGATCTCGAAGCTCGAGTCCGTCCTCTTGGTATCCCGGGAGAGGCCGATTGTATTACTGGAGGCAAAAGCCGAAGCAAGACACAGAGTACATAGCCTGGTAGCACCGGATTCCCCGGAATTGGGGGTGATGTTACCGGCATCTCCCCTGCACCAACTCTTAACCCAGAAATATGGTGCACCACTAGTTGCCACCAGCGGCAACCTCGCTGAGGAACCGATCTGTATCGAGAACAATGAGGCATTGGAGCGACTGGGGAAAATTGCCGATTGCTTCCTCATACACAATCGTCAAATTTTGCGTCCCCTCGATGATTCTGTACTTCGAGTCATCGAGAATCGTCCGCTGATGCTGCGTCGTGCCAGAGGCTTTGCGCCCCTGCCGCTGGTACGTCCACAAATCACACAGGAAAACACTGAGAACAATAGAACTTACCTGGCGCTGGGTGCGGACCTGAAAAATACCGTCGCCCTGTCTCGGTCCGGCTGGATCTACTCAAGCCAGCACATTGGCGACTTGGGCAATGCTACCAGTGTTGAACGTTTTGATCAGGCGATTGAGGAGCTAACCAGTTTTCAACAGTGTGAACCACAAACCCTGATTCACGATTTGCACCCCGGCTATACCTCCCACCGTTGGGCACAAAAAAAGTCAGCTGCCAAGTTGGGGGTACAGCATCATACCGCACACTTTTTCTCCTGCATGGCTGAGCATAACTACGTTGGTTCAGCACTGGGGATCTGCTGGGATGGCACGGGTTATGACAGCAGTGGCGTGGTCCGCGGGGGCGAATTTCTTCACTGGAATGGCGCATCTACAGTCAAACGTATCGCCAGCCTGCGCACTTTTCCGCTGCCAGGTGGCGAAAAGGCTGTGCGTGAGCCACGCCGCGCTGCAGCGGGGCTCCTCTTTGAAATATCCGGCTTTGTGGCGCTTCAACATGATTTACTAAAACGCTGCTTCTCCCGTAGCGAACGCCGCAACCTGGTCACTATGCTCAAGGGAGAAATTAACAGCCCCCAGTGCAGTAGTGCCGGGCGCCTGTTTGATGCTGTCGCGGCACTGCTCGGGCTCAGCAGCCACATCAGTTATGAAGGCCAGGCGGCAATGGCCATCGAGCACTCCGCCCGTGGTATTCAAAGCCCGGATGCCTATCCCTTTGATCTTCAGAGGCGCGGTAACCAGTGGCAACTGGATTGGGCGCCGAGCGTCAGTGCCTTGATTTACGATGAAGAAAGATCTCTGCCACAGCGTGCAGCGGTCTTTCACAATACTCTCGCCCAGATGATCTTATCTGTGGCCATAGAGGTCGGTGAATCGCAAGTTTTCCTGTCTGGTGGTGTCTTCCAGAACAAGCGCCTGACAGAAACTGTTGCTAAATTGTTGCGCCAGAACAACTTTACGGTGCACTGCCACAGTCTGGTTCCGCCAAACGATGGTGGTATAGCACTTGGTCAGGTGTACTACGCCCATTGTATGGCCGCCGCAGGCCAGCCACTGGGAGGTTAGATATCCATGTGCCTCGGCGTTCCCGGTCTTATAGAAGATATAATTGGAAATTCACCGCTGGAACGCACCGGTAAGGTGCGCTTTGGTGGTATCGCTCGAGAAATTAACTTGTCCCTGGTGCCCGATGCCCAAGTTGGAGATTATGTCATCGTCCATGTCGGTATCGCCATCAGCCAGATTAAGGAAGCTGAGGCCGAGCAGGTGTTTCACTACCTGGAGGCACTGGAAGTTCCGGAAAACCGGAGGGACGATGAAGTACCTCGATGAGTATCGCCAGAGCGATGGTATTCAAAAGATCGCTGCAGAAATTCACAGGATTACGACAAGCCCCTGGACGCTGATGGAAGTCTGTGGTGGTCAGACCCATGCCATTGTCAGAAACCGGCTCGACCAACTGTTACCAAAAGAGCTGGAGTTGGTACACGGTCCCGGCTGCCCGGTTTGCGTTACCCCACTAGAAATGCTCGATCGCGCAATCGCCGTTGCCAGACTGCCCGAGGTGATTTTCTGTTCCTTCGGGGATATGTTGCGTGTGCCGGGCTCGGAGCATGACCTGCTGACTGTCAAAGCCGCCGGGGGCGATATCCGTATTGTCTACTCACCGTTGCAGGCGGTGCAAATTGCCGAGCAGAATCCGACTAAGGAGATTGTCTTTTTTGCCGTAGGTTTTGAAACCACCGCAGCAGCCAATGCTATGGCTGCTTCCCTGGCTAAAACTAAGGCACTAGGCAATTTCTCCATGCTGGTTTCCCAATTTTTGGTAACTCCGGCAATAGAGTCTATTTGCTCGGCACCGGACTCACGGGTGCAGGGGTTCCTTGCCGCAGGCCATGTTTGCTCAATAACCGGCTATGAGCGTTATCTGCCACTCGCGGAGAAGTATCGTATTCCCATTGTCATTACCGGGTTCGAGCCACTGGATATCCTCGAGGGAATCCTGATGTGTGTTGACCAGCTGGAGCAGGGGGCTTGCCAGGTACAGAACCAGTACCGGCGGGCGGTCGAGCGGGTTGGCAATCGACAAGCCCAGGATCTGATACAGAGTGTTTTCAGGATTTCAACACAACACTGGCGCGGTGTCGGATCGATTCCACAAAGTGGGCTTAGCTTTAACGATGAGTTTGCTAGCCTCGACGCCACGGTAAAGTTTGATATCAATAATATAAAAACCACCGAACGGCACGACTGTATGAGCGGAGACATTATGCTCGGCCATAAGAAACCAAAAGACTGCCCGCACTTCGGCAAGGAATGCCGCCCGGAGCAGCCTTTGGGAGCACCGATGGTGTCCTCAGAGGGCGCCTGCTCTGCATATTATCGCTATAGCCAGCAGGAGAGATCTAATGAACATCCAGTGCCCGCTACCCTCAAGAACTGAACAAACCATCAAGCTCGGCCATGGTAGTGGCGGTGAGATGACACAGCACCTACTCACCAACCACATCCAGCCATTCTTTAATAATTCCTGGATATCCCAGGCCTACGACAGCGCAACACTCCCATGGGACTCGGATCGACTGGTCTTTACTACTGATTCCTTTGTGATTACTCCACTGTTTTTTCCCGGTGGTAATATTGGCGAGCTTGCTGTTTACGGCACAGTAAATGACCTGGCAATGGCGGGCGCCGAGGCGAAATTCCTGAGTTGCGGACTGATTCTGGAAGAGGGCCTGCCAATGGCAACTCTCGAACAGGTACTCGCGTCAATGGCTGAAGCCGCAAGGAAAACCGGAGTCGAGCTGGTTACTGGTGATACCAAGGTGGTGGAGAGGGGGAAAGGCGATGGAATCTATATTAACACCAGCGGCGTTGGGGTCCTGCAGGGAAATCAGCCCATCAACCCCAGTCGCATTCGTAGTGGAGATTTGATTCTGCTCTCAGGGGATATCGGGCGCCACGGGATTTCTGTGATGGCCAACCGCAAAGGCCTGAAGTTTGAAAGCTCCCTGACAAGTGACTGCGCACCACTCAATGGTGCCGTGGCCAAGTTGTTGCGAGGAGGTGTCGAAATTCATTGTCTGCGAGATCTTACGCGCGGCGGTCTCGCCACAGCACTGGTGGAGTTGGCAGAAAGCTGTAACAGGGGGCTTGTCTTGGAAGAGTCCAGCATCCCGGTAAGCGAAGCAGTGCAGGGCGCCTGTGAAATCCTCGGACTTGACCCTCTCTATGTGGCCAATGAAGGGCGTTTTGTTGCTTTTATACCTGAGAAATCCTCAAGACTAGCAACTTCAATTCTTCGTAATACCGAAGTGGGTTCATCTTGTGAAATCATAGGTCATGTCGGAAGCGAGGGCCATGCACAGGTGATCCTTCGAAACGACCTGGGTTGCGACCGGCTGTTACAGCGCTTGCCGGGGGAGCAGTTGCCGAGAATTTGTTAGGCGATAAGATCACAATTGTAAAAATACTAATTAGAAAAGCAAAATGACAATCTCAGCATCTTTGGCACTATTCATTTCAATGCTGGTTTTGGCCCTGATACCGGGGCCTGGTGTACTGGCAGTAGTTTCCCGGGCCCTCACATCGGGACTCCGGCAGGGTTTGATTGCGGTTATGGGAATTGTTGCAGGTGATTATCTATTTATCTTGTTGGCACTATTTGGGCTGACCACCCTGGCTGAGGCCATGGGTAGTCTCTTTGTCATCATTAAATATGCTGGAGCAGCCTTTCTTATTTGGCTTGGAGTAAACCTAATATTCAGCCAATGTAAAGTCAGAGGCCTACAGGCCCAGGTAAAGTTGCCTGCTTTGTACTCTAGCGGCAACTTTTCAAGCTTCCTTCTAGGCTTATTGACTACCTTGGGCAATCCAAAGGCAATCCTGTTCTATGCGAGCTTTTTACCTGCATTCCTCGACCTAACCAGTGTAACCTCCCTAGATATTCTCGCTATCTTCACGATAGCAACACTATCAGTGGGTGGGGTGATGGTCTGCTATGTCTATTTTTCCATCAAGGCACACACAACTATCGGTAGGTCAAACAAGGTACCCGCATTGAAGTATGGCTCAGGAGTTTTATTGATTGGTAGCGGTATTTTTGTGGCAGCAAGGGGCTGAGGCTAATCTTTCAACCACTGACTTTACAGGGATTCCTCACAGGGAATACCAACATCAAAGCCATTCAATATTGCTGATAGTTGATGATACCCAGCTATCAGGAAGATCAGCTCTGCAGCACCATCCTCACCAAACTCATCAACTGCCATTATCCAGGTAGCCTCGGGAAGTCGCCCACCAGAGGCAAGTGAAGTGGCAATGCTGTAGGCAATCCCTTCTTCACGCGGCAGATCACCGGGACGTTGTCCAGCGGCAATAGTGGCAATTTTATCGGAATCCAAGTGGACACTCTCCCCAATAGCCGTATGGGAATAGAGTTCGTATCCGGCCTTAAAGTGAGCGCCAGTAGCCAGAATAGCAACCTCCCGTACTAACGGGGGAAGCAACGATTTATCGGAAATAGCCTTGATATTTTCCCACCAGGGTTTGCCAAAAATGGGATAACAGAGAGCTGGAGCCCAGGGGCCGAGCATTGCGCCATCTTTACGCTTTTTAATGAATCCAGAAAAGTAGCCGCTCATCTCATCATTCATATCGTCATAGATAGGTTTCTGCTCTTCATTGAGATCATCTGGTGGGATAGCGGGGATACGCATAAATTAATTCCTTAGAAATCGGGCATGAAGATACATCGCAATAAGGTAAATTCTAGCTGCTGAAATCCAGGGATACGCAAATCAGTGGAATTAGGCGGGTAGGCTTGATTTTATTCAAACACTGTGTGGGCTAGCAAGATCGTAATTAGAAACCTGATCACCATTAGATGATCAGGCCGGGCAATCAGTTTGTCAGTAATCGACAGTGGTTATGATAAAGTCCCCTTCCGTTGCACCCTCATCTTCCTGGTCCGTATAGGCTACCCAGGCAACTGTTTCTCCTACGGCTGCGAGCTTATCTTTTAGCGCAAGGGCTTCCAGCATATTCCGAGGTACGTCGAAGTGCCATTGTGAGCCCAGGGACTGGCATTCACTCTCGCCACTTGACCAAGCAGCTTTTGCCGTCGTGAGAGTCCACATACTGAGATAGTCAGTAGCACCATCATCCTTTAAGTCGTCCACATGTAATGCGCCATTCAAACGTTTCTTGCAGGCAAATACACTGGACCGGTCACACTGGCGGTCATTAAAGCGTCCATCGCCCCTGATAACAGCACAGTCCTCACCGGTACCATGGTCATTAGGTTCACCCTCGCCCCAGGACCACAAGCCTTTATTTTGAAACCGGCTATCCGTGGCACTGACATCATAGTGCTCAATGGTATTAATGCCGTCATCCCAGTTGTCCAGGCTATCATCGTCGCCACTTTTCCAATGTCGGTTCAGTCCTCCCCAACCATCAAATACCACATCGAATGACTCATGGTTATTATCAGTATTGCTGTCATTTTTTGTCCAAAAAAATACGAATCTTTTTTTGCCATTCAGACCATCATGCTGACGGATTGTTTTTCGTGATAACTCACGGGTCGGAAGTGAAGTTCGCTTGTGACTTGCAACCTCAAGACCATTGGGAAAGTCCTCTTTATAATCCTCTGGGGTATAAATGTAATCCAAACCTATTTGACTAATAAGATGAGCTTTAAAAGTGGCTTGCGCCCCAGAGGATACTGCATTTTCGATATGTACTATTACCGTTCGATCGGTGCCGTGTTGATCCTGCTTGTAAGCCCAATCTTTCAGGTCCCCTAATACTGTTGCAATAGGTATACGCTGTGGATCAAACCAGAAATTACAGTAAAAGGACCCGTGACAAAAAACCTGTTCGCCGCTGAATTGATGCAAATCCAACTCTATAATCTCAGCACCAACATCAATCTGATCTTTTACCCTAAGAGATTGCTCTGCTCCCACCCAGATTGCACCATAAGCGTCAGAGTTATAACTATTATGTGTTGCCAATACCTGGGTATAACGGATAGGCGTTGAGTAAGTAAGACGACGTTGGAGTTCCAGGGCATACTTTGCATGATCATCAGTACGTTGTTCAGTATCATAATCATAATAGAGGTTGAACTGGACCAGCATTGAATATGGATCAGTCTCTGCTACGAGTGTCGAGCTAATCAAAGTAAAACCGGTAAGTAGCGCTGAGCAGAGCTTTTTCAAACACTGACACAACCTGCTTATTTGGATATTTATCATTATTATTCCTGATAACTTTTAGTGATTATAAGTTGCTACAGCAATTGTTGATGCGATCTCTTATATGACTAATGGAAACCTCATGTTTTCACGACTGCAAATCCATACTGAAAGATTCGAAGAACAACTGCGTTCACAGACAGTTACTTACAGTCGGTATGATATCTAAAGTGGATTGCAAAGCGTTAAATTAAATAGAACTGTTTTATGTTTTTTCTGAGAAGCATTTCGCAAAACCAATAACTAAAATGGTAACGAAAAAGTGATCGAAACAGAATTAAGTCGAAAGGCAAGAATTAGCTTGAGCTGGAAACTATCAATATGGCTACTAAATGGAGGATGAAGTTAAGTACATGTTTATCTTAATAGATACCAAAAAAATCCCCTAAATTTAATAAGATTTATAAAAAAGCCTTCTCATGTCCATATCCAGCAAGGATCACTTTTGCTGTTCAGCCTTTGGCACTCAATGTACAAATTGAAATTGAGTGACTGGCCGTAAAATAGTTTTCAAGCAAGGTAATATGAGAATGTCATGAGCCGAATTTAGGTTCTGGGAGCCCACGGACACCAAGGCCATGGATGGCAAAAATACTGCCAGGTTGAGGATGGCGGGCCAGCTCCTCACTCGTAACGAATGATTGCTGAGAAGTGACATAAAGTGTTTCATAATTAGCGCCACCAAATGTGACACATGTAGGGCTTCGGATGGGCAGATCAATCTCTCGGTCCAAGCGTCCCTTAGGATCAACTCGCAGGATCTTACCCCCCAAATTTAGAGCAAACCAGTAGTAACCCTCAGCATCGACAGTGGCGCCATCAACAATCGCGGGCTTTCGATCTTTCACGGAGAAGAAAGGTTGGCAATTGCTAATCTGCCCCTCATCAATATCCAGGTCAAAGACGTAAATCACTCCGGCAAAGGTGTCTCCGAAATACATCCGAGTATCTTGAGGGTCAAAAGCAATCCCATTGGAGCATACGAAGGAGAAGTCTTTTGCAACTTTGCGAAAGGTGAAATCGGGTTCCAAACAGTAAATATGCGACGTTTTATCCTTCAATTGTGTATCCATACTGCCGCACCAGAAACGTCCACGGCGATCGATTTTCCCATCATTGAGACGGTTAAAGGGCTTGTCTGGCTCTGGATTGACTATTTTTTCAAATAAACCCGTATCCAAATCTATGGTGCAGAACCCTGAGTTGGCGCCGGCAACCATTCCGCCTCCCGGGCGGAAACCAAAGGAGCCAACTTGCTCAGGCATTTCCCAAGTTTTACGCTCACCCGTGGTAACATTCAGTCGTCTAATTGATGGTCTTCGAGGGCCAGCCAAGTCTATTGAGGGCCCTACATGATCAGCCCAGTAAACAGATGTTTCCTCTGCTACCCAAATAGGCGTTTCACCCAAGCCATCATTACATTCCCATAGGCATTCAATTTCCAACGTTCTATGTCCTTTCTAATGAGTTATATCTGAAGTCTAGATGGGATAGGAATATCAATATCAACAGAGTGTAGCAAGGCGGCCTCTATGCCAGCATGAACACCAAGTGCCGCGGTCTCCCTGGACATACTGGGCGTGCCAAGATTTTCTGGCAATGCTGCGACTTGAGGCAATTGTGGCAGGTGTATCCAGCCTGCTCGTATGTTCAGTTGATTGGTGGCAATGTAGTGCAGTACGCCATACATTAAATGGTTACAGCAGAAAGTGGCGGCCGTATCAGAAATATCTGAGGGCACACCTGCATCGCGCATGGCACTGACCATTGCTCTGAGTGGAAGATTGCTACGATACGCTACAGGGCCATTGGGCACAGTGGGCTCGCCTTGCATCTGCACTCCGCGATTGTCTTTCAAAGCGTAACGACTGGAATCATTAAAATTCTGAGCTATTCGCTCCACAGTTAGCATCGATCTTCCACCATATTCACCCATCATCACAACTATCTGTGGGCGAATTTCCTCTATAGCGGCAGTTACAACATCAATACTTTCAAAAAAGTTACTTGGAACCAGGACCCCAATAATTTCTGAGTTTCCAATACGTGTTCCATCCAAAACACGCATCACCAGTTCTGCAGGATTTACAGGAGTATGCCCGAATGGTTCAAAGCCGGTGACTAAAACCTTATCCATTTATAGAGCTCTTTGATTGGCTTGAGGTTGCACTTACTAAAGAATAGAAACATTTGTGGAAGTAGGCTTGCGATAGTGTGCCTTCACGGGTAAATCTTGGCTGCAGACAAAGAATTTAGCGAGTAGGGATTGCCGCCTTTAATCACAAATAAAGGAGGAGGCAACTTTAGCTCCTTGCTCATATCAAGCCACAAATTCTCACTCAGCTATATATTTTAAAGCATTCAAGAACTTTTGGATCTCTGTCAAGTCATACCTGGAAACCAAGCGATCAATAATTACTTTTTGATAAAAGGACTCTGACCATCTCTTCTGATGATTTGGTCTATGCAGTTGATGGATTTCAAGACAACAGTTCCTTTGCGTACCAACAGCGATATCACGAATGTTTGGCGCCTGGTAATCTCAACGGTTATTGCACTTGGCATACATGCAGCATTGGTTGCCATTCCATTTACGCCGACTCCAGATACGACAACAGATTTTCCTTCACCACTCGAAATAATACTGCTGAGCAGTAAGAATACTGAAGCCTCACTCGCGCCAAACACTGGCCCGGCAAATCCACAGGAGATTGAGTTAGAGAAACCTCAAGCCTCTTCCCATCCCGATAAACAGGGTCGGGGTAAATCAACCTCAATACCTGAGGTTCCTCGGACTGAGATAGAAGCCCAGACTCAAGAGGGGGAAAGCATGCCATTTCCCAAACCAAGGACACGCTCGTTGTTGGGGTCTGAGAACATGGATAATGTGTCGCCTGATTCAGGTGCCAAACGCCAAGCCACAGTTTTTGATCCCGTTTTAGAAAAGAAGCTGGTCAGGGAGCGCAGTAAAGTCGGGAGGTTCCAACCCACGGAGGCTAATTATAGAACTGCTACCAGTACCTTTGTTCAAGTTGGGGATCGCTGTTTTGATGTTAAAGACTCACCACCTGGCAATACTGATAGCGACCTGAATCCATGGTTCCGAGCTAAATGTCCCAGTAATTCCAGGTCCCGAGCAGATATCGATAGGCTGGCAGATAAATATGGAATTCCCTAAACCTGATCTCCAGCATAAGCTGTACAGAGGCTTGAGCTGCTTCTGTCGCCGATTGTACCGCAGGGTGAATTTTCATTTTCCCTTGTAATGTAGCTTTGCAGAGGCCGCAGAATAATAGGGTGAGGCTCAGTTACCTACACACTTTCTACTACCCGTCAGTCGCACCACCTACCGATTTTCGCGATGTTGCTATCCTCAGCCGGAGATAAAAATATGGATTCCAGCAAAGGCAACCCGGATTCTAGATGAAACCTGAAAGGAAATGGCATGCGTTGCCACGAAATGAGGTGCTCTCCGAGCTGGAGACGACGACTACAGGAATCAGCGAAAGCGAAGCACTAACAAGGCTCAAAACCCACGGGCCCAACTGCTTAGCGACGCCGCCCAGGCACGGACTGTTGCGGCGTTTTTTCGCACATTTCAACAATATATTGATCTATGTCCTGTTGGGTGCGGCGCTTATCACAGCTCTTCTGCAACATTGGGTGGATACCGTCGTGATCCTTGCTGTGGTTGTCGTTAATGCCATTATCGGCTTTGTCCAGGAAGGCAAGGCAGAAAAGGCGATGGATGCCATCAGGCATATGCTTGCACCACGAGCTGCAGTATTGCGAGGCAATCAGAGAATTACCGTTGAGAGCGAAAAGCTCGTTCCCGGTGATATCGTATTGCTCGAGGCCGGCGACAAGGTGCCGGCCGATCTCCGACTGCTAAAGACTCACGGCCTGCAGATCCAAGAGGCGATACTAACCGGCGAGTCACTCGCTGTGGAAAAACAAACCGACCCGGTTAACGCCAATATTGCACTGGGTGACCGCTCCTGCCTGGCCTACAGTGGCACCACTGTCACCAGCGGGCAGGGTATGGGCGTGGTGGTAGCCACCGGAGCAGATACCGAAATCGGGCGTATCAGCGGTATGATCGACAAGGTCGAAACCCTGACAACCCCATTAGTGGAGCAAATGGGGACATTCGCCAGATGGCTAGCAATTTTTATTCTGGCAGTTGCCGCGCTGATCTTCGTCTTCGGACTATTTGTTCTGCACCGTGATTTTTCCGAGCTGTTCATGGCGGTCGTGGGTCTATCAGTGGCAGCCATACCGGCAGGCCTGCCAGCAGTATTAACCATTACACTGGCGGTAGGTGTGCAAGCCATGGCGCGCCGCAGTGCCATCGTCCGCCGCCTTCCGGCCATTGAGACACTGGGGTCGGTATCGGTAATCTGCACAGACAAAACCGGGACGCTCACACGCAACGAGATGAGCGTTACATCGGTGATTATGTACCAACGCCGGTATGTCGTGGAGAGTGATGGTTATGAGCCGCAGGGAGAGGTATCCCTCGAGAACAGTCCGGTTCCTGTATCGAATTATCCACCCTTACTCGAACTTGCCCGTGTGGCGGCCCTGTGTAACGACGCAGCACTTCGGAAACACGAAGGCATATGGAGCGTCGAAGGTGATCCCATGGAAGGCGCACTGCTGGCCTTTTCTGCAAAAGCAGGATTGGAAGACGGTGAAGCGCGCCGTCAGTGGACCCGTACCGATATCATCCCCTTTGACTCTGCCCACAAGTTTATGGCGACGCTGGATCACGACCATGAAAACCACGCCCTGATTGCTGTAAAGGGTGCGCCGGAACAGATTCTGGCAATGTGTAAAAACTGTCGTACTACCGAAGGGAATACCGCACCATTAGATGAAGCCCACTGGCGGGAATTAGTTAACGAGCTTGCCGCACAGGGCCAGCGCGTGCTTGCACTGGCTACGAAACCCGTAAAACCGGAACACACCGTATTGGAACAAACTGACCTGGAGAGTGCGCTGATCTTTCTCGGCCTGGTCGGATTCATCGACCCACCTCGTCAGGAGGCGATTGCGGCGGTGGCGGAATGCCGCGGGGCCGGTATCCGAGTGAAGATGATCACCGGAGACCATAGTGCAACTGCTAAAGCCATTGGGCAGCAGATCGGTCTGCAGAACATCGAAAATGCGCTGACCGGTGTGGATATTGACAACCTCGATGATACGACATTGGGAACAGAAGTTCTGGACGTCGATATTTTTGCCCGCACCAGCCCGGAACATAAATTGAGGCTTGTGACTGTCTTGCAAGCGCACGGTATGACTGTAGCGATGACCGGTGATGGTGTTAACGATGCACCCGCTCTCAAACGCGCCGAGGTCGGCATAGCGATGGGCGGAAAGGGCAGTGAGGCTGCCAAGGAAGCCGCAGAAATGGTACTGGCTGATGACAATTTTGCCTCGATTGACGCCGCCATACGCGAGGGACGTACTGTTTACGACAATATCAAGAAGGTGATCAGCTGGACCCTGCCAACCAACGCCGGAGAGTCCTCCACCATTATTGTGGCACTGATGTTTGGGATGGTACTGCCGATAACACCTATACAGATTCTGTGGGTGAATCTGATAACTGCGGTCACACTCGGCATTGCGCTCGCATTTGAGCCCACCGAGGAAAACACCATGCGTCGCTCCCCCCGGCCTCGCAACCAGCCGTTGCTGACAGGAGTGCTGATATGGCATATCGCACTGGTCAGTATTCTGTTCCTTTGTGGCGTATTTGGGATCTACACCTATGCAATTGATCAGCAATATTCAGTAAATCTGGCGCGTACTATGGCGATGAATACACTAGTGGTGATGGAAATATTCCACCTCTTCTTTATTCGTAACATGTACGGTACCTCTTTGACATGGAGAGCAGTTTGCGGCACCAGAGTTATATGGCTGGCTGTAATCATGGTTACCGCAGGTCAGTTCGCCATTACCTATCTTCCTCCTTTACAAAGCGTGTTCGTCACCGAAGCCGTATCACTACGGGATGGAGTACTCATCGTTGGGATAGGAATAGCCCTATTTGCAATTATCGAGGTTGAGAAACAGATTCGGATACGCCTTTCCCGGCCCCTAGGTGCTGATAGTACTCATCAAGGGCCCGAGATTGAAACACGGCATTAAATGAAGGGGCAGTACATGAACTCAAACACCTCTACACCATGCTTCTCATTGACCTGGATCGAATGTGCACTTGAAGACCCGTTCGCACAGGAGTTGAGTGACTTTATTTAGCTCACACCATTACCAACAATTGTTGAGAGCAATAATATCCCATCATGGATGACCGGAATTATATGCAACCAGCCCTGCAAATCGATTCCCTATTGTGCCTTCTTGGAAATTGACGAGATAACAATCTGAAAAAGGCAACCCCTACCTTTCGGTTTTTCTATTACATCTAATTTTCCAACAGTTAGTTATCAGAAGATCTGACTGCTAGTAATCTAATCATTATGGTAACTATTATTGATTGACTAGCTTGATCAGCCAGGCATCTACCTTCCATGCCGACATGGAAGCGAGCTACTTGCGAGGTGAAAAAACTACTTGCTCTAGCCGTTTAATCACTGAAGACATTAGAAAATATCGGACAACCTATAGCCTAAAAATGCAATCAAGCACCACCTTTAATTGCAAAATAACATCTCGACCCAGACCAACTTATGTGACTTTTTAATTATATCTAGTCATTCCTTTTGACTTGGTACGCTGTAAAGCCTTACATTATTATTGCGTTGCGCAAAGGCCCATCAAGCCGTGCATGCTTCACTTATACAACGTGGACTTAGATCTAATATACGGCATCAAATAAAAACTCAAATCATGCCCAGTTTATATGATTAAATTCCAACAATATAAGTGCCCACCCACCAAGATAATTTTTATTTAACCAAAAATAATAACCTAGGACTTATTCATGAAAATTAAGAAAATAGGTGCGTGTTTCGCACTTATATTTATTCTTATCATGCCCGCATACGCCCATGCCGGTCTATGGGACAGATTTACAAGCTGGGTTGTCGATACTTGGGATACGGTTGAAGAGAGAGTTGAGGAAGTTGTCGAAGATATAGTGACAACTGTAGAAGATGGCGTAACTGCAGCCATCGGCTTCTTTGTGGATACCGGTGAATGGATATACGATGGACTAACAACAGTGATTGAAGGTTCACTAAATTTCTTCTATGGCGTGGCGGACGGCACGGTTACAGCATTAAATTACTTTGGACTGGATCTCGATATATCTGACTGGTTCAGTACCGGTGCCCAAAATTCTGAAGATCATGCGCAGCAATGGACGCTGGCAGACTATGATACAACGTCATACCCTACCTATTTAGAGGGCTTTCGTAATCGACAGATGGCCTATATGGAGCGTTACCTCGATTCCGCTAAATCAGAGCCAAATAACGATCATCCCGTACTCAGGGCTTACTTCGACTTGCCGCTAGACAAAGAAGCGCTGTCCCAAAGTTTGACCGATCTTTTTACACCAGGAAAACATGCTTATAAAAATCCCGATATGCGCCTGATAGAATATATTCGCATATTGGCGGAAAGTGATGAGTACGATGAAATTATTCTCAATGAAATAATTAAGCTTCCTTACTGGCAGGATGAAGATACAGAGGGAAAAAGAGTCTACACCTCTGAGAACCACGTACTTATGTGGTTATCTTCCGGCTGGCTGCTATCTGAGATGGAAGGCTGGAATATCGGTGGCGGGCCTGAAAAGCTAAGAGAGCGACTGGTGCGTTATCTAAGAGTGAAAAAGCAATATGGTATTTATGAGTCCACATCAAATATTTACAGCCCGTTCTCTCTAACCGCATTATTAAATTTATATGACTATGCTCAGGACCAGGAGATCAAAACCCTGGCCGGGCAGGTTGCCCTCATTCTTCTCAATGATATTGCAATGGTTACCAATGACCTTGGTGCTGCTATAGCGGTCGATTCGCGAACTTACGAGAATGTTCATCAAGATCTAAACTTTTTGAATAATAAATTTACGAGATATACAGCTTTGATCACTGGCAAAGGTCCACAAGATTTTACCGGCGGTAACCATATGGATATATTTGCCATGACTACATTGGATGTGAGTAGTGTTGCTTACAATCGCCTTGAAAAGCTTAGTGGCGAAATCAACATAAGCTATTCTTCAGGTCACCCCATAACCGAAGTTGACTCAGTGTGGGCTGGACTGGACCTCCAGGATAAGCTGATTTTTTCTCAATCAGCCGGTGCCTATGCACATCCAGAGCTCCTTGATGAAATGCTGGAATATTATCTGAACCCGCTTGCCGGGTTGAATTTCTTTTTAGAAGATTTGATAGTGGAATCTAATTTGGCCGACGATGTAGTGGATATGTCTGGTGTTCTCCTCACAGAAACCAGTGCACCTTTCACTACCAGCTCCATTATTTCAGAGAAAACCATGGATCTGTATCGCCACGGTAATGTACAGCTATCATCATATCAGGATTTCCATGCAGGCAATGCTGGCTGGCAGCAGCTGCCCTGGATAGCCACAACCGGTACCATCCCGGTTTATACTCGATCAGGTGCGGAATACGGTGGTTGGAAGGCCGGTGGACAGGAGCAAATGAATACGCACTTACCTTATGTCAGGCAAAATGAAAATGTAGCTTTAGTTTTGTATAAACCTGCGATGGAGCTACGTTTTATGGATGGATTAAACAGAGCAACGAGCTTTTTACCCGTAGATGACTTCTTAACAGCGCCAGTAAACTTGCATTGGCCAACGGAGCAATTCGATGAAGCAACCAGTTTTCAAAACTGGTTATTTGCCCGTGAGGGTGATGGGTATATCGCTGTTTATCGTCATTGCCTGGATACAAAAACCTTCATGCGTAATGAGGAAGCTATAGAAATTTACAGCTGCAATGATGATGAGCAAGTATGGGCAACAGTTGTCGGCAACACCCAGACGCATGATAGCTTCAGCAACTTTATTTTCACTGTTTCGCAATCCAAGATCAAAAGCAAATGGTACTGGAGCTGGGCTGAAAACCGACATGTGTGGGAGACAACCTTAGAGGTAGATGGTAAAACCCTGAGCTATAGCTGGGAAGCTAATGTAGATGATTTAACAGATAGAGAAATGTGGGAATTGGCTGGTGCCAACAACACATCTACGATTGAAACAGCTTCGGTGAACGGATACCAAGTAAGCGGCGTGACAGATGCAGCAACTAATACAGGCCATACTAACTGTGAGAGCTCCAGTGATGTATTGCTGCACCAAAATGTCAGCTTTAATGGTGTTGACCCAACAATTTTACGTATGGTTGAGGCCGATAACGGTGAATGCTTCCTGATTAACGTAGAGGATCAGTCACAGGATTCAGAATTAAACCATGAAGGTGAACAGGTCGATGTCATACGCTTTAAAAATCATCGCTTTGTGGGTGGTGAGGCAGACAAGGCGTATGATGTAAATCATGAATGGACCACAATCGAGTTGGATTTCAGTTACTATAATCCGGTGGTATTTGCCTCGGTTATTGGTATTGCAGGCACTGACCCTGTAACAACTGAGATTCGCAATATTACATCGACCAGTTTCGATGTGCGTGTGGCAGAATTTGCCTGGAATGATGGCAACCATACTTCAGAAACACTACATTATGTGGTGATGGAGGCAGGTACTTACACAATAGCAAATGGCCTAAAACTCCATGTTGGTGCTGTTGCCTTGGAAGATGACTTGAACGGATCCCCGGACTTTGAAACGGTTGGGGTCGATTTACAGGACTATCTACTCATTAGCCAAGTCCAGGGTAAAGACAAAAATGAAACTCTGGATACTCGCATCAGAAACAAGAAAACGGGTACCTTTGAAATTAGCCTGATGGTACAAGAGGCGAACAGAAATAAAGGGGATAATATACAAGCTATTGTAGGATATATGGCTGTGGGTAAACCTGCAGTGAAGTCGTTAAAAGTTGCTCTAAAAGGGGCCCATGGGAAATACCTGGGCGCAGAGGGTAATGGAGGTTATGGTGAAACAGCCAACGCCAAGGCTTCTGCAATAGGTAGCTATGAGACTATTATTCTTACTGGTAATAGTATAGTGCAGGGCTGCCTTATTAGCGGTGATGAAGTATGGCTTCAAAGCACTGAGGGTTATTACTATAGTGCCCAACAAAGTGGTGCACTGGATGTTGATAGAACTGCTCGGTACAGCTGGGAAACCTTTAAGTTAATCAACCACACTGACGATACGGATTGCTTGCAACATGGTGATGAAATTTCCTTATTTAACACTCAACACGGTAACTATATCGTAGCTGAGCAGGATGGCAGGGCAAATGCAAACCGCAAGGCGGTGGGTTCTTGGGAAAAGTTTATCGTAAACGACCTAAGCGATAATTAATAAACTATAAACTGGGCATCCTGACGAGCTTTCCCCGTTTTGGGTGCCCTTATCTAACTATTACTTCAGTAGCCTCCAAAATTACAGAAATAATATGTTCCACAACAGAAAACTATTGTATGTGTAAGCACCGATATTACCGGATTGATCGCCAGAGTAGGGTACTAAAGTCAGGAGCTAGGGACAGCGCATCATATAATTGATGCGATATGTACTGTATTGGTTAATTTGGACTTGGAGACTATGGGTGATTTTTTTAGTTTAGAAGACAGGGTCGCCGTTATTACTGGTGGAAGCTCCGGTATAGGTTTAAGTACGGCAAAGCGATTCCATCAGGCCGGCGCAAAAATAATTATTGCATCACGAGGAAGAGGGCAAAAGGCTCTGCAAGAGATTGGCGGGGGTGACTATGTAAAAACAGATGTCTCGGTGGAATCTCAGGTTGAAGAATTAATGGAAATGACTGGAAAGAAATATGGGGAAATTGACATCCTTGTTAATTGTGCGGGAATCAATGAGGGCTACAATGCCTTAAGTAACAGCAGCAGCAAAGACTTTATGCGTAATTTTGGGGTTAATACCATGGGTGTTGTTCATGGTATTAAGCATTCCACGCCATATATGAGGCGAGGTGGGGCCATCGTTAATATTGCATCAGTTGCCGGAGTATCTGGGGTACCTAACCTGGGACCATATGTTGCTTCAAAATGGGCTGTTATTGGTATTACTAAAACGGCAGCGCTTGAATTGGGGGAAAGGAATATTCGGGTTAATGCAATATGCCCCACCTCAGTAGATACACCAATGGCACATGCTAGAGGAGGAGAGCGGCAGCACGCAGTGGAACGGCTGGCAGTGCCTTTGCAGCGTATAGCCCGTCCTGAGGAAATTGCGGCACTAATACATTTCTTGGCAGCTCCTGACTGTGGGTTTGTAAATGGCCAAGCTATTAATGTAGATGGTGGCTTTAGTGCTGGCCTCTCAATCCCCGCTTTTAATACGCTTTCTAAGGCTTGATAAAGTTAGCAAAACTTTAACCCCCTACTAGTTACAGGAATAATCCAAAACCCTGGGATAGATTGGCCTGCTTGATTGCTGTACAAATTATGACCCACGCTTGTAAATATAAGTTTTTCCATCTTGACGGAGTATAAGCGAGCGGGCAGGGCCCATATCGGCACCTTCAAATTCGATGGTCAGCCCTGGCACCATCTTCGATGCATAAATTGTGGGCGCTTGTGGCCGAATTACGAATTCCCCGTACCCTGCTGAAACAATAAGGCCTGTATGACCACGGCTGATCTCAATTATATCGTCCGGCGCATGCTCGTAGCGTCCGACCCCTCTTAGAAGTACATCCTCCGGTAAAGTTACAAAAGTTGGGGTAGGGACGATGTCGGTTGATACCGTCTGCTGGGGGTTTAAGAAATGATGACCAATGTCATCCAGCCCTTCGCCACTCGCAGCATCTGCAAGGGCGACAACGCCAGCTTTCTGCTCCGGATTAAAGCCCATAAATGTGCGCGATCCATCACTGCTACCGTTTGACCAATAGTAAGTTTGTCCATGGGTGGTCGTTCTGCGCCAACCCAGGGCCATACGAGTGATATCACTGCCTCCCGGCCTATCAATTGACAACATAAGACGTGATGCAGCTACCAGATCTTTGGGACCACGACCATTAATAAATAAGTCGAGAAGAGTGAGGAGGTCGTTGGCGGTCGATCGTAAACCGCCAGCTGGTGAGAGCACTCCATCGCTTGTCGGGCCGATCGGGCTGAGATAAAAGTCATGGCCTTGGGCTCGCCGAGCAGACTTCTTGGGATCATCCACAAAAGTGGTATCTCTTAACCCTAAAGGCTCTACCACACGATCTCGCAATAACTCCATATAAGAGCTGCCTTCCTTCAAAGCAATTCCTTGGCCTAAGAGCCCAAAAGCCAGGTTTGAATAATTGAATTGAGAACCCGGACTGACTTCCAGATGATAGCTTGGCAAGCCACCATAGAGCTGCTCAAAGGAGTAACCTGCATATTTATTAGGCGCATCGGGTACCGATGCCGCAAGATTATTTGGTCTTAGCGGAAGGGAAGCGCCATGCGTGGCCAAGTCGGCGAGGGTGATTTGCTGCCCCTGAAAAGTTGGAGTCTTTACACCGTCTGGTACATAATCCTGAAGAGGATCATCGAGTCGTACTCGCTTATGCACGACTTCAACAGCTAATAACAGGGCCGTAAAAATCTTAGTCAGCGACGCAACTTCAAAAATCGTATCGCCCCCTAGCCGATAATTGTCCTTGGCTTCAGGGTCTCGAACAGTAATGATACCGCGATCAGAAGACTTCAGAGTGCCCGCAACCGCTGCATATGCCACGTGTTGCTTGAGAATACGGTAGCGAACAAGGCGTTGAAGTTCGTCATCAGCATTCACTGAATTACTTGGTAAAACGTCTAAGGCAAGGAGTGGTTGGGGTAAAGCGTACGTAGTAGCGGCCCCAAAGAAAAGCTTGGTGAAATCACGTCGGTCCATGTCGGTCAGTACCTATTAAAAATTTGCAGAACTCAATTGGCAAAGTATGACTGTAAGAAAGGTTCAAAAGTTCAGATATGAATACGTTGATTATTGATTTAGTTAAAATCATTCAGGGTAAATGGAGCCTCAAATGGGATCATCGGAGTCCTGGAATAGGTTGAAGTCCAGTCAACTCAAAACAGTCTGGAAACTTATCAAGGCCACTCGATTGTGTCTATTTTGGAAACATTGCTCCTCCAATCGAGCCGATTATTGAGCTAACAATATGTACTACGATAAATCGCAAGTTTTGGACATTAGCCAATTGTTATAGGAGCTTGAAATGAAAACAAACTTATTTTACCTATGATCTTTTTCAGTAGGCTTAGTGGTATAGGTTCAGCCATCACGATCTATGTGTCTGGAGGCAATCCAATTCGGGTGGGGGCACTTAGAGAGGTGTTTTTCTTTGTTAAGATTAGAGTGTTTTATAATCAATCTATATTGGATAGCATTATGGAGTTTAACTTCCCAAATCGTGATGGCGTGGAATTAAAGGGTAAATTAGAGAATTCCACCGGGAGCCCAAAGGCATATGCAATTTTTGCACATTGTTTCACATGCTCAAAAGATATCATTGCTACGAGCGCTATTAGCAAATCATTGACTAACAAAGGAATATCAGTATTAAGATTTGATTTCACTGGGTTAGGTAACAGTGATGGAGATTTTTCCAATACTAATTTTTCATCTAATGTTGAAGACTTGCTTAGTGCTTACAATGAAATCGAAAACCGCTTTGAAGCACCAAAATTGCTAATTGGGCATAGTTTTGGTGGTGCTGCCGTATTAAAAGCCGCTTGTATGTTAAAGGCAGCTAAAGCTGTTGTTACTATAGCCGCTCCAAGTGATGTTAAACATATCCAGCATATGTTTAAAGATAAGCTCGATAACATCAATAAAACAGGACAGGCAAGAGTGGTGCTTGCTGGCCGAGAGTTTACACTTAAAAAGCAGTTTATCGACGACATAAATGAAGCAGACATCTTGGTTAACCTTAAGGAATTAAGGAAAGCCTTACTGGTTATGCATTCACCAATAGATAGCACTGTTTCTATTGATCATGCTGCAAAAATATTTGGCGCTGCGCACCATCCTAAAAGCTTTATTTCCTTAGATAATGCCGATCACTTGCTTATGAAAAAATCAGATGCTGAATATGTCGGCAGCGTTATTGGAGCCTGGGCTCAGAGATATATTAATTAATGTGATATGTAATAGAGAATAATGATCGCATCATTAAACATAAGACCTGATTGCTCAATACGGCATCTGCGAACGATTCCATAAAACAATTTTAAACGATCAGGATATTGAATTGTGCAGGTGATTTTTGGCTCATGATGAAATCGGCTACAAGAAAAACGTTTGCACGCCAAATTACCACAATGCGTAGTGTCCAAGTAGAGTTTATGGACTTCACCCGCTCAATGGCCTCAACCTCTTGGTTAGAGATACCCGTTAAAGTATTTCAGACCCTCTCGTGGCTGATTTTGGAATAGGGTGTGAAGAGTTTTTGGCCAGTTTTGTAAATTGGTTGTGATTTTTAATCTGAGGCTCCTTGGCCCTATATACATACTCAAGGTACATGAACACCGACCTTTAAGTCACACTAAATAAGCCCATTGTTCGAAATTGCTCGATGGATCTTTTTACATAGACGGCCAAATTTATTAACGTCGCCAAGAGTAGGGGTCTCGCCTTTTTCGAGTTTCTGCTCCCAATCTATGATTTCATTATCTAATAGCTCCAAGAGTTTCTTTGGGCAGACTTTACAGGGGCCAGCACAGAGCTGAGCAGCGGGCATAGTGAATGGCAGTACCTCCCGCGCTTGCTGGATAATTTGAAGGATCGCAGTACTGGTATTTGGTTTTACGGTTTTAGGCAAGGCCATAAGTATCTCAGATGGATTCGATCCTGGGAAAGGGCACATTTTCTGGTGGTAATAAATACAACCACCGGGACGCAACCAGCTATCGGCTAGGACCGTTGAGCGTCCCTTGAATTCCATTCAGTTCACTGGCTTTGCCCTGTGTATTAAGCACTTAACAGTTTTTTCCACTACGGCAGGCTGATTCGATGGACAATCGTCGAAAATGGGCGGTTATTGCTGCGGTGGGGGTAGAGCTATCATTCCGGTAACACCTGTAAGTGATGACCTTATACGGTAATAATTCTCACTTGTATTACAAGCGGGCAAAAGTGGTAGGTCTGTGTGATGAGAAATTTAGCTGGATAGAGCAGAGCCTAGCTGGGCTTGTTCAGGGTGAATGGGTGGGTATGCCCGTGCTTTTATCAAGGATAAGTTAAAGGAAGTGGAACTTGCTGAGAGTAATGTAAGAAACGACATGCAGTCTGCTTTTATTTCCTATTAAATCGGGGAGATATCACCATCCCGTTTAAATGGTCAACTTTGTTTCTGTTCATCAGATGAATTGGGTATTCGTATGGATCTAATGATGCATCCTTCGAGCGATCAACACGAAGGTCAGTGAGGATTCTGCACTTAACCATTTTTGCTAACGAGGTACAGCCACTTCGGGACTTCCTCGCGAGCATAAACACCGACCTGATTAACCTAATGGGAGCGCTACAGGAAATCATCGGAGAGCTTGATCTGATCACTGTTCGACACGAACACCGCAATCAATCGTTCGGAAAACAGGGTCAAACTTGGCTATCGGAATTAGCTGCCAAGAAAAAATTGAAAACGTGAGGGGGATCAATAGGTTGTGGTAATTCCGATATTTGTGAATATCGGAATATTTGTAAGTGGAGTGTTTTCCCGTATACTTAGCCGCATTCAAACAACAACCTCCAGTATTTTTATGTCTGCCACCAGCCAACCTCCAGCGCCGATCATCGACAACCTCAGCAATCTTGAGAATCCATTTCGCTGCACAAGCTTTTCATCGGGCCGGTATCTCAAAAAGCAGATCCCTGGTGCTGATACTGATCTGGAGTTCGCGCTTAAGTTTCTATACAGCTACAACGGCAGCCAGGCAACATTTAATAGTTACCGCCGTGAGATCGAACGGCTGCTGCAATGGACGTGGCGTGTTGAAGAAGCATCAATCATGACGCTCAAACGCGAACACATTGAGGACTTTGTACAGTTTTGCATTGAGCCACCAATCGCTTGGATCGGTACCAAAAACGTAGCCAGGTTCAAGACACGTAATGGTGAGCGCGAAGTAAATGCAGATTGGCGACCATTTGTAGTCAGTGTCTCTAAGGTTGAGTTTCGAGCTGGTAAGACGGCTTCACCTAAAGACTTTCGTTCATCCCAGGCCTCTATCAAGTGCACCTTTACCGCTTTGTCATCCTTTTTTGACTTCCTATATCAGGAAGGCCTGGTCCCAGCCAATCCTGTAGCTCTAATCCGCCAGAAAAGTAAGTTTGTGCGGCGCCAACAGCAAAGCCAGGTAGTACGCCGTATCAGTAATTTGCAATGGGATTACGTACTGGAAACCGCCGAGGTCATGGCTGAAATGTCACCTGGTGACCATGAGCGTACCTTATTTATTATGAACGCCCTATTCGCCATGTATCTGCGAATCTCTGAATTGGTTGCCGATGAGAGATCAGCTCCTGTTATGGGTGATTTCAAGAAAGATCGCGACGGAAACTGGTGGTTTCATGTCACAGGAAAAGGGAATAAAGGCCGAGCCATCACCGTCTGTGACCAAATGTTAAACGCCCTGAAGCGCTACAGAAACCATTTGCAGCTCCCTGCTCTGCCCAGTATCAACGAACAGACACCACTAGTGCAAAAATTCCGAGGTAAAGGCCCGGTTACAAGTACACGGCAGGTACGAATTATTGTACAAAACTGTTTTGATGCAGCCTACCAGCGCATGCTGGAAGAAGGCCTGGGTGAAGATGCCGAGGACCTGAAGGCCGCAACAGTACACTGGCTGAGACATACCGGTATCTCAGAAGATGTGAAATACCGACCCCGTGAACATGTCCGTGACGACGCCGGTCATGCGAGTATGGCTACCACTGATCGGTATATCGATTCGGATATGCGTGAGCGGCATGAAAGTGGACGCAGTAAGCGGGTTAAGGAAATGGAATAGTCTTGTCCCCTACTCTCAATTCACCAATGCTTCTGATTTTCCGTCTCCCGTCAGGCATTTATAGCGAAGGATCACCCCGCCCGAACCAATGGCATTTGCCTCTATGAGTTCAAAGTTTTTCTGGATGGAGTCGTTTTTAAATAGAGGCGAGCCTGCTCCAAGGGCGATGGGCGCGAGGCATATCCGGCATTCGTCGACAAGGCCTTCTTTAAACAGAGTAGCTACAAGGTCTGCACTACCAAATACAAAGATATCCTTCTTTTTCGTTTCTTCCTTAAGGGTTCGAACATACTCTGCAGCCTCACCTTTTAAAAGCCGCGTATTTGCCCAGCTAGCTGTATGGAGTGTCCGCGTGATGACAGCCTTTTCAAGCGTATTCATCATATCCGCAATCGGACCAGTTTCATTCCGCCAATAATCGGCCATCCCCTCATAGGTACGGCGTCCAAATAACAAGGTGCCGATCTCATTGCCCTGGTGGAGTGAGAAGGCTTCTAACTCGTCCCCCCACACTGTTTCGTGATGGTCCAGCGCCCAGGGTCTGGTGCCTTCAAAGCACCCATCTAACGTCATTACATTCCAAACAACTAAACGTCTCACGTTCTGTTTCTCCTAAACGAGTGGAATCATAATCTGGAACGACAACGGCAAAACGCAGACCCGATATCACTTCCTGTCAACAGCAGCAGAAAGCGCATAATTTACATCCAGTATGCTTAAAAGCAGACCGTCATTGAGTGCCGCTTTTATAATCAATGCCCGTTTTTTGGGTGAGCAGGTAAAAGCTTCCTCCCGTTGTAACTAGACAATACGTGGCAGACACCCTTATCAGTCATATTCATTGTGTCTCCGCCACCAATGATAAGGCGGTGTCTGCTGAGTACCTTCGGGGGCATCTTCCCAGCTCTCCTGGCGACCAAGTGGCGTGAGATCTAGGAGCGTCCACACTGTGCCAAGTGTCTCAACACCTCGGCCGTCCGTGTAATAGGTTCGATAGATATCATCTCCATCGCGATAAAAGACGTTGAGGCCAAATCCAGTAGTCACGTCGAAATCAGCGTTGAAGTTATCCTTCGTCTCGTACCAAGGGATTGCCCAACCCATACATTTCTGGAATGCCTCTATCTCAATGATCGGCGCTCTTGAAACGAAGGCAAGAGAGGTATCTCTCGCATGCAGATGTGCAAGATGAGGTATCTGATCGGCTACCATGCAGCAGCCTTCGCAGGGGCTGGGATCATCGGGCCTCAACATATGGTGGTAAACGATCAATTGAGTACGGTCGTCGAACAGCTCAGCCAGAGTTCGGCCGCCTTCAGGGCCCGTAAAGGCATAATTTTGGTCGACCTTCACCCACCCCGAATGCCGGCGTTTTTCTGCCAACCGATCATGCGCATGGGTCAGCTCCTTTTCTGCCTTGCGGAGTTTAGCGAGTTCATCCTTCCAGGCCATGGGCGACACAATGTGCCGGATGACTCCAGAGATCTGCTTAGTTTTCCTGCTTTGAATTTCGATCATAATCAACTCCCGGTCATAAGTTGAGTGGAAAGCTTCTCTGTGAGTTCAAACTTCCTCGACCGCCGCCTCGATCATTGCGATATCGATCTTGCGCATAGTCATCATCGCCTCAAAGGCCCGTTTCGCCTTATTTCGATCAGGGTTTGTTGTAAGATCTAGAAGCTGCCTAGGCGTAATTTGCCAGGAGTGTCCCCAACGATCCTTGCACCATCCACAGGCGCTTTCTTGCCCGCCATTACTAACAATTGCCTCCCAGTAGCAGTCGGTTTCTTCCTGGTTTTCGGTAATAACCATGAAACTGACCGATTCATTCGGCGTAAAATTTGGACCGCCATTCAGGCCGAGAAATTTGCGTCCGAGTACGGTGAATTCGACAGTGAGTTCGTTGCCTTCCTGACCGCCGGGATAGTCAGTTACCGCTTGATTAACTCGGTCGACAAAACTGTCTGGAAAGGTGGCGGCATAGAATTCCGCTGCCTTCTTCGCTTCGCCGTGGTTAAACCACAGACAGTTGACGAGTTCAGTCATATTTCTTCTCCTCATACTTTGGATGGTTTGATTGTTTGGTGTATTGAAAGTCTCATGCCAATCGCTCATGTTTCGGTAAGATCGTTGGTGATCTCGAACCAAGACTTCTTTCGAACCAATGAAAATTAAAGTTCACATATGTAGCTGTAAACACGTTGACTATTTTCAATTAGGCTCTGTATTAGGTGGTATTGGCATTTATGGTCATATAGCGTCCTCCGGCGGGTGCTCCGCGAACCACTCGACGATTTTGGGCATGCTCATCTCAAACGGTCCGCCCATATAGACGTTAAGAACACCAGCACGCTGATCACTACGGTTTTCAAAGTCGTGCTGGACACCGGGAGGTATGAAAATGAACGTACCTTTTTTCGCATCGCGCCACCGATCATCCACCAGGAATGCCATCCTGCCTTCCAACACATAAAAAAGCTCAAACTCAGATTTATGCGAGTGTACCCCAAAGCCTTTAGTGTTCGGTTCAATCCACCATTCCGACACTGCGCATTGATTTGCTGTCTCCTCGCCGTCAGCTTTGAAGATAGCCGCGATGCGTCCCATATCATAAGTTCGCCCGCCTTCAGGTTCGATAAAAACCTCTGCCCCTTTGGTGTTAATCATGCATGGCGACCTCCGTATTCTCCCGAGAAAGATATTCTGTTAACTCGCCAAGCATGATAAAGATCACCTAGGCCAAGTTACCAAGACTTGTTGCCCCGTAGTGGTTTGATAATCCATAGCTCCATTTCTACCGTTCCATAGCGCCTTTTCCAGCGATTATTTTGTTTCGAAACTTCGCTATTCTCGAAACGCGTGTAGCCGATTTTTTGGCTGAATTTAGGTTGAAGGCATAGCTTCTCTGACGCCCCGGTGTTAATGCATGAAACGCTTCCGCAAGCTCAGGATCGGCATCCATCGCTTCTATCAATTCATCGGGAAGCTCGATATCGCGTTCTATTTTTGGGGGCTTAACGCCCGCCTTAGCATAACCCTTAGCTTCCTCAATATAGGCTCGCATGACTGGTGTGAGTTTTTCCACCTGGTCATTGGCCTTTAGGGGGATCATATGAGCGTGCTGAACGTTGGCGCCGCGTTTTTGAAGGAGGCCTTCGGGATCTTTCAAAAGGGCTGCATTCATGAAGCTAATGAGGAATTCTTCTCGAAATGCCCCCAGAATAACGATGTTCCGACCGGCAAATGTGTAACAAGGCTGGCCCCATTTAACGACCTCCTCCAGGTCCATGCTCAGGCATATCCGGCGCAACTCGATTAGGCCTGTTTGCCATTTCTGGGTAGAGCAATCGGGGGTCGCGAAACGTTCACAGCGCCCGCAGCCTTTCACGAAAAAATCCTCGACATTTGAAATCATGGCCATTTACGTTTTCCTTAGCCTTCGGTGTTTAGCCCTATCCTCTATTCTGGCACTGACTGTTGATTTGCAATCTCTTCACCACCCTTCAGATATGCAGGATTTACTTCTGCGCTAGGCTGGTATGTCATTATCGAAACTCCACTTTTTGTTACCGTTTGATCCAATAACTTTAAGGAGAGTATCGCGCTGCCCTCCGGGAATAGCCGATCACCGGAGCCAGCGACTACCGGGTAAATCTCCAGCCTTAATTCATCCAGAATTCCCGCATAAAGAAGGGAGGATACGAGCTTGCCGCTGCCGTGAATTCCTATGTTTTTACCAGCTTGGTTTTTTAGGGCAGATATCTTTTCCAAATGATCGTTGCGAACCAGGGAGATATTATTCCTATCGCCCCAATGAACTTTACGTAAAGTATTGGAAATGACAAATTTATTAATACCATTAATATGATCAGCGAAGGGTTGAATGTCAGATGTAGGCCAATAATCTTTCCAATCTTCATACGTTTTTCGCCCAAGCAACATAGCATCTTCGTTTTTTACCTTTGAGAAAAAGTTATCGAGAACTTCATCATTATCCCGAAGCTCAGCTATTTGTTTATGGACCGAATCAAACTGGATAACTCCGTCGAGCGTCATAATTAAATGTGAAACTAGCTTCCTCATTCAGGTCTGCTCCCTTCCCTCGCGGTTTCTGCCCTGGTGCCCTCGAAATTCAATTTTCACGGCATTCCGTACTTATCCGTCAGTAAAGCGAAATGCTCTGCCCAGAATATTTCAACGGGGGTTATTTCTATGATCCTTGCATCCTTTGCGAACGTATCGTAGGTGCGAAGTTGCATTACATGCTGTTTGTGGTGCATCTTACCCACCTCAGCCGCTGCCGTAGCTTTGATCAGCACCAAGACTTACATTTGAAAGCTCTGGTAGGTCAACTTATTTCTCGTTCTGGACTTTCCACGAACTCCCCAAGTTGGGCGATGGCCTTTTCCCATCCTTTTCGTGTTCCCTCGATCATCTCTGAACCAACCAGGGAGACGATCTGTACAGTTACGTTCAGTTCTACCAGTTTCCCAAAGTCCTCAATCTCCACGGTGACCGTAGATAAGCTCAATTGCTCGTCATCGGTTTCAACGCGCTCGGTAAACAATAGTCGGTTTGGTCTACTGATGTCGTAGTAGCGAGTTTCGACAAGGAATCGAAGATTGCTCTTTCGACCACACCGATGAACATCAACCCCTCCAACACGAAAGTTGCTTTCGAGAAACTCGATTGTTACATCCTCAGAGGGCGCCCCCCATATCGAGCGGGCCTTCGGGTCTGCCCATGCTGAAAACACATGTTCTACTGGCGCTTTTATTGTTTTGTTGATCGATATAGTGTCATGGAGTATCTGCAGGTTCATAGTATTCCCTCTGTCACCCTTGCTAGTTAAGCAATGGCGGCTCCACACCCATCTTAGTTAGCCATTTAGATAACTATAAAAAACAACAATAGTTAGGTCAATGGATAACTAATAAATGGTTCAAATGAGTAAGGGAGTTAGCATGCGCCTAGCATTCAATGGGTGGAAGAGCCGTCAATCCATGTAATTTAGGGTACCGGATAGCCCACTGCACAATGAATATGCTCGCCAAGAACAGATTCGTTATAGCACCAGCTGACAATGACACGGTTCTGGTTCTCGTTAGAATAGTGAGTAGTGGCCTATAGGATTCGTAATACAAGCAAATGCATTTCTGATGTAGTCAATTATCCTGCCCCTTGGCAGCCCGTGCCTCAACGTAGCTCGCCATTCTTTGCAGCCGGCCTTCCCACAGTGACGTCTGTGTATTGATCCATTTTTCCGCAGCTGTCAATTGATTCGGTTTAATCTCACAAGTTCGCACCCGACCAATTTTTTTGGAATGGATCAATCCCGCATCCTCCAGCACACCAATATGCTTCATGAAAGAAGGCAGTGCCATTGCAAATGGTTCGGCGAGTTCCGTGATCGATGCTGGTCCGCTTGTCAGGTGCTGAATGACAGCACGACGTGTCGGATCTGCCAGAGCTTGGAAAACGGTATTCAGATTTTCGTGATTGTTACCCATCTATCTAAGTATATAGATGAAAAATCGTTAGGCAATGCCTAAGGTTTGGGGATGTACCTAAAAGCCATTACTATCAAGGACGTGGGATTGACTCCTATATTGGTAATGTGTTGTTACTTATATATTGTCAATCGTCGATAGGACCCAAGCCCTGTTTGACTAGCTCTGCGATGCGATTCTTCATAGCTTCGAGTGCTTCAATAGGGTGTCCTCGCCACTCATTTACCTCGCCTATCACGCGCAGAGGTTCGCGAGATCGGAATGACTTTGTAGGGTTACCTGGAAACCTTTTATCGGTCACATTGGGATCATCTTCGATTGGGCCCGTCGCTTCCACGATATAGATCCGTTTACGGCCGTTGCCGAGCGCCAGTTCAGCCCCCCAAATTGCAGCATCAAGTGTCCGAGACAAATAAATATGACCAAGCGCCTTTTTACCGAAGTTGGGATCGCCTCCCGGCATTAGCATATCCCCTATTTTGAGGTCTGCTCGTGTCCCGTGATAGTAAGTCCACTCTAGGACTTCCGATTTGACTCGTACTTGTTCGTTCGATCGATATGACATATAAGGGTGGCCCGGTGCTCTTTTGGCAAATAATTCGGTCGCATCCTCAATACCACTATCCGTCTCAACAACATATACTCTCGGCGGCCCATTGCCCTCGGCAAGTTCTGCAGCCCATATGGCTACATCCAGATCGGGCGACATATAGGTGAATGACGCATCAGTATTGTCGTCTGTAACGCCAAATGGGTCACCAGGTGTAACGACTTCTCCCATGCTGAGATTTTTTCGCGAGCCGTGGTAAAACTTCTTAAGGTCTGATTGAGCTGAAGTTCTCTCAGCCTCATTGCTTGCATGGATATTAATCATGCTTATGAAACCTCCAGGTGTTGAAATAGCCATGATTGGCCAATCGTCTTGAGTAGCCAGACTTCAAGTAAGCATTGGGCGACCGCACAGGGCATATGAGAAACTTTAGCGATTGCCTCCTCTAGATCAGATGTGAATGCCACATCGGAAGTGAGATGCTGATCCTGTCTGTAAGCCTCCACACTTCAAGATTCAGAGGTACGCTCGTATACACCGCGTTCACCGTAATGTCCCGTTTTGGCACCGGAAATCCTCCCTCTGCGCTTAATTGCCTGTGCAGGTGGCTTCGAGGGAGGCAATGTCGATCTTCCTCATTTTTGTCATAGCTTGTTGGAGGCACCCTGGTGCTTCCCTTTTCGAGAAAGTTAACTGTTAAACCAAAACTCTTGGCAAAAAATGGTTTCTAGAGACTGAATACCGTTTGGTGTGTTGCAGCGTGCAAGGCTGAATTTCCATGACAGGTATAGTTAGCTTTTTAGATAACTATAGTGAGTGCCAAAAATTTAGTCAATGTGTAACTATTTCTGGTTTGATCGTAGGAAGGCTGAGTAACCGCGACAACTTCACTCTAAAGTATCCGCTTTGGATCGTAGGTGTCTGTGAAGTAGACTGTGTCTCACTGGAGCCCAATAATGAAATATTGTAACAAAACCATTATCAAACAATAAAAAGGTGCAATAGTGATCGACTTTTCTCTTCCAAGTGAAGTTCAAACCAAACCTATCACCTATACAGTGAGAGCTACACCGAGTGAGGTTTTTGATGCCTGGGTTATACCAAGTATGGTTGAAGCCTGGTGGGGACCTGACGGCTTCACGATGCGCGTGCTAAATCTCACAGCGAAGGCCGGTGGGGAATTCGCTTTTGAGATGACTGCCCCAAACGGCAACTCGTGTATTATGTCTGGCGTATATCGCAGTGTCGACAGACCAAAACGCCTGGTTTTTGAAGTTTATGAGCACTGCAATCTTGATTTACCACACGGTACCAAGCCACAAAGGAATTCGTCTTTAGTCGAAGTTGTATTCAGGGGCAGTGAACTTGGCACCGTCGTTTCTCTGACACATACACTTCTCAACACTGACTACGAGAAGTTGGCGGCAGTCAGTTGGGCTCAATCACTTCGACGAATGGAAGGCATGCTATCGGTAACGTCACTATAAACCTAATCTCGTGATGCAGCTGGCAGCTTATTGCTGAGTTTACATTCGCCTAATTCTGGTTGAGTATGCTCGGCCTCATTGGCCTTATCACTTCCCGCAGATAAATACTATGAATTTAGAGGCAGAAAAAATCTTATATGACCCTGCACGCCACTTTAAGCCTGGTAAGCATGAATGGGATCCGGGTTCTGTAAAGCTCTTTATTCATTCAATCGTCGAGGACCTTGTACATTCAATTCAGCAGGATTGCAGCTGGCCCACACATCCCCTTGACGCTGAGAGTTATGGAAGTGCAAAACCAAAGTGGGATGCTTATGCGGGTGCTTCAGGGGTAATCACAGCGATGCAAATATTACGTCGCTACGGCTATACAGAGATCACATTTGAGCAAAATCTACCGACTATTCTTCAAGCATATCGCCTCTCACATAATTCAAATTGGGAAGCCGGTTTGCAACTGGGAGAATTAGGAATATTGGTTCCTACATATCTAGCCAATACTGCTGAACGAGAAGTTGAAGACCGTATTATTCAGTGCATGGAGCAAATGCTTGATTTGCCCTACTTTGATATCACATCAGGTCAGACTGGTATGATGCATGTTGCCTTATTTCTTTACCATAAAACAGGTGATAAGCGCTGGTGTGAGCTTTATCTAAAAGGGGCATCTTCACTCCTCAAGGCTTGGAAGCTTGATGAAAACTCTTCCCAATGGTTATGGACAAGTGAAGTTTTTGGGTTCTCTCGTCGGTACTATGGTGCCTGTCATGGCGTCGCAGGTAATACCAGTATCCTTTTACAGGGTCAAGAGTTCTTCGACCGAGATGTCAGCAATTCAATTCTTAAACGCAGCATTTTTACACTCAATCGTGCAGCTTTAATAACTTCGAATCTAGTAAATTGGCAGCTATACGATCAACAGCCGAGTAATAAATTATTGATTCAGTGGTGCCATGGTGCCGCTGGAGTCATTACTTCAATGGCTGCGATACCAACTAGAACATCCACGACAGATAATCTATTGGAGCAATTGATGCAAATGGGAGGCAATCTGGTTTGGAAGGCTGGCCCACTACGAAAGGGATCAAATATTTGTCATGGGACTGCAGGCAATGGCTACGCGTTCCTCTATTTATATAAAAGATATGCTAATGCCCATTGGCTAGATAAAGCGAGAGCTTTTGCAATGATGGCCATAGAACAATGCCGTGAAGCCAGGAAATACTATGGGCAAGGTCGATATTCCCTATGGACAGGTGATGCCGGTCTAGCGATATTTTTGCACCACTGCCTATTCCCTGAGGAAGCAGCCATACCTGGATTGAATGTATTCTGATATCAGGCCCAAAGAGTCGCTCTATCTACAGATTGAGGTATTGCAGAGCATATCAGTTTCTGTGGCAGAACTTTTGAAGCCAACCTATCCTTTATCATAGCAAACTAATGACGACAGAACGGTATAAGCGTCACCAGTGAAATACTGGTGAAGTTCTGGCTAAGCCCGGCGCCAGTTAAGACGGCAACAAGAACCATAATATTGAAAGAGTAGCCAATGAACTTGTTGTTTTTATGCACTCATAATGCCTGTCGGAGCATTCTTGCAGAAGCCATCACGCGGAAACTGGCGGGAGACAGGCTTGGTGTTAGTAGTGCTGGTAGCCATCCTGCGGGTACGGTTCATCCCTCTACTCTACAATATCTACGTAAATACAACTATCCAACTGAAGACTTAATCAGCACAGGCTGGGGCTCTGTCAGTGAGTTGTCACCCGATATCGTAATTACCGTGTGCGATCAGGTCATGGATGAACGCTGCCCCACCTGGTTAGGCAATGTGATCAAAGTACATTGGGGCTTACCGGATCCAACACAGCTCGATGACAAAGTCCAAGAAGAGGCACTCTTTTCAAGCATCATTTCTACCCTGGAGCGGCGTATACAGTATCTGCTACAGCAGAATTTTGAGGAAATGACTCGAGAACAGATCAAAACCATTTTTCAGGAAGCCGGCAAGCGCCATGGGATACTTTGAGCGCTACCTGACACTTTGGGTTAGCCTCTCCATAATTACTGGCGTATCTCTGGGAAGTTTGTTCCCTGGAATATTTACCTTAGTAGCCAATTTAAACATTGCTCACGTCAATTTAGTTGTAGCGCTACTCATTTGGATAATGATTTATCCGATGATGGTGCAAATTAATTTTACTTCCCTCAAACAGGTTCACAAGCATCCCAAAGGGCTAGCGCTAACTCTGGTGGTCAACTGGCTGATCAAGCCGTTTACTATGGCTGCCTTAGGCTGGCTTTTTTTTCGTGTACTATTCGCTGGATGGGTCGACCCCCAATCAGCTGACGAATATATAGCGGGCATGATTCTTCTGGGTGTGGCACCTTGCACAGCAATGGTATTCGTCTGGAGTCATCTCACTAAAGGTGATCCCAATTACACCCTGGTCCAGGTTTCTATCAATGACATAGTAATGATTTTTGCCTTTGCGCCAATAACTGCCCTATTACTTGGTATCAGCGATATCCAAGTGCCCTGGCAAACCTTACTGGTGTCAGTTGGATTATACGTGATTCTACCATTGATGGCAGGTGTTATAACTCGACAGAAACTAGAGAAGCGCAACGGTGAAAACCAGGTAGAGAATTTTCTACGCCAAATTAGACCCTGGTCGATAGTAGGTCTGCTATGCACCGTGCTATTACTGTTTGGTTTCCAAGCTGAGGCGATTTTAGGCCAGCCTCAGACTATCCTATTAATCGCTATTCCACTACTGATTCAAACTTACGGTATATTCGCGATCACTTACCTGTGTGCCCGAGGACTGCAGCTACCGCACTGTGTTGCAGCTCCGGCTGGAATGATCGGGACTTCAAATTTCTTTGAGTTAGCTGTAGCGGTGGCTATTTCCTTATTTGGCCTTCATTCGGGTGCGGCCCTGGCCACTGTCGTAGGTGTGCTGGTGGAAGTGCCAGTGATGTTGTCACTGGTATACTTTACTAACAGGACCAGGCATTGGTTCAGAGCCGAAGCGAATGTATTGACTGACTAGTATTTGTCAGTGTTTTCAGATTGGTAGGCAAAGGGATGTTTTCCGAACAATGACAGCGAGTTTAGAAAAAAGGTGGATTAGGTAGTCGCGTCGGCAACAATAATTGATGTGAGCGCCTATACAAGATGTTGCTGTAAGTACATATATTTTTTAATGGTTACTAGCGTATAAAAGGAGCCGGGCCTCATGAAATCATCAACCTCCAGACTTACCTCCTCTCTTTTTCTATTACGAATTTCTACTTTTCTTGTACTTGGCATGTGGACACTGGATAAGTTTGTTAACCCCCAGCATGGTTCAAGCATTTTTGAACGCTATTACCAAATTCCGGGTCTTTCTAATAGTACTGTATATATAGTTGGCATCATTCAAGCCGCTATAATTCTTGCTTTCTTAGTGGGCTTCAAGAAGCGTCTCAGCTATGGGCTTGTGCTGATTATGCATACGGTTTCAACAGTTAGTGCCTGGAATAAGTATCTAAATCCATGGGAAGTTCCAAATCTTCTGTTTTTTGCCGCATTCCCAATGCTGGCGGCTCTCATTGCTCTGTATTTGCTACGCGATGAGGATACTCTCTTAACTGTAAGTTCAAAATAAAATCACTGATATTGATTTCAATTTGTTTTGGCATGAATGCTCCTAGAAAGCACAATGCCTATTGAACAATGGCCTACATAGGATAAAGATAGAGGCCGCAGCTATGCTATTTAAATACAAACACGTTAATGTTCCATGCCCTTCCCTTCAAGTAATCCTACGTTGATGAAAACTCTGTTCTTGTGGGCAAGTTTGCTTTTATTAGTATTTTTATCACTGCCAACATTTTCAAAACATGTGGAATATACACTGGTCGTTGACCGTGAGCCCAGAAATATTACCGGAAAAACGGTGCAAGCCATTACTATTAACGGCCAGCTACCTGGTCCTACGCTAGAGTTTACCGAAGGGGACCACGCTATAATGCATGTCGAAAACCGCATGGAAAAACCCATTACAATCCACTGGCATGGTCTTTTAGTGCCAAACAACATGGATGGAGTTCCCTACGTAACCAATGCTCCAATCATGCCTGGCGACAGCTTTACCTATGAATTCCCCATCAAGCAAAGCGGAACCTACTGGTATCACTCACACTTCGGGTTACAGGAGCAATATGGCTTAACCGGTCCTATCATTATTCATCCTAAAGAGCGTCCCGACAATGCACCTGCCGATCAAATTATTATGTTAGCGGATTGGAATGATGAGCGCCCGGAGGAAACCCTGAGAAAACTCAAGCGTAATAATGAAGGCTTTGCTATTCGCACTGGTAATGCGCAGACCCTCATTGGTGCGATAAAAGCGGGAACCATAGGCAATGTTACTAAACGCAACCTGTATTCTCTAGTCAATGCCGAGGTATCTGATATTGCTTATGACAGGGTTATTACTAACGGTTTAACGGACTTCAATGTATTCCAACCTGCAGGTCGTCAAGTTCGGCTACGAGTAATTAATGGCAGCACCTCCACCTATTTTTACCTGAGTTATGCCGGTGGTCCAATGACGGTTATTGCTGCCGATGGTCAGGACGTAGAGCCAATACAATTGGACCGGATGTTAATCGCTGTAGCTGAGACCTACGATATATTGGTCACCGTGCCTGAAGATGAAAGCCTGGAGTTTCGTGCCACTAACTACGATGGTTCGAACTATACATCCAGCTGGATTGGACACGGCGAAAAAATTTATGCACCAACTATCGAAAAACCAAATATCTATACTTATGCCGCCAATGTAGGCACTGAAATAATTAAGCGCATTAAAAACAGACGCGATAATATCAATTATAAAAATCAATTAAATACAGAGAATATTACAAATATCGAGGGCCCTATACTAACGGGCGGCAATGAACTAAATCGTCCTCCCGCTCCTTACCAGAAATTACGTTTTGTAACTTCCAGCGCTCTACCGAAACATGCCCCTACCCGTATTGTGAAATTAAAGTTGACCGGCGATATGAAGCGTTATGTTTGGTCTATGAATGGAAAGACCTTGAGCGAGGATGCCTATATCAGGATCAAAAAGGGAGAAAATGTACGATTTGTATTGACAAATAACACCATGATGCGACATCCCATGCACTTGCACGGACACTTTTTTCGGGTAGTAAATGGCCAGGGCGATTATTCCCCTCTTAAACATACAGTGGATATAGCCCCGATGAGTACCACTATGATTGAGTTCAAAGCCAATAAAGAGAAGGATTGGTTCTTCCACTGCCATATTCTTTATCATCTGGAGTCCGGCATGGCTCGTATTGTTCATTATGAAGGCACAGCCGTTTCTCCAGAAATTCAAGCAATTCGTTATAAGGCACTGGAAGATCCCTGGTATACATGGGCAGATATCGGCTTGCAAAGTAATATGAATACCGGTTTCGCAATAGCACGTAACAACCTCAATGATGTATTTTTGACCTGGGAAAGCAACTGGGAAAAAGAATATCAAGCTACGTTAGGCTATTACCGCTACGTAAACCGTTTTTTCTCTGGATTTATTGGTGTCAATACCGACACTGATCTAAGCCCCCATCGTACCCGCGCTGTAGCGGGTTTCTATTATCTATTACCTTTCAAAGTCAACTCTCTGATATGGATTGATAATCGCGGTAACGGTAGAGTGACGCTCAATCGGGAGATCGCGATCATTGATAAGTTCGGCATAGGTTTTGAGTACGAATACGATTCTTTTGCCAAATCGGAATACCTAGTAGAACTTACTTACTGGCATTCGGACTTCCTGTCCTTTTCTGCCAGCTATCACAATGAATATCATGGAGGAGTTGGAGTATTGCTCCGTTTTTAAAGTGTCCCTCATTTTCAAGTCCATAAGTTATCAATACATACTTCCTTATAGTAACTTTCAAATTATCGATCCAGAAGGCTCACAATGTTACCTCTACAAGATAAGCGTATTTTATCCTTCGAAACCTGGGGGGCAGGTTCCTTCCATGGCACTTTATTAGCTATGCTGGGCGCCGAAGTGATCAACATTGAAGACCCTAAACAAAACGGGAATCCTTTGAGGAAAATGGGCTCCTTATATCTAGATGAAAACCTGGAAGACAATGAGAGCGGCGAATCCACATTACACAACAAGAAGAGCCTAGCGCTCGATATTAGATCGCCAGAAGGGAAGAGGCTTTTTCTGGACCTTGTAAAGAACTCGGATGCGGTAATTGATAACTTTCGCGGATCACTGCCAGAGGAACTAGGCGTTACCTATAAAGACTTAAAGACGGTCAACCCTAGAATCATTTGCACACACCTTTCAGCATATGGTAGGGATAACAACAGAAAAAGCTGGCCAGGCTATGACTTCCTCATGCAAGCTGAAACCGGCTGGATGTCTGTCACGGGAGAACCGGGATCAATACCAACAAAAGTTGGGGTATCTGTTGTTGACCTGCTTGGCAGTGTCTATTCCGCCCTTTGTACAGTTTCGGGCCTGCTGCGTACCGAAATCACGGGGAAAGGTGGTGACTTTGACACTAACTTGTTCGATATCGCCTTGAACTGCCTTTGTTATCAAGGTCTATGGTTTCTCAATGAGGGGATTGTTCAGAAAAAACAGCCTCGCTCCGCCCACGCATCACAGGCACCATCTCAATTGGTGAAAACTGCCGATGGCTGGTTTTATGTTGCTTGTTTAACACAAAAGTTCTGGGACATCCTGTGCCAAGAGTTGGGAGATGATGCGCTTAAGAATGATACACGGTTTGTAACCAACGAGAGTAGAATGCAGCACCGGGAAGAGCTGACGGAAACTCTTGACCAACATTTCCAGAAGAAAACCAACCTAGAATGGGCCACACAGATGGAAGGAAAGGTTCCCTGCGCTCCCGTTTATGACATTGCTCAAGCCTTGGGCAACCCCTATGTCCGTAACAATGGCAAGATTATATCTATCCCCTACTCCCGCAGTGAAAAACGTACACATATTGAGTTTCTGTGTGCGCCTTTTTCTATTCCAGATACTGCCCCAATGGAGTTTCAGGCAGCACCTCTTTACGGTGAGAACACCCGAGAAATTTTGAAAGGAATTGGTATTACTGAAGAAAAAATCGATCAGCTAGTACAATCGGGCACTATCCATTGTGAATAGTGACGCCACATAATTTTACCGGTTGGCAACTACTGATTTTATTGGCACTAACTTTTTTTGCCTGCACTGTCAATACACCAATGGACAATAAAATCCCCTGAATATCAGCCACGAAAGAACCGTAAAAGCCATATAGAATTTGGCATTCCGCTCCATCTTGCTTTCGATACAAGCATACTTAAAATAAAGCGTTGTGTTTTCAGTCGCCCCTTTAGATTACCCGAAAGAGAAAAGGTTATGGACTTTGAAATACTTGAAAATCCTGAGCAGGAATTAATCGATTTTTTGGATAAAAAAATAGATGAATTTAACTGGGAGAATTGGGAAGTTAAAGAAAGGCGACCTCTCGCCGTTCAACTTAAAAATAAATTTGGTGAGGTCATTGCCGGAGCAGCGGCAAGGTCTTTCGGAGACTGGCTTTTGCTTGATACCCTTTGGGTATCTAAAGAGCTTCGAGGGCAAAATATTGGCAGCCAATTGTTAAGCAAAACTGAACGTTCAGGTAAGAAACGTGGCTGTAAAAGATGCTTGCTAGATACCCTAAATTTCCAGGCTATGCCATTCTACAAAAATCAAGGTTATGAAGTGAAATGGACCCAGGATGGATACCCCAAGGATGGCTGTAAGTACTTTATGGTAAAGGAACTTTAGCTTAAGGAAGTATATAGGGCCCATGTATGAGAAACAGAGAAAATACCTGGAATTACAACTAGCTATTTCTCCAGGCAATGTTACCTATTATTATCGAGCGATGATGTGGATTGTTATAAATCTCACTCATCAAAAGGCTGCTCACCTAACTCTTCTACAATATGATTAATAAAGCTGGTGATACGTGATGACAGTGCCGTATTGCGATAGTAAACCGCATTGATAGACTGCCTCACTTCTAGTGTTTGATCGGGCAAGATCTGTACTAATCGCCCAGCTTGGCGATCTCCTCGAGTCATAAAGTCTGACAGGCAAGCAATCCCTGCTCCTGACAGTGCCAGATGCCGCACGGTTTCGCCACTGGATGAGATAATCGTAGGTTTAATCTGCAGCATATTCTCGCTGCTGTCGTGTAGCGGCCACTGATTGAGGAGCTCCGGTTTTGTAAAGCCGAGCAGAATATGTTGCGCTAGCTGTTCTACATTTGTCGGTGAGCCGTAATTTTGTAAGTAGTCTGGACTTGCCAACACACGTATTCTGCTGCTGCCAATCAACCGTGCATGCAAGCTTGAGTCCTGCAATTTCCCGATCCTGAATGCTACATCAGTACGCTTTTCTATCAGGTCAGTTATCCCCTCGTTACTATTGAACTCAAGCTGTACTTGTGGGTAATGCTGCCGGAAGCTGTTCGCTAGAGGTGTGATCACATGCAGCATAAATGGTGTAGCAGCGTCTACGCGCAGGCGGCCTGAGGGCCGCCCCACACGGGCCGCCATCTGTTCCTCAGCTTCATCAACTGATGCGAGGATACCCCTGGCATGTTGTAAGAAAGCCCGCCCCTCTTCCGATAACTCCAAGCGCCTGGTTGTTCGACGCAGTAAGGTCGTTTTCAGCTTTCGCTCTAGGCGGCCCAGTGCCCGGCTGACTCCAGAGACAGTTTGCTCCAAATCCTCGGCAGCCCCGGTGATTGAGCCGGTATCCACTACCGCGGTAAACACCTGTATTTCTTGAAGGGTAATCTGCATATTTGATCCTGAGTCAATAGTATTGTGCTTATAGATGGCTTTTTCATCAAAAGCAATCAAAGCAGACTGGACCCGTTAATCCAGTGCCATTGAATGCAAATACCACACGGGTTCCGCTTACCTCAACAAGCAGTGGCGGTCAAAGCAGATCCAATGGCATTAGTAAGTAACAGGCTACCCTGAGATCAATCCTTGGTAGACCAGTTGTTTGAAATCTATCCGACTTCAAGAATCTCAATATCGGGAGTTCACAATGAAATTGAAAGACCTGCTTCCCAGTAAACTCGGTTTTGGAACCGCACCCCTTGGCAACATGTTTCGCGAGATTCCGGAAGCGGAGGCTCAGGCCACGGTGGAAGCCGCCTGGAGTAGCGGCATACGCTACTTCGATAATGCTCCATTTTATGGTGCCGGCCTGGCTGAGATACGCATGGGTGAGGCTCTATCCAGATTCCCGCGCGATGAATATGTTATCAGCACCAAAGTCGGCCGCTTAATACTCGATGAAGTTGAAGACATCAGCGACCGAGATTTTGGAGAGAAAAGTGATATCTTCAAATACGGCCGCCCCAACAAGATTGTCAACGACTATTCTTACGATGCCACAATGCGTTCGATTGAGGGCAGCCTAAACCGCCTCAAGACCGACAGGATTGAAATCGCATGGGTTCATGACGTCGCCCAGGATATTTATGGCGATGAGTGGCTGGGCATATTTGAAAGTGCACGGAAAGGTGCTTTCAAGGCGCTCGATAAACTGCGCGATGAAGGCGTAATTCAGGCTTGGGGCCTGGGCGTAAACCGGGTTGAGCCGATCGAACTGCTTCTCGATCTGGAGGAGCCCAGACCTGACGGATTCTTACTTGCAGGCCGCTATAGCCTGCTGGATCATTCTCGAGCCCTGCAGAGAGTTATACCCCAGGTTCTGGAACGCGGACTGGGTATTGTGGCTGGTGGTCCCTATAGTTCAGGCGCTCTGGTCGGTGGGCCAAACTTTGAGTATGCCCCCGCACCCGTGACCATATTAGAGAAGGTCGCTAAAATCAAAGCGGTTGGTGATAAATATGGAGTGAGCACTAAAGCTATCGGATTGCAATTTGTATTGGCTAATCCTGCAATAGCGGCTGTCATTCCAGGTGCAAGCAAACCAAGTAGAATCAAAGAGGATAAAGAGGCGCTGGAAACATATATCCCCACGTCATTGTGGGAGGAACTCCGTAAAGAAAACCTGGTCGATAATGCCGCTCCATTGCCTATTAAAGGGTAGGAAACAGTAGAGATAGCAAAAGTATCAACTTTAATTGAATTCCGCACAGCAGTGGTGAACTATGGCAACTAATTGGAGGATTCAGCTTTTTCTGATTAGTTTCCATATACCCTACAATTTGAGATAAGGAAGATGGGTCAATTCATTATCTGCCTTGGTTTCGGATAATAAGTGCAGTAGTTAAGGCTTGATCTGACAGTTATCGGTTTTTCTGAGGGTGTTCTGTCAGGTCAAATTCAGTTTATGAATGTTTCCTTCCAGGTAAATTTCTTTAGGTTAAGCTAGTTTTATTGAGTAAATCAAGGTACATCCAACCAGAAAGAGACCAGATGCAGATAAAAGCGCCTATAACTTCAGATTCCCCCTTATGGGATCGCCTAATGGGTAACTATACCTTCGCCTGCATTATGGTCTCTGCCCAGATTGATGTAACAGGACTTATTAATGCCGGCTTTGATACCTGTGAAAAGTTGAGCAATAAATTACAGCTCAGCCGCAAGGGCATGGAGCTTTTTGTGTTAGTACTCCGACACTTAGGGTACATAAGCCTTGAAAATAATCAGCTTAGAAATACAGATCTAGCCAAGCAGTTCCTGAATAAAAACAGTCCGTATTACTGGGGTGAAGTTCTCCTTGATCCTTTTGGAATCTATAACGTTAACCACCTCGATAAGAAAATCCTGACCAGCCTCAAGCTTGAGTATGAACTTGAGTGCAAAGGACACTCAGTCACAGATATGTGGCAGCATGATGAAATGGATAATGATTCAGCGGCTGCTTTCACTCATTTAATGCATTCACAAGGCTTTGCTTCAGCTGTTTCAGCAGTTCAGCATGGCGCCTTTAATGACGTTTCAACCTTATTGGATGCTGGCGCTGGCTCAGGCACAATTGCACTAGCTTTTTGTGACGCCTACCCAAAGCGTAAGGCCCTTCTCTTCGATCTCGCTCCTGTGTGTATAACAGCCAAAGAATATATCGCTAGATTTAATAAGGAGGAGCAGATTGGCATAGTCAAGGGAGATTTTTTCAAACACGACTGGCCCAAAGGTTGCGATGGAATCTGTCTCAGTAACGTACTTCACGATTGGAAGCCTGATACCTGTAGTGAACTATTGGGTAAAGCCTTCACTGCCTTGCCGAGCGGTGGCAGTATCTTTATTCACGATATGCTCTTTGATGAAACTTCCCTTACCCCAGGTTTATTCAGCTTCCACCTGTTTATGAATCATGGTTCACAGCTATTCTCAGCTACGGAGTTATCCCAGTTGTTAGAAAACGCCGGCTTTAGGAACCCTCTTCAACATCAAGCCCTGGGGTATTTTGCCGTAATATCAGCAACAAAGCCTTGAAATGGCTAAGGAAAACTCATGACCATTGAGCACCTGGATTGGCACTCAGTGTTATCACAAGTCCAAAAACTATCCAAACTTGGTAGTATGCAAATACCTGGTAGCGACGCCAGGATCCTAGATCCTCACATCAACGCCTTCGTGAAACCCGCCCAACTTCTCGCGCTATTTCAGCAAAGTGCCCCCTATGATTAACGCAAAAAATGATTAGGCGAGTTTTCACTATGTGAAACAAAAGTGAATTGTAAAAGAACCCAAATCATCATCAATAGCTTGTGAGCTTCACGAGAGCAAATCATGTCACTAACAGACCTGCTCGTCCCTACCTACGTGCAAATGCTTCGGGCCTTATCAAGTTGGCTTGATAAAGCGGATAAACAACTACCCGAAGTTGAGTCACAGGAATTGCTTTCTGCTCGCCTCACTCCAGATATGTATCCCCTGTCATCTCAAATACGCTTTGCTTGCCTGCAAGCACAAGAGGCCAGGTTTCGTTTAAGGGCCGAACTTATCCCGGACTGTTTGAATCAATTGGGGCGTGAGGGGCAGAATGCAGGGGATCGACCTGGCTCCATTGCAGAAGCCCAGGCTCGAATTAACGAGTCCTTAACTGACCTATGCAGTCTTGAACCCGGTGCGCTTGATGTCTGCACTGATCAGGTGATCGTTTTAAGCCTTCCGAATAAAATGACTTTCGAAATGACAAGCGAGCAATATGCAAGGGATTGGGCATTACCCCAATTCTATTTTCACCTGAATACAGCTTACGCCATCTTAAGGGCACAAAAGGTTGAGCTTGGAAAGGCAGACTATGTACAGCACATTTTTTCATATCGGAAAGCTGAATTTATGTCGGAAAACTAAGTTTGCTGTATTCCATAGTTTTCTCTAATAGTATTAAAGGTTAATGCAAAGGATAATTAATCTCCTTAGCCATCCCCCACATTTTGTAGTCTGTTGGCATTTCGGAAAGATAATTTAGTGTACGGTAGATCATGCTTTTTTCCATTTGATCTACCCCAAGGGACTTGCTCCACCCCTCTGCAGCCAGACGATAGCTCATAACGATTAAAAGAAATTTTTGCTCGTTGGATAAGCCAGTACCATGCCCGTTAATTAGCAAGTGCATTGAAACAAGGTCATAATCCAAATCAAATTTTGACTCATTTACTTGTATATGTATTTGCGCAGATCGCCCGGACACAGAGGTACCGCGGGCAACTATCTGCATCTCATCAAGAAAGAATGACACATAGGCATTATTCGCTTTCGAGTTATTCACATAGCGCCCTCTTAGAGCTAACTCCCTGATCTGCCTTCTGGAGATTTCACCCTTTAGCCAGAGGTCTGTCATTTTTGCGAGTGGACTGTAATTCTCCTGTACGGTCACAGAGTCTTCTGACAGGGCAGGCAACGAAATAAAAAGCGCGACAACCCAAATGCAGATCCTTCTTCCAGCCATTGTTACTACCACTCAAAGTAAAGGCCTTGCCGCTTAGTCGATAAGATCAGATATCGCTAATGAGAAGTATAATCATGGATTCTTATACGAGCATTCCTCCGGGGGGCAGTTACACTTATCTACCGGTTCATCCATCGGGGGGATGAACTTCACAGCAACCAGCTCTTTTTCTGCCCGCCTTCTCTCTTTGTGTCTCTGCAATGACTCCCTCGTGGATATATGCAGTCCTCCAGAGAGGAAATAGCCCATGGTCAACTCCATCACCTTGAAAACCTTGGGCAACTACGCTGAAAAGAGTACCTGTCCTTAACTATCGTCGATAGCTTCCCGGCGGCGAGGTAAGATCTGCCGGTATTATCATCAAGGTGACTGTTACCAGCTACAAAGTCCCTTCAGTCCATTTTCTATGCTGATGAATAGACGGAAGGAAAAGAGATCAGTTGCAGTGTACGCCCAACCTTTGTCGAACACAGGATCCCTGTTGTATGATTCGCCAGTAATGAACAACACTCCATCCACATTCCGCGCCAAGCTGATAGCAATGGCGGCCCTGCTCTTGCTGATGTTCCAAGTACAGACCGTGCTTGCCTGTGAAATGATGGATAGCCCGGAGCCCGCAGCAGAGTGTTGCTGTGACCATCTGGCCAAAGGCTCACAGCCTGATGAAGACTGTTGTGAGTATGATACCCAGGTATCCCTGAAAACCTCGCTGGATGACCATGAAGTCGCACTCACTGCCGCCTTCATGAACCTTGAATTACCGCAGTTGGCTCCACCACCCTCATACCAGTGGCCCCCAATCCTGGGCCCACCGACAGTTTCTGCTGGCTTAAGATCTCCCCCTTCCCACTCCTCTCCAGGTAATCGCACCTGGCTAACTACCCTGCGCCTGCGTATTTGATCACTCCCTCTCTCTGATTTGCGAAATTTCCCGCAGCTTCCCTATTGCTGGCGGGCTTCAGAAAGATTGTTCCAGGAGTGAACCCTTTGATTTTCCAACAAGCCATTGCTGCCTGTGGTAGCAAAGTAATGGACGGCGCCTGCGGTGCCCAAATGCCCACCACTTCTCTACTTGGAGGTGGGCTATGAGTCGCTCAAGAACGCTAGGCTACGTTGCCTTCGCTCTAGTATTGGCCGCAGCAGGCGCCGCTTTCTACTGGAAAAAGACCGCGGGGCAGGCCGTTGCCGACAATGCTGAATTTATCCATGCCGGCCCCTTCCAGATCGCCGTTTCCCTGGACCCAATACAACCTCGCGCAGGTAAAAACCTGATTCGCATTGAAGTGCGAGATATGGAAAACCAGCCAGTTACTGATGCCGAAGTGCGCGCTGTGGCAGAGATGCCGGCGATGGGAGCCATGCCGGCAATGCGCGCCCAGGCGGACATCAGCGAAACCAGCCCTGGTGTTTTCCAAGGAGAGATTGAGCTCGCTATGGTGGGCACATGGCCCATGGTTGTTGACGTAGCCACTGGCCACGATCGTCATGTAGACCTGGCCTTCGATATGAGCACTAATCGCAAAGGGTTGCGTTTTAAGTCAGCACCGGAGGCATCTGATACCGCCTACTACACCTGTGCTATGCATCCCTCAGTGCGGGCAGCGGAGGCAGGCACATGTCCTATCTGTGGGATGGATCTGCAACCGGTAAGCCATGATGAACTGCGAAGTGGCAGCATTGTGGTGGATAGTGGACGCCGCCAGGCCATCGGCATCAAAACGGGTACCGTGGAAAGACAACCTTTCGTCCTGCCCATTCACTTGCACGGCCAGGTGACTTATGACGAAACTCGCTTGCGGGATATCAGTTTGCGCTTTGATGGCTGGATCGGTGAGCTGGATGCGGACTTTGAGGGCAAGCAGGTAAAGCGAGGGGAGGTATTATTTTCTGTTTACAGTCCCGAATTGCTAGCCGTTCAGGATGAGTACCTGAAGGCACGCCGCCGCGGTGATTCCCTGGAAAAAGCGGCGCGCAGACGCCTGCTCTTATGGGGGCTGTCTGAAGAGCAGATCGACTGGCTGGTAGAGCAACAAAAAGCCCAGGATTATATTCCCATTTTTGCCCCCGCCAGTGGGGTGATCATTGAGAAGAATATCGTCGCCGGCTCAGCCTTCGAAAAAGGCGACAACCTGTTGCGTATCGCCGACCTCAGCCATGTCTGGATTGAAGCTCACGCCTATGAGGACCAGTTGCCGCTGATTCACAAGGGCATGCCGGCTAAAGTACGCCTGACCAATGTCTACCATGAGGAAATCCCAGCTACCCTCACCCAGATCGATCCCTTCCTCAACCACAGTAACCGAAGCGCTCGCCTGCGCGTCACCCTGCCAAATACTAATGGCGAACTTCGTCCCGGTCTGTTTGCTGACATTATGTTGAGTGCTGAATTAGGCAATCTTTTGGTCGTTCCACGGGATTCTGTACTCATTTCCGGCAAAAAGCGCATCGTATTCCGCGACTTGGGCCAGGGTCGCCTGGAGCCAGTTCAGGTGCGTACCGGCTACGGTGACAGCGAGCGGATCGTTATTCGCTCCGGGCTGCAGGCCGGTGACAAGATTGTCACTTCCGGTGTCTTTCTGATTGCGGCGGAAAGCCGCCTGAAGTCGGGGGTACAACAGTGGTAAATAGCGAACCCAAAGGGCTGATTGCCCGAGTCATCGGGCTCTGTGCCGGCAAGCCGGGAGTCACTTTAATTCTTGTGGCGATTGCTGCCCTGGCTGGATATCGTGCCCTCACCAGTGTTCCCCTGGACGCCATTCCGGACCTGTCCGATGCCCAGGTCATTGTAATGACAGACTGGCCCGGCCGCAGTCCAGACCTGGTGGAAGACCAAATCACCTATCCGCTTTCCACCGCCATGTTAGGACTGCCCAAGGTCAAATATGTGCGGGGCCAGAGCTTTTTCGGGCTCAGCTTTGTTTACGCCATTTTTGAGGACGGCACCGATATTTATTGGGCTCGTTCACGGGTGCTCGAATACCTCAACCAGGTGGCCGAGCAGCTCCCGGAAGATGTGCAGCCCACACTGGGCCCGGATGCCACCGGGGTCGGCTGGGTATTCCAGTACGCGCTGGTGGACCGCAGTGGTAAGCACGATTTACAAGAACTGAGGGCACTACAGGATTTCAAACTGCGTTACTGGCTCACCTCTGTAGAGGGCGTAGCCGAGGTGGCCTCCATCGGCGGTTACGAGAAGGAATACCAGGTTCAAATTGATCCCCACCGCCTGGGAATGTTTAAGGTTCCTTTGGGCAAAGTGGTTGAAGCAATTCGCCGCAGTAACAACGATACCGGTGGGCGTGTACTGGAGATCGCCGGTCACGAACATATGGTCCGCGGCCGCGGATATATTCGTAGCGTTGAGGATCTCGAAGAAGTAGTGATCGGAGTAAACGCGGCAAAAATTCCTGTAACTCTGGATCAGGTTGCTGACATTACGTTGGGACCAGCGATGCAACGCGGTATCGCCGAGCTGGATGGTGAGGGCCAGACCGTCGGTGGTATCGTGATAATGCGCTACGGTGAAAATGCTCTCAAAGTGATCGAAAGAGTTAAACAGCGTATCGAACAAGTTCGTGCCGGATTACCCGAAGGGGTTGAGCTGGTAGTGACTTATGACCGCTCCCAGCTGATTAACAGTGCTATCGATAATCTTAAAAGCACTTTGATCGAAGAGATGCTGGTGGTTGCTGCAGTAATCGCCCTCTTCCTGCTACATGCCCGTTCAGCACTGGTAGCAGTGATCACCCTGCCTATTGCCGTGCTACTGGCTTTTATCCCGCTTTCTCTGCAGGGGCTAACCGCCAATATTATGTCGTTAGGGGGGATTGCCGTCGCCATCGGCGCAATGGTGGATGCCGCTGTGGTAATGGTGGATAACATCCACAAAAAGCTCGCGGCTAGTGGCAATAAGGAACTGTCCTCAGGAGATCGCAGAAAGCTCATTATTCAAGCGATGCAGGAAGTTGGGCCAAGTATTTTCTTCTCCCTGATTATTATCACCGTATCGTTCCTGCCAGTATTCGCCCTGGAAGCGACCGAAGGGCGGCTGTTCAAGCCCCTCGCCTACACCAAAACTTACAGCATGGCCTTCGCCGCACTGCTGGCAATCACACTGATTCCAGCACTGGCAGTGCTGTTAATGCGCGGTAAAATCCGCACTAAAGAAAATCCGGTTTCGCGTATTTTGATCAATACGCTTCAGCCGCTGATCCATTTCTGCGTGCGGCAACGTAAAGTAGTGGCCGCCCTCGCGGTAATCGCCCTGGTCTCAGTAGTCTACCCGGTAAGTAAATTGGGCGGTGAATTTATGCCGCCGCTCAATGAAGGCAGCATCTTGTATATGCCCACTGCCCTGCCCGGTATGTCTGTAACTGAAGCGGGTAAAGTACTCCAGCAAATGGACGCGGAACTGAAAACCTTCCCCGAAGTGGAGCGGGTATTCGGCAAAATCGGCCGCTCCAATAGTGCTACCGATCCGGCACCACTCTCCATGGTAGAGACGGTTATCACCCTGAAACCCAAAAGCGAATGGCGGCCAGGAATGACCTGGGATAACCTGCTGACGGAAATGGATGAAAAGCTGCGCTACCCCGGTATGCCGAATATCTGGTGGATGCCGATCCAAACGCGCACAGAAATGCTTGCAACAGGCATTCGTAGCCAGCTGGGCATCAAGGTGTTTGGTGATAACCTGAAGGAAATCGAACAGACAGCCTTAGCCATCGAAGAAGCCCTGCGCAGCGACCGGCGCACTGCAGAAGAAACCCGCAGTGTTTTCGCCGAGCGTCTAACTGGGGGCTACTTTTTAGACTTTGATATCGATCGCGCACGTGCCTCCCGCCATGGTTTGAACGTGCAGGATATTGAGGACGTGATTGCCGCAGCTGCCGGTGGCCTGGCCGCAACCCAGACAATTGAGGGCCGTGAGCGTTACGACGTATTAGTGCGCTACGCCCGCGATTATCGGGATACCCCGGAGCAACTAGAGCAAATATTGGTACCGGCTTCAGACGGTTCCCAGGTACCCCTGAACCAGCTGGCTGACCTCGGCTTCCGCACCGGCCCACCTATGATTCGCAATGAAGACGGGCAATTAGTAGGCCTGGTGTTTGTCGACCTGAAAGGCGATGTTGGCGTTGCGGACTATGTAAACCGCGCGAAACAGGTTGTAGCTGATCAGGTAAACCTGGTACCAGGGCAGCGCTTAGCCTGGGCCGGCCAGTATCAATACCTGGAACGCGCCAAATCCCGCCTGCAATGGTTAGTGCCACTGACCTTTCTTGCCGTGTGCTTCCTGCTTTACCTGCACCGCGGAAGGCTGTCCGATACCCTGTTTGTGCTCACCGCCATGCCAATGGCTTTAATCGGTGCCTTCTGGCTGCTGTATTTACTCGACTACAAACTAAGCGTCGCCGTATGGGTCGGCATGATCGCTATGGCAGGGCTTGCCGCAGAGATGGGGCTACTGATGCTGCACTATTTATCTGCAACCGGAGATAACAAGTTACAGCAAGGTGCTTCTGCCACTAACACAGTGGCTCAAGCCGCAGCTGGGCGTATACGGCCAATGTTGATGACCAGCCTTACCCTGCTCATCTCGCTGATTCCCGTGATGATTTCCGATGGCACCGGTGCGGATGTAATGAAACGCATTGCTGCACCGATGGTGGGTGGCACTATTACGACACTGTTATTTGTGCTGCTGGTGATGCCTGGGGTGTTTTATCAGTGGAAGGCTCACAAAGGAAAATAAGTTTCATTGACAAGGTGGATCTTTTTGATCAGCCGCTCTGTACCACCACCCTGAGTAATCATAATGGTGGTGGTACCGCGAGAACACCAGTGCCCGCAAAGGACTGGGCTTAAAGCCTGTACCACTACTACCCTAGTGGTACAGAGACTTTAAAACAGGTATAACTCTGATTGGCGACGAGGTGCATTGCTAGGTTTTCTGACAACTTAGTCCAGGAACTTTGTCTATGAACTTTCTTATTCAGTGCATACACTGGTTATCGCTTCTCGGTTGCTTTTATCTGTGCCTGCGACTATTTCGAGATCTGGCAGATCTCAGCCAGTGGATTGTGCAAACTCCACGAAAAGCGACAATGTGGACCTTCTACCGGAGACACAAAATTGCTATTGCTGCCGGGCTATTGTGGTTGGTATCAGCACTGACGTTATGGCTTGCTGGCGCTGGCTCTGTTGTAATTTTCTGGATTATCACGGCCCTGTCTGCCCTCGCTTTCTACTCCGGGTATATCAATCCCTCTATTATGATGCGTGCACAACAATACAATGCGCGCTACTACTCCATAGCCGAAGCCCGAGAGACCCTATCCCCTGATACCAGTCTTATCGTAATTGATGCCCACGGTGAGGCCAGAGGTCATCCCGATGATCATATACTTCGGCCACACGTTGCCGGTACGAAAGAGGGGCTGGCCGGAGAGAACGTAGTAATGACATATTGTGGCTTGACCAATATGGGGATCGCCTACACGCCCGAGATTAATGGCGAAGCTCTGGATCTAGGTGTTATGACCCAGATCGAGAACAATTTGGTGATGTGGGATAAAAAAACCGGGCAGCCAATACAGCAGTTTTGGGGTACCCGTGAAGATGCAGGCCCCAGTGGGCCAAAGATGCCTGAGTGGCCCAGCTACCGGATGCCACTGTGGGCTTTTGAAAAAGCCTTCCCCAATGGAAAGGTATTTCTGAACCCGATCCCGAGTTTTAAAGATAATCCGGTTTTAGCCATCTATGACCGCCTAATGCATATGATCTTCACTCACGGCATCTCAGACCAAGCCAAAAAAGATGAACCCACGTTCCCAACCATAAAAAAATTCGACAATCGGTTGCCGAATAAAACCAAGATTTACGGTGTTAACATCGGCGATGACTATGTAGCTTATACGGAAGATTTTATTAAGGCTCACGATGGGTTATTAAACGTACAAATTGGTAACCGAGATATTGTCATCGCTTACCATTCAGACCTTGATAGTGTTGGTACATATTATAATGACAGCGGTAGTCCAATCAGCAAGGTCCAGTTCGGCGGCGAGAGTAATGTTGGGAAGTTAGCTCGTGTTGAAACGATGAAATCTGAAGCTTACTGGGTTGTCTGGCAAAACTTCTTTCCACAAACAGATGTAAATCGTCCCCCCTTGAATTGAAGCGCTTTTCAAGCATGGGTTAATCCCAAACTTTGAATCTTATTATTTTCCAAGCTTATTAATAAGGAATTTAGCACGCCCTACTGTTTCAACTAATTTATTGGGTACAGCATTGTCTTCCCAGTCCTGCATAAAAACCACAGACATTCCACTATTGAGATCACTAAACCCATATTGCCCATAGGAGCCCGCTGTGTAGATGACATTATATTCAGGCAAATACCAGGCTTGAGAACCATATGCCACAGGAGTCCCCAGTGCATTGGCAAGCGACTTACCACTTTCTGATTTTCCAAGAAGGTCTTTGTCAAGATTCTTTACTGAATCATAGAAGCTCTTTGGAGCCTTGCCCTGGGCGATCCACTGATGGAAAAGTGCATAGTCGCGCAGGGTGGTGCTGATACCATAGGAAGGGCTAGCGGTTCCATCAACCGTTAAGGCAATAGAACCAGAACTATTTGCTCCAAAGTCATTAAAGAGATCCGAAAGAAGCTTGTTGAATGGGTGCCCTGAAACTTCTTCTGCTAGTATGGCCAGTAAATCGGTATTTTTATCATTGTAAGTATATACCTCACCCGGTTTATTCTGGACTTTAGCGTTCCTGATAGCATTACGATGTCCCGTTGGTTTGCCTGGCTTTAGTCCTTGTTCGATCTCAAATAAGAAGGCTTCACCTCCGGGCACATGATAATCCGTAGCGGGCAGCAGGCCGGAGGTCATATCAAGTACTTCTTGGACTTTGGCTTTGCCAATTTTTGAACCGACAAAATCAGGTAGATAGCTTTCAATCGACTGATTAGGGTCGATCTTACCTTCATCAATCAGCTTTGAAATAATGATCCCTGCGTAAGTTTTAGAAGAAGACTGCAAAAGCTGAGTTTGATTGTGATCTAGCCCATTATCATAAAACTCTCCAATAATTTGGTTACCCTTCATAACCAGGAAACCTTTGGTTTGAGTCGCAGTTAGTGACTCAACGAAAGACCATCCCTTACGAATATCCAAACTTATATTAAAGGGCTCTTTAACGACTTCCAGCTTGGCTGGTTTTTCTGCCTCCATGATATGTACTGTACCGAAAATGCCATACTCATCCCAATGCATGGACGTATATCTATAGTAAGGCCAACTTTGCATATTATTCTGATTGATTTCAGAAAGATCGAACGGACGATAAAAATCATTGAGTGTTACCTCGGTCTTGGCAAATGAGAGAGAAACATTACCCACTACCAAGATCAAAGCTGCACTCCAGGCCATAAAATATATTCCACTGCGCCTTCTTGATTTTAGATTTTTTGGCATAGAGATATTTCCAATTTTGTTTAAGTAAATACAGTTTCGAGAACTACAGCTACTGCAATTACTGTGAATTTCCTATATGTTTGTTCAAGCACAATAAAACTGTTCTGTATAGGGTGCAGACCAAAGAAATAATCAAATCGATCAAAGAGTCTTTTAGTCATGAAGAGACAAACGCACTCAAAAGCAACGTATTTATCGAAGCACAAAGGCACTCAGGGAATGTTTTTACAAGGAGAAACCCAGTTATATACAATCTTCAAAATTCAGAATCGCAAAGTTAATAGTTTTGAGCCCTCTTAAGGCGTTCGCACCACCATCAAGCGCTCTTCTGTCATATCGGCGATTGCCCAACGTACACCTTCACGGCCGAGGCCTGAGCCCTTTACTCCGCCATAAGGCATGTTGTCCACACGCCAGCTGGGCACATCACCAATAACAACGCCCCCTACTTCCAAGGTATCCCAGGCCTTCTGTGCTCGATATAAGTCTTTGGTGAAGATCCCCGCCTGCAAACCAAAGGCACTATCGTTGACTCGCTCAAGGACCTCATCGAAATCATCAAAGGATTCCAGTACTGCTACAGGGCCAAAGGCTTCCTGTTGAACTACTGAGCATTCGTGCGGCACATTTTCCAATAGAGTTGGATCCAGCATGGCGCCATCACGGCTACCGCCACACAAAAGTGTGGCGCCTTCATTAATCGCCTCTTCAACCCACCCATGCAATCGCTTTGCCTCCCCCTCGGAGATCATCGGGCCAATAAAAGTCCCTTCATCCTTCGGGTCCCCTTTCTTGAGCTTGCGCGTCTTTTCAACTAGGCGCCGCTTTAGCTCTTCATACAAGCTCTTATGGCCATAGATTCGCTGTACGCCGATACAGCTCTGGCCTGACTGGTAGAAAGCGCCAAAGATCAAACGCTCCAGGGCATCTTCCAGGTCGGTATTTTCATCAATCACACAGGCGGCGTTGCCACCCAGCTCCAGCACCACCTTCTTACGCCCTGCCCTGGCCTTTAGGTCCCAGCCCACAGCGGGTGAACCTGTAAAACTGAGCAGCTTGAAGCGATCATCCACGGTGAAAAGATCCGCTCCTTCCCGATGGCAGGGCAGCACAGAAAAAGCCCCTTTGGGCAGGTCGGTCTCGGCCAGGATTTCTGCGATTATCAGTGCACCTATCGGTGTTCGGCTCGCCGGTTTCAATACAAAGGGGCAACCTGCAGCAATTGCAGGCGCCACCTTATGGGCCGCCAGATTGAGTGGAAAGTTAAAAGGAGAGATAAAGGAGCAGGCGCCCACCGGTACACGTTTGACAAAACCACGGTAGCCCCTGGTGTTCTTGGAAATCTCCAGGTTGATAATCTCGCCATTGATACGCACAGATTCTTCAGCGGCAACCCGAAAAGTATCGATCAAGCGGGTTACTTCCCCACGGGAGTCATGAATTGGCTTGCCAGCCTCAATACATAGTGACTGCGCCAGTTCTTCAAAGCGCTCATGAAAGCGCTGCACACAATGATTGAGCACTTCCTGTCGTCGGTAAGGCGGAAATTTTGCCATTGGCTTTTCCGCCAAAAGCGCCCAATCGATTGCACTATCGATAGTAGTGGCATCCGCCATGGCCACCCGGGTTGCTACCTCGCCAGAATACTTATCGGTGACATCAAGCTCTGAGTTTGCGTATACGGCTTCATTGGCGAGATAGTATGGGTATGCTTTTTGTAGCACGGCTCTTTCCTTTTAACCGGTGGCTCTAAAATTTCAGGCATGCCAAAGCACTGTGCCGGCTTTAGGCCTCCCGAGTGTATAGGTTACGGCTGGCCAATAATCAACCAAGGCGCACCTATCCACCTGCCTGAAGGCCGGCGAGATTAAGGAAAAACAATCTGAAAAAGTGAGGAGAATTGAAACAGGGTTTGCGCAAAAGAATCGCCACTCCACGATAGTGGCGATTCTAAGTCAGAGCGACAAATGGGCAGGGTTACTTCTCAGTCAACCACATTCCTACAGGTTCGTAGTTGAACTCTTTATAGATCTTCTTTGCAGCGCTTGGATTATCAGATTTCTTGTCGATGTTATACACCGTCCAGTTCAGCTCACTATGATTGAACTCAATTACCGCATATCCATAGATGTTACTGACGAAGTCCTTGATATGTGGGTTGTTTAGCTGCACTCCGCCATTTAGCAAGGAGGTAAACACACTACCTACATCAATGCCCTTCTCCACCGTATCGTTCATATTTGGCGAGGAGATGGAGGGTGTCATCAACTCAACACCTACCAGGTTATCGTAATTCCAGTTGTTGATATTATTGAAGTTTACTTTTAGGTAAGACGTAATACTGGAATGCAGATCGCCAGTCAGTACAACAAAGTTATCGATACTGCTGTCCTTGATGCTGGAGAGAATTTTCTCTCGCTCCCACTGGTACCCATCCCAGGCATCATAATTGGCAAACACCAGTGGACGACCCAATGCAGTACCGGCAAGTTGCGCCAGCAAGGTCTGGTTGCCCCAAACTTTCCAGCGTGCAGATGAATTCACAATGCCATCAATAAGCCAATCGCGCTGTGTTTTCCCAAGCATAGTTTGGGATTCATTTTCATAGTCAGTACACCAGTAATTTTCCCAGGCGGTGCCGTCCTTGCAAGGCTCTTTGGTGCGATAGGTACGGCTGTCGGTCATATAGAGATCGACCAGATCACCAAACTGGAAAGAGCGGTAAATCTGCAGGTAATCAAAAGCGTGGCTGGCTGCCTCATTCACTTTTACCCGCGCAGGCACATACTCAATCCAGGCCTGCTGGGCATCGCGGCGAAGTTGGCGCAACTGATCCGGGTTATTATTCCCGGTTTGGTATGGGTGAGATGGTACGCCCAGGGTATCGCGGTCGTAGTCCCAGTAGGCATTGTCCGCAGTTTCGTGATCATCCCAGGTGATGATGAACGAGTGCATTTCCATTGCGCGCTGCAGGTTCTTGTCTTTACGGTATTCCTTATAGATATGGCGGTAATCTTCCAGGTTCATCGCCACTGATCCACCGGAAGGCAAGGCTAAGGAGTGAACAATGGAATCTTCGAAGCCTTCATACTCCGCATACTCATAGATAAAATCGCCCAGGTGCAACACGCAGTGGACATCCTCATCCGCCAGGTGGTTGTAGGCGTTGTAATAACCGGTGGTGTAATCCTGACAGGTCACCACTGCCATCTTGATACTTTCCAAGCTGCCAGTTGGCAACGTGTGGCAACGACCAGTACGGCTGCAAAGGTTGCCGTACTTAAAGCGGTAGTAGTATCGCTGGTTGGGTGATAAGTAACCTTCCAGGTCAATATTTACCGTGTAATCACGATCGGCGGTGATGTCATCGGCACTGACCTCAGCACTTAGAATCGGCTGGGTAAACCCTTCATCTAATGCCACATCAATATAGAGAGTTTGGCCAGATATGTACGCTGCCGGATTGATATGAGTCCAAAGTACAACACCAGTTTGGCTAGGATCTCCAGAGGCAACGGATAGATCAAAGACAAGGCCGTCATTATCAATTTCAGAATTGAATGGGCTACTACCAAGATTAAAGCGCGCATAGGTTTCGCTGTTGCTGGCAGCCAAAGAGCGAACGGTAAACGGTGTTAACAGTGCAAGCCCCATAGCTTGGACAAACGTACGACGAGAGACAGTCATAAACCCCACTTCCTGTTAGTTATGAGTTGCAAAATGTGAAAGGGGGCGGATTCTATAGAAGAACGTACCAACAAAGAAGATTTGACGGGCTATAAAGTCCGAGCAAACGGATTATCGAAGATGAAAATAATAAAATGACAGTAATGTCATCTTATTTAGCCTTAATTGAAAATCACTTACAGATACTAAACCTCTGAAACAGTCACTAACATTAGTTATGCGGTAACGACAGGTACTCCCAGAAAGGAAACAAGCACTTTAATGCATGGAGAAAACAAATAGTTTTCTTATAAAACTCCAGGAAAATCGATCAAAATTATTAGATTTGAGATACTTCCTTGAAGAGTATGCTCATAAATTTTAAGCGTGTTATCACTTAGAAGGCCGTATCTCCAAAGCCAATCAAACGCTTTCTATCGACATAAGGAAACAGTTTCAAGCCGCTGTATTACTGATGTTTTCTTTATTGAGCTCAAGCCTGGGAGCTAGAAAAAAGAGTCAATTTAGCCCGCAATTTTTAGAGGGAAATAAAATTTACTCTAAACGACAGCGCAACAAATATAGGCGCGGAAATTATCTTATTGGATTTTATTAAGATTGTTTTAATGTCAAAGCTGCGTAGAATTGACAGATATTTATCGATATTTTGGCCGTAATTGAGTAAGCCCGTATAGGCTAGCGACCGAAAGATCAAGAAACCCAAGAGCTTTCTAAAAACCCATCTCTCCAAGGAGAACGGTAGCGTGACATAAGAGTAAGTAAAAGGCGCTGACCCAAGGTGCGGACACACCTGGGGCCAGCTAACCAAATTGATAAGCAAGTATCAAAATGGCTCAATGGATAATACGCTAGAAACCCGCTCGTCTTCAATAAAGTCGAGTAGATTCAGCAGCTTGGAGTGTGTCCTCAAGCTCTGGGAGCGTTGCGCCCGCCTTTTCTTCTTCTACGCCTACCGTTCTCGTGCACCTCCTCTCATCTCCTTCAGACGTTACTTCCCAATCTTTCCCACCGCAGAAAGACCACCCATTGTTTAAGTATCAATAGGAAATGAGCATGTTGATTTTAAAGCGCCGCACTGGAGAAAACTTAAGGATTGGAGCGAATGTCTCGGTCACAGTCTTGGAAGTTCAGGGGAATCAAGTAAAGATAGGAATAAACGCCCCTAAATCCCTGCCTGTTCACCGTGAAGAGATTTATAGGCGTATCAAGAAGAAATAGGAAGTGACCACCTGAGTATGCCTAAAGGGTTGCCCTTTCAGTTGAATCACCACTCGGAGCTAGTGGACCGGAGTGTAGAGAGTTAGACCCCGGAACCGGGGCCGTATTACCAAAACACACCCCCCACCCTTAAACGTCTGGGTATTTCATCCAAACAGAGATTATATCTCAATCGGAATTTTGAGAGTCAATTTAAAGGCTTGGTGGGGTCAGTGGAGGTAGTACAACAAGTCTGTACCCAGCTCGATACATGCTGGGTATAGGCATAGGAGATTGTGGGCATTTATTTTCTGCCTCACCCTGCCAATCCCACGTTACTTATCCCTCTAACTGTCACCAAAAACCATGAGAGCCAATCTAAAATGCACTCTTTTTATGCGCTTTAAAGTTTAAGTTGATGAGAAAAATATACCGTGTAGGTACCAGCAACATTACTAGCACCTCACTCTAATCTATGGATGTCCAAAATAATTGTACGCAAGCACCCATAGACTAAGTATTTTACTATTTCAACCTATATACATACCCAAATAGAACCTTTTGTTACTTTTTTATACTGGTCCTTTTCCCGATCAAAGCAACCGTAACACTTAGCGTAAAAAACAAACAATCCGTCTGTTATCCATACACAACAAGCCCAAGTAATGCAAATTATCACAGTCTAAAGTAAAATTTGCATATAAATAAGCTCAACATAAAGTAAAACATGAGGAATGTGTACACTTATGTATAAAATCTTATTCTACATTTTTTTATACTTAGCCAGCCAAGACGGCCTAGCAAAAGAGTTCATCGAGCCATTATCACCAGGTGAGGGTTATGCAGTCTTAGCATTAGTTATTTCTGGAGAAGTACCTAAATCTGTAAAAATACAAACACCAAAGCTATTTGGGAAAAGCTATTTATTCGAAGATCTTTCTGATGGGAATAACTTTAAGATAATTAGATTGCCTGCAGGGGAGTACAGATGGACAAAAGTAACCACCAACAGAAACTCTTACTACAAAATCAAGGAGAAAGAATTCAACCTAAACATTCAAGAAGGATCAATTAATTATGGAGGACATCTCACCATAAATACTAATTGGCAGTTTGAAACAGCTGAATTTGATTATATCAACAGAACATCTCAAACAATAGAAGAACTAGAGAAGTGCTGCCTAACCCTTTTAAACGAATATCCACTTTTATTTACAGAAAGGGCAAAAGATCCGTTTATTAAATTCTACTTTGACTCCATCCAGTCGAGGCAGACCAAATGAAAACAATACTATTCATTATTCTTGCTTTATTACCAGGCTTCGCCGTAGCAGACTTAGAAAAAGAAAACAAATCTATTCAAAGAAAAACTCTGGAGATCACCAAAAAATTCTTCAAACCAAACAACATTAAAAAATTAAAAATCTCCCCTGACGGAAAAAACATTGCCATAATGAGCAACTCAGGGACAAAAGCTCAGATCTCATTATTGAACACAAAATCATTTGATGAAACCTTAATTCTTCAACATGCCAACAACGACCCCTTAGCAATTATTGACTACAACTGGGTGGATAACAATTCCATCGTTAGCGAGACCTTTACAAAAGGCAAAGGTTGGGATCTTTATTTAAGCGAATTAACCCTAAGTGAATCAAAAGTAACATCCGTTAAAACCGACCAACTACTTGAAAACACCTTTCTAATTGACCCCCTACCCCAATCAGAAAACAAACTTATAATTGGAAGAAATAGAAGTGGAAAAGCAAGCCTATATAAAATAGATACATCACAAAAGAATATTTATAGACAACTCAGAAGGGAGTTTAGGCTTAACAGACATGCTCCAGATACATCATATTGGCTGACAAACTCGAAAGGACAGATATCCATTGGGTACTCACTCAACGAAGCTAATTCCAAAAATGAAATCTGGGCCAGAAACCACAAAACAAGACAATGGGAAGTCGCTTGGGAAGGAGAAGAAGATGTAATTTTCAACCCAGTTCTAATATCTAAAGACAGCAAAATACTATATGTCCTGTCAAATGAAAATGATAATTTAGTTAGTTTGTATCGATACAGCATACCAGAAAAAAAATATATAGATAAAATCTACGGACACCCTAACACAGACATCAACTCTGCCATCATAGGACCGAACAGAGATGAAATATTAGGGGTTTCATTTATTGAAAATGGATTTATAAAGCATGAATACTTGATGCAAGTAGAAAAGCTCCTAAAAGGAGAGCTAGAGCTTTCATTAAGAGAATCCAGAGCCTATGTTGTTGATTTAAACCAAGACAAAAGTGTAGCAATTGTGCAGACTTCTAGCTCTACTGATCCTGGAGCTTTTCATTTGTTTAAGAGACATTCTAATGAATTAATTAAATTCTCATCACAAGCCCCATGGCTCAAAGAGTTTAATCTGTCCGACACCCAAGTGATAAAATCAAAATCAAGCGATGGGCAAATAATTGAATCATATTTGACATTACCCACCTCTACTAATACAGCTCAACCACCTTTAATTGTGATACCTCATGGAGGCCCAATTTCAGTAAGATACACTAGGCATTTTAATACCCACGCTCAACTTCTAGCCACATTAGGTTATGCAGTACTTCAACCTAACTACCGAGGCTCCTCTGGATACGGTAAAGAATTTAAACATCAAGGTTTGCGACAGTGGGGGCGCTTGATCGAAGATGATATCTATTCAAGCATTGAGGAAGTTATCAGTCAAAAGTTGGTTGACTCAAGTAATATTTGTATCTATGGGATAAGCTATGGAGGATACTCTGCCTTAATCTCTGCTATAAACCGTCCAGATATCTTTAAATGTGCTGCCTCCTATGCTGGTGTTACCGATTTGCCATTGCTTTTTAGCAATAACGTTTTAACCGGTGATGAGAGACTAAATAACATTATTGAGAGAATCGTTGGGGATCCCCATACCGATATCGAAACACTTAAAGAGTACTCTCCTGTTTATCAAGCACACAAGATCAAAATTCCAATATTTATAGCCCAGGGGGGATGGATAAAATTGTTGACTTAGAGCACTTTAATAGAATGACTAAAATCTTAGATGTGCATAATATTAACTATGACAGTATGTTGTTTGAAGAGGAAGGGCATGGATTCCTCTACCTTAAAAATGTAGTTTCCTTTTATGCCGAGCTAGACCAGTTTTTTAGAAAATCCCTTAATCTGGAGCCTTTATAGGGAAAGCTCTAAATATCTTCGATAGCCTGGTTTATCATCCTGGCTATCAAAGCATAAAATCTCAACATACAACTCATCCCATGAAGTTACTGTTCGAGGACTCAACGAGGAGGAGTAGTTGATTATCCGCGAGCTGCTGGAAGGGATGGATGTGAAGCACTAGGGCCCACGCTGGATACGTACCGGATAACAAAAGCCCCAGCAGATTTCTCTGCCGGGGCTTTTGTTCGGTTCAGTAAGATTACGATTTGAAGAAAGTCCAAGCTTTCCCTTTTTCGCTTCAGCTTACTTAAAGCGCATTTTCTTGATTATCCGACAACATTGCCAAAATAATAATAGGCTACCGCCGATAGCTAATTGGATACAGTTCACCAGCAAAAATTTTTCTATTGACGAACATTTAAACCCACCGGCCTTGGTTCCTAACATATACTGAGATGCACCTGACAAGACATCAATAATTACGAGAACCGGGCTTACACTAGCAGGCGAGTCAATGAGACGAGCCTGCCCATGCCCAAATACATGAACGAGAACCTGGCCGACTTTGGTAAACGCCTGGCGCAGTTGCGCAAGGCTGCCGGCTATACGCAGAAGGAACTGGCGGAAGAGATCGGCGCGACGCGAAGGGTCATCGCCTATTAAGAGACCGAGAGCGAACACCCGCCGGCCAACCTGCTGGTTGACCTGGCGCAGGCCCTCAAGGTCAGCACGGACGAGATACTCGGTGTAAAGCCGGTGAAGAAGATCAAGCAGCCGGATTCCAGATTGCTGCGACGGATGCGCCCTGTGGCTCTGTGGCTCTGTCGCAAACTTTCCGTATGGCTGAAATACACCTATGACCCGGACACAGTTATTCTGCGAGCGCCATAAATTGGCGATAGGCCGGGATATCTTGCTGCCCCAGCTGCCCTTTTCGGATCATATGCGCCGTTTCAATCCCATCGAGAGTGGCAGCCGCTGAGTGGAAGGTCTTAAAGCCCATCATAGGCTTGGTTATTCGTTTGATAAACCGGTGGTCCTGTTCAACGATATTGTTGAGATATTTGACCTGTAGGGTATCGATGAATGAAAGCCAGAAGCCCATCAGAAACAGGTAGATATTGATGTTGGTCAAACCGACCTGATTGGCTCCACTTTTATCGATGACCACCTTCTCTGGCAAGCCGTTATTGCCAACGGATTGCGCAAAGAAGCCTGTTGCTGCGGCTTCATCTCAGGTTTCTGAGAGCATGAAGTCAACGGTTTCACCGGACTTATCGACTGCTCGATACAGGTATACCCACTTGCCCTTAACTTTGATATAGGTCTCATCCATGCGCCAGGAGGCACCTATCTGGCTCTTCTTCTTTCTGGCCTCTGCGGCAATTTGCGAGGCGTATTTGACCACCCATCGGTTGAGAGTGGCGTGATCAACAGTAACCCCGCGCTCCTGCATAATCTCTTCCAGATCGCGATGGGAAACTGCATAGCGGACATAGAAGAATACGGCATACAGAATCACATTTTTCGGGTAGTGGGTTCCTTTAAAGCTGATCAACGGTACAGACCTAAAACTGCAGATTCAGAGCCAGCGCTTATAACTGAGATGCAGGGGCGCCCGCAAGACCGACGAACTTCGCGACAGAACCTAATAAAAGCCCCGGCAGATTACTCTGCCGAGGCTTTCATTCGGTTCGGCAAGGTTTTTTATCTACTGCGATTTTATAAAATTTGACAAAAACATAATTTTACTCTGCTCTCAATTATTCATCCTATCACTTTCCACTTTTCAACTCTAAAGTACCGACTGTTTCTCTTCCCCGCTTTACTAATAAATTGGGTCGCTCAGAAACTACGTGTTGCCTGAACTCATCAGACATTATTCGTACTTCAACTTGACGTTCTTCACCCTTAAACCACGGCAAATCACCTAATACGTTAAGCTCAGCCATCCAGGAAAGGTCTGATTTACCTTCTTCAAGTAGCTCAACTCTGTGCCGAGATACCATAAGCCCATCCGCAGGTATTATATTTGTTTCGGTATTCAGCCTTAATGTTCCAATAATTGAATTATGATTACTCATAAGTATTCTCGTCACGATTGCGGATTAAGTTTTGGCAGATCATTTGTAGGAATTGTAATCGCTGTCCCTTTTGGAATATCTGCAAATGGCACTTTACTAGCAGAATCAACAACTGATTGAGGAACCTGGGCTCTGATAATTGTTTGATTGCCACCAAAGAAACTTGAAAATACCTTTTGAAGATTTTGTGCGTCTTCCAAGTTATCAACAAATTGCTTACCTTCAAACTGACCAGGGGCGGATCTAAATGCATTTGTGTTTCTAATATCAGCCAATTCAACATCATCTACTACACGATATAAATCAACCATCTCATCCCCTTTGGTTAGCGTCTTACCAAAGGGAACCATCCCTAATAAAATACCTCCCCCTTCAAGCCATCGATTGACAGGTTCTCCTGTTATCAAATCGGTGCCGGTAAAAACTTGCCCCAAGCTTTTTGCTGAGCCAACTCCCGGAAATAAATCTGCAATTAACGATGCACCTGCATCAACCCCAGAACCGTCAAACTCAAAATTTGAAGTCGGGTGGCACGAATCGCAAGCGACATTGGAAGACCCAGTAATGGGCATGGAATCACCACTCTGCCCAGAATCGGCAGCACCCTGACCTCCCTGCAAATTCCCACGACTGGCCTGGCTACCAATATCCACCGCCCGGAAACCAGTACTTTTTAAAGTAGCGGTGATTATTCCAGCTACCGTTTGCTGAGCTCCACCATTCCCTCCTGACAAGTGAACCGAGGTAATGGCACCTGAAGTGGTTGTCGTCGCTGTAACCCTCTGGACAATTCGGCTACCAGTTTGATTAACCTTTACTGTCCCAGTACAAGTAGTCGTCCCATCGTCACTTTTTATACAGTCAGGCGTATACCCACTCGGATCGGTCCCAGCCAGCGGATTATTCATGATGTAGCTGTAGGGGTTCAGGCTCTGGCTATTACCAGGGCTCTGGATCACCGGGTCCACACTCAGGAACCGCCCAAGATTATAATCATAAGCCCGCCCATTCATATGGATCAATGCCACATCATCCAGATGCTCGTGATCGGTAAAGCCGCGGGTGCTGTAGGCGCTCTCTAAGATAGCGGTCTCTTTATCGAGAATATTGCCCTGGCGCGGCTTGCCGAAGGGATCGAAGCTGTGGCTTTCTTTTAGGTTACCGGCTTCATCACCCACGGCAGCAGTGGAGCCCAGGCGGTCTCGGTGGCTGAAGCCGATCTGGTGGGTGACATCACTGCCTTTCTCGGTGGTGGTGAGCACGGCGATATCGCCGATAAAGTGGCGGTACTGGGTTTCACCGCCGCCGGTAATCTTTTCGAACAGCTTGTCGATATACAGGGTGGTCTTGCCGCTGGTTTGGTTGACCTGCTTGTAGCGCATCTGGTCGGCGCCGTAGTAGAAGTACAGGTTGGCGCCGTTGCGGTTGATGCGGGTGGGTTTGTTAAAGGCGTTGTACCAGATCTGCTGCGCGCCGTTTTCATGGGTGCGGTTGCCGTTCTGGTCGTAGCCATAGGTTTTGGTGCCGCCGTTAATCAGGCTAACGCTCTTCACGGCGCTGGGGCCGCCATTGCTGCCGCCGGTGTAGCTGTAACTGCTGGCGAAGTCGTCTTTTTTCAGCAGGTTGCCGATGGCATCGTAGTCGTAATCGATACCGGGGCCATCGGTGCGGGTGCTGTAATCCAGGCGATTAAGGACATCGTAGTAGTGATTCTCTACATTTAACGCCGGGGATTCTGAGGGCAGTTGTACTACCTGTTCAAACAAGTTGCCGAAGCTGTCGTAGCTGTAGGCAATACCCTGGTGGTTTTGCACCAGGCTGTCGAAGGTGGTGCCGGCCATTTGCCCGGTTTCCCCGTGGAAGCTGCGGCCGATGGTGTAGTTGCCGGCGGCGATACTGGCAAACTCCCATTCGCCCCAGGCATCCATCTGGGTGATTTCCCGATAGGTATAACCACTGGCGGCATTACTGGTACGGAATTGGTAGCCGGTGCTGTTATAGCCGTATTGCAGGGTCAGCCCGGAGGGATAGCTGAGGCCTTTTAAACGGCCGTAGTTGCTGTCGAAATGACTTTGCGTAACAAAGTCTTCTCCATCGATAGCCGTGGTGACTTTGTAGGGGCGGCTCAGGGCGTCGTAGCTGTAGCTGCGCGCATAGCTGGCATCGCTGCGGCTCTCCCGTGCGAGCAGGCCTTTGCCGTTGGCGGCGCTGTCGAATTTCCAGCTGGCTTCTTCTGTGCCGTTGACACTGCGACTTTCCATGCGGCCGAGGCGGTCGTAGGTAAAGCTGGTGATATCCAGGTTGCCGTCGATCTCCGTTTCCACTTCGCCAAAGCCGGTATAGGTAAACGATTTAGCCCCCATATTGGGGTCGTCCACCCATTCCTTTTGGCCGAGGGTATTGTAATTGGCGGTGATGCGATTGCTGTTGGCATCCTGTAAGACAATGGGATTGCCGGCACCGTCGTAGGCATAGCGGGTGGTGCCACTTAGAGCATCGACAGTTTCAGTGAGCTGCTGCAGGCCGTTGTAGGTGCGACTCATCAGGCGGCCGTTCACCAGGATATCAGTGGTAAATCCACTGGCCTGCTCGTGGGTGTAGGTTACATCCAGCTGCTGATCGATGGTCGGACTTACCTTCTTACATGAAACAAGAAATTTTTATTTTAGGTTTCGCACCAACCTTTTCAGATAACATTCAAAAACACCTAACAATTCATTATACTTTGCGCCATATAAACCACAAAAAAATTAGATAATGATTAAGGAAATTAGGTCTTCGTTATTTTTTCTAGTGATTTTGCTCAGCGGCTGCACCTCAAATATAAAGACACAACCTGAGGATAAATTTTTATACAATTTTGGCACTATTATAGAAGATGGTGAATTTTATAAAATAGATGATTACTCAAGTGAAATAGCATGGATTCCAGGAGAAAAATTTGGAATTCGCGTAGAGAACATATCGAGAAATGAATATGCCTTAGGCTACGAAATACTACGGAAGGATGAGTTTGACGGTCAATTTAGAGAAGTAACTAACGGCGGGCACTGGAAAATTGCTCCTCCGATTAACGAGTTGTATGAAGCCTTTTTGATTGAAGAATCGACCGACTTTAATCCTGGAGACTATTTCTTTGTGGTTATGATCAATGGAGAGGAAGCACGAACCTTTTCATTTTCTATAGTCTGGCCCACTGAATAATTTACTTATATTATGTGAGCATCTCAAGATCTTTCGACTTATTCATCGCCCCCCCTTGCAACCTTCATAACTGAACTATAGATAAGATCTCCCCTTTCAGGTTGATTATTATTTGGAGTTAGTGGATTGGGGTATTCAAGAGGCCGTACAACAAGCGTATCCAACTGGTAGTGCTCAGAGTTCTGCGTCATTTCTTTACTATTAGCAAAAAGTAAATGACTCATGACTAAACCCTCTTTCGATATGGATGCCGCCATCAAAGCCTTGTATGAGGGCAAAGATCTCAGTGGCTTTGTGATTGGGTTCTGTCGCAAAGTTCGTCGGTCTTGCGGGCGCCCCTGCATCTCAGTTATAAGCGCTGGCTCTGAATCTGCAGTTTTAGGTCTGTACCGTTGATCAGCTTTAAAGGAACCCACTACCCGAAAAATGTGATTCTGTATGCCGTATTCTTCTATGTCCGCTATGCAGTTTCCTATCGCGATCAGGAAGAGATTATGCAGGAGCGCGGGGTTACTGTTGATCACGCCACTCTCAACCGATGGGTGGTCAAATACGCCTCGCAAATTGCCGCAGAGGCCAGAAAGAAGAAGAGCCAGGTAGGTGCCTCCTGGCGTATGGATGAGACCTATATCAAAGTTAAGGGCAGGTGGGTATACCTGTATCGAGCAGTCGATAAGTCCGGTGAAACCGTTGACTTCATGCTCTCAGAAACCCGAGATGAAGCCGCAGCAACACGCTTCTTTGCGCAATCCGTTGGCAATAACGGCTTGCCAGAGAAGGTGGTCATCGATAAAAGTGGAGCCAATCAGGTCGGTTTGACCAACATCAATATCTACCTGTTTCTGATGGGCTTCTGGCTTTCATTCATCGATACCCTACAGGTCAAATATCTCAACAATATCGTTGAACAGGACCACCGGTTTATCAAACGAATAACCAAGCCTATGATGGGCTTTAAGACCTTCCACTCAGCGGCTGCCACTCTCGATGGGATTGAAACGGCGCATATGATCCGAGAAGGGCAGCTGGGGCAGCAAGATATCCCGGCCTATCGCCAATTTATGGCGCTCGCAGAATAACTGTGTCCGGGTCATAGGTGTATTTCAGCCATACGGAAAGTTTGCGACAGAGCCTTGTGAAGTACGAGGCCCGGCGCTGGACGCGTACTGGATAATAAAGGCCCCGGCAGATTGCTCTGCCGGGGCTCTTGATGGCTATTCTTTAGATAAATAGCCTCAGAGACTACTCGTTAGTAATTTCTGAACTCATTTGAAAGCAACGAGATACATCTAAGCCTATATCCCTGTAGCAATTGCTGAGTTCCTGATTCTTTTCTAGGCCGTACCAACCATTGCTATAACTATCTGCCAGCCAAAGCCTGGTTTTCTCGTTCCCACCTTTCGTGGAAAGCTTTAACCAATGTAAAACAAGCTTGTCTTGCTCAGCGTCACTTTTCCCTTGCGCAGAACCATAACCATTAGAAATTAGCATAGCCAAACCAAACTGGGCTTCCGCATCACCAGCTTGTGCAATGGGCAACAAGACTTTATATGCCTTATCAAAATTTCCTGCTTCAACGTACTGAGCAGCCTTGTCTTTTGCCGGCACATCCTCAGCATTACTGCACGATATAATCAATAACGCTCCTAAAAAAACAGCGATCCTAAACATAAAATCACCTCCCTAAAAAGGTATTAATTCTTCATACGTTTTCAAAGATGGAGCATCTGGGTTATTAAGCATTGATTTTGGTCTGGAATTATTCTTTAACCAAAAGTAGTCTCGAACAATATCTCCTTGCCGCTCCAAGCTATACTTTGAGAACGGTCTCCCTCCTTTGCTAGGCAAAACAATGGGCAACTCATATTTATAATTTCGATTCAATGCCGCCTTCCTAACATCTATGCCTAACTGATGTTGGTAGACATGCGTCATTTCGTGGATAAACAACCCTTGCAAATCAATATTTCCATCAACAGAAAAATCATCTCGGTAAGCAGCACTTTTGGGATGGAAATAGATATTCCCATCTGGAGCCATCACTACATTCTTAGTCTGGAAGAAAATATATTTATCCCTGATAACCTTAACACTGTCGTAATCTGATATTACCTCCCCAAAAATAGAGCTTGCGAGCTCCTTTTCCCCTTCAGTCAAAAATCTAGATTCACCTACCTTCATTGTCGGCTGATAAGAATCGGTAGATGTCGCAGTTGCACTGGGAATTCCTAGGGCTTCACCACTCTGCCCATGCACTAGCCTCCAATCAGCAATTAGATCTGCCCTATTTTTTGTGTTTACCCTAGTAGGGACTTGGCAACACTAAATTAATAGCGTTGCTTTTTAGCTCCACCTTTGGTTGTTTATCTCTATATTTTGGGTTATCTACATAGTATGTAAGCTCGTATTCCCCAGCGCCCCTCAAATCATAGTAGTCACTCACAATGATCTCACAGGAAACTTCAGTATTAGGCTCAATTTTAATAAAGTCATCTTTAGTGGCCTCATTTTTATTGTGAAAGTCCATCAGCCCGCCATACGAAACTGTAGTTTTTAAACCGCCTTCTATCCGGTTAATAGAAAATATATCTGACAAAACAACCCCGCCTTCGCAAAAATAGTATTCATATAAATAAAAAGGCTTTCTCATTTCATTTCTGAATATTACTTCCACAGCTAATCTCATATTTTTAGAGCCGAGAAGTTTGACTTCAATAGTGGGCTTCATATTACCCCCTGAAAAAGTTAAGGAAGAAATTAAGAAAATTGTTACGAAACCAATAATCACACCTGTGATTTTCAAAATTTTCATATTATACAACCCCTAAATACTTTCTTGTTAATCCAGAGGACCCATGTAATGACTGGTTATAAACCTAGAAAAATTATATGGGTTGTGTATGGCTCGAGGCCCTTGCATAGCAGGCACATCACCCGGATGCACCATTCCCCCGTCATATCCATTCGGATGAAAGTGAGAACCTTCATGAATCAGCGTGTTAATCTGCTGAACAGCTGACCTTGGAAATTTATTGGTAATAAATATATTTCTGTTCCTATCACCCAGAAAAACAAATGCTGCAGCCTTATGGCTTTCTCCATATTTTTCCAAGTAACGGCTAATTTCTTTCTCACTAAGACTCCTATCCCCGGTATTTAAATGAACCCTCGCTAGCGTCGCCGCTGTTACTTCTACAATTGTTGCCGATCTCAAAGCGGCAATAGTATTATCAATATTTGATACCAGCCCATCTACAACAGGGCGAAAATTCTCATCTCCCGGCTTCACCCCAAACTCCCGCTGCAAATAATACGCGGTGTCACTATTTGGCTCATCCGCCAAGAGCTTTCCTTTCACGAAATCTAGGTAATCTATGGCTTGGCCCTGTCGATTTCCTAGATTGCTTGAGTCAACACCTCCTTCATCACCACTCTGCCCAGAATCGGCAGCACCCTGACCTCCCTGCAAATTCCCACGACTGGCCTGGCTACCAATATCTGCTGCTCCACCCGACTTCTGTCCGCCAATACTACCGATAGAAAAGCTTTGTGTTTTTCCACCACTTGTTATGCTCCCTGTTAGCTTGCCATTGGTATCCATAGTTACAGAGCCAGTCTCTGTCCGTTTTATGCGCGAACCGGTTTGACTAACCTTTACTGGTCCAGTGCAAGTGATCGCCCCATCGTCACTCGGTATACAGTCAGGCGTATACCCACTCGGATCCGTCCCCGCCAGCGGATTATTCATGATGTAGCTGTAGGGGTTCAGGCTCTGGCTATTACCAGGACTCTGGATCACCGGGTCCACACTCAGGAACCGCCCAAGATTATAATCATAAGCCCGCCCATTCATATGGATCAATGCCACATCATCCAGATGCTCGTGGTCGGTAAAGCCTCGGGTGCTGTAGGCGCTCTCTAAGATAGCGGTTTCTTTATCGAGAATATTGCCCTGGCGCGGCTTGCCGAAGGGATCGAAGCTGTGGCTTTCTTTTAGGTTACCGGCTTCATCACCCACGGCAGCAGTGGAGCCCAGGCGGTCTCGGTGGCTGAAGCCGATCTGGTGGGTGACATCACTGCCTTTCTCGGTGGTAGTGAGCACGGCGATATCGCCGATAAAGTGGCGGTATTGGGTTTCACCGCCGCCGGTAATCTTTTCGAACAGCTTGTCGATATACAGGGTGGTCTTGCCGCTGGTTTGGTTGACCTGTTTGTAGCGCATCTGGTCGGCGCCGTAGTAGAAGTACAGGTTGGCGCCGTTGCGGTTGATGCGGGTGGGTTTGTTAAAGGCGTTGTACCAGATCTGCTGCGCACCATTTTCATGGGTGCGGTTGCCGTTCTGGTCGTAGCCATAGGTCTTGGTGCCACCATTGATCAGGCTAACGCTCTTCACGGCGCTGGGGCCGCCATTGCTGCCGCCGGTGTAGCTGTAGCTGCTGGCGAAGTCGTCTTTTTTCAGCAGGTTGCCGATGGCATCGTAGTCGTAATCGATACCGGGGCCATCGGTGCGGGTGCTGTAATCCAGGCGATTAAGGACATCGTAGTAGTGATTCTCTACATTTAACGCCGGGGATTCTGAGGGCAGTTGTACTACCTGTTCAAACAAGTTGCCGAAGCTGTCGTAGCTGTAGGCAATACCCTGGTGGTTTTGCACCAGGCTGTCGAAGGTGGTGCCGGCCATTTGCCCGGTTTCCCCGTGGAAGCTGCGGCCGATGGTGTAGTTGCCGGCGGCGATACTGGCAAACTCCCATTCGCCCCAGGCATCCATCTGGGTGATTTCCCGATAGGTATAACCACTGGCGGCATTACTGGTACGGAATTGGTAGCCGGTGCTGTTATAGCCGTATTGCAGGGTCAGCCCGGAGGGATAGCTGAGGCCTTTTAAACGGCCGTAGTTGCTGTCGAAATGACTTTGCGTAACAAAGTCTTCGCCATCGATAGCCGTGGTGACTTTGTAGGGGCGGCTCAGGGCGTCGTAGCTGTAGCTGCGCGCATAGCTGGCATCGCTGCGGCTCTCCCTCGCGGGCAGGCCTTTGCCGTTGGCGGCGCTGTCGAATTTCCAGCTGGCTTCCTCTGTGCCGTTGACACTGCGACTTTCCATGCGGCCGAGGCGGTCGTAGGTAAAGCTGGTGATATCCAGGTTGCCGTCGATCTCCGTTTCCACTTCGCCAAAGCCGGTATAGGTAAACGATTTAGCCCCCATATTGGGGTCGTCCACCCATTCCTTTTGGCCGAGGGCATTGTAATTGGCGGTGATGCGATTGCTGTTGGCATCCTGTAAGACAATGGGATTGCCGGCACCGTCGTAGGCATAGCGGGTGGTGCCACTTAGAGCATCGACAGTTTCAGTGAGCTGCTGCAGGCCGTTGTAGGTGCGGCTCATCAGGCGGCCGTTCACCAGGATATCAGTGGTAAATCCACTGGCCTGCTCGTGGGTGTAGGTTACATCCAGCTGCTGATCGATGGTCGGACTTACCTTCTTACATGAAACAAGAAATTTTTATTTTAGGTTTCGCACCAACCTTTTCAGATAACATTCAAAAACACCTAACAATTCATTATACTTTGCGCCATATAAACCACAAAAAAATTAGATAATGATTAAGGAAATTAGGTCTTCGTTATTTTTTCTAGTGATTTTGCTCAGCGGCTGCACCTCAAATATAAAGACACAACCTGAGGATAAATTTTTATACAATTTTGGCACTATTATAGAAGATGGTGAATTTTATAAAATAGATGATTACTCAAGTGAAATAGCATGGATTCCAGGAGAAAAATTTGGAATTCGCGTAGAGAACATATCGAGAAATGAATATGCCTTAGGCTACGAAATACTACGGAAGGATGAGTTTGACGGTCAATTTAAAGAAGTAACTAACGGCGGGCACTGGAAAATTGCTCCTCCGATTAACGAGTTGTATGAAGCCTTTTTGATTGAAGAATCGACCGACTTTAATCCTGGAGACTATTTCTTTGTGGTTATGATCAATGGAGAGGAAGCACGAACCTTTTCATTTTCTATAGTCTGGCCCACTGAATAATTTACTTATACTATGTGAGCATCTCAAGATCTTTCGACTTATTCATCGCCCCCCCCTTGCAACCTTCATAACTGAACTATAGATAAGATCTCTCCTTTCAGGTTGATTATTATTTGGAGTTAGTGGATTGGGGTATTCAAGAGGCCGTACAACAAGCGTATCCAACTGGTAGTGCTCAGAGTTCTGCGTCATTTCTTTACTATTAGCAAAAAGTAAATGACTCATGACTAAACCCTCTTTCGATATGGATGCCGCCATCAAAGCCTTGTATGAGGGCAAAGATCTCAGTGGCTTTGTGATTGATCCTCGGGGCACCAAAATGTACGATCATGGAACATTGACGAACACAGGACAACCGGCATGTACGAGAACCGGGCTTACACTAGCGGGCGAGTCAATGAGACGAGCCTGCCCATGCCCAAATACATGTTGGCGTTCATGTCGATAGCCTTAAGAAGTACGAGGCTGGACAAGCCCAGCCCTCATTGGACGCCTTGAAGAAGATGGCCCTAGCCCTCCATGTCAGTACCGACTTCTTGCTATTTGATGAACATGAGCGTGTGCTCAGTGAAGACCTGGCATTACAGCTCGAAGCCGTGAGTCAGATGCCCGCTGATGAGCAGATGGTGGTACGCGAAGTGCTGGAAAGCCTGATTATTAAATACCAGTCCCGGCGCTGGGACTCGGGGAGACAAGCCGCTAAAGGCTGAGGCGTTTACAAGGCGCTGACTGGTTGGGGGGCAACCCAACCAGCCAGCTAACCACAACCCACTGGATTGGAGTGAGTCATGGCTACCGGCAATGGTAAAACAGGCGTACGCCTGCGTAAAAGCAAACCCTGCGAAGAGCGCCACATCAAGGTGAGCGAGACCTACTATGAATACCGCCTCAAGGCGCAGTCCCCCTACGCCGGTCAAGGTCAGGGTGATGGCGGGGTGTTTGGTGCTGACTGTTAAATAGCCCTGTTAAAGATAGAAAATAGATCTCCCTTCAATTATGAAGTCTTATGACCAGACGCCGCCACCAAGTGGCAGGTAATTCAGGTGATCGACACGTTTATCGAGAATGCCAAACTGAAGAAACAGGTTTGATAGTCCATAGCGACAAAGCCCCGGCAGATTACTCTGCCGAGGCTTTGAAAATTTTAATTCTCAAGAAAGAAGACTATCGACTGCGATTGTGAGACTCAATGGGTTTTATAGGAGCTAGTAACATCGCTCCTCCAGCAAACACGATTGCTGCTAGCAGAGATAAAATTACTGCATAACCAAGGCTCATCAAAAAAAACAGGAAAAAAAACAAAGTCCCTAAACCTGCTGCAATAAAAGTAACAAGAATTCCATACCAACTGGGATAATTAAATTCTGAGGCACACTCGGTGCACCGGGCATTATGCCCCCTCCTCATAAACAACTTTCCCAGAAGCGGAATTCCAGACTTACCGCAATTCTTACATTTCAGATTCATAGCCTTAATTCTAATTAGCCCCATAAAAGCCTTGGGAAATTACGTCAATTGGATTGTTCACTCCACTCTCAATTGCCCTTATCCCACCACCTAAAGTAGCTGTAGTTTGTAGAGACATACCAAGCACAAATGTTGATATAAGCCCACCAGGGCCTGATGTATAAAAAGGTAAACTCAAAGTACCAGAAGTGCCAAGACTTGCTGTAAATCGTCCAGCGAAATAACTTGGATTATTCTGGATCATTTGACCAACTTGCTTTAATGCCATATCGCGAGCACTAACAACTTTCCCGTTATATGTAACCTGCAAGTCTAGAGAGACTGCCCTAACCCCCGCCATAAGTATTCCGTGTGAAACCTCTTCGCGCGCTTGCGCTTCTGGCCCGTTTGCACCAGACAAATCATCAAGGTGAGACAAGAATTTCGCCTGATCAGAAAAGTACTGCTTAAAGCCATCTGTGAAGCCGCCCTTTTGTGCAAACGCTTGCACACAATAGATCCAGACCGACGTCGTAGTCGCATATTACTCTAAATTTTTTCCTGAGCCATCGGGTGATTTATTTTCTGGATAAACAGAAAGCTTTTCATTAACAATAAAAACTTTATATTTCTTCTCCATAAAATCAATCATTTCTTGCCTTGCTAAAGCCACTGAATCATTATTTTCGCTAACTACTTGCAAAAACAGTATGGCTTCATTCTCAGTTAGATTAGGAAGTAGTAAGGAATCATTGTTGTTGATTTTAAACGCCTCCTCGTGATCACTAAAAATTAACCGCAAAGTTATTTCTTGGCCAGACTGATTTTTAATCAGGGGGCTTTTCGATTCATCCCAGCAGCCAGCCATGAATAAAAATAGGAATAGAAAAATTAACTTCTGAAAATTCATAATAATCATCTCACTAACGAATTATCATCGGCTTGAATTTCAAGCGGATTATTCGGCGCAGCTACACCGTGCCATATCATAGCTGGCAGATAAAAAATCCCTAGCCTCTCTCCTTGGCGGGTATGAAATCCCTCATGGCGCCCCAAATTAACCTGCCTATTGCCAGCATAAGGACTTCGAATATTTTGACCCGGCCTTGAGTTATTGTAGAGAATTACATTACCAATGGTCAGCCCACCACCTGTATTACCCGGTAGAGTTAACCCAGTTCTAATTTGAAGAGCATTATTCCCAAAACTAAACCCTATGTTCTGAAAATGATTTTCAAAAGTAAAAGCTGTCAATACAGCCGATTGAATCAAGTCAGCTCCCAATGCAAGAGTAGACACTCCTAGCCCTATCATTGTATTTGGGAGATTCCAGATTTTTCCTGCCACATTCTTAACGCCTGACCAAAAGCCACCGCCGCTCTGTCCTTGCGCCTTTTTTGCAAAGACATCACCCCGAGGCCAGTCGTACCTTAACTTTCCATTTTCCCTAGCGCAATCAGCGAGTTAACAACCATTTTTCCCGGCGCCACTGGCTCTTCACCATTTTTTTGCCCCGACGCGGGGTTTACCTTAGCCAGATTTTTTTCCTGAGGCAACGGCTCCTTCTGTTTAGCCGCGCAGGCGCGCCAGCGCCTGACCGCCGACAGGCGGCTGGGGATGCTGAACTCTTAATTTAGCGGATCCACTTCACATACTTCCAAAATATTACACTCTGCAAGTTTGTTTTCTGGGCCCTCATAAATTCCTATTTTGTCCCCAACCACCAAAAGAGCAACGGATTCTTCATCTAAAATAAATTTAGCTTGAAGCATACCTGATTCACCGGGAGCTATATCTGAATTGCACTTAGATATAACACCAGTATGGTAATGATTCTTATAGAGAAAATTGGGGCGCAAGCCCTTTTTTACTGCATGAGTACTTTTGTATTCACCCACAGAAGAAACAAAACACTCAAACTGGGCGGTTACAATAAAAGTTTTCATCGCATCAATAATTGTCAATTACATGTATTCCATATCTTTTAGCGTCAGCATTTACCGCTTGCAAGGAAATCGCATCATATGACAGGAACGTACCTATACCAGGCTCATTAACCCTAACACCAAGGGAGAAAGTTGCATCTGATACCCGTGTATAAACTGCTGTCAATCCGCTTGTGGTTTCACCCATTTTTCCCAATGCAGTAACAAAAGCTCTTGCTTGAGTAATGTTGGTCCAGAATTGTTTTTGAGTAAAACCAATCGTTGGACTATCTGGTGATGGGCCAGCCGATGGAGGAAAGCCCCATCCGCAATGAAGTGCTATTTAAGCGCTTCAAGCTGCTGGAGACTTTTGATGATCAAGACAAGGACACGGTGATTCGAGTGATTGATGCGATTATCGCCCAGCGTCAGGTCGAACATGCCATGCGGCCATTGGAGCGCCAACCATTAACAGTTAGCGCTTAATGTTTCTTGTTTGTCGGGGATGTCCAAAATTGGCTCATCTCAGGGCAAAGTTGTTACTGGAAAGCCAGCTCCTTAATAATCTTCATTTCCTTTTGGTCAACATAAACCTCTATAGATTTTCCACCGCCAGGAATAAGACTAGCCTTGTCATCCTTATGTATAACCCAAAAAACTATCACACCACCTTCTTGTCGATTTAATTCGACACAAAAACTATCATCCGGCCAACCTTTTACGTCTGAAACATAAGTTTGAACCAAGGAATAAATTTTTTTCTCTCGCTCTACGGTCATATTTTCCTTTACCGGTTCTGGGCATGATGAAGCACCACTAAAATTAGGTGCGACAAATAACGGAAGCAAAAAAAACGCAAACTTTGTTTTTTTCATATTCATATCGGTCTTTATGGGTATGGAGTAAACTGATCCCCATTATGGGTTTTAATAACTCCAGGAACTTTAGCGTAATTTTTTGTAAAGCCTATATCACCAGGGCTCGGTGTATGGGTATACCCCTCCGCTACGGTATTTGGGTGAGTATGAAACCAACCAACAGTCTTGTGAACAATTGACCACCCCGGCCTTGTTCCACTAATCGTTGCAAGGCTATCTCTAGTGCCTGCGGGAACGCGTATTACAGTATATTTACCCGTCCATACATTTTGAACGACCCAACCACCTTGCTCTTTCTTTGGAGAGCCCGGAGTTCCCCTTGGTACATCAGGCGCGTTAGGGTTTGACTCTACCCATGCCCGGTTAAGTTCACTAATAACCGTTGAATCAGTCATAAAGGCAGGCAATGTAAGAGCCGCCCCTGCTGAGCCCTGCGCAGTTTGACCTACCTGCACACCCTTTTGTGCAAAGACATCACCCCGAGACCAGTCGTACCTTAACTTGCCATTTTCCCTAGCGCAATCAACGAGTTAGCAACCATTTTCCCCGGCGCCACTGGCTCTTCACCATTTTTTTGCCCCGACGCGGGTTTTACCTTAGCGAGATGTTTTTCCTGAGGCAACGGCTCCTTCTGTTTAGCCTCGCAGGCGCGCCAACGAAGTGCTATTTAAGCGTTTCAAGCTGCTAGAGACTTTTGATGATCAAGACAAGGACACGGTGATTCGGGTGATCGATGCGATTATCGCTCAGCGTCAGGTCGAACATGCTATGCGGCCGCTGGAGCGCTAACTATTAACAGCTAGCGCCCACTACTGGGTTAGTCACGATATTTACTTGATAACTCAATGCCACTTTTGTGGGAATTGTGAGCAACCCAAAACAGAGCTTTAACAATGCCACCTTTAGCAATAAATGGAATTTTGCATTTTTGACCGTTCACAGTGGTTTCAACAAATGAAAAGCAAAGCCCAAAATACACAAAGTAATCGAAGAAACGAACCGAGCTACTTGGGAAGGAATTCCCATTAATAACAAAGACACCTTTACTCAAATCAAGATAAATAGATCTTGAAAAAACAAGAAAATAATAATAGGGCAAAAAAATAGCAACTAGAATCATCAATGGGATCATGAAATATGTGGGCGATGAAAAATCCCGAACAAAAGCTTCTTTATTGACCACAATAGATAACGCAAAATCTTTGAAAATAAAGACAAAGACCAAAAAAGATGCTACTGCAAAAAAAGATAAAACCCCGAGAGATGCACAAAAATAATGCAGCTTCACATGGTTTCTTTTATCAATTCTAATCATTGTTCACCATGAAAGAAATTCGACCGTCTCAACCTCACCATAATGGACACCCCCTCCAACGCCTACATCTAGCGAACAGGTTACCCTGACGGGGCTTTGATAGCTTTTCTAGAGTGACGACTTTCTAAGCTCAATCAGTCCGCTTGGCTTCTTCTAAACCCAACAACAATATAACTTCTGGTTCGGACTCGAACTGAGACAAACGCACCCCAGGGAAAGGCCCATTTACCCGCCGAATACGCGCCGAGAATGCAATGCGCTCGTTAATTTGAGTATCAGCCCAGGAAGACTTATGAGCGCCATCAACATTTAAAAAAACATTATTAGCAATCAATTTTTTTGAGTCACCCAAAGTTATTTTCGGATCATCCATTTCGACTGACACTCCGGGGGCATACTCATTCGTCAAGTCTATGCTTTTCACAACCCCAGACCAATCAACCTCTTTCCCGCCAAACACAGCGCTTAGGTCACGATCATCAGCCCCTGACAAATACTGATCAACTAAGGCTCTCAAAAATTCTTGCCACGACAAATGACTCATATTAAAACTCTCACTGCCAAGGCCCGAATGTTCCAGCATTAATGGAATCCCTCAACATGTTCGCCCTCTGTTGCACTTCAAAAGCAGCTCTTGGGGCACTCATATTAGACAGGTTATGGTTAAGCACCGATAACTCCTGCAAAACAGCCTTATTATAAACAGGGTGTCCATAGTAATGACCTGATACATTTTTCAAGTGAATCCCATTGCCAACACCATTCATATTAAACCCTCCATGAGCAGCCTTTTTCATCAATTCGGGAAACGCTTTTATCGCTTCCAGAGGAATAATATGGTGAGCAACCATATCTGCTTCTTTCGCAGTTCCTAAAGCAGACCTTAAAAGCATTCGTTGTATATTTGGACTAAGGGAAATCTGCTCTACCAAGCTTGCCGGGATAGATTTGGCATTTCGCATCAAAACTAATCCGGCAGCCTTCGTTGCTATAAATTTGGCTGCAACCCCTTCGCCGGGAATAGCTTCCAAAGCCTGCGCATAAAGTGCCGCTTCTTCTGCATTTATCGTTCCGAACTCAGCGCCATCAACAGACTGGTACTCACGCTGCATCCCGTTAATAGCAGGCCCAGCCAAAGTGCTAACGATTCCAGAGACAGCTTTTCCAAACCATCCTCCCGATCCTTCACCACTCTGCCCAGAAGAGTTGTTCCGACGCGAACCCGCCGCTATTTCCGCTACAACCCCAATGCAATCAAGGACTTAAAGAGCACTCGCGTCAAGGCGAACCCCAGATTATCAGGTCACAACCCCCAAGGCACTTTTTCGCTTAGGAACGGCTAAAGCGGAGGGGCGATTTCCCCTCCTGATTGGTCGCTAGAACGGTAGTACCCCTTATTCGATGACTTTAATCAGGGACAATAGACCACAATCAGGGGCCACTGGCTTGAATAGGCCGGTTTTTAGGTGGATACGCCTATCAAAGCCTGGGGATGGAGGTGTGTTTGGTAGTGACTGTTGAATATCCCGGTTAAAAATAAAGCCCCACAGGCCGCATAAGCGGTATGCACTTAAGGTTAAAATTCACGCAACTAATTAAACTGCCTTAAACAAACGCTCGCTAATTTTCTTATCTCCTCCCACTCCCTGTCCTCAGATAAAGACGATGCAGTCCAATACCGATCTACGCCACTTATCTGATCAAACATGGAATTTAAGTCCTCAAGATTTTTAAACTGCTGAGACGTTAATTCTCCTACTTCCAATTTAGAGGGTGCCATTAGAAACAAATCATCAAAATCTAGCGCCAACTCATCGACAGAAGGATTACCTAGACCATTCAAGTATCTCAACTGCACTTGCGCTGAAGATGCTAGTATTTTTAATACTTCTAATAAGCTATTTATATATTTTGACATAACTAAAATATTGGGTCCGACTTACCGTTGATTAAATCAGTAACGCGCCAATAGGCATCTCCGCCCTTACGCGCACTTCCAGGATGCCATCTAATAACTTGCCCGGTGAGCTTACCGTTATTTTTGTACTCTCTGAAAACCCAACCCTCACCTTTTCTTGAGCCTTTTCTCAAGGTTTCCACCTTCCATCCAGGTGTCTTCCCAATTATGGCATGTACTTGTGCCGGTGTTTTACCCGCTAGAAGCTTCGGGTTTGCTAATACATCATTAACGCTTTCTAGAATACTGCCAACGGGACGAAGAGCTTTACTTGCACCTTTTGTTGCACTAGCCGCTCTAAGAGTATTTATCGCATCAGCAGCTTTTGGGGTCCTGAAAGCAGTAACTATAGGAGGTAACGGTGTAGCAAGATCTATGACGGCTGCAGTAATATGAAGTGGAACTAACTCTTCATCTGTTGCTTGACGATGCTCACTATACTCAATCCCATGGCACCCCATATGACAGACTTGCTGGTGGTGTACTCCATTTTCATTTAGACCTGAATTACCAACCCCACCACTCTGCCCAGAATCGGCAGCACCCTGATCTCCCTGCAAATTCCCACGACTGGCCTGGCTACCAATATCCACCGCCCGGAAACCAGTACTTTTTAAAGTAGCGGTGATTATTCCAGCTACCGTTTGCTGAGCTCCACCATTCCCTCCTGACAAGTGAACCGAGGTAGTGGCACCTGAAGTGGTTGTCGTCGCTGTAACCCTCTGGACAATTCGGCTACCAGTTTGATTAACCTTTACTGTCCCAGTACAAGTAGTCGTCCCATCGTCGCTTTGTATACAGTCAGGCGTATACCCACTCGGATCGGTCCCCGCCAGCGGATTATTCATGATGTAGCTGTAGGGGTTCAGGCTCTGGCTATTACCAGGGCTCTGGATCACCGGGTCCACGGAGAGGAACCGCCCAAGATTATAATCATAAGCCCGGCCATTCATATGGATCAATGCCACATCATCCAGATGCTCGTGATCGGTAAAGCCGCGGGTGCTGTAGGTGCTTTCCAGGATTGCGGTGTCTTTATCGAGAATATTGCCCTGGCGCGGTTTGCCGAAGGGGTCGAAGCTGTGGCTTTCTCTTAGGTTACCGGCTTCATCACCCACGGCAGCAGTGGAGCCCAGGCGGTCTCGGTGGCTGAAGCCGATCTGGTGGGTGACATCACTGCCTTTCTCGGTGGTGGTGAGCACGGCGATATCGCCGATAAAGTGGCGGTACTGGGTTTCACCGCCGCCGGTAATCTTTTCGAACAGCTTGTCGATATACAGGGTGGTCTTGCCGCTGGTTTGGTTGACCTGCTTGTAGCGCATCTGGTCGGCGCCGTAGTAGAAGTACAGGTTGGCGCCGTTGCGGTTGATGCGGGTGGGCTTGTTAAAGGCGTTGTACCAGATCTGCTGTGCACCATTTTCATGGGTGCGGTTGCCGTTCTGGTCGTAGCCATAGGTCTTGGTGCCACCATTGATCAGGCTAACGCTCTTCACGGCGCTGGGGCCGCCATTGCTGCCGCCGGTGTAGCTGTAACTGCTGGCGAAGTCGTCTTTTTTCAGCAGGTTGCCGATGGCATCGTAGTCGTAATCGATACCGGGGCCATCGGTGCGGGTGCTGTAATCCAGGCGATTAAGGACATCGTAGTAGTGATTCTCTACATTCAACGCCGGGGATTCTGAGGGCAGTTGTACTACCTGTTCAAACAAGTTGCCGAAGCTGTCGTAGCTGTAGGCAATACCCTGGTGGTTTTGCACCAGGCTGTCGAAGGTGGTGCCGGCCATTTGCCCGGTTTCCCCGTGGAAGCTGCGGCCGATGGTGTAGTTGCCGGCGGCGATACTGGCAAACTCCCATTCGCCCCAGGCATCCATCTGGGTGATTTCCCGATAGGTATAACCACTGGCGGCATTACTGGTACGGAATTGGTAGCCGGTGCTGTTATAGCCGTATTGCAGGGTCAGCCCGGAGGGATAGCTGAGGCCTTTTAAACGGCCGTAGTTGCTGTCGAAATGACTTTGCGTAACAAAGTCTTCGCCATCGATAGCCGTGGTGACTTTGTAGGGGCGGCTCAGGGCGTCGTAGCTGTAGCTGCGCGCATAGCTGGCATCGCTGCGGCTCTCCCGTGCGAGCAGGCCTTTGCCGTTGGCGGCGCTGTCGAATTTCCAGCTGGCTTCCTCTGTGCCGTTGACACTGCGACTTTCCATGCGGCCGAGGCGGTCGTAGGTAAAGCTGGTGATATCCAGGTTGCCGTCGATCTCCGTTTCCACTTCGCCAAAGCCGGTATAGGTAAACGATTTAGCCCCCATATTGGGGTCGTCCACCCATTCCTTTTGGCCGAGGGCATTGTAATTGGCGGTGATGCGATTGCTGTTGGCATCCTGTAAGACAATGGGATTGCCGGCACCATCGTAGGCATAGCGGGTGGTGCCACTTAGAGCATCGACAGTTTCAGTGAGCTGCTGCAGGCCGTTGTAGGTGCGGCTCATCAGGCGGCCGTTCACCAGGATATCAGTGGTAAATCCACTGGCCTGCTCGTGGGTGTAGGTTACATCCAGCTGCTGGCCGTTGGTCTGGTTTACCGTCTTGCGCAGGGCGCGGCCGAAGGTGTCGTAATCCAGATAGCGAGTACCATAACTGGTGCCACTGCTGGCGTAGTGCGGTACCGATTCGAAGGTGGTCTGGCCCAGTGTGTTATAGGTTACCGTTCGTGCAATCCAGTCGCTGCCGTCGAAGGCTTGCACTTCGGTGCGGATCACGCGGCCGAGCTGATCGTGGTAGGTAATCTGCTCCGGCGTGCCGGCCTGCTGCTGAATGGTTTTAAATACCGCGGCGGGTGCGCGGCTACAGCCAGAGTTACACCACTGCAGGGCTGTATAGATATCCGGTGCGGCCTTGAGGCCAAGCGCAGAGGGCGCCGTGACCTTAATAGCGCGGCCAAAGGCATCGTAACTGTAGCGAGTGGTCAAACCATTGGCATCAGTGACGGAATCCGGTTTACCAAACTTGGCATTGGTCTCGGTGGTTGCCGTGTGGCCCAGGGCATTTTTAACCGTTTTGGGGAAGTAACCATCGGTGCTAAACGCGGTGGTCTCCGCAACCCGTGTCTGCGCTTCTCCTTCTGCGGAGGTGGTGACCTTGGTTGGCAGGCCGTAATTGTTGTAAACCGTATCCACTTGGGTCCACTTGCCATTAGACGGCGTGGTTTTTACCTGCTTGGGTTTGCGGGCGTTGCTGTCCCACTGCAGGAAATCCACCACTACGGATTGCTGGGTATCCGTATTTGCGGCAATGGCTACCCCTTTGCGACTCTGAATGGATTTTTTGGTGACCGTCTGCTTTGAGGGCTTATTGATCCACCAGTTGGTCTGATCTGCAGCCGCATACTGGGTATCCGTGGTGGACACCACAATATGAGAACTATTGGCCTCCTCATAGCGATTTTCCGCCAGCAGCACGTTGCCCCAGGCATCAAAGCTTGTGGTTTGGCTCTGGGTGTACAAATGCGTACGGCTGTTGCCCGACCTTTTTAGGGTGCGATAAATTGAACTCTGTTCTTTAGGGCCGACAAAGTAAGGATCATTGGCGGAGACGTTCCACGAGTCGGTCAAGGCATCTACAACTGTTGGTGATGAGTGACCACCCTTCGGCCAGAACTGCCATTCAAAAGTGGATTCCTTAAAGGCATTGACGCCGCTGGTATCAGCAGTGCGATCTGCCAGCTCCCATTGACGTTGTTTATGCAGTTTGCCCGCCAGCGGGAATATTTGGTGGAAGTCGGATTGAGTTTCAATATCCGCGGCCAGATCTTCCTCAATAATGCTATGGAAGCCCTGGAAGCCGCGGCCTTTATTATTAAATACCGCTCCCTTGTAGCGGTATTGCTTTTTATTCAGACCACCCACGCCATTGGACTGGCGGTGCTCCGCCACCACATACATGCTGGAGGTGAACTCGAAGTGATCTTCCTGAACCGAGGAGGATAAGCTATCGAGGTATCCGCCACGCTCGTAAAAGGGTTTTGCACTGGAATGGTAGCGGTCATCGCGGGAGGATAAGGGCCGGTAGTGCCATTCGTCGCGAGTACCGAAGCCATTTTCTACAGCGATAAGCATATCGGTAGGTTCGTAGCGACTCTCATCGCTCACCGAGCCACGATTGCGCAGTATATAAACTCCTTGCGCCTTGCCTGCCATAACGCCACTGGCAGTTTCGATACGACAGTCGTTATCTCCTATGTCACAGCCATAGGCAAAGACCAGGTCCATCAAGCCGTTGCCCGTGGCATCCACTACTGCGGACTGGTAAGCGGAGCCGACAATATCTGAGGTAAAGTATTCAGCCGTAATACTGCCGTTTGACTGTTCAACAAAACGAATGCCATCGAACTGATAAATGCCGCGGTCAAAGTTGCTAGCGGGGATATTACTGTAAATAGGCGGTTCCCGGTCGTAGGGACGGCGCCAGCCATAGAGATCATCGCCGCAAAACTCTTTAAAGTCCTGATAATCAAAACGTGTTTGGCAACTGGTGACCAGGCGCTGCCCGGGAAACAGCAGTTCCGCGCGTCCATCATTATCGGTATCCATCTGCTTGAACGCGCTTAAATATTTGGGCGCCCGCACATGTGCAATCGCCGGATCGCCTATACTCACATTGTGGCGATATGACCTGGAGGGAATGGCATCGGGCAACCCAAGGTCTACCCAGCCGGTCATCTGACGATTGCCTTTATTTAAACGATACTGCAGGTTTTCCCCCGCACCACTCCACTTCAGCCAATCCGTAAGGCCATCGGCATTCATATCGATAAAGGTGTAGTGATTGATGATGAGATCATCAACCGTCAGTGCAGGCAGTTCAGCTGTAGCATCCACCGGAACAAAATTGACAGAGGTTCCGTCACTTTCTGCATAGAGAAAATAACTTGGACGCGGCTGGGGTGCGCTGACAACATCAGCACCGGTAATATTGATCCGGACTTCCGAGACCAGCAGGTCCGGAAGGCCATTACCATCAACATCCCCCATAAACTGCACGTCGTACTTAGCAAGCCTTTGTACAATGTGATATTCATAATCAACAATTTCTCTACCATTGTTGATAAAGGCATTGTCAGGATTGCCAGTATGCAAATAGAGGTATAGGAGTTTATTCGTGGGCGCTGCAGGGCCTACATCTCGTAAAATAAAGAGATCCGGCCATCCATCACCGTTATAATCATCACTGTTAAGGATTCGATCGTAGTTTGTCAACGCAATCGATGTACTATTCCAGATAAAATTCCCGGCGCTATCACGCTTAGTGGCAATTTGTAACTGATCACTTTGCCGGCGCCAACCGTCGGTTTTACCGTCTTGGTCGATATCTATCTCCGCACATTCATAGCGGCCGGCATAACTATTACGGAAACAATTTTCCTCGCCAGCAATAAAGGTCCCGGTAAGCTCACCTTCCGCAGAGATATGGTATCCGGACCAATCACGTACACCATCGCCATTAAAATCTCCGCGCGGCAACGCCTGATCAATGCGGCGGACATCCTGGAGTATGCCTGTTGGCTCTGCCCCATTCTCTTGCCAGTTCCCAGCACCAGTCCTATAACCAAATTTCTCCAATAGGTAGGCGTTACTACTATCCTGCCAGGTGAAAGTGGTGGGCTCTCCACATTGGGATAACCCCAAGGCATCGTAACCACACTCAGTAATACTGTTTAATAAACTGCGGCTGGAGGCGGCACTTGTGCCGTAGCCGAGCTGATATTCACGTACTGGTAAGCCTTCCAGGCTAATCTGTACGCTATCAAGACGCTGAGTTTGCCGGGTGAGTCCTCCAGCCAGGTACTGCGATGACCGATCAGGCCTGCCACTATAAATAAACTCAATGTGGCGATTACCAACCGTACTGCTGTTCCCTGTGTAATAAATATCCGCTAGTTCATACTCCCCAGAACCAAAGCTTTGGTACTCATAGTGAATGGAATTATTACCATTCGCTAAACCATCCTCACGGGATAGAGCCCAGGTAAGCACCTGGCTGCGACCACTGGCAATATGCCGGCTGTTAGTGTTAACACCGTAGTGGCGTACACGGCCGTCCTTCATTTCCACTTTAAAAGAGGTGCCAGAGCTATTAATGGCCCCGCTTTGAGTAATACGAGCGAAGGTGTCCAGCTCTGTTCGATACTCGGCGCCGGACTGGCCATAAGTGCCCGCTACCAGGAGCAATCGCTGGCCATCGATGCACAGGCGATCATTGGTAGCATTGTATTGAACACCAATTTTACGGCCATCATGAATTAGGGTTTGAGGGCAGCGACTGATTGCAGACCCCGCGGCCAAACTCCAACCCATCCCCATTGTGCTACTGCCAGACCGGCTGGAATATGCGAAGGATACCGAGGGCATTACATTGTTACGCCCTAGAGGCAGAGTTAGCGGAACTTGATAACTCGCGGCACCACCGCTGACACTACCCTCACCTGCAAGAACCTGAACGTTGTGATGAGTTGCCAGTGAGGGCTGGATTGTTGCGCTGCCCGGAATGTAAAGCTCAGGAGAAGCGCGTTTGGCCCATCCAGGAGAGCTCGGATCAGGGTCCACATAGTCGTAGCTGACGGCCACGGGATCCGAACATTTCCTGCCCTCTGGAATTAAGTTACAAGCGCGTACATCAAACTGGTATAAACCATAGCCACCTATACGCTGAGTGGTGCCAGTGAGAGTGTCTGTCGCCTGCCACCCTTCCCCGTTTAGCCGGAATTCATAGGCATCATCGTTACCATCGGCAGATCTTATCCAGCTTAAATACAATGCGCCGCTTAAGTGCTCGACTTTGAGTTCGGTGGGGGATTGTGGTTGAGGGTGAACAATACGGAGGCTACCGGTACTGGCCTCAGGACCGCAGCCTTGGGTATTGCACGCACGGATTGCGTATTCGTAAGTACCGTCTGGTTTTAGGATAGGCCCCAATTGCTGGGTCAAGTCTATATTCTGGTAATCAAGCCAAACGCCGTTAAGCTTTTCCCGGTACTCATAATAGTCTACCGGCCCCGTAGGACTGTTCCAGGTAATCGTATATTCGCCATTTTCCAGATCCCCAGTAACAGCCAAGCTGTTAACACTATTGGGTTTTCGCAATAGATCTATACTCTGACTATCGCTCCAATCACTACAGGAATCATATTTATTACAGGCACTATAAATGTAACTGTAATTCCCGTTATTACGGTTGGAAAATATCGCCTTGCGGACCGGTTCGTTGATTTTTTGGAGAGCCCCTGAAGTAACTTCCTTAACGTTATAGTAATCAGCATTGGGCTTCGCCTGCTCCCAGCTTACGGAAACATCCCCAGTATCTGTATTCGCTGAAACGGATAGCCCCCCTTGGGTGGCTGGTTTGGACAAGATTTCTATGGGAGCACTGAGTGCACTCTCATTACCGCACACGATTTTTGTAGCATCATCACCACCCGGTTCTGGAACTCTATTGCAGTAGGCAATCGCATACTGGAAGATCCCATCTTCAGTGGGCTTGATGGTCGTGGACAGCTCATTGTTATAGAAAAACTGAGTTCCCCCACTGGGGTAACTGCGGAGCCTGCGTATGGCCCCATTCCCTGAAGGCCAAGACACAGTGTAATTGCTGCCATCACTATAATTCGTAAGCGTAGGCGCTGTATCGGCACTTGGGTAGGCCACAGTAGTACTTGAGCTGGGACTAGTCGTGCAAGCCCATGAAAATTCATTACAAGCTACAATACGAAAAAGATAATTTCCTTCCTTATACGATTGAATCGTATAAGGTATACCTGTAACAGTATCGATGGTTTGCCAGCCACTACCATCTACAGACTCCTGGATGTTGTAGTGCGTCACCGTACCAGTAGCTTCCACCCACCGTACGGTAAAATACCCTGTGCTACTATGATTTGGGACAGTGGGGGCCGATAGACCTGTAGGCTTTTGCCGTACAGTGATATCAGTGCTGTACCCCGAGTAATTTGAGCAAGCCCAACTATACCCATTACATGCCCTAATCCGAATATTCCATATCCCGTCTGTTAATCCCGGTATAGTCCCAGAGTTTCCAGTCGCACCCGAAATAGCAATAGCCTCGCCACCACCACTGCTTTTTTTGTAAACATCATAATAAGTAGCACTTCCCACGGCATTCCAAGATAGATTCAGACTACCTGTGCTGGTCGTTGCGCCAGGTATTGGCGCAGATGGGGTGGGCGGTTTAGCCCTCACCACTACATCACTGCTGTAGACACTATAAGCAGAGCAAGACCAACTGTACTGGTTACAGGCGCGCAAACGGAAATCCGCTGTACTATCGGGCAGGCCCGTCACGGTCTTTGACGTACCACTAATGCCGGACTGCACCAAAGAAAGGCTGCCATTGACACGTTTCTGAAGATCGTAATAAGTTGCCTTAGAAACTGAATTCCAAGAGAGACCAACACTGCCACTCGTGCTTGTGCTCGCAGAAAGCGTGGGAGTCGCAGGGGATGGCGGTTTGAGGCGGACAATTGCAGTACTACTTATACTGCTATAAGAGGAACAGGCATTGACGTGTGTACAGGCTGCTACTTGGAAGTTCCAATTACCATCAGAAAGGCCTGTGGCATAGGCTGAGGTACCAGCGACATTGGTATTTTGGTTGACCCAGCCACCACTATTCTTCCGTTTCTGTAGCTTATAAAAAGTGGCCCCACTCACCGCGCCCCAGGAAACATTGGTACTCGAGGTCGTAATTTGAGTAGATGAAGAGGGTTTACTAGGGACTGCCGGGGGCCGGTAAACCTTGACTTTTAGCCACGAAAAGTTATTTGAGGAACTGGCTGCTGATGTTACAGGTAGAACGGTCGACTTTGCGGCAACCAATGGAATTGTGCCACCGCCACCACCACCGCCATAACCGCGAATCTGATATTCCCATTCACCGGTACTTCTTCCCGTAATACTAAGACTGGTTTTGTTATTCAGTTCCCAATCGCGCTGTAACACACCATTTTTATATTCTTGCAAAACATAGTTGGTGTATCCGCTACTCCATGTGAGAGTAAAGCTGCCAGTATAGTTTTCTGAAGGCCCCCTTAGATTTAGCAGTGCATGAGCCTGGGAGGACCAAAAAAGCACAGCCACATAGATAAAAAAGCGCGCAATAGAAAAAGGAGCAGTAAGACTACGAAACTCCAGAAAAGAAAAGGACATGCCATACCCTAAAAATGTTATTTATATTATATTGATTGCCTCACATGATAGAAAGCCCCTAACTTTCCACAGCAATCTTCTCCCGAGAGTTAATATCTGTATCAAGTAGCCTATCAATACAGAAACGCCTAAATTCAAGTGTTGAATCAACGGCACTAAGGAGAGGGTCATCAACTGAAAATATGAAGGGCGTAAAGCCTACATCGATGACATATAAAGTATGGCTGCCATATTCAAGTGGTTCACCATATTCTTCACCGCAACGGTTCATTGGGTCATAAAAAAGATAGGATCCGTCAGCTTGGGCTCTGTAAGTATATACCCCACTATCTCTGATATAGACATCCTTCGAGCCGTTTCCAACTGAAATAGACCGGTAACTAGCCCCTCCACCAGAAAAAAATATTCCAGTTTTCAAGTACTCGGCTTTAGTTGCGTGAGTTAATGTGTATCTACCAGTTGCGTTGGTCGTAGGGCCTGAGATATTGGCGGCTGCATCCGATGCATAGCCAGATATACTCACAAGAAATGTTAGGAAGAAATATAAAGCAACCCCGAAGCGCATCCGTTTACCTACCAAGTAGCAACAATAAATTAGCTCTACCCACTTCAAGTCGAATAGAAAATCATGCGGGAGTTTAAAGGAAATCGAACAAAGGGCAACTAGAAGTGAAACAAAAGAGATGGATACAGTCTGACTAATGTGACTATCTTTCAGTTGGGGAATACGTACAGGAGATCATCACCAACAGTCCGACCTGTATGATATGCAGACAGCGCCACCGATAGAGAACTTTTAAGCATTTCAGGGTGAAAGTCCGCCGAAATAAAATAAGCGCAATTATGCCTGCAATCACTAGGTCCAGTGTTTCTGCCAAAAGTGACGATGAAATCACCTTGGCCATACGTCCATACCCTATTAATTTCGCCACGATACCATATCGGCTCTGAGGCCGCATTTAAACTAATAACCAGCAAACAGATAAAAGTAAAAATTTTATTCCTGAACTCCCTATTGAATATTTAATGTCTCAACTAGGCTTTAATATACTGCCCATGGCTAGTACCGGATAATTGGATGGACTTGAGTAGATTTGGACCGACTTTCACTCTGTAATCCCCTTCTTTGGGAAGCACTCATAGCCTATTAAGTTGCATATACACTAATTGATGGAAAATTTAGCTACTGCCTTTTTTCAAAAATTAACGTAGGGAGTTGACTCTTGTTTCACACAACATACCAACCACAGGTGTAGCCCCTGCTAATGCACATGGTGAAATTTGAAAGGCAACTTATAAGCAACACGATCAAAAACCCATCAAATCGATTAAGACGTGATAAAAGTGTAAGCCCACCCGATAAACCATAGTCACGTAATACCACTTTGACAGAAGATATAGCAATGATCCCTGAGGTACCGGTAGGTAGAAATGACAAAACTGCCCTCTTTTCATTATCTAATCTACTTTAATTACAGCTCATCCAACTACCCTGGTGCTTCTCATGAAAGATGTCGCCGTTGTTGCCTACTGTCGAACTGCCATCGCCAAAGCCCGGCGTGGCGCATTGAACCAGACTCACGGTATTCCTATGGCAGCTCATGTGATAAGGGAGGCCGTTTCCAGAGCCAAGCTGGAACCACACGAGATTGAAGATGTTGTGCTGGGGTGCGGCTTACCTGAAGGGGCTACAGGGCACAATATCTCGCGCAATGCCGCACTCTTCGCCGGGTGTGGAACCAAGGTGCCCGGTATCACCATTAATCGCTATTGTGGCTCCGGCCTCAATGCCGCTTCAATTGTGGCAAATCGCATTGCTACGGGTGAGATGCAAATAGGAGTTGCCGGTGGCGTCGAGAGTATCAGCCTGGTCCAGTTCAATTTGAACCTTGATCACTTTGTCTACGGTCCACTTCAGGAAAAATTCCCGGCTGTATGGTGGACTATGATCCAAACAGCGGACTATGTCGCCGATAAGTTCGCCATTACCCGCGAAGCTCAGGACCGGTATGTAGTGGACTCCCAAAAGCGAGTCGCTGCAGCGCTGAAAGCAGGAAAATTTGCCGAAGAAATTACCCCTTTTAAAACTGTAATGTCGGTTAAAAACCGGGAAACCGGCGAGGTAAGTAATAAACACGTAACCCTAAGTGAAGATGAAGGCCCCCGCCCTGATACCACCATGGAAGGGCTAACGGCCCTGGAGCCGGTAAATTCTGGCGGCACAATTACTGCTGGCAATGCTTCCCAGCTCTCTGATGGGGCTGCCGCTGTGGTAATGGTGGATGCCGAGCTGGCTGTACGTAAAAACCTGCCAATCCTTGGTCTGTTCCGAGGAATGCAACTAGCTGCAGTGGCCCCGAAAGAGATGAGTATTGCCGTTGCACCTGCAGTCAAAAAGCTGATGAAGCATCACAACCTCAATATGGACAAAATTGATTTATGGGAGTTACACGAAGCATTCGCAGTTACCACTCTCTTCAACCAGGCTGAACTAGACACACCCTGGGATATTACCAATGTCAATGGTGGTGCCATTGCTCTCGGGCATCCCTATGGAATGTCTGGAATCCGCTATCTTGGCTCCACTTTAATGGAATTGGGAAGACGGGATAAAGAGAAAGCAATAATCGGTGTCTGCACGGCGGGCGGTATGGCGACTGCGGCCTATTTGGAACGCGTATGAAAGTAGTAGAAAACTACTCTGGCTAAACGAGTTAGTGCTCCATCATTGGTGATATACATTATGAATCTATTGAAACCTTCAGCTAGCCTATTAATCTTTTTGTCCCTACCCCTAGGCGCACAACCACAAGAAGATATCAAAGGGGTGGAATTTGAAACCTTGGTTGCATCTACCAAGGACTGGGCTGGCGATACTCTACCTGCTTCCCAAAAAGGACAACCTGAGCTTAGTATCGTAAAAGTAACCATTGCACCTGGAGCACGCCTTCCAGTGCACAAGCACCCGGTGCTAAACGGGGTCTATGTCGCCAAGGGGTCGTTAAAAGTTACCCTATTAGATCAGGAGAAAACCTTAACTCTGGATGAGGGGAAGGCATTTATCGAGGTTACCGATAAGTGGCATTATGGGCACAATGAAGGGAATGAACCGGCCATCCTAATCATTTTCTATTCTGGAATAAAAGGAGTTCCCACTACAATTTTTAAAAATAGCCAGAACGAAAACAGCCAATAGCCCAATGTATCAGCGCTACTAAACAACCAAATTCAATAACTCCTTCTTAAGCATTTTCTATCTGGATGAGAGCCCGTTCCCACTTCAAGGGTCATATTCATGTAAGAATATGAGACCTTGACCGACTAACTCTTATCATCTTTACTCATATCAATTTTTCAGCTGTCTAGGGTAACCCATGCCATGTAAATATAATGAGCAACTATGCTCTGGTCCGGTCTTGAATAGTACTTTAACAAACACATGCACCCATTGCCTTGCAGATTTTTTAGATGGCCAAAGGTCTGAAATAAAGGAAATGTTGGATAATAATAAAACTGCCTGGCAAATGATGTCATCGTGGACAAAGAAATTAGTTGCGTTCATCGAGAGGCTATATAAAGACCAATTTACAGCTCATGGCTGCCCTTCCGATTTCTCCTTTTGTATAACTGGATCTGGTGCAAGAAACGAGGCTTGCCCACAATCAGATCTGGATGCTTTTATCGTCGTGCCCAAGATATCCCAAAAACAAAGGGAGCAGTGGAGAAAGATCAATTTAGCCGTCAAAAAACGATTGGATGATATCAATGATAGCCGTGTGAAAACACTTCGCCCCGGAAAAGGGTTTGTTTTTTGTACTGGAGGGTTAAATCCACTGGGAATGGTTACAAAGAAGTGGATGGATAGGAACAATAGAGATGGCTTAATCAAGAAAGATGGGGTCATTTTTGATCTAACCAATACTACACTTGCTCTAACGGGCATCCTGGAAGATTACTACCGATACCCAAGTGATCCAAAGCGCAACCTTCGGAAACATATTGTTAGCGGGCTTCAGGAGTGTGCTCACGCTTTTGGAAACCCCAAGCTGCACAGGGAATTGGTAGACGAAGTTAAATTTATTTTAGGCAAGCAAGCTATTGAATTTGGTTCCAATACACTTCTGTCAAGGAAGAGGAAACAAGGCCTGCAAGCTATGCAGGTTGCCATAAACGATAAGAGCTTTCAGCCACCAGCCCCTTATTCTGATATTAAGCGTGTAAAGCGGGAGTTTTACCGAGCACCACAATTTATATTGAAGGGGCTTGCCTGGTTCTATGATATTGATGAAGTCAGCTCCCTTGCCCAGCTTTCTAAACTGGAAGAGATGGGAAAGCTACACCCAACCAGAGCTGTTCATTTCCGCAAGGCAATGTCCGAAGCATTAAGAGTAAGGGTTGCCTCACACATTATTACCGGTGCAGAATTTGACAAAGTTCTATCAGCCTACGTAACACCAAACAAGGATCAAAGTGCCTGGCTAAAGCTAAGCTCTGAACAGTCGGCTATTCTGGAAGATGCCGCAAATAGTGTCAGGTTAATAATCGGCTGGGCCGACGAGTTTGCCACCGCACAAGGGCGAGCATATGGTTTTCGCAGCAACCCATTTTCGGAGCCGCTCGTGATCAAACAATGAATATGGTCCAGCGTAACCCACTGATGTTCCTCGTGGACAGGATGAAAGGCACTCATACAGATCAAAGAGCCTGTCCCATAACCGTGTTGTTTAAAATATTTGCAATATAAATACGATTAAATATCTTAGTTACACAGAGGCTCAATATTCAAAATTTCTAAAATTAGCAGTCTTAAATTCTTCAATCAGCTTTTCAGCACCCAGGCTATGAGTTATCTCTCTCCGATAAACCAGGCAGATATCATCTTTAAAGCCTGGCTGGTCTTCACACAACCATTTCAGTTTGCTTTTTCCAAGCACTTGAGCAACACGCCCAGGGATAATACCCACTCCAGCCCCTCTAATGTCATATTTGTGATCAGTTCATGACTGGAGGAAGTGATGTATTGTTTATATTTATTGCTATGACCGACAGCTTTCAGTAGCCAGTCAGTCTGCATTAACCCGGGATCATATATCAGTACATCTTTTGACTGAATTTTTTTTGGATTATGCCAAAAGCTCACCACATCGTGACATAAGTGCTTGATCACTAAGTCTGGATGAGATACAGGATTTACCACAATACCGATATCAATTTTCCAACTGATCACTGCTTCGACAATCTCGCGAGATAGTGCATGCTGAAAACTCAATTCAATACCCGGGTTTTGTGCAATAAATGAAGGCAGACTATTAGGCAACATATGTAGAGAAATAGAACTATGGCAGCCAATGGTGAAATGCCCAACAACCTCTTTGTTTTCGCGCAGCGCAGAATACTTAACCTCATCCCAATCATCCAACAGCTGTTGAGCACTCTTTAATAATCTTAATCCGGCACGTGATAGCTGCACACCGGTTTTTTCTCTTATTATTACTTCTGTACCCAACTGCCTTTCCAGTCTTTTGATGGCTGCACTTAAGCTCGGCTGTCGAATTCCCAACCTTTCTGCTGCCCTGGATATATTTTTGGTTTTTGCAACTTCAATAAAGTAATTAAGTTCATCAGCGTGTGGGAACATAGGGCGCAACTTATTTAACCACTTAAACCAAGAAAGTACACAGGCATCGAGTCTACAATGACAAACTCCTGCTTGCCATAGATATTGTCTATGACAAGCAGCGTCTACTTCTATTTTCTATCCCTACACCGCCATGCTAGTTTCATCGCCTCCATTTTATTAAAAAATTTTTACCCGGAGTCAGAGTGTCTACATCATCTCTCAGCTACCCCCCTGCAGCGGACAGTAATACGGTATCCTCTGAAACTAATTTCAGTTCAGTTTTAACTTTCCCTCTACAGAAATGGTATGAGTGGGGATATCAGCACAATCCACTTACTGCTAGCGAAATAGATATTTCCAGGGTTAAGCACTCTTATGCACTGCTACAGGATCAGCTTGGCAATAGTGAAAACCCCATCTATGGACTGCATACCAGCTACGGGGAAAATGAGCGTAATCACCTGGACCCAAATCAGTGGAAAGATACACAAGTCAATCTTTTGGAATATTTACGCGTTGGTATTGGGGCACCACTGCCGAAAACGGTAGTCAGACGTGCACTAAAGCTGCAGGCCCAAAAAACGGCTCATGGCTTGTCTGGTATACATCCCTCGACATACCAGGCACTTCTCAAATTAGCAAACGGTGATTCACTTCCTATGGTTCCCCGGAAAGGTAGCCTGGGCGCCAGCGGTGATTTGATTTCCATGGCACATGCCATAACTCCGCTATTCGAGCATGGCCCCAGAGGCCCCCGTGATGTGATCGGCCTGGTGAATACCAATGCGATGATGGCTTCATGGGCCATTGAACATGATAACCGATTGAGAAAGTTGTTGAGAGACTGCTTTAAGTCTGTAGCGCTGATGTCCCTGGCCATAGGCGCTGGGGACGAACATTTCTCAGAGGGCCTGCATCATGGAGAAGTGCACACCAGCTATGCTCGAGCCGGTAATCTGCTTACACAACTACGGCACGATTATCTGAAATCATCCAGGGTTTCTGAAGGTGAGAAATCTCTCTTGCAAGCTCGCTATTCGGTTCGTTGTGCACCCCAGATACTGGGCCACTGTCTTGATTTATTGGAATACTCCGAAGCCAAAATCCGTTCAGAAGCCACTGCGGTTGCCGACAACCCATTGATTCTTGAGTCCGGGCCATGGCACGGCGGTCTGTTCTATGCCATTGGGCTGGCATCTTCTGCTGAATTTATGCAGGAAATTATTCATCGCCTGGCTGAGATGCTTGATCGACAAATATTGATCTTGATGGACCACCGATTAAATGGGCGCCTGCCGGACAATCTAAATGTTGAAACATTCAATCACTGTAAAGGCATTCACCAACTGATATCGGCCCTGTTTCAGGAAATAAAAGCCAGGTCAACGCCCGTAAGGCAGATGAGCTTTTCCTGTGAAGGCAACAATCAGGACCTGGTCCCCTGCGGAATGGCCGCCCTCAACAATGTCAACGACCAGCTGGATACACTTAGGGAAATTGTACGCGCAGCAACCTTCTGTTCAGCCAGAGCAGCAATGATGCGCTCCTCCGATGACTTACCCGAAGCACTAAATTTAAAGAACTGGCCACAATTTACTACATCGCAGGTAGAGAGCATCTTATGAATTTTAACTATTTAACAGGCAATTTCGGCATTGAGATTCCGGCTAGCGAACTGACCGGAATGGATCAAAGTACAGGGCAAACACTGCAAAACTTGTGGCATGAACACGAATTGCTGGTTGTCAGAGATCTGGACCTGGATACACAAGCATTTGTTAACTTTTGTAGCCTGTTTGGGGAGCTTCAACAAAACTATTTCTTTTTCCAAAGCCTCTCAGAGAAGTACCCACAAGTTGCCAAAATAGTTAAGGAGGCAGGCGAAAAGAAAAATACTGGTGGGATCTGGCATCATGATCAGGGCTATTATGCCACTCCGGTAAAAGGAATCGCATTATACGGTATCGATATCCCCCCAGGGGTGGCGATACCCTTTTCACAAGTTCCACGATCGCTTATGAGTCCCTGTCAAGCAAAATGCAACAGGTAGTAAATTCTCTCAATGTGATTCACACCACAGAACTGATGCTTAAAAAACAACCGCTAACAAAATTAATGGAAAGTTCCGGTGGGAGTGAGTCAGGTGTAGAGCGAGCACTAAAGCTGATGCCCTTGAAATCTGCTACACATCCGGCAGTTTGCAAAAATCCTGTAACTGGTAAGCCTTTCCTCTACCTCAATCGAACCACCACCTCCCAGTTTGAAGGTATGACATGCGATGAAAGTATGGGTCTGTTAAATTACCTTTTTCAACATATCGAGAAACCGGAATTCAATTGCCGTATACAATGGCGACCGGGTACCCTGGTTCTTTGGAACAATCACCAGGTCTTACATTACGCCGTCAATGATTATAATCAGCGACGAGAATTACACCGTGTGCATTTTTCCGCAGAACAACCAGTCAAGCATCAATAAATAGTTAGCTAGTGCAATTTATGAACTACAACGAACTACTGGCTGATTTTCAGAAAATACATAATCAGTCAGAAATTGAACAGCGGGCTTTTAAAGATCGCCTAGTTAGAAGGCAGCTGCAGGAAGCAATCACCAAATCAAATTATTATCGTGAATTAATTGATCATAATAACATTGATATAGGTGTCATTCAAAGCTGTGCGGATTTACATCTATTGCCGATAATAAGCTCGGAAATTTTCTCGGAATCCATGTCAAAAGTCAGCATGGCTTTTGACGATATTGTTCGTTACTGTCACACTTCCGGCAGCACCGGTACAACTAAAAGAGTACCTTACACTCGCAAAGATATTGATAACGCGGTTACCTCACAAGCACGCAGTTATTTATTTGCAGGTGTCGAGCCATTCGACAAGTGCTTGTGTGCAATGACCTATGGTCCCTGGCCCAGTGGTATGATATGCCATGCGGCCAGTGAAATTTTTGGCCTCACTATTCCTGCTGACTCATTTCTGGGGCTTGACCATCAACTCCAGAGTTTGCAGAAAGATAAGCTAAATTACATGGTCTGCCTGCCCTCGCTGTTACCAAGGCTGGAACAACATTGCCTAGAAAAAGACATATCACCAGAATCTTTGAATGTCCGCAATATATTTATGGTAGGTGAATTATTCTCTGAAGATTTTCGCAGCTATTATGAAAAATTATTTAATTCTAAACTGATTAATATGTATGCGAACACGGAGTTCGGATTAGTAGCAACTGAATGTCGGCACCATAATTTACATGTCTGGGAGGATTACTTTCATGCGGAGGTAATCGATCCCGACACCGGTGAACCATGTGAATTTGGTGTTACCGGGGAATTAGTGATAACTGCCTTGCAACGTGAAGCCCTTCCGCTGATTCGCTACAACACACATGATCTTGTGGAAATGCATAGTGGCCCCTGCGAGTGTGGCCATCCTGGCACATACTTGGGTCCCATCCAAGGGCGTAGCGATAATATGTTCACTGTCAATGGTGCCAATGTCTATCCGATTATGCTGGAGAACACAATTACCGGCACCACTGGTTTGAGTTCCTTTTACCACTGTATTATTGAGAAGGTCGATGGGTATGATCATTTGACATTCAAAATTGAAGCAAGAGAGGCAGTCGATAAACAGGGAAAAATAGGTTTAGCGCAGTTGTTTTATAGTAACTTGTCTGGCTCAGATGTTACTCTTCGTATGATTTTTCTTGGCCTCAAATCTGCATTAAGGCTCAATATAGAGATTTTACAACCAGGAGAAATTAGTCAAAAACCTGGGAAGGTAAAAAAAATCATTGATCGAAGATAAATTTCTGCCGCCAAAGTACCTAAATCGTTTTTCCTGGTTAGGCGAGCCCTGAGGTTCAGACCTCCATTATGTATAGATACAACTGGTCTGTTGAGGGAAACTGATTGATAGCTGATCAAACATACGCTCCAAATAGGGCGTAAACTTGCTAGCTACCCCTTCATTATATGAGAGGGTAGCTAGCGTATTAGCCTATCGATATATCAATACATGCTTACCAGGGCTGCGCTTCACCGAGATGGACAAACTGTCCATTGGGACCATCATTATCGATCAGGGCCAGGTCTACGACCGTCGAGGCTCCATCGGTTACTTCCATTGGCGCGGCGCTTGTACCCAGATCGGTCTTGACCCAACCGGGGTGTGCACTGTTGACCTTGATACCAGTTTCCGCAAGGCTTTGGCTCAGGGATACGGTAAACATATTTAGAGCCGCTTTTGATGCATTGTAAGCGAAAGGCTTCACCGCGCTCCAGCCGGATTCAGCATCCGCATTCACTGCCAGAGAACCCAAAATGCTGCTCACATTTACAATACGAGCCGCCTTACTCTTTTTAAGGAGTGGCAGAAGTTCCTGAGTCAGACCAATCTGCGCAAACAGGTTGATATCGAAGGTGGTTTGCAGGTCATCCTGAGATATGGTCTCACTGTTATTCTGCGCCCACTCTCCTTCCACAATAACACCGGCGTTATTGACGAGGATATCCAGTCGGCCATACTGCTCAGCAATCTTTTGGGCTGCTCGCGCCCTATCGTTTGCCTTGGTGATATCCAGTTCTATGGTATCCAGGGGGGCTACTTTACCAGTCCAGGCTGCTTTCACTTCTTGAAGCTTCTCCTGGCTTCGGCCAGATAAGATCACCTTGACGCCTTGGTCAGAAAGCTGTTTGGCAACTTCGAGGCCAATACCGCGATTAGAGCCAGTAACTAGAGCAATTCGTTCATTCGACATGGTTAAATCTCCTGTGAATCGAGTTGTTTCGAGAACGGAGCTATTCTATTATCCTACCGATAATGAACAATTGGCACATCTGAAAATGAATGTTCGTGATTTAGAAACAGTAAGCTTGAGAACCCTCTCCGTATTTGTGCATGTCAGTAAGACCCTGAATCTCACACTTGTAGCCGAGCAGCTGGGCCTGCCTAAATCGACGGTCAGTAAGGAGATATCCAGACTGGAATCCCACCTGAAGGCTAAGTTGCTTGATCGCTCAACCCGCCGAGTTGAATTGACAGAGGTCGGAGCTATTGCTTACGAAAGAGCACTTCAATTGGTGGAAGACTTTAAGGCCCTGCAACATGACGTACTGGTTATGGAGCAGCAGGTACAGGGGCTCCTCAAAGTTTCCGCTCCACCAGCCCTGGGGGAATTTCTCTCACAGAAGGTCCTACCCCCTTTTTTAAAGCGCTGGCCTAAAATCACGGTTTCCTTAAACCTTACTTATGATTTTGAGGATTTGTTTGCCCAGGGGATTGATCTGGCTTTCAGGGTGGGCGATATCCGGGATGACCGCTTGATTAGCCGCAAGCTCGGCTATTCCACCAGAATACTGGTGGCCAGCCCCGAATACCTGGCAGTACACGGAGCCCCCGGAATTCCAGAAGAACTGGCAAGTCACAATTGCCTCAGGTTTCAGTTTAATCCAGGGGAATCGGAATGGACCCTGACATCTGGGGATTCAATCATTAACCTGTCCGTTAGCGGTAATTTCTTTTGTGCCAACATACAGGCATTAAAGAATGCAACCTTGAATGGGCTGGGGATCGCCCAATTACCAATTAATAATATTGTCGAGGAGTTAGCTGGGGGGCAGTTGATAAAAGTACTCCCTGAATGGCATGTCCCGCCAATGAATATCCATGCTGTTTACCGGACAGGTCTGAACAAACCCAAAAAACTGGCAGCATTACTCGACTTCCTCAATGAGGAAAAAGGTCTCTTCGAGTGGAGTGTTTAAACGGGAAGCACATTCAAAACTCCCCTACCCGGATGGCACACCCTGTCAACTTGCTTGGATCAAGATCTCCCTGAAGCGTCCCGGCAGTGGGATCTTGAACTTGTCAGAGGTTGATAAAGTGACATATGTGATGTGAGCGGTAAAAGCCAGTACCCCACCCTCTAAAAACGCCTCCAGCTGGAAACTAAAAGAGTGGTTACCAATATCCGAAACAGAAACCTGGATGTCTAGTTCCTGATCCCAAGTCACGGGGGTCAAGAACTCCAAATTGAATGCTCGTACAGGTGTGATAAAGCCCAGCTGTTTCATTTTAGAAATGGCTGGCCCTTCAAGGAGTACTGCCATAGCATCATGAGTTGCCTCCAGAGCAAAGTCGGAATATCTTGGAGTGTATACAATACCCGCGGGATCGCAATCGCCGAATAACACCTTGCGTTTAACGGTAATCATTTAATCAGCCCTATAAATTTTACGCAGTGCAACTATTGTATGGCAAGGTGCCTACTCTATTCTCGCCAAACAAAATAACCAAATCCATCAGGCTTTAGATTGTATTTGTTCGATACTTAACCACTAGTTATCGACAAAAGAGTCACTTCCGGTGGAACCAGGAATCGCACGGGAAAAATACTCGTCCCTACTCCTGGACTTACATACAGATTTTTACCATCTTCATCGATGTGACCAATCGCATATCGCTGCCCGTAATGAGAGGGAACTATCGGGCGCCCAATAAATGGCAGGTAAACCTGTCCTCCGTGGGTATGCCCAGCAATAGTCAGTGAGATATGCTTCGGTAATTCGGGAAATATATCGGGATTGTGCGTGAAAGCCAGAATGGTCTCCGCGGTATTAATGCCATCCATCGCTTTTGCGATATCGTGCGGCCCTTCCCAAAAATCACTGATACCCACCAGGCGTAATTTACAAGCGCCACTATTCAGCATTGCTGATCGGTCTTCGAGTACCGTAATCCCTCGATCAGCGAATGCCTTCTCTACCCGCTTGGCATCAAGCCACCAGTCGTGATTTCCCAACACTGCGAAAACGCCCATGGGCGCTTTCAATTCCTCCAGTATCTCGGCAACCTCTTCGGGAGAAACAAAAGAGCCACCTGCAACACCTTGAATAACAAAATCACCTGGTAACAAAATCAAATCAGGCAAACTAGCATTTACTTCATCAACTAACCACCGAAGGCTATCGGTCCCTTTATACGGGGAGCCCACATGTAAATCAGCAAGGATGGCCACCTTCTTGTTATTACAGGCTTCTGGCCAGGAGCCGATCGTTATCGCCTGCTCTCGGATTCTGAAACTATTTGGCTCCGCAAAGAAAGCCCATATAGCGATGATTAGACCAATAATAAAAAGTATCGCGGAAATGATACGACGTTTGCTCAAGAAATATACTCACTCAATTAACAAACCTGGAACACTTCAGGCTACAGTACGGTATCTACTATTTAGGGATACTCTGAAAAACCAGCCTTTATGGCTGTAAAATTAGGCAATACACTCTCTAAAACGCTATATAACTCTACTATTTCTCCGTTAACAGGCCGTCAATAAAATCATTCATCCGTTTTAGGGCCCATTCGTTCCTGCCGTAATTGATACGCTCCAGCGCACCGTTATTCATGGAGCCTTGAACACCCTCTCCTAGCTCAAAGTCCTCATTCAACACCGCTACAGTAATATCATGGTTACGCTGCCAATGATCCCCCATGGTATCCCGCAACTCAGTTGGAACCAGTGTGGTAATAGCGATGGCCGTTTTATCAAAGGTCAGGGGCCTGAACTGCACCCAGTCAATATGCTGATGCTGAATCAGCAAGGCCGAGGTAGGAAACAATGAATACAATGTATGACTGCATTCTCGCAGGGATTGTTGCTCGACGGGTTTCTCCACCATCGTAGCTAAAGCCTTGGTCGGCATTACTACCCGTAGATGAGGTCCCAGGACATCGATGACCGCAGTGTTGTTATAAAAATAAGGGCCAATACTCTCGCGGTGGGCATAGGAAAAATGGTAGGTTTCAATACCGCCTTCTGCCACTATTTTCCAGTTCGTGCTCCAAACCTTGCGATGTTGCGCAAACACAGAGAGCTGATCTAGCTGCAAGGCCGCTAGCGGCTGCGACACACCCTCCAGAGCTTCATCCAAGTCTGGAGCCGAAGCCCCATCAGGGCAAAGCCAAATGAACCCATGCTTTTCTTTAACAGGCAGTTCAAGTAGGCCATTGTCTGACTTATCAAGATCAGGAAAGCACTGCTGCTTACCAGGAACCGAGGCCAACTCGCCATCTGTAGTATATGACCAGGCATGATAGGGGCAATTAATGCGTTTTGCCTGCCGGCTTTCTCCCTCCGCTAGTAGTGTGGCACCGCGATGACGACAGCTGTTGTGGAAGGCATGCCATTGGCCTGAAGCATCGCGACTGACAATCAAAGAGCCGAGTGGCGTCTCGACCGCTTTGAGGCTATTCGCTCCAATCAGTTCAGAATTATGCACCAGAGGCCATGGCCAACGACGGTGAATCTGCGCCATCTCAAGTTCGAACACCTCTTTACTGCGGTATCGCCGTGTATCAGCGCTGGCCGTCTCATCCGCTAGGGTTGTGGTTTTATCTTGTATCAGTCCCCAGCATTGCTGGATAAGATCGAGCTCTGTTTGTCTGTCCATAATCTCCATCCCTTGCGTTATGGCAACCAACCTACCAACCGGTAAGTTTATTGACAGGCTACCTACCAATCGGTAAGGTGTCAAGCTGTCAACCCAGCCCATATTGAAGCTCAATGAAGACACGAGAAAAGTTACTGCTCAAGGCCGAAATTCTCTTTTCTGAGAGAGGTTTTTACGGAACCAGCATCAATGATGTCGCCGCAGAACTGACTATGAGCAAACAAGGGCTGCTGCACCACTTCTCCAGCAAAGAAAAACTCTATGCTGCGGTACTTGAATCCGCTGCTACCCATCTGGTTGAGAACCTGGACCCCAATATTGAGCATGAGCTAGCTCCCAAAGAACAGCTATTGAAATTATTAAACGTACTGGCAGCACCCGACAAAAGAACCCACCGCGTTATTCTTCTTCTGATGCGAGAGCTATTAGATAATAAAGAGCGCTCTGAACACGCCCATCAGTGGTTTCTAAAACCCGTTCTCGATCATCTAGAAGGACTGGTGAAAGCGGACCAGAAACTGGGACACTTTCAAGAGGTAAAGCCGCTTGCCTTTATCTACCAATTACTTGGGGCCGTTCAATATTTTTTGATATCTGAACCCACCTTGAAAAAGCTCTACCCTGCAAAAACCTTCAAGACACTAAAAAAGCAGCACTTGATCGAACTGGAAAGATTGATCACGAGCGCTTACTAATTTCGACAAAAGGCTATATTGTCTCTATGTAGGGTAAGGGCAAAAAGAGCGGCTGGCTATACTAGGCGGTAACGCTGAGCTTCTCTCATTGCGATACCATTCTGAAGCGCTATCAGCATCTGATTGATAAGGGCTTATTTCCATCATCTAGACGTATGCAGAACTATGTACCTTCTACACCTGTAGACATCGATATTATCAAAGAAAAGCTCATCTATTCGCTGGGTAAATTTGTGATTAACTGGAAAGGTCTCATTGCCCTTAACTCCACCTCATGACTAGCTTAATATCACTGGCCTCCCTATAAAAAATCAGGAGCATCTTAGGGAATTTTAATATAAGAGATCTTAGTCATGAATCTCAGTGGATTAGTTTGCCGAAAATTTAACTCTTCAAACTTGGGAATCTGTTTTAGCATAGAATTCGAGATCGCTAAGCACTCGCATGACTTCACAGTTGCCTGCAGCTTCCAGGTCGATACATTGATCTCGTAGTTACTTCAAACTTTGTCGAAGTTGTACCTGCAGACCCATTTGATCCTCAATACGGCGGATATGTTCATCAACCAGCTTATTGATTTCCAGGCAGTTCTCAATTGGCCGCACTTTGAGTTCAAACAGATTTCGAGTATCTTCCTATGGTATGCCCAATGAACGGCAGTGGCGAATGCAGTGTAATTACTCTAATTGAGCTCCAGAATAAAGTTGTAAATTATCCCTGGTCCGCACAGGTTCCGGCAACGACTCTACCTGATCGTAGTAATGCACTGTCTCCACTTCACAGCTGGCTTCGCCAATCATATAGGGCATGCAGGTGTCCCCTTGACTCTATAGTTACTAGAGGGATAGTAATACTGGCTCACCTTTTGAGCTATCCGAGAGTTGACTATGGAAAAGCGTGATACTGGCTGCGGTTGTGAAAAGCCCACAGAGCCTCTTCAGCAGCCGAACAATAATACCGTCAATGAAGACGGAAAGACCTCCTTGTTCTCCATAGGAAAGATGGACTGCCCAACTGAGGAAGGCCTGATACGCGCCAAGCTTTCCAGTATTCAGGGGATCTACAGCCTCGACTTCAATCTGGTACAGCGAATCCTGACTGTCGGCCACAAACCCGGCATGGAACAGCTGATCCTGGATGTACTAACCCCACTCGACCTGGATGCAAGGCTCGCTACCCCGGAAGATACCGAGGGCGCTCCTCCGGCATCCAAAGCCAATTGGTGGCTGCTTGGCGCCGCAGCTTTAGCTGCCTTGGCATCAGAACTGGTGTACTGGCTGCAAGGCGGCAATACCTGGCTGGTATTTGTACTGGCCCTGGCCGCTATCGCAGGCGGTGGTCTCTCCACCTACAAAAAGGGATGGATAGCGCTTAAGAACCTCAACCTGAACATGAATGCTCTCATGTCGATTGCGGTCACTGGCGCCATACTGATCGGCCACTGGCCGGAAGCCGCCATGGTAATGGTGCTATTTACCCTGGCGGAGCTGATTGAAGCAAAATCATTGGACCGCGCCAGAAATGCCATCCGGGAGCTACTGAATCTAACCCCCGAAACAGCCACTATGCGCCAGGAAGATGGGCATTGGCATGAAACCGACGCAAAAAAAGTGCCTTTGGGGGCCGTTGTCAGGGTTAGGCCAGGCGAGCGTATCGCCCTCGATGGGGAGGTGATAAAAGGCAATTCTGCGGTTAATCAGGCCCCTATTACCGGGGAGAGCCTGCCCGTAGACAAGACAGCTGGCGATGAGCTTTTTGCTGGCACTATCAATGAGTCAGGCGCGCTTGAATACAAAGTTACCGCAACAGCCAGTGATGCTGTGCTGGCCCGGATTATTCATGCAGTAGAGGAAGCCCAGGGAAGTCGCGCACCGACACAGCGGTTTGTCGACCAGTTTGCCCGCTGGTACACGCCCCTGGTTTTTGCCGTAGCCCTGGCTACGGCATTATTACCCCCGCTCTTTCTTGGCGGCGCCTGGATGGAGTGGATTTACAGGGCTCTGGTATTGCTGGTTATTGCCTGCCCCTGCGCCCTGGTAATCGCAACCCCCGTTACAATTGTCAGTGGCCTTGCAGCCGCAACCCGCCATGGCACCCTGATCAAGGGCGGCGCTTATCTCGAGCAAGGGCGTCGCCTGCGCTGGATTGCATTGGACAAGACCGGCACCATTACCCACGGTAAGCCCGAAGTGACCAACTTCGAACCCTGGTCCGGGGCAGACTCCGATAAAATCAAGATAATCGCAGCCAGCCTGGCCTCCCGTTCCGATCACCCGGTCTCCAAAGCCATTGCAGAATACCTCAACCTGGAAAAGTCGATTCTGGAGGAAGTCGAGGCTTTCGAAGCCCTGGCCGGTCGTGGAGTCCGCGGTGAAATCGCCGGCAAAGGTTACTACCTGGGCAATCATCGTTTGGTAGAAGAGCTGAAGGTCTGCAGCCCAGATCTGGAGCTTCTATTGAGTAAATTGGAATCCCAGGGAAAAACAGTTGTTATGCTGGTGGAAGAATCCGGCGTAATAGCCTTATTTGCAGTAGCCGACACCGTCAAAGAATCCAGCCGACAAGCTATCGAGGAACTCCACGGCCTGGGGGTGAAAACCTTAATGTTAACCGGTGATAACCAACATACCGCCGATGCTATCGCCCGCGAAGTAGGCATAGATCGTGCCGAGGGCAACCTGCTTCCAGAAGATAAACTGCAGCAAGTGGAATCCCTTGCGGGTCACGGAAGAGTTGGCATGGTCGGGGATGGTATTAATGATGCACCGGCGCTGGCCCGAGCCGATATCGGCTTTGCCATGGGAGCTACGGGTACAGACACCGCCATAGAAACCGCTGATGTCGCCCTAATGGATGATAACCTGGGCAAAATCGCCGGCTTTATCCGCCTGTCATACACTACGACCCGCATACTCTGGCAAAATATTGTCCTTGCCCTCGGTATCAAAGCAATATTCCTTGTTCTCGCTTTCGCCGGGGAGGCTTCCATGTGGATGGCAGTGTTTGCGGATATGGGTACCAGTTTGCTGGTGGTATTCAATGGGTTACGATTGATGCGCAAGTAATCTTCTACGGGACTTCATATACAACTTCAGTTTAGTCATATGCTTTAAACTTCATCCATCCCGCTGGCCCAAGGATGGATGAATTTTACCCTTCGGGGATTAAGGTACTATTCGGCATCAATAAATCTTACCTTCCCATTTTCAGTTGCAGTGGACGTAATAAATACCTGGCTTCCACTTATTCTACCGACGGAGAGACATTGGCCCGAGATATTTGTGTATATGCCTGGATCACCTTCTGGAGGGTTATTATCAGCCCATTCACAACCGTTAGTACTCAATATATAGATAAACCTCTCGCCATATAGGTTTAAATTCGAATTATCAAAAGAGAAAAATTGAACTTGCTCACCCTCTGCGTAGTTTGCTCCAAAGATATAGATTGACGCATTTTGGTAAGACAATAAAGATCTTGTGGGTGAGTTACTAGAACTATAAATCGTTGAGCTATCATATGCATGTGCAATTGATGCTTCTCCGCCATCTAATACTATGCGACTGGTATCTCTGGCATTGACTGATACTATCTCGCCCCCCAGTAGATATAATTCTGAATTGTTAAATACTTGAAAGGAGCTGGTAATCTGGCCCCCTCCCATGGTCACAACTGTTGTTTGCCCAGAAAGGCGAACTTCATGTATATATGCTCCCTCTCCAATTACATACTCAACAGATGGGAAGTTGCCAGTCAGATCCAATAGGCAAGGTTTGCTTTCATCATTTGGATCACAAACATAATCAATATATATAATTTCTTGGCTAGGAACTATTTGACCTGTTTTGTAGAGGCTAAAGGCGTCTTCATAACCCTGAAATACATCAGAATTTGGATAAAGTAATTTAGATTCATCAGAGAACACATCAAAAGAAATCAACAAATGAAACATTAAAACAAGAAAGGTAACTATATTTCTATATAACTTGCTCATCGAACATTCCCCAGTAGAAATTTAGAGATATTATCGGCGGTATGAATATAGAATGATTCGAGAGTATTTCAATATTGTTTTCAGGTATCCTTCCTATACCCATAAACAAATATTTTTATCCAGCTTGGTTTCGGATAATAAGTGCAATTGGTAAGGGAGAGCTCAGCTGGTAGAGTCGGCACCTCTCCCGACCAAGAGAAAGGCACTGATGAGCTACTACCAACTGAGCGAGAACGAACGATACCAGATTTACAGCTTAAGAAAAGCCGGACACTCTCAGAAAGCAATAGCAAAATTGTTAGAGAGGCATCCCTCGACGATCAGCCGAGAGCTGCGACGTAATACAGGCTTACGAGGATATCGGCCAGGACAAGCACACACCCTTGCGGAGCTAAGACGCCAGCAAGCGTATAAGGCACAGAAAGTGACTGATAGCGTGTGGCAACAAATAGATACCCTAACTCGGAAAGAATTAAGTCCTCAGCAGACTGCAAGCTATTTAAGGAGACATACGGGTGTATCGTTACATCATGAGACGATCTATCAACTTATTTATTTAGATCAGACAAATGGTGGAGACTTATACAAGCATCTTAGGGTTGCATCAAAGCCTTATCGCAAGCGCTACGGGAAGTATGATCGACGCGGAAAGATCAAAAACAGAGTGAGCATAGATGATCGGCCAGCAGTTGTTGATCGGATGAATCGGATAGGTGACTGGGAAGGTGATACCATTATAGGCAAGGGACGTGGCGGAGCTTTGCTGACTATGGTTGAACGCAAGACGTTATACACGGTTATTGTTAGATTGACAGGTAAACGATCAGACTTGTTGGCTGAAGCAGCGGTTAGTCATATGGTGAGCATCAAAGATAAAATCAAAACAATTACCTTCGACAATGGTCTTGAATTCTCTGGTCATGAAACGATTGCAGAAGGCTTAGACGCTGAAATTTACTTTGCTCATCCATATTCATCCTGGGAGAGAGGGATCAATGAAAATACTAACGGCCTCATTCGACAGTATTTCCCAAAGGGTACCGACTTTAATAAAGTAACAGACGAGCAGGTTCAATTTGTAATGGATCGCCTGAATAGTAGACCAAGAGCGAGTCGGGGTGAAAGATCACCGAATGAATTATTTATAGGGCTGCAAGAAGATCTGCTTGCAGCATAAAGGGGTTGCAGTTATTACTTGAAACCAAGCAGGATAAGGGATAGTGCATTGACGTATAATCACACATTTAGCGCATCAAAGAACATAATTCCCTATTAGTGACTGCATCTAATAACAGGCCCTAAGCAAAGAAATCCTGTATTCTAATATTAGCCGGTAAACTGTATGTTTTTTTGTGTTACAAGAAAGGATAGAGAACCTTCCACCTCTATAACCCCTAAAATGAACGAGAGTCATAGTAAGCCTTACCGTGTACCGAAAATTTAATTTTTGATATCTATAAACAAGGGCTGCACACCTCACAGCCCTAATCCCACTAGTGTTCTATTTACTTTTTACTTTCGCCCACTCCTAAGCACAAGAAAAAACTATTTATCTTTCTATTTGGAAATACTGCAAATTAAAATTGGTGTTACTTGAAGGAGTTACTCTGAAGGTCATTTGCTGCACACCTTTTTCAAAGTAACGCTCACCAATGGGTTGAAGCATAAATAAATCATGTGCACTGGTATTTTTCACCGTGTGATATAAATTATTGTCATCTTCAAATTCCAGAGCAAAGGTACCAGCGATCTCTTGCCTTGCTGACAGGCGAGCACTAACATTATACCAACCACTATGTGGTATATTAATACTATATTTGACCCATTCGCTTTCACGAATGAAACACATATGGGTATTCCCATTGGTATTACAGAAATCGACTCCTTCATACTTTCTAGCCGCAAGACGAGAGTTTATTGCGTCAGTATCGTAGTAGGATCTACCAGGGCCCTGCCTCTCAAAATTATATGCCATTACCCTAATGGTTTTCTTTTTACGATCTTTACCACACTTAAGCCATTGATCTAACTCAACCACGTTATCCGTTTGAATAATTGTTACTGAGAAGTGATCAATAACATTTTGCCAACCGGAAATGGGATCTAAGTGTGCTACCTCGTCAGTAAACCCTGCTGCCTGCCCATACCAAAGAGTGTTGATCCAAATAGCACTCTCTTGTGCTAAGCTCTCAACTAATTCAGCATTAATTTGTGGCTCTGTTAGTGTTTCAAAACCAATTTCCCATGCATAGGGGGTATGACGTTCAAAACCATCTACATGAGAAAGGTTATCTTCACGGAGCTTGTGCATGTACAGAATCGAGTCATCTTTATCCAGGAATTCTTGTACCTCGTCAGGGTTAGCGTTACTTTTAAACAAACCTATACTGACAGCATCCATAGACTTCAATTCATCATATACCTTTTCCCTTATTTCCCACGCTTTGTCCAGGTTAAGTATTACCCTGCCCTTAGCTGCTGCAATAGCCTCTTTAAAGGTGGGCACTTTGTGCTCAGTGAGCTGAGTCTCCCCTCCTTGTAATAAACGCAACCTGAGAGATTGTAATTGTGAAAGCGTCAACATTGAAACATAACCAGTGCCATCGGTCGTTCTATCAACGCTACTATCATGCATAAGTACCAGTTGACCATCTGCGGTCTCACGGATATCAATCTCGACAATATCTGCCCCGTGAGAAATTGCAGATTCAATCGCTGCAATAGAGTTCTCTGGTGCGCTTCGCCAATCCCCTCTATGCGAGGCAATCATTATATTTTCATTTTTTTTGCAGTGAGAACTGCAATGATTAGTTGCTCTATACTCGATCTGACACTTTGAATTCTGCTCAATTCTATCAGCAGGTATTTTTGCTTGAACCGTATTTATACTAATCAACAAACTCAGCGTTACCATCTGAGCTATAGTATAAATTGTATATCTTTGGATCATAATCACCTCTGGCTAAATGGTGAAGCCCTTATTGGTCCCCACTAACTACTCAGAAGCTACTATGAGCAAATTAACTTAAGATGTTATTTTTGTTACACTAACAAGTCGCTTAGATTTAATTTAAAGATATCTCCTTAGGTTGAAAAACTTAACTCACTGAAAAGCAATCAAAAATTTTGCCTTTCTATGGCACTTAAGAACAACAACCTTTCAAGGCACCCATTTTGAATATAATCTCCCACACTAAAGCAATAGCTATGATTTAACAAAGTGTAAAAATTACCATCCAGAAACTTAACTTGATGGGAGTGAGTTCCTGAGAAATTTGATAAAGTCTTTAGGGTAATCAAGCCCTATATAGATTTTCTCAACTTGAGTACCGCTCTGTTATAATCCAACAACAACATTTGGATTTCCAGAGTGGTTATAGCGTTTTATTTTATTTTGCCTTCTAATATGCCCAGAACTTTTTTCTACATATCGAATATCACCCAGTGGGATTTCTTTACTACTTAAAATCCCGTAACGAATTATCAGCTTGTCCGATGTAATTGATATTGGCCGTCTCGACATAGAGCGACAATCCGCAACTAAAAACAATAACCCCAGGACACTTAGAAAACTTATAATATTTGCAGCAATGGATGACCATGCAAAATGAACTATAAGATGAACTATCGGCAACTCTAGTAGTATTATAAAAATAAAGCCAAGGGCTGTACTTTGTGCACCATCCTTCAAATGATAACTGAAATGTCGATCCCCTAAATATTGCTTGAAAGCAATAGATTTTGAGCAAAAAACAAACATCCACAACCGGGTTTCAAAGCTTAAAATAGTTGAAAGGATCCCTCTTCCTACATATCTCTCAACCGAGGCCTCAATGGCTATATCTGGATCCTCTCTTTCATTGATGGCAACCCTTATTGCTGTTACCATCGTTATAATCGCCATGATCTCCAGCAATATAAAGCAAGCCAAGACCACAAACCGAACTGCCTCTAGATACAGCCAGAGGGACTTACTCTCCTCCGGGATAATATAACTCCCAATAAGAATAGCGATACAGGTGTATACAATAGCTTTTATCAGAGCTTGCTTTTTGTCTTTAATACATATAAGGCACAGTATAGGAAGTACAACTAAGCCATCGACCAAAAAAAACCACTCTCTGTTCTCTTCGCCAAACTCATTCAACCAAGTGTTGGTACTATAGTAAGCACCCCAGAAAAGGGAGATGCAAGCCAAAAAAATAAGTGGTAGATTTCTTCTTAGTCCTAGGTTCACAACAGGTCCTTTCCAGTCAATTGTAAAAAAGAGTTCTCTTTGACCCGCTATCAACCTTCCTCAATTTAAGCAGTACCCATTGGACTCTATTATTATTTTTGGTACAAAGGCATAAGGTTAACGCAAGTGTATGTTTAGCCCCTTCCGCACAAGGTAAGCTATAAAAAAGGTCACTAAAAACTGGCCACTCATTTGTAAAGCAAACTTCGGCCAAAAATCTATTTCTTCAGAAAACATGGATAATACAAGATTTCCCGGAAAAAGAAACACACCAAAGTACTGCCAGCCTCCGCCAATGATCACCCAGTTATATGTGAAAGCAACTAAACCAACCAATAAAGCGATCACTCCAGCCACGATTGAAAAATTAACATCCTTATTCATACTTATCTCATAACAATAATTGATAACTATTTGTATTGGGAAACGTCATCACTTTCCTCCCACAACCTCCTTCTTGATATAGACGCCCAGCCGTTTTGCAAGACGAACCAAGTTACCTCTATCAATAGAAAGTAATTTCGCTGCCTGACTCCAATTTCCATCACACTTAGTCAGCATATGCTTTATAAGTTCACGCTGGTAATCTTCGGTTGCAGACCTTAGGTTTACTATTTCAAGCGGTGGTTGAGTAGGCTTCACAAACTCTGGTTGAGCCGCGATATCATCGGGGATCTCTATATGCGATGCAGTAAGAGATACTATATCGGAGGGGGATGAGCCCTTTCTTGCCTTGAGGGCCGCACGGCTGATGATATGCTCTAGCTCCCTGACATTCCCCGGCCAAGCATAACGCTTTAACTTGCCAGACGCATCCACCGACAGCTTAAGCTGTCGAAACCCCAGTTTTCTGCGGGACTTTTCCAGAAAGTAGTCCGCTAGAAGCAAGACATCATTCTCTCTTCGCGATAGGGGGGGACTTCCAGCGGGTAAACAGATAAACGGTGATACAAATCAGCTCTGAAGCCGCCATCCTCTATCTCTTTCAGCAACTCCCGATTGGTTGCCGCTACTATGCGAACGTCCACATGTTGGACCGTATCCTTCCCAACTGGTTGGATTTCACCACTCTGCAACACCCTTAACAATTTACTCTGTACCGCTAGAGGTAGCTCGCCCACCTCATCAAGAAAGATTGTCCCCCCATTAGCAAGGAGAAACTTGCCCGGCCTTTCACGATCAGCTCCAGTGAAAGCACCTTTAGCGTGCCCAAAAAGCTCAGCTTCAGCCAAAGTCTCAGTCAAGGAGGCGCAGTTAAGGTAGACGAGGGGCTTCTCCCTGCGAGAGGAGAGCCTGTGTACGGTACGCGCCACCAACTCTTTGCCGACACCGGTTTCTCCAAGTATCAGGACATTGTAGTCAGAACCTGCTACTAACTCGATATCACTTCGCAGGACTTTCATTATCTGGCTCTCACCAATCAACTCTCCTCCATCTCGCAGGAAAGCTTCTTGTGTAAGCTCTTTTACCAGTTGCTCTGCGTGCTCCGCAGAAAGAGAAAGTGCTTTCAGTTCCAGTGCTGTTTTCAGCGTAGCGGCTGACAGGGCTGCGATTAGTTCGAGAGTTCGGTCGCTGATTCGGCCGTAGGCATCAGCAGCCATACTATCAAGGGTTAACAAGCCGACTAGATGGTTATCCGAATACAGTGGTAATCCCATACAAGAGTGCACGGGCAAATCCCCTTCCCTATCCAGCAACAGGCCATCAAAAGGATCTGGGAGATCACAGTCCGATGGGAAGCGAACAGGATTTTCCGAAGCACAGATTTTTGCGAGACGAGGATGCTCATTGACAATAAAACGGCGCCCAAGCGTCCGCCTAGCAAGCCCCTGCACCGCTAAAGGCGTAAGCACATTTTCATTTAGCCCCAGCAGCGCTACAGCATCGCACTTGATGGCCTTTCGAATAGTGGATAGAAGGCGTTCAAAGCGGTCACTGTTATTAAGGCTGTTGGCCAGGTCCAGCGCGACTTCCAATAGGAGATTGGCGTTTATATCCGTCATCCGTCACGAGTCCAAAAAATCTATTTGAGTCATTGTGACACACATATCAAAGATGTCAAAATGACACTACAGTATCCTGTATAAATCGTAACTTATTGTATTTTAAGGATTTTTATTTTTGGCATGGCGCTTGCTAACTATGAGGTAAGAATGAAATTGTCATAGAGGCCAAAATGCTCGCTACCGAAAATCCACTTCTGCGCAGACGATTCGAGCTCCTGCTTAAAGCTGGCAACCTTACCCTTCTACTATCGGTACCTTTCCTGATAGTAACCGTCATCATCTGCTACCCAATGTCCCACCACTTCTCTCTTCCGGCACAGGTCGCCGGCCATATCTTTATGGTAATCAGCGCAACACTTATAAAAGTCGGATACATAAGCCGCTGCGTCGCACAATATAGCCTCTCTCTAGAGGTTAAATAAGCAGTCGTTCTCTCTTCCATTAGCTGAACGCAACTGTCAGCAATTTTTTTGTAGGTATTGGGTTTCTGATACCTCCGTTTTGGATTGTCCACGATAAATTTTCCGTTAGATGTATAAAGGAGCAAATTATGTTGACATCTAGAGAAATCAAAATTGTTAAAGCTACTGCCCCGACCCTTGATGGTGCAGGCGTAGATATCACAAAACATTTTTACAGGAGAATGTTTTCCTGTAACCCAGAGTTAAAAAATATATTCAACATGAGCAATCAGGAGAGTGGCAAGCAGCCATTTGCCCTCTTCAGTGCTATATCAACATTCTCAAAGAATATAGATAACCTCCCTGCCCTGCAGCCTTTGATTGAACGGGTTGCCCAGAAGCATACCAGTTATTTTATTCAGCCTGATCAATATGGAATTGTCGGAAAGCATTTACTTGCGACATTAGAAGAGTTTATACCTGATACGTTTACTGCCGAAGTTATCGATGCCTGGCAAAGAGCTTATGGATTGTTTGCAAAACTGTTAATAGAGCGAGAGCATGAGCTTTATGACTCCTCAAAAAATTCTGCAGGGGGCTGGCATGGACCCAGGCAGTTTGTCGTTGAGGAGAAAACCGTTGAGTCTGATCTGGTCACCAGCTTTACCCTAAAACCAGAGGATGGCGACAGTGTGATTGGGTACCAACCAGGCCAGTATCTTGGGATTCGAGTAAAACCACCAGCACATGACTACCTTGAAATACGCCAGTATTCACTCTCCGATAAGCCCAACAGTGCCACTTATCGAATCAGCGTTAAAAGGGAAAGCCAACCAAGGGAAGGTATTGTCTCTTCTTTCTTGCATGACACTGTGGCCGTGGGGGATGTTTTAGAGGCCTACCCACCAAGCGGCGCTTTCTTTCTCAGAGACTCAGAAAATCCGGTTGTCCTCATCTCTGCTGGTGTCGGGGTAACACCACTACTTTCCATGCTGGAATCCATACACGAAAAGCGACCAGGCAGAAAAATTATTTTTCTGCACGCCTGTGAGAAAGAGCAACAGCACTCATTCAAGAAAAGACTCTCAGATCTTGCTTCGGACAACTCAAATATCAAACACTATTATTGGTATGCATCTGGCGTAAAGAAGGATGTCTTTTCGGGGCTTATGAACCTGGAATTTGTTCGGGAGCAGCTTCCGATTATCCAGGGTGAATTCTATATGTGCGGACCCGCAAGATTTATGAAGAACATTAAAGATCAGCTTTTGGAACTGGGGGTAAATTCCGACAGAATATTTTATGAAATATTTGGTCCTCACAGTGACATATAAGCAGAAAGAGTAAGCTTAGAAAACGATCACATTGACGGTCATAAGTTTACAACGGCTTCATCTGGCAAAAACTCACTATCCAAGCGAACCTTGCCAGCTGAAGCTTTCTTTATGACCGACTAAAGCTTAAAAACGCTCTCTGCATTCTTATATAAAAACAGATCAGAAACCTCCTCATCCAAGCCCAACAAGTGCATCTCTTTTAGGCAGGCCTCCGGTGTCAGCATTGGGTAATTAGTGCCAAACATCACCTTATGCTTGCCATGGGCCTTCATGAACGAAACCAGTTCTTGGGGGTAGCGTTTAGGTTTATATGCAGAGGTGTCTATATAAACATTCGGGAACTTGGTGGCAAATGCGATCATCTCATTGTGCCAAGGATAACCTATATGACCGCATACTATCTTCAAATCTGGAAAATCCAGTGCAATCCGCTCAATATGAATAGGCCGACCAGTTTCAGAGCTGCGCAACGGACCAGTGAGCCCAACCTGAAGACAAACCGGCACATCAAGCTCAACACAGGCCGCGTACAATGGGTAATATAAAGGATGTGTACAAGGAAGCTCCCAAAGCCATTGCACGATCCGCAAGCCTTTGAAGTCATGCTCAGAAACATATTTACGCAGCTCTTGAATGGCTTCTACTGGATTCCTCAAATCAACAGAGGCAAGCCCACAAAAATTACCTGGATGGGCCGAGGTAACTTCAAGGACTTCTTCATTGCTAATAAGCGCACCATTGGGGCCATACCAAGCGGAAATCAACGCCTTGGAGACATTTGCAGACTCCATGGCCAACAATGTCCACTCTAAGGGAACCTCCTTGAAGTCCTGCCCCATCCATCTCTTCAAGGTGTCCAAGAAAGGTTCAGCAAGAAAGCGTTCTGTAGGATGCTGGGCCCACACATCAATTATCGCCATATTGGTTACTCCCCCTGTTTCTAATTCACCTCAACCTTCCTTCAAATACGACACTTTCTCATGAAATCCTACCAAGTTCACAAAACAGTAGATACGCTGAAATGTGCCATTTACAGTTACAATTTGTGCCTACTTATAATCATTAACCAACTGGCCATCTGACGACTTTTGAAACTGTGGATATTCGTCGTTTATCTCGTAGAAATCAGACTTTTCACCGACAAATATATGCCCCATCGTTTTCAAGCCAGTTTGACCATCCAGCGATCCAGCGATAATGCCAGTTGCATCCAGGTTAAATGGCTCCCAAAAAAGACTGGATCCACATTCGCGACAGAAGCCCCTTTGAGCAACATCTGACGTTTTATACCAGGCCAAACCATCATCTTTTGTAACGGTGATATTAACTTTGCGAGCCTTCGTATGAGGCCCAAAATTTCCATGCAATTTTTGGCACATACTACAATGACAATTTACTATATTTCTAAGTGGCCCTTTCACTTGGTACCGCACAGCTCCACACAAGCAACCGCCGGATGCGATCGTATTCTCACTAGTCATATACTGAACCCACAAACATATAGCAATTGAGTTAATCGGCTAAATCTAATTTAAACAAGCTCTTTTGGTAAAAATCATCTACTGCAATATTTATAGAACTTAACGCTCTCATCACTCAATCGCAAGTAGACCTAGGCATATCTTACACGGTCATAGGGGCAAATAAAGGCATTGAACCTTGCCAGAGATCGATTTCCACCACCCACGTTGCCTACTCTTCTTTTAAAAAGCTACATTTGCCGCATTAAATGCCAAAATAAAAAGTGGAATATTTGACAATAAGAAAATGACAAATCTAATTTCAATCTTGTTTACCAGTGCCTGGTAGAGGCTATGAGCCACCCGCAACCCCACGTATACCCAAGATACGATAATATTCACTTCTGTGGCAGCATCAAGGGAAACCAGGCAAAGCACAATGGCATAAAAGATAGTCGGCTGTTCCATTAAATGGTTATAATTATCAGCCTTCCAGCGGACTCTTGGCGGTAAATTCGACATCTGGGTGCCAGCTGGAGCCTCTGGATCCAACTGCATTTTCATAGCCGCAATAGCTGGCAGCCTCGTAGCATACATCCACAGCCACATTATTAGAGACCAAATTACTAATGCTACCACTGGTCGAATTAGCTCAATACTTGTTTCCATAACTTCTCCAATCATCATCTAATTCACAATTCTGGAATTTACATAACAACAAAAAAGCATATTAAGCCGGCAGATGAATTGTATGGCACCAGCTCTAGTAGAACAATTATTAGCAGCTATCTACCCTTAAAAAACCTCTGAGTAGATTATGAATCTAATGAGGACACGGAGAAAATAAGCTCCAATATCCCAGGTACTTTATGTAAAGGCAAAATGTATTTGGATAAATCAGCATCAGGATTTACTCAGGGGCCCTTTTCCTCGCACAAATAGCATTCCATATTTGTGCGGGAACAGTTGAATACTCAAAAGCTGATGCCGTCACTAGTGTTCTTGCCGTTGGCACCGATCGGAATCGGCCTCGGTGCCCGCTCGCACGACAAGATATTAACGGTAGTGCTCTACCGAATTATCAACCTTCTTCTGATGCTCGCCAGATGCAAGCTGCTCTAGGGCAGCATGCCAAGGCGCTCGGTGAAGATCAAACCACTCACCCCCGAATACGGCGCACCCGGAATTTGCGGCCCTTTAGTTTTCCGTTTTCGATCTTTTTAAGCGCCTGCGCTGCCACGTTTCGTTTAACCGCAACATAAGCGGTCAAATCCAGGACATTGATCTTACCAACATCTTGCCCGTTGATCGGACGGTCACCACCGGTGAGCGCTCCCAAGATATCGCCCGGACGAACTTTCTGCTTCTTGCCGCCATCAATCTGCAGGGTAGCCATCTGCGCCTGAAACGGAGGCTCTTTTAAAATATTGGCCGGTGGCGGCGTGTCTGGATCGGACAGTGGGTCCTGTGTCAGGTTCATGCGCAGAAGTTTATGGCCTTCCTTCTCGGCAAAAAGGGAGTAAGCGCAACCGCGCTCACCGGCACGACCAGTCCGTCCGATGCGGTGGGTGTGCACCTCCGGGTCTTTGGCGATATGAAAGTTGATGACGGCATCAAGCTTGTCGATATCCAGACCGCGTGCCGCCACATCAGTGGCCACCAGAATGGAGGCGCTGCCATTGGCGAAGCGAATCAGCGTTTCGTTACGTTGACGCTGCTCCATATCACCATGTAAGGCAAGCACATCGAACCCAGCCTGTTTCAGGCTATCGGCCACCTCATCGGTTTCACGCTTGGTGTTGCAGAAAATCAGGGAATTGACCGGTTTGTCATGGAGCAGAATGCGCCGAGTCATCTTCAGGCGATCATCAAAACTCTCTGTTTTGTAAAAACGTTGTTCGATTACGTCCTCACTGTGTGCGGACTCAATTCGCACCATCACCGGTTTTTGCATTACTCGAGCGCTGAGCTCCTCGATTTCATCCGGATAGGTGGCGCTGAACAGTAACGATTGTCGCCCTGCCGGTACCTGGGCCAGAATGGTATCGATGACGTCCTGAAACCCCATGTCGAGCATCCGGTCAGCCTCATCAAAGACCAGCGTGTCGACATGTTCAAGGGACAGGGTTCCCTTCCGCAGATGTTCTTCGATACGCCCGGGAGTACCGACAATTATGTGAGCGCCATGCTCCAAGGAGCCGATCTGCGGGCCAAACGGCATGCCGCCGCACAGGGTCAGAATCTTAATATTGTGAATCGCTCTGGCCAGTCGGCGCAGTTCCTGCGCTACCTGATCAGCCAGTTCCCGTGTCGGACACAAAATCAGCGATTGAATTCGAAACCGGTCAACATTGAGCCGATGTAGCACACCTAAACCGAAGGCCGCGGTTTTCCCGGAACCGGTCTTTGCCTGTGCGATAACATCTTTCCCATCAAGTACGATCGGTAGTGTCTTGGCCTGGACCTCGGTCATGGCTGTGTAGTTCAGTGACGCCAGGTTTTTCAGCAAGGCGGGCTTCAGGGGCAGGTCAGAAAAGGGGACGGTCAAGGTGAGTCCTGGAGTTGTTGGATGTTAGATTCGGGGGATTACTCTACCACCCGGGAGCGCGACTTTCATCCTCTTAGCCTTTCCATTACTGCATTTTTACTGTATGGGCAAGGCAGGTTCTCCAATGATTTCGTGATAGCACAGGCTTTCAGAGTGGCTCACAATTAAGGCGTGACTGTACAGGAATATGTAGACCATTCTAAAAGCCATAACGCAGAATCTGAACGCTCGGCAAGCCCCGCGAGGCGGGCCTTGCAGACCACATCCACTGAGTTGAATCCGGCAAAGGATATGGCCATTTACGGCTGGATGCGCCTAACATCAACTGCCTTCAAGCCCCACAGAGACATTACGGAATTATTTAGAAGCTCCTTATCAGCCTGTTGAAACACGCTCGCATAGATGCTGGTTTAGCCTCTCGTGAGCTCTAAGCCCAACCTCTACTCTTCCGCAGATATAGTGCTTTCGATCCAGTCTATATACTGAGAAACACGAACATTATTTCCATTATCGCCATAACGCGCACCATGATATGTGCGCAAATCTCTTTCACTGGAAACCCAGGCAACAAGACCGGCAAGTTGCCACTCTTGTTTTTCTTTGATCAGCACAGGGCTTCCACTATCGCCATTACCGGCCATACCTTCAAGTTGATTGGCAGTTTTTGGCGAATCAAACCGGTAAGAGATCCAGCGTTTATCAACACTGGAAATAACATTGAAAGCTCTGCGTAAAGAGGTGCGATGTGGACTATGAGGTTCCGGCCCTTCCTTGCCATTACCGGTAGCTCCCTTGCCAATTAACTGAGCAGTTCTGCCAACTTCGTTGCTGCCACGATAGAGAGGGATTGGCTTGACATCAGTAATTGGCACTTCCAGTTTAATAAGTGCTATATCATCTGACATCGCGAGAAATGCCTGTAACTTAGAACCTTCGCCAGAGGCTAAAGCTTCTTTTATCAGTTTTTCAGGTAGCATTTTGTGTCCAGAATGTACGAAAACGGACTTAACTTTCCGCGGCAGGCCATTAATAGTGATCTCCTCAGGGTGCTGTGTACAAGTTACATGCGCCGCTGTAACAACCCACTGAGGAAAAATCAGGACACCGTGCCCTTCTCCTGGAAAATCAGCCAATGCTGGTAGCGTCGTAGAGGGAACTCGGTACTTCTCATCTTCAATATCATCACGAATAATAATGGCGCTTGCCGTGGATGAAATGGCCAACAAGGCCAAGAAAATAATTTCCTTTATATACTTCATACGCTTACTTCCCTTAAATTTTCGTAAATTCTGAACAAAAATAATACCACCCAATAAGCACATTAATTATATCTGACACTTACGTTGATAAATTAACATATACAAATTGCTTTAAATTCAGCATTATTATTTATAAATTTTACTTTGGAAACATCAAACTACTTAATCAGTGAAAGGTTCTCTTCTGCAGTTAAATGAATCTATTTTTGAGGCTTGTTACTTACAGAGGAAATTAACTTTATACATATAAATGGTGAGTAGTATTGACCTATGAGGCCCAAATTATAAATTCTTACTCCTGTGCTGGAACTATCTATGTTCTGACTCTAGCTTGGCGGTTCAGGTAGAAAGAGTTGCATAGAGAGAATATTGTAGGAGCGATGCAAGCTACCTGGAAAAACTATCCTTGTTACTGCCGGCCTTATTGCTATCCCCTAGAACAACGGGCCTTTCCCTCAACACCTTGACCGAGGCACAGAAAGGTTTCAGAAGGCCATGTCGAGGGGCTTCTCAGTACAGACATTTTTGGCGTACTTTCACTCTTTCTGAAATGGTCAACCATTTCAGGCCCTTTTCAAAACTCATAATAGTTGCTTTTCTAACTATTAATTAACTTTTAATTGCTTAATAGGTGGATTTTTACTGGTTAATCAAGCAAGATATCAACCTGCTATAATAGCTTAAATTACAGCTGTTAAGCCCCAAATATATCAATAAGAGATTGAAAACCACCTATTATGACCTTTCACGGGCAATCGGATAAGCAGATACTTGAGACACTCGGCAGCCGCCTTAGGGAGTACCGTTTGCGGATGAATCTCACCCAGGATGATATGGCTGAGCGAGCTGGATTGTCCTCCTCTACCATCAAGGGCTTGGAAGCTGGTCGCGGCAGGCTCGACAGCCTGGTTGCTGCGCTGAGAGTGCTCCGCCGGCTGGAAGCTCTGGAGGCATTCCTCCCAGCTCCAGCAGTCAGCCCCATGCAACTTGCTACCCACGGAAAGCAACGAAAAAGAGCCAGGGCTTCTAACAACACCAAGACTGTCAAAGAAAGCTCTGTGAAAGGCACCCCCAAGGCCCAGACAAGCAAAATAAAAAAGAGAGATAAGCCAGAATGGTAAAGCAAACAAATACCGCCACAGTACATCTGTGGGGGCAGCTGGTTGGCGCTGTTCATTGGGATGAAACCGGGTATGGCTCATTTGAATACGCCCCGGAATTTCTGCAGCGCGGACTGGATATTGCCCCTATTACTATGCCCAATGAGGCTTCGGTGGAGCCCTATATTTTCCGTACTCTCAGCCGGGACACCTTCAAGGGCTTACCGGGGCTCCTTGCGGATTGCTTACCTGATAAGTTCGGTAACGCCGTCATTGATGCCTGGCTCGCCCGACAGGGACGCACCCCAGAGAGCTTTAACCCTATTGAGCGCCTCTGTTACACCGGTACGCGTGGTATGGGCGCGCTGGAGTTTCAACCTGCCGTGGATGGTAGCTTTAAGGATTCTGTCGATCTCAATATTGAGGAGCTGGTGAAACTGGCGGCCGCGATTACCCATAGGCAAACCGATCTCAATGCCCAATTTGGTAAAAGCGATGCAGAGAGATCAGGCGCCTTGCTGGATATCTTAAGAGTGGGAACCAGTGCCGGGGGCGCCAGAGCAAAGGCGGTAATCGCCATGAATGACGCGGGAGATATTCGCTCAGGCCAAGTTCCCGCACCAAAAGATTACGACTACTGGCTGCTGAAATTCGATGGTGCCGGGGACCTGGAGCTCGGTACTACCGACGGGTTTGGGAGAATTGAATACGCTTACCATCTTATGGCCCTGGAAGCTGGCATTAACATGACTGAGTGCAAGCTGCTGGAAGAAAACGGCAGAGCGCACTTTATGACGCGACGCTTCGACCGAATGCATGGTAAGAAGCTGCACATGCAGTCCCTCTGTGGCATCGCCCACTTAGATTTCAATATGGCCGGTGCCCACTCATACGAGCAGGCCTTTAGCGTTATGCGCGAGCTTTACCTGCCCAAAAGTGAAGCGATTCAGCAATATCGACGGATGGTATTCAATGTTTTGGCCAGGAATCAGGATGATCACACCAAGAACATTGCGTTCCTGATGGAACCCGAAGGCGAGTGGTCCCTTTCACCGGCGTTCGACGTGACCTATGCCCACAATCCCGGTGGCGCATGGACCAGCCAACATCAAATGAGCATCAACGGCAAACGGGACCATTTCCAATTAGAGGACTTACTGGCCGTAGGAAGGGCAATCAGCATCAAGCAGCCAATGGACATCATTGAAGAGGTGGCAGCAGCAGTGAAAAAATGGGAGGGCTTTGCCAAAACTGCTGGCGTTTCCACAAGTTGGATGGTCGAAATCAGCCAAAATCATCGGCAACTATTTTAATAAAAAAATACTCAAAGCCGCAGAGCGCGCAAGGAAGCGCCACTTAACTGAGTAAATAACCCAAAATAGCAATCGCTCTAGCTCTCCAGCGCCCAGAACTTACAATCGCCAGATTTACCCAGCTGCTATCTTGCTAATTGGAATTGATACTCTAAGAGGAAGCGAGGAGCCCTCCATGTCTGCAATGTGCCGCTTAGCTCTGCTGGCAGTGGTATTTGTTGACCTGATGGGCCAGGGACTGCTGTTTCCGATCATCAACGAACTGGTTATGTCGACAAAATTCCAGTTCCTACCTACCGATACTCCCCAGACAACACGCCATCTATATTATGGCGTCGTTATTAGCAGTTTCTTTCTGGCTTGGTTTGTCGGCTCAGTGTATATCGCCAAGTTGTCCGATAGTATTGGGCGGAAGAGCGCCATGGTTCTATGCCTGGTAGGCGCACTCTCTGGCTATGCAATAACCATTCTCTCTTTGATCAATAGTAACCTTTGGCTTCTGATTCTGGGGCGGGTGATCAGTGGTTTTACTGCGGGAAACCAGCCTATCGCCCAGGCGGCAATGATTGACGCCAGTAACAATGAGCTGGAGGCCTCCAGAAATCTGGGGCTTTTAGTGGCAGGCATGAGTGCCGGTGCTGTTGCCGGCCCAATTATGGCCGGCCTGTTGGCAGATAGAGAACTGCTGGGAAATATCGCCAGTATTCAGCTGCCCTTCTACTTTGCGTTGGCTCTTGTGGCCATCACCCTGTGCTTAATCCTGATCTTCTACCATGACAGCCGAAAGGCACCGATGCAGCTTGAATTCCGATTCCGGGACCTCTTTACACAGTTTGCACATTTAAAAGACCGCCCCCAGGTAGCACGACTTTGTCCAGCCTATCTCTGCTTTATGCTTGTGCACCTCAGCTTTTATATCTTCATTGCCAATTACTTGAGCAGCCGGTTCCAAGTGGGATTATTGGTGACCAGTATGGCTATGCTGACAATGGGCATCGCCGTAGCCATATCCAGCTTGTTTATGGTTAAACCAGTCTTATCTCGCTGGAGTAAGCCGCTCGTCATTAAAATGTCTGCCCTGGTGATGGGAGGTAGTGCTTTAGTCTTCGTATTCAGTAATCAGATATGGCTTTGTTACCTGAGTATTTTCTTTGCCTATCTCTGTTTTGGGCTGGCCTACCCCGCTCTCCTGAATACATTCGCCTGTAGCGTCGATGAAACTGAGCAGGGCTGGGTTATGGGAATAGCCACCGCGGGTTTTACGCTGGTAGCGAGCCTGATATCCCTTGTGGGCGGCGGGGCCATGGAAGTGAACATTCGACTACCTTTTTACATCACCGCATTCGCAGCAATATTGGTCCTGCTATTGATTCAGCTGGGTTGGCGTAATCTGGGAGTAAGAGAAATAGGGAAGCAATAAACCCCACCCCATAAGACTATATATAGAATGTGGCCCCCAGAATTAACTAAGGGGCCAACCTACAGGGTTACTTCTTCACCCAACTAGCATACGACTCGAGCTTGATGCTGCTCCATATCCGTAACCTCTGAAGCCTGCCGCAAGTCAACCATGCGGGCGATAAACCAAATAAATGGTTCCACCTGGCCATTCAGCACACAACTTCCTGAACAGATGCTTTGAAGCAGTCCTTGTACATCCGATGAAGACAGGGCAGAAACTGCCCCCTTACCTTTAAGAACCATTGAACATGAAGGTAAGCCAGAGACCTTATGATCACTCAATGTAACATTCCCGTCGTAGGACAAAATCCTGACAGGCTCAAGCTGCTCAGAGACACTCACAGATAGCGCGAGGTTGGGAGTTGGGCCAGAGCTCTTCGCTATCAACCGCTTGAGATGGCTGGTGAAATTATTAGCCCACTCTTCCACTTGAGATTGCACCAGACTCAAGTCCAAGGGTTCCTCTTCAGCAACCACTGCCAAGCTATCAACTTCCCGCTCGGCCTCAATAAGGGCTTCGACAGTCTTATCCACATCCTCTTTCGTATGAGCTGCCGAGCAAATGAGCCTGAGCCGACCGCGCCCGTTCTCCACAATGGGATAGGTTACCGCCGATGTCTGAATACCACGCTTGTAGAGTTCCTGCACAATCGCAAACAATTTGTCTTTGTCACTGAAATGCGGTGTGACAATAGGCCCATCTCCCGTTCCCAAATCATAGCCAGCCTGTTCGAAACGCTGCCGCATATAGCGGGTTGTCTCCCAGAGTCGCTCTCGCAGATCATCGTCAGAACTGAGACGGCGTAAAGCGGTCAGTGCTGCGGCTATATCCGCAGGGCTGATTGAGGCCTGGAAGATATAAGCTCTTGCCGACGACCGCAGCAGGTCAACATACTCCGCCTTCGCCGCAATAACGCCACCAAGACTGCCAAGGGCCTTGCTGAGAGTAGTCATTATAAAATCAACTTGATCGGTGATTCCTTGAGCCGCACAAATGCCGGCACCTCGCTCTCCGTAAAAGCCGAATGAATGCGCTTCATCAACCAAGACGAGCGCATTATATTTCTTTGCAGTGCGTACAATTTCTGTAACGGGTGCAGCGCCCTCCCCCATACTGTAAACGCCCTCAAGGGCAACCAGGATAGTACGGTAAGGGGACATTTCAGACTCAAGCACCGATTCCAGGTCGGCGGCATCATTATGCTTGAATGTCCTGATCGTTGCGCCACAAAGGCGAGCGCCGTCAACAATGGATGCATGGCATAACTGATCAATAACTACCACATCGTCTTTACCAAGAAGCCCAGCAACCACCCCGACATTTGCGGTATACCCGGTCGGGAATAGACAGGCGCTGGGTTTTCCAACCAGTTCTGCGAACTCAGTTTCGAATTCGAGGTGTAGATCGGTTAAACCCGACGCTGCTGCAGAAGTCCCCATCCCGGTTCCAAACTTTGCGACAGCAGAGGCGGCCTCCTCCATAACCTTCTTATCCCGGTTCAGCCCGAGATATAAATTGGTTGTCCAGATGATGGCTTCCTGTTCTTCATCGTTATATACATCGCTAACCGTGCCTCGTGTCGCGCTGCCTGTGCGCAGCACTTTGCTGTAGGGGTTTCTACGTTGGCCATTAACCATGTACATCACTTCTTGTACCAGCTTACTCTTGTCCATAGCAGACCAGGATGGCGCTTTTGCGGCCTGGAAGGTCGGGTGACTGGACTGAATATGCGACTGGAAGCTGGAAAGTGAATCCGATGCTGCACGATTCACCTTTTTAACTGAAGCCTCACCTGCACTATCATCCAAGGTACCTAGAATATAGCCCGCCAGAGAATCTGGAGTTGCATAATTAATAATCGCCTGGGAAGCAATTGAACGGCCCAAGTTGTTACTCAGCCGCCGAGCTAATTCCAGGGTTGTGAGGGAATCGAGACCAAGGGTGGAGAATGAGAGATCCGGCAAGACCTGTTCCGGATCAACAAAATTAAGGAGAACGGCTACTTCTCTTTGAATAATCGACAGGATAGTGGCTTGCTGCTCTAACTTGGAACCGATCAAGCGCTGTATTAAATTGCTAGAACTGTTGGGTGAGTTATCACTTGAGTCGAGGTTAACTTGATTACCCACTTCCAGCTTTATAAGCTTTTTGCGGTCGAGCTTGTCGTTGGGTAATACTGGCAATGCCTCGAGGTGCCTCACAATTTGCGGGACCATATATTTTGGAAGTCTCTGCGCCAAGAACTCTTTAACCGCTGTATCTGTTACCGTTTGGTTCCGGCTAACAACATAGACCGCGAGCATTTTCTGGCCAATGCCACCATCTACAGCGGCAGCTGCTGCGGCATTAACGCCAGGCATCGATTCGAGTGTCGACTCAATTTCTTCAAGCTCAATACGAAAGCCCCGGACCTTCACCTGCTGATCGGCCCTGCCGAGAAACTCTATCTCGCCGCTCTCTGCCCATTGGCACATGTCCCCCGTTTTGTACAAACGGGTATCTGGAATCTTTGCACTGGGCTCCAACTCGATAAAACGGTCTTTGGTAAGTGTTTCATCATAGAGATAGCCCCTTGCAAGTTTGCTCCCCGCAAGATACAGCTCTCCCGCTACTCCGGGAGATACCGGTTGCATAGCATCATCCAGAATGTACGCACGGGAATTTGGCACTGACTTTCCAATCGTAACCAGCTTTGTGCCCGGCGTAACTTCGGCAATGGTTGAGTAAACAGTATCCTCAGTAGGACCATAGGCGTTGAATATTCGCAGCCCGGGTTTCAAGGCATAAACCTGTTCAACAAGTGACCGCTTCAGCGCCTCACCGCCAAATACAAGGCACTGAAGTCCCTCGGGTAACTTTTCCGTGGAGAGTAGAGTCTGCATTGCTGATGCTACCGATACGCAGGTTCTCACCTGATCAACGGCCGGATGATTTGGCAGCTCCAATATGTTCTTGCCCAGTATTACAGTGCCCCCAAGGGACAGTGTGCCCAGGATTTCCATCACCGAGGTATCGAAACAGACCGAAGCACCAGCAAATACCCCTTTGAGCTCCTCCTCATTGAACAACTCGCCCATGGAGTGGCTCATGGCCACAATACTCCTATGTTCAACAGCGACACCTTTTGGCCGGCCAGTGGAGCCTGAGGTGTAGATAACATAGGCCAAGTCGCTTGCTGATGGTCCTGCAGAGTCACCTACAATCTCACTTGTATGTTCATCCACTTGATCGATCCACACTAACTCACGTACTGCCCTGCACAGGTCAGCGGAACCGTTGTTATCCACGATAGCAGCCACTGCACGCGAGTGCTCCAGCATGTAACGTACGCGATCTTTTGGATATGCTGGGTCCAGAGGTACATAGGCACACCTTGCTCGCATTACGCCAATTAAAGTTGCTACTAGTTCCCAGGAGCGGTTCATGCATACCCCAATCAAAGAGCCAGGCATAACGCCACGAGCCCGAAGATCTTGCGCAATTGCATCAGCCCGCTTTAGTAAATGATTAAAGCTGACCTTACTTTCTCCATCGAAAATCGCTACACGATCAGGGTGCTTCATCATTTGCTGTGTGATCAAATCGCAGATTGAAATATCGTTTTGGGTCTGTATTTTCGAACTTTTAACTGGACTACTCACAGATTCTTACCTTTATCTTTATTAAAGATCTGAAAATTAATTTTTTAAACTGTATCGAAAAATTGATTAAAGTTACTGGCTACTCGACCAGGTGACGCATTTATTTTTATACTCAATTATTAAAAAATCTACACAGTTACAGTGGACATGAGAACAGCATGGAATCCTTCTGGCCATAATCCAAGTCAGAATAGCCATTCTCAACTTGGGGGTATATGTTGGGTTGTTAAGGAAGAGTTAAACAAATTTTCAACCAGTCAATTGCTCAAGTTAATTCAGTAACTCACGTGTAATGTTTTGTAACCCCAAAAGAAAATGGTGTACTCATCAAAACTCATGGTTAATTTTACCCAAACGCTTAACGGATAAATCAAAAATATAAAAATCGATTCTAAACTGATGAATACAGGCTAGTACAAATGGAAGTCGTACACTTTGGCCATGTTGACAAGCTAAACATCTTTAATCTTAGAGGGAAAATTAAACAATCTCGCGCAGAAAACAATACGGCGCTTACCCAGGTTAAAGTTATACCGTATCCGGGGTATCATTCAGGTGAATATACAAAAGATGGGAAATTTTCAAAGACTGCTCACCTAGCCAATCCTCTTCAGGCGTCTTTCCACTTTTTCTCGCCACTCTTGGGAGAGGGGCCGCAATTGATGGGCGGCCTCAAGTACTTGTTTGCTAAAAGCATACTCCTTATCAAACAAGGCTCGAAACATGGAATTTACACTGACAGAACCAGGTACCTCAGCAACTTTACTGAGTTTTTTTTCTTGTCCTATATAACCTTCCTCAAGCACCCTAAAATACACACCAGTGTTGAAGTAATCTTTAAATAATTTAACGGTATTATCATTATCTAAAGCCATATTGAGTTTAAAACAGGGAATTCTTGGCTGACTTACCTCGAGGAGACAATCGCCTATGAGAAATTGGTCGCCGATAAAGACTTTATCTTCGATAAGCCCAGAGACTGTCAAATTTTCCCCGAAAGTTCCATAGGGTAAATGGCTTTTATACAGGGTTTGTTGCCAATAATTATAGTGATCACTCGCAAAGGCATAAACGGCCATATCAATTCCACCATGATGCTTCAAGTCGGCCTGCTCATCCCCCTCCAGATTACCCTTACCGACAAATACCTTGCCCTTTACCGGTTTCTTAAAGATGCCCGTAGAAACTGGCTCACCCTTATATTCAACAACCTTCTTCCTGGATACATTGACGGAAACAATTTTCATAACTTGCCTTCCTATCGCCTACTTCCATTGTCCGAGAGATAACCACTTTTATCATATTCTCAGGAAACCTGTACATGCTTTTGCTTAATGTACACCTTAGCGTCATCCCCAATGACGGATAGCGTAAGTAATAAATGAAAACAGGGGTTGAATACTCTTAGATCTAGTAATTACCGGTCCGGGGGTAATAGATACATATCAACTGTATTGCGAGGGACAGAAAGCTACCCATTACAGCCGAGCCGTCCTGTCCCCTTTCACTTGGGTATTACAGCTTACTGGATAATTCCAGAATCTCATGGTTGAGGATTCGGTCATTGTGGCTGTAATCCATTGGAACATCAATCAGATGTACACCACCCTCTTTACAGCACTTTTCGATCATTGGCTGCAGCTCACCCGTCGCCTCAATACGGTGCCCATGAGCGCCATAGGACTGCGCATAGGCAACAAAATCCGGGTTATCAAAATCAAGCCCAAAGTTGCTGAACTCCATCATAGCCTGCTTCCACTTGATCATGCCGTAGGCATCATCTCGTAAAATCAACACGATCAGGTCCATTTTCAATCGAACTGCCGTCTCAATCTCCTGGGAATTCATCATAAAGCCGCCGTCACCACAGATTGCGACTACACGGCGATCCGGGTAAACCAGCTTGGCTGCCATAGCCGAGGGCAGACCTGCACCCATAGTCGCCAGAGCATTATCCAAAAGTACAGTATTGGGGCAGTGCGCTGGGTAGTTACGCGCAAACCAGATTTTGAACATGCCATTATCGAGGGCGATAATGCCTTTGTCTGGCATGACTTCCCGCACATCCCTGACCAGCCTCTGCGGACGAACTGGGAAAGTGTCTATCTTGGATGCCTCATCAATCTGCTTTAACAGTGCTGCGCGGATACGATGGGCATCTGTGAAGCTCCAGTGGTCTTGGGGTTCCAGGTGCTCAGTCAGCTGCCAGAGGCTATTGGAGATATCCCCTATCACTTCGATCTGGGGGAAGTAAACCGGATCTACCTGGGCGGAGTTGAAATTGATGTGTACTACTTCCGCTCCCCCTGGACGCATAAAGAAAGGGGGCTTTTCTACAACATCATGGCCAACATTGATAATCAGGTCTGCCTGCTCTATCGCCCGATGCACAAAGTCCCCGTCAGACAGTGCAGTATTACCAATAAAATGCGGGCCAGACTCATCGATGACCCCTTTGCCCATTTGTGTGGTGACGGCGGGTATGCCCAGCTTATCGACGAACTTACGCAACATTTTTGCTGTGAGCTTGCGGTTAGCTCCTGCGCCAATCAATAGCAAGGGTTTTCGAGAAGCCGAAATCGCTTCCGCAGCATGGCGGATACCCTTCTCTTCAGCAATTGGCCTGCGTGTATAACTGGCTTCGAGTACGGGCATTGTGGAGTGCTCACGGGCAATGTCTTCTGGGAACTCAAGGTGTGTAGCCCCAGGGCGCTCTTCCTCAGAACGCCTGAATGCCTCCCTGACATAGGAGGGCACATAGTCTCCGCCGACTATCGTTTTGGTGAACTTGGTTAGCGGGCGCATCATATCCACGATATTGATAATCTGGAACTGGCCCTGCTTCGAACTTTTTATCGGCTTTTGCCCGGTGACAAGCACCATTGGCATACCCCCAAGCTGGGCATAAGCCGCCGTTGTCACAAGATTGGTAGCGCCGGGGCCCAAAGTCGCCATACAGACGCCCGGCTTACCAGTGAGGCGGCCATAGGTGGCAGCCATAAATCCAGCTCCCTGCTCATGTCGAGTAAGAATCAGCTTGATCTTGGAGCCGCGCAGAGACTCAAGCACATCCAGGTTCTCTTCGCCGGGAATACCGAAAATATACTCGACTCCCTCGGCTTCCAGGGCGTGAACGAACAGATCAGATGCTTTCATTGTTACGGCTCCTATGATCGCTGGCACTATGGACAGCGCTTATTTAGGTGACACTCAGTGGTATGAGATGGGCAAGATGCTCCTAACTTAATACTCTACTGGCACATCATTTGTTATTTCGGCCTACTGGTAAGCGGCGGGAAACCCAAATAAAGTAGCTTCTGAAACCTCTTCTTGTGAGATTCACAACGATGGATCATGTCACTCGGAGTAAACCGTTGCTAATCTCTGGCAAATGAAAAGAACTTTTAATAACAGAGGTACTTTTCAATTATATATCCTTGGTCCCCGCCTCTGTATGACACCGGATTGTAAGACTTGCAAATGAAAACACGATCAGAAGGCGCAAAAAAACTCTAGGCAAATTCCCTTACGGTTCTTGACGTAATTTTCGGTGATATTGGCACATGTTTTCTCTATGCTTTTAAGCTGCTCTTCCACTAAAGACACGGTATTCCGCTTCCCATAAAAATATCGTTTGCAGGGTTTCAGCCATTTTTGGAGATCTGAAGGTTATTATCACAATCAAATAGACCGTCCTGGCCAAGCATTTGGACAATCGTAGTGAGAGCGGCATTATAATAGCTATATTGTCGCTTGCATTTTCATTAGTGAACTCGGAATGGGGGTGCTATTTGATTCTTCGGTATGGGTTTATGAGACACCCAGATAAAGATCGCGCCCTGCTACGAGTGCAATCGCATACCTCCATGTGTCCGCAACTACTCTCGTCCAGATGGATGAACTTATAATGATCTGAATTCGTAGATTATTTTAGAGAGTAAAAGTCGAACTACCCAACTTCAACTCTTCGCCTAACTCTTACAAGTCAAATTTCCGGTCTTTCCATGCTGCGGATTATGCGATTTATTTTCAGACGGATCGCCAGGAAACATTCTCTTAATTTTAAATTACACTGCCTGTAATATTGATTATCAAGGTGGGTAAATTTTTCATACGACGAAATTGAAGTGCACCTGATCGCCCATCCAAATATTCAGCAGGCAGTTGTTACCCCCCCTGCCGGACAAAGAGCTGGGAGAGCTAGTTGGTGCAGCTATTGCGTATGCAGATAAAGCGCCCAGGCTACAAATATTAAGCGACTTCCTGACCAAAAGAGGTGGGCCCCCTTTAAGCTACCAGAGCACCTTAATGTATTATCTCGCCTTCCGATTACCGCCGTGGGTAAAATTGATAAGAAGAAACTCTCGGAGTATGAAAGCCAGTAATTGGATAGATTAGTCTCAGTGCATCACTAAACAATCAATTTCGATTCGTTTAGTGATGCTACTGTCCAGCAATAAGGTTATTGGCCCATCTCCCGAACCAGATATCCAGCACCGTCAATATTCTCCATTACCCAGAGAATATAAGCGATATCGACATGAATCGCCCGGGTACTATCGGTGAAATCCCAATCGGCATTGATGCTATCGTAGGTTCCATCGAACACAACACCCACCAGCTCACCGCGACCATTCATTGTCGGGGATCCTGAGTTACCGCCCGTAATATCTACGGTACTTAAAAAATTAACCGGCACTGAATCCAGCTGCTTTTCATAGTAACGGCCAAAGTTCTTCTTATCGATAGCTTCCATCAAAGCTCTGGGGGCATCAAAGGGGTCCTCGCCGGTATACTTGGCCTTAATGCCACGCAAAGTTGTAAAAGGTACAAAACCTTGCTTACCGTCATTGCCATCAGCGGCCTTCTTAATTGTTCCAGCTGGTGGCTCATAACCTTTAACCAAACCATAGGTTACACGGAGGGAGCTATTTGCATCCGGGTAGACCGGCTTACCCAGTGAATGGTAATAGTCAATCAGCATCTCCATGTACTGTGGACGCAACTGGGCAAAGCGCCCTTTCATGGACTCCTCATGCTCTTCGCGCGCAAGCATGTCATCGTACATGGCTACCGCCAGTTGAATAAACGGATCTTTGCTCTCTTTGAAGTCTTCAGGCTTTTTGCCGATCCAGCCCTCACGTACCTCGACATCGGAAAGCTCCGTGCCCTTATACATTTTGTCGAGAGTTGGCTCTAAACCAGCATTGCCTTTATCGATGCCTAGGTAACGATCAAAACTGGTTATACGCTGCTCCTTTGGAAGTGCCTGGTAACGGTCCAGGAAGTAGAGCCAGATCTGCTTGTCGACTGATGGATGGTAGCTGCGCTCAATACGACGCATACCCTCCGTGAATCGAGTCAGATCCCGCTCTTGATAACCCGGCTTACGCTCAGCATCAGGCTTTTCATTCTCTTTGGCCAATCGATACAGTTTGCTCGCAGCACCCAGCATGGCAGAGCGATCCATGTAATCAATCGCCAGGTCCTGTTCACGGGTTGATTCTTTTTCTACAACCAGTGCCTGAAGGTCATCAATCGTCGACTGGTATTTTTTCTGGCGGGCTTTGTCTGAATCCACCCAAGCCTGCAAATCTTTTTCCAGCTTTTCTTTACGCTGCAATAGATCGCTACGCTGGTACCCCTCCATCATGCCAGTAAAGTTTTTAGAGTAATTATTCAAACCTGCTACAAGGCTGGCATACTTTAACTCTGCATCTTTATTATCGTCGGTAGCTGCACCAATCGTTTCTGACCACTCACCCAATACCCGCTGCATGTTTGGGTAATACCAATTGAAGTTGCTTTCCACTTCTTGGCCAGTGCGATAACGATTAGTGCGACCAGGGTAACCGGCAACCATCACAAAATCGTCTTCCTTAGGGCCTTTTGCCGCTACAGGTAGGTAGTGTTTGGGCTGGTAAGGGACATTATCTTTGGAGTAATCCGCCGGTTTGCCATCTTTACCAACATAGGCGCGGTAGAAAGCATAATCGCCAGTGTGACGCGGCCACATCCAGTTATCGATATCACCTCCGAATTTTCCGATTGAAGACGCTGGTGCATGAACCAAACGCACATCGCGGATTTCCAGTTGCTTGACCAGGTAGTAATTCAAACCGCCGTAGTAGCTATAGACCTCACAGCGATGTCCCGGATCTTTTTCACACTCGGAAACCAGTAACTTCTCGGCTTCTTCGATTGCGGCAAAACGTGCAGCGCCATCCATCTCATCAGTCAGGCGACTGTTGACCTTATCTGTCACTTCGTTCATTTCTACGGTGACATAGACACGGGAGCCAGGTGCAGCAGCCAGCTCTTCTGATAAGTCCCCGGCCAGGAAACCTTCCGCCAGTAAATCCTTGGATTCTGTTGAATTGTATGAAATTGAGCCGTAGGCACAGTGGTGGTTGGTAATCACCAATCCCTGGGGAGAAACAAAGGAAGCGGAACAGCCCCCAAGGCTGATCACCGCATTCATTGGGAATTCAGTGAGCTTGGTCATGCTGGCTGGGTCCAGCTCGAGCCCATGACCCCGAAGCTCTTTGGACAGTTCAGGCAACTGGTGAGGCTGCCACATGCCTTCGGTCGAAACACTCTCTTTCTCTGTGGCAAGGCTGGAGTAACTCACTCCAGCAAATAATGCAGCAGTTGCAACCCTGAAAACGATCGAATTTTTTATTTTCATATTTACTCGGAAATTTTAAATTAAGTCAGAGACTTCCTGTGAGGATGGCCAGATTTGTGTATCTCACCTAACAACTATTTGGATTTATAAAAACCTTCGGCTCGATATCTTGATTATCTACCAGAGCATCGATCCAGGACTTCTCCATCTCATCCCAGCCCAAAGGTGCCTGGTTAATCACCTCCACCCGGCTTTCCAAAGTGTCATCCAGCTCCAAGACTGTAAGCACTTTGTCAGCCTTGTTAAATCCAAATACACCTTGCTCGGTAATAAATACACCCTTGATTCTCTCAGCTTCAGCGCCGCTGAATAGTGAAAAGAGCGCATCATGGTCAAATATAAATTCAGGGCTAAAACGCCAGCCACAGCTGTAGTAGCCCTCTCCACTATTCTCTGAGCGGAGATAACCACAATCCGGTAATAGCTCAACTTCATCCACCAACTGATTTACCGGATGCTGGTGATTATTCCCTGTAGAAACCTGGAAACCACTGGGAAGTTGAAGCCAGCCTAGTTCGATACGCCCCTGCTCCACCACTTGAAGAGGTTTTTCTGTGCCTTCACCTAAAAATGAGAGAAAACGCTGAAGGTTCTGCAAGTCCTCAGGGCCATAGAGGTCAGACTTGTTGGCAACCACCAGGTCGGCAACTTCTAATTGCTGCCGAAAAGTCTCACTACGCAAATAGCGGTCGTCCCCTATACAGCGGGCATCCACCAAAGTAAGCGTACCGCGAAGGTTCAAAACACCGCCGCGTACAGCGTCGGACAGCGCTTCGAGCACCTCTCGTGGATGCCCCAGGCCCGTGGGCTCGATCAATAAACGATGGGGCCTGGCTTTGGCCAGTAACTGGTTTAAAGCAACCTGCATTGGTAAGCCCGCCGCACAGCACATACAGCCACCGGGTACCTCTCGGATATAAATGCTATCTTCCTGGCCCGGTTCAAAAAGTGCACCGTCAACACCCACCTCTCCAAACTCATTGACCAGAACAGCCCAGCGTTCATCATCGGGCTTACTTTCCAGAAGGTGGCGGATTGCGGTCGTCTTGCCAACACCCAGAAAACCGGTGATAACGTTGGCGGGTACCCCGCGTATCAACTGACTAGCCGCCACTAAGCTGCTTCCCGGCTACATTCATCACAGACACAATCCAACTCTAGTTGCGACGTTTGAAGATGAAACCCAGCACTTTCAACTGTATCGCGCAGCGCGGTGATGACTTCCGGTCTGATGCCAATTTCCCGTACTTTGCTACACCGGTTGCAGATTAAAAACTGTGGGGTTTGGTGGCTGTGATCACAGGCAATATGAGCACATGCCAGATACTTGTTTTCTGAATTAAGCTTGTGAACCAAGTTCTCTGCGGCCAGGAAGTCCAGCATTCGATAGACTGACATGGCAGGAATTGAGTCGCCGACGTCACTATTGTAATGCTCCGCTATTTCATAGGCTGAGAGCGGGGTTTTAGAGCGCAGCAAAACGGTTAGGACATTCTTGCGCTTTTCAGTCAGGCGCGCCCCTGAGCTACGGCAGGCTTGTTCTGCCACACTCAGGGTCTGTCTGATTTGGGATGCTTTCATAGCTATTTCATTTGCAGTTTGTTGTCTTTAACAGTGAGCAGTTCAGCACCCTGTCGACCGGAGCTGACCCATTGCACTGCAATCCCATGAATACCGGGAAATCTCTCAAACAGGGTAACAATAACGCTGTTGAACTGTGCCAGATTATCACACTTGAATTCATAGCTAGCATGGAAACCGCTATGTACCGAACTATCACTGCTAACTTCAGCGCTATAAGGCACCTCAACATCCACGCTTCGGGGCTTACAATTGGTTCCAACAAACTCCAAGAAAAGATCAGGCTTAGAGAGTTCGAGAGACACTTGATCCAACAACTGCTGTTGAGCATGGCTGCGTGGCGCGTGCTCAAACCCCACCAGATTGGCTGAAGGTGACTCCAGCTCGATACGGATTCTATCTACCTCGGCCACCAGGTACATTATTGCCTCACCGTGAGTATGCCCCCCATATCTCCGGCAACTGGACCGGCAAAAAACAAAGCAACCAACGGAACCCGTGCAAAATTCATTATCCTCACCTAATCAACTTAAGCCACTCGATATATCAAGCGCTGGTTTACCCAGTGGGCGATGATTAACAAGCCAGCACCGAGGATGCTGGCGACTAGCTCCCATGCTCCCTCCAGGTAAAGCGCCCCAACCAATAGCAGTGCCCCAGAGAAGCCCACGACCATTACCGCATAGCGTTGATGACGTCGACAGGAGGCTGGGAAGCTGGCCAAAGCCAGGGTCACTACCGGCACGAGCAAAAGCAAGTGGAGAAACTGGTCGTCCTGCAGTGCACCCAATATCCCTAAACCGCCCAATAATGGTAATAAAGGGGTCAAAAGACAGTGCACCAGGCAAACTCCAGAAGCCAAAATCCCTAAAGTATCTCTCACAACAATCCTTTTAATCTTCGAGTATTTAAGACAGGTAGCCATACTTCGACCAACAAAATGATACATTATATCATCCATAAAAGATTTCAAGTCAAACAAGGTAATACGACTAGACGGTCATTAGGTGTCACAAACCAATGACCAGGAACTACTGGGTATGCCCGCCTCAGACAATATGAACGGAAAGCAATTATCACTGCTACATGGACGTCAAAGCCTCCCTTAGTCGCTGATAAGGCTATGAAAACAACACAGGCCCTCGCGGAAACACTAGAGATACTCAGCTTCTTGCTGACTGATATTCTTGACAGCGTTCAGGAACATGGGGGAGTGCCTGAGCTGTCAATGTTGACAGTGTGCCTTTTAGGGCGCTTTAACTTCTGTAATTAATTTATTTTGCCTCGTTAAATTTTGATAAAAATTAAAGAAATAAAAATTACGTAGCTACTACTTTTAAAGCAAAATTTTGTTAATCAGTAACATCCTGCACATGTTGAGAGATTACCCCTCATTGAACAAACAGGAAACAATCCAGAGATGGCGGGGATTAAGAACTTAGTCAATTGCCTAAAATCTCTGAGCATAACGGATGGAATTAAAAGAGATCCAAATGTAGATCGAAACGTCTCACATTGTTAGCTTGTTGGCCGAAGCGAAGATTACTCATATGATATACCTCAAAGATAAGGTCAAAGGATCATGTTGAGTTATAGTCCTGAGTTCACGGGACATGAGAGTCAGATATTTATTTTGCTCCCTTACACATCCTGGGAGGGATCCATTCATGAATTACCAACGGGCTCATCTATTATCATTCGCTAATAGATACTAATTTTTTATAAGGTAACAGATATGCAGATCTAATTTGAGACAGGTCGACTATACTGTAGACCAAGAGCGAGCAGCAGCGGAAGATCATCGGATAAATTATTCATTGAGTATCATGATGATCTAAGTGTCGAATGAATTAATTATAGCTATCAACTACAGCTAAGCATAATGACATTCAAAGAAAATTTAATTAGAGCGAGCATTGTCGCCTTAATATGTCTAGCCACCTCGGCCTGCTCTAAAAGAATTGCCAGATTTATAGAGGAAGCTGAAAACTTCCCTCTTGATGAAGATGTAAGCAATGAAAAAATTGAAGGCCTAGGCTTCAAAAAAGATAAATATTGTCCAGTCAAAATAAACAACTGCATTAGTTATTATTACGGACCACCCTCAACCAGCAACAACCTCCAGTACTCTGTGGAATTTGGAGAGGGAGACAGGAAAAATTTTGTAGAGATTAACTTAAATAGAAATTCTTTAGAAAAACATTACTCTGGCACTGTAATCTTATTACATGGATTTCGAACCTCCAAAGAATTTATGCTTAATTCAGCTCTGTATTTCCGCTTCCTTGGATTTCAGGTTGTTGTTCCTGATCTACTTGGCCATGGCGGTTCTGATGGCAGAAAGAAATATGGGGTAGAAGACAGTAAATATATCAACAATCTTATTGACAGCCTAGTTGAGGAAGGGGTTATCGGCGATGGAGGAATTTATATTGTCGGAAATTCTATGGGCGCCTTAACGGCCACATATATCTCCTCTTTAAGAACAGATATCAGTGGAATCATTCTTTTGGCTCCGATGCCACCATTTGATGAAGCTGTTTACAATTATGCAAAACGTGACCACCCCCTACTAAGCAGAATTATTCCTGAGAGGGACTTCCGTAAGGGTGCACTTTTAGCCTTAAAAAAAGCCGAAGTCAATTTGAATGATACGAAAATACTACCTATTATTAAGTCCTCCCAGGCCCCTACACTACTAATATTCTCAGATTCGGACAAAATTTCTCCTTACGCAGATTTCGAACAGTTGAGTAATGACAACATCAAGATTATCAAAATTCATGACAGGTATCATCCGAGCATGAATACAATAGGGGAAGTCGAACATAAAGCAATCATTAGTTGGCTCAACACAACTCAAAATTAATCTCATAAAAATGAGGATAAACTCCCCTATTACAACCTTGACGGCCAACTCTCTCATATTCTAGTGATGCAGGAGTTGTACTGGTCTAATCTTTCCGGACACTTCGCTAAGATGATAAAACCACCAAGCGAGGTGGAGTATTGACAACGCCGGCAATTCATGCCCGAGTTCAAGAAAGACACTGTAACCCTAGTCTCTGAGCAACGGTATTCGATTTCAAACGTAGTTAAAGCTGTTGGTACCACTACCAACATTCTACGACGCTGGATAAAGGAGCTGGAGCAGGAAGAAGGTGGTGTGAGGCTGAGTGTTGATGAGCGATCTGAATTAAACCGGCTGCGGCGTGAAGTAAGGCAGTTGCGTATGGAGAAGGAGCTCCTAAAAAGGCCAGCGCCTTCTTTGCGGAAGAAATAAAATAAAGTACAACTTTATCAAGAAGCTGCAAGGCAGCTTTCCAGTTAGGGTGATCTGCCGAGTAATGCAGGTAAATAAGAATAGCTATTACGATTGGTGTCGCCGTAATGATAGCTCAATAGATAGCCAAACTTGGTAACTATGCCATAGTTTGGAGGCCTTATTTGCAGAATCCCGACAGAGTCTCAGAAGTCGTCGGTTAATGAAGCTTTTACGCAAGGAAGGCTTTGAAATCGGGCGCTATCTAGTCCGTAAGCTAATGAAAGAGCTAGGATTGGTAGTAAAGTGCAATAAGCGCTTTACACTAACTACAGACAGTAAACGTCAACTGCCGGTCGAAGAGAACCCCCTGAATAGGAAATCCTCACCGAGTGCTAAAAATCAAGTTTGGACTATTGATATTATGTACATCTGGACTTTGCGGGACTCTTTGTACTTGACAGTAATGATTGATTTCTATTCACGCAGGATTGTTGGTTGGCATCTAGATGGCCAAAAGGAACCTCCTTGGTAAGAAGTGCATTGATGATGGCTGTCAATTTGTGTACACCAACAGAGGGGCTTCTACACCACTCTGATCGAGGCAGCCAGTATGCCAATACCTATAAAACGCTGTTGAGACAGTTGAAATGGTGTGTTCAATGATCCACAAGGGAAGTTGTCGGGAAATCTCTATTCGACAAGGGAAGAGGCGATATCCGATTTGAGAGCCTATATTACGTATTACAACTCATATATGTTACAAACAACGCTGGGGTATGTAACCCCCATCAAATTTGAGAAATGTGCTTAAAGTGGTGTCCGGGCGGACTTAAACACAACAGGGTTAAACTTCATAAAAAAGATATGAACATAGAATACTATAAAACAATCGCTAGTTATTATGACATCATCTGTAAAGATCTAGATTTTGATTTAGATTTTTACAAGAGTGAGAAAGTTTATGGAAAGAATGTATTGGAGCTAACATCTGGAACAGGTAGAGTATCAATTCCACTTTTAGAGGCTGGGGCAAAACTGACATGCATTGACATATCACCTGAAATGTTAAAAATACTCAAAGAAAAAATCACTCAACACAAGTACTCTGCAGAAGTCATTTGTGAAGATGTTACTAAAATATCACTGTATCAAAAATTTGAACTAGCGATATTGCCCTTTCATTCATTCATGGAGCTACTCGGCGAGAACAAACAATTATGTACTCTATCTCGTATATATAGAGCTCTGGTTCCCGGTGGTAGATTCCTCTGTCCAATACACAACCCTACCGTGCGTAAAGATTCAGTTAATGGTTGCTTACACTCTATAGGAGTCTATTCATTAGAAGATGGGTTGCTACATGTTTCCGGTTTTGAACAAGGTGGGCACCCTACTGTGGATAGATTTAGATTCTATGAGAAATTTGACAAATCGGGAAAATTAAACTCAAAACATATTGTAAAAATGAAATTTGAATTAATTTCGAAAGATTCTTTTGAGGAAATGGCAAACCGTGTAGGTTTCAAAATTAAAAACATTTATGGCGACTATGAAAGAAATAGTTATTCTGATTCACAAAGTCCGTTTATAATATGGGATCTCGTTAAATCTTAAAGTCATAAAATATTTAGACTTTGGTGTTAAGTTAAGTTTTTGTGGTTACCACCTATAGATGTTAATTGGTAATAACGCAAAAATTGAGCGTTCGATATATGCAAAATTTAATAAAGTTAATATAAGCTATTTTTAAGAATCAAATTTACAAAAAGTATTTGAGAGCGCTCTTACAATCACTTCTATATCTTTATAAGGTATAGTAAGCGGGGGTAAAAGAAGTAATGATTCATTTCGAGGAATTGTTAGTATGTTAAACTTTTCACGTAATAATAGCATGTACTCCTGACTGTCTCCTCTCAGAGCTAAGCTCTTTAGTAAACCCATACCTTTTATACTTTTTAAGCTTCTTCCTATCAAATTCTTACTTAGACAATCAAAAAAGTCTGATTTTTTTTCTGTTTGTTCACATAAGTTAGTTCTTTTAGCATATTCAATAGCTGCCAATCCAGCAGCCATGCTCAATGGATTTCCACCAAAGGTATTACTATGAATACCTTTGGGAAAATTGTCAGCCAACTCTTTTGTCATGGCGAATGCACCAATCGGTAGCCCTCCGCCAATTGCTTTTGCTAATATGATTCCATCTGGAAATGAATCATAATGATTTGTAGCGAACCATTTTCCTGTCCGGCAAAATCCAGTTAAAACCTCGTCAAAAATAAGACATGAACCAAATTTATCTGTCAGTTCTCTTGCGGCTTGCACAAACTCCTTAGTAGCAGCCTCCCCTCCTGAACTACCTTGAACTAATTCAAATACTACTGCTGCTGTATTATTATCAACAGCCCCATGAAGTTCTTCAATATTGTTAAATTCTATAAAAGTGGCTTCATGGATGATACTCTTAAATGGTTCACGAAGTGAGGGGAGCGAAGCAAGGCCTGTCGCACCAAGGGTCAGACCATGATATCCACCTTTACATGCTACAATTTTTGTGCGTTTAGTAGCAGCTAAAGTTACTTTTAACATAGCTTCAGTAGCTTCAGTTCCTGAATTGCATAGATAGATCTTTGATAATCCTTTCGGTAATATGCTGGCTAATGAATTAAGATATTCCGCTCGTTTATTATTTGGATAAGACTGATGACATATAGATAATTTAGCTACTTGATTTTTTACTGCATCAATAATTTCCGGATTCGCATGGCCAACATTCATAACACCCATTCCAGATACACAGTCAATATATATATTGTCCTTCGAATCCCAAACCTTTGAATTTTTACCCTTTACTAGCGCCAAGTGATGCTTATTGCCAAAGTTACAATCATATTTTAACTCAACATCAATTATTTTTTTATCATTCATTTTAAACAAACCATATAATTAGAAATTTACTTTACCTTGCCGAGAAGAAATATTAATTTTCCTTATCATTCATCGACCAACCGGAGGAAAAAAATTAGCTTTAGAAAGATATCTAAAATAAAGTTTCAACAAGGACTTTTCAGGCGAAATAAAACTAACGCCTTGCTCCCATAGCCAGTACCTCATCTTATTATTTTCAACAGGTTTTTTAATCCCTAAAATATCTTTGTTTATCGAATTTAAATAGAATGGTTTTAATGAATATAAAGCATTTTCCTCATCAGTTTCCTCAAGACATTTTATCCAATCGTTATAGTGCAAAAACTTAATTTCGTATCCTACTTTTCTCAATTGAGAGATATAGGTGACCCAGTCAATTGCACAATCATTGAATAGGTTATAAACTTGACTTTTATTTTTCATAGTTAACATAAAGTTAACAATTACACGAGAGGCAACATCTACTGGAAGCATATCTACTATTTTATCAAAATTGGGAGCAGTACCCATTTGTATACACCCCTTGGTGAACAGCTGGAAATGGTCTTTACTATAACTGCAAACGCCTGTTTTACTATGGCCTGTTACCCGCCCAAGTCTGTATATATAAACAGGATGACCAATGTCTCTAAGATCAGTGAGTATTTTCTCCGAAACCCATTTCGACCGATAATACCCCATTGAGGATGTCAATAGTTCTCCTTCAGGAAAATCTTCGGCCAATTCTCCCCTATTAGTATTTTTGGTTGCAGCACCAATTGTTGAGATATAATGCATAGGCTTTATACATTTTGTTCTAGCAATCTTAATAAGCTCAACAGTGCCTAGAACATTTACAGAACGTAGAGCATCATATGGAAGAACGTGATTTACATGAGCACCGCAGTGTAGAATTAAGTCTATTTTATCGCAAAGAAAATTGTATAAATTTTTATCTAAATCTAATAAGGGTTCTCTAAGATCGCCCCTCATAAAAATCACACGTTTATCAATATCTCGATGAGACAATTGATATTTATTTAATGAACCATTTACTCTTTCTATCAACCCATATTCCGAATCAGATCTAATAACACAATATATATTAGCCTTAGTTGTATTTAGAAGCTCAATTAAGAGATGGGAACCAACAAATCCTGTAACCCCTGTTAATAATATATTATTAACATTTCGTGATTGGAATTTTACATTTTCACTTGGAATCTTAAAGCTAGATAGCTTGTGATCATTGTTTATTTCCGGTAATTCAGTGTCGATATTACTATTTTCTTCGAGATCAAGTAAGTTGCCTAGCTGTCTAACAGTAGGGTTATTAAAAAAATCAAAATAAGATATATTCACCTCAAATTCTTTATTTATTTTCGCCAGAACACCTATGAGACTTATAGAATTTCCACCAAGTTTAAAAAAATTATCAAATATACCAACCTTATCTATCGTAAGATGTTCTTGCCAAATACCAGAAATTTTTCTCTCTACATCTGATACCGATGGCAATACAATCTCTTTTGTGAGATTGGAAGGATCTGGTAATGCGCCCCTATCGATCTTACCATTAGTTGTCATTGGGAAACGTTTCAATTTTAGATAAAAAGTAGGCAAAGCATAACTTGGAAGAACTCGAGAAATCAGGTTTATAATTTTTATTTTTGTTAACAATGAACTCTCATCCAAAATGTAGTAAGCAACGATGTGCTTTATGTTACCAATGCGCTTTATATCTAAATACACATGTTCTATTCCTTTTATAGCGAGCAATGCTCCCTCTACCTCGTTTAATTCAACACGATACCCTCTTATTTTTACTTGGGAATCATCACGGCCAATATATTCTAAATTCCCATCAGCTAATTTTCTCACTAGATCCCCAGTCCTATATAAAAAGCCACACCTGCCTAGTTTATCATTATAATCAAAATTTGAATTATATAAGAAATGCCTACGTGTTAAGCTAGCATTATTCAAATAGCCGGAAGATACCCCTAAACCACCAATAAATAACTCTCCAATTATTCCATTGGGCACAGGTATTCCATTTTTATTTAAAATATATATTTTCTTCCCAGGTATTGGCTTACCTATTGGAACTGACTTACGTTTCACAGGCTTATCAATATAGTAAATGCAAGAAAAAACTGTACACTCGGTGGGACCATATCCATTTATTATGTGTTTTGGCTTATACTTAGATGCCAGCATAGAATTAATTAAATTAACATCAAGAGGCTCCCCCCCGACTAGTAAGAACTTAATATTTTTAAATATTGAAGGTTCAGATGTAAATAATTCATTACACAGTGTCTTTGTCAACCATAAAATATTTATGCCATATTTTTCAAAGAAGTTATTTAATCCTTTCGGATTTGATATTAACTCTTTAAACTGCTTTGGTATAATTAACTTTAGCCCTAAACTCAAGGGGAATAATATCTCAAAAATAGATGCGTCAAATGCAGGGGATGCAAAAAAAGTAAAGGTATCATTTGACTCTAAATTTATAAATTTACTACAAATGAAGTCAAAAATATTCTTATATGAAAGCATAACACCTTTTGGGTTGCCGGTTGTTCCCGAGGTGAAAATTATACATGCTATGTTATTTAGGTTTTTCTTTATTTTAATATTTTTTTTGCTTACATTTATATACTTCAATTCATCGAGTTTAACCACATCATAATCTACATCATCTGAGAATTTGCCAGCATGACAGGTATGCGTTAATATAGTTCGACACATACTATTTTCTAAAATATTTATAGTGCGTTGTATTGGATCCTCGGTACACATCGGTAAATATGTACCACCTATCTTCATTACAGCCAATATACTAATTATGAAATCAGGACATCTTTCTAGATATATAGAAAATATTAATTTATTTCTACTTGTATTATTTTCTAGCAATATTCTAGCAAGCTGGTTGGATAATTCATTAAGCTCTTTGTAAGTTAAGCGCAATCCATCAAAACAGATAGACACTCCTTCTGGATTATTCTTTACTTGACTTTCAAATAAGCCGATCACACTTCCTTCTTGGGAACTTATTGGTACTAGATGTTGTCTATTAGACGCTACCTCCCTAAAATTATACTTTTCGAAAATCATTTTTTGATTTAATTCTGATAAAGTAATATTCGGGTCTTGTAAACATGCATCAAGAATATTTATATAATTTGATATCATGCCATAGATAGTAGATCTTTCAAATAAATCTGCATTATATTCCCAGGTCATCAAAAAATCACATTTCTCTAAGTTCTTTTTTTCTTGTCTTTGTACTTTTGGGATAAATATAATGTTGAGATCCATCTTAGCGCTTTTATTATGCTGGGGAGTTATCACGCCACTCAATTTTTCCCACTTTAAATCAGATAATGGGGCATCATGAAATCCAAATAATACTTGGAAAAGGGGGTTTGTGGTCAATGAGAAATCTAAGCATACTTCTTTCGCTATTTCGAAAAATGGAATATGCTGCCATTTTTCGGCATCCCTCAGAGATTTAGCTGTTTTCGACAATAGTTCGTTGAACGTTTCATTATGTTTAACTGCTAAATTCAATGGGAAAGTATTTACAATCATCCCCATTAGGGGTTCTAAATCCTTTATTGACCGGTTTGCGTTAGAAGTACCGATCAGCATTTTATCCTGACGGCAATAAATACTCATCAAATATCCAAAAACTGCAAGACAAATTGGATATAGTGTTTTCTCATGCTCATGGGCGAATCTTTCTAATTTGCTAAGCAATCTATTGGGTAGAGGAACATCTAATCTTTCTCCCTGATAGTTGTTTACAACGGGCCTAGGGAAGTCAGTTGGCAATCCTAATCGATGTGGTATACCTGAGCACTTCTTTTTAAATGCATTGATTCCTTTTTTTATCTCTAAAGTAGGTAAAGACCTTCTTTGCCATAATACAAAGTCACTATATTGAATAGGTAACTTCTCAATTACTGGATTGATGCCTTTAGAAAACTGGCCGTATAATATATTTAGCTCATAAGAAAATACTGCAACGGACCAACCATCATGTAAAAAATGATGATCAGTTTGTAATAAAATATTTTCTTTATCGCTAATTTTAAAAAGAGTCCATGTAATCAATGGCAGCTCTTCGAGATTAAAGTGGACTTTAACCCTTCTTTCTATTTCTTTCGAAATGGCATCTTTTACTTCATCTCTATCAATTTTTATTAAATTAATTATCTCTATTTCAGCTTCCCAAGGGGGATTCATTTTTTGTATTGGATATCCATTGTCTTTCTCATCAGCATGAAAAGTTGTCCTCCATATTTCATGCCTTTCTATCATAGAATCAAGGGAAGACTTCAAAGCGCCAATATCTAACTCTCCATAAAAGTGCACAGTAAATTGAGCGTTGTAAGCCAAACTTTGATGCGATGTTTGATGGATAAACCATAGTGGTAATTGCTGATAACTCAAAGGTACATTAGTTTTAGTATTGGATTTTTTTATCCTATTGGGGCTGGCTGCATTACTACATGCTTTTTTATTAGATACACTTTCAATCCGTTTTAGAATGGAATTAAAAGAACACTTATCGAAAATAAATTTCACATCATGAGAAATATTAAATTCTCTTTTTAAGGTATTTGAGAGCCTTATAAGTAATAAGGAATTGAAGCCTTGTGAAACTAAACTTTCAGACAGACTAGTTATAGGTCTACCTATTAGTTCAGTCAATATTTGGAGAAGTTTTTCTGCATTAGTAGAGAGCGAAAGGTTTTTTTGAACTGATACTATTTTTGGTAATTTACCTCTATCAATCTTGCCATTTTGAGTTAGTGGGATTTCATCCATATAAATATATGTAGATGGTAACATATAATTAGGCAATTCAGCTGATAATTTTATTTCGATATCTTCTTTTTTTATATGAGAATTTTCATTTAAAGTATAATATACAACTAAATTTCTACATTCATGATCACTCTCGGCTATGACTATAGCCTGCTCAACGCCATTGATTCCCACTATTAAGCTTTCAATTTCTCTTAACTCAATTCTATAGCCTCTAATTTTAACTTGGTCGTCATTTCTACCTAAATATTTTAATTTCCCATCCGGAAGAAGCATCACCATATCACCAGTTCTATACAGCCTGCTACAACCATTTATTAAATTATCTTGATCAGGAAATATATTCTCTATAAATTTTTCTTTTGTTAATTTATCGTTATTTATATACCCTCTGGCTAGACCTAATCCACCTATAAGTAACTCTCCAACTTCTCCATAACTTACGTGCTTATTATTTTTATCGACTATATATAATTTAATCCCAGAATATGGCTCACCTATTAAACCCTCTTCTGTAGTTTGTATTTTTTGACAAATTGTTACCCCTACAGTTGCCTCAGTAGGGCCATACTCATCGTGTATAATTTCTACAAATTTGGATATTTTTTCAACTTGATAGGTTGTTAGCTTCTCGCCTCCAATAAAGGCTTGCCTAATTTTATAACCATTAAAACTTGAATCAGGGATAAGAGAAAAATATGATGGAGTGGATTTTACAAAATCTATTTTATTATCAATGAGGTGCTTTACATACAAATCAGTATCTTCTAGAGAACCAGAATAAATACATATCTGCTTACCTAACATAAGAGCCACGATAGTTGTGGTCACGCTCAGATCGAAAGAAAGACTTGTGGAATAGTCTATGCGTTTAACTTCACCTAAAAGTATACTGGAAACATTGATCATATAATTGACTACAGATCTCTGCTCTATCATGACACCTTTGGGGTGTCCGGTACTTCCTGAAGTATATATAATATATGCCAAATCATTGACATCACTAGAGTAGCTTAAATTTTTATTAGATTTATTGTTATACAAACTAGGATTTAAGGCAATAACTTTACTTTCGCTTATTGACGATAATTTTTTTGCTAGCTTATCTTCCGTTAAAATAAATTTTATATTAGCATCTGACAAAATATATCTAACTCTGTTTTCAGGGTATTCTGGATCAATCGGTGTATATGCAGCTCCAGCTTTGAGTACAGCAATAATACTAAGTATCATTTCAACACTTTTGCTCATGCATATTCCAACTATCAAATTTATAGTTGAACTTAACTCAAGAGTACTACATTCATCTCGAATAAATCTAGCTAGCTTATTTGCTGTTTCATTAATTTCACTATAAGTATAATTTTTACCTTCAAAGGTAATAGCGATATCGTTTGGTTTCTCTTTAACTACGTTTTCAAAGATTTCAGAGATACAATTTTGATTATATTTTTCTTGTATTTGTTTGATATTTTTGGACATCATTATTTCCCAGCTAAGTAAATATTTAGAGGATATTTGCGTATTAGATATATAAAATTAATGGTATATTCAGACATCTATGTTTTGGAATGGCACCCTTAATTAGGCTTCGAAACTAATGGAATAGTTTCATTTCTCCATTTAAACAGGTTTGTATTTTCCAAAATATAAACCTCCGCTAGGATCATAGCTAAATCAAGATCCACGATGTGAATAAGGGTGCCTTTATTTATTAAATAACTTGATTTCGGATAATAAGTGCAATTAGTAAGGGAGGACTCAGCTGGTAGAGTTGGCACCTATCCCAACCAAGAGAAAGGCACTGATGAGCTACAACCAACTGAGCGAGAACGAACGATACCAGATTTACAGCTTAAGAAACTCAGAAAGCAATAGCAAAATTGTTAGAGAGGCATCCCTCGACGATCATCCGAGAGCTGCGTCGTAATACAGGTTTACGAGGATATCGGTCAGCACAAGCACATACGCTTGCGGAGCTAAGACGCCATCAAGCGTATAAGGCACAGAAAGTGACTGATAGCGTGTGGCAACAAATAGATATCCTAACTCGGAAAGAATTAAGTCCTCAGCGGGCCGCAAGCTATTTAAGGAAGCATACGGGTGTATCGTTACATCATGAGACGATCTATCAAATTATTATTTAGATCAGACAAATGGTGGAGACTTATACAAGCATCTTAGGGTTGTACCTGAGCGCTATCGCAAGCGCTACGGGAATTATGATCGACGCGGAAAGATCAAAAACAGAGTGAGCATAGATGATCGGCCAGCTGTTGTTGATCGGATGAATCGGATAGGTGACTGGGAAGGCGATACCGTTATAGGCAAGGGACGTGGCGGAGCTTTACTGACTATGCTTGAACGCAAGACGTTATTTACGGTTATTGTTGGATTGACAGGTAAACGATCAGACCTGTTGGCTGAAGCGGCGGTTAGTCATATGGTGAGATTCAAAGATAAAATCAAAACAATTACCTTCGACAATGTTCTAGAATTCGCTGGTCATGAAACGATTGCGAAAGACTTAGGCGCTGCTATTTACTTTGCTCACCCATACTCATCTTGGGAGTGGGGGATCAATGAAAATACTAACGGCCTCATTTGACAGTATTTCCCAAAGGGTACCGACTTTAATAAAGTAACAGACGAGCAGGTTCAATTTGTAATGGATCGCCTGAATAGCAGACCAAGAGCAAGTCGGGGTGCAAGGTCGCCGAATGAATTATTTATGGGGCAACAAGATGATCTCCTTGCAGCATAAAGGAATTGTAGTTATTACTTTAACCAAAATAGATTTCTTTATAAGGAAGGTCTACATTACTTAGCTATACACAAAATTAATAACTTTTTACTATTTCCAATTTTTTGTTATAGATCCTTCGCTAACATAAAAGATACAAATTATAAATCCAGCAAGCGCAAGATAAGCGTTTACGGTAAAAGCACGACTTATCCCCGTTAAAAAATCCGGTGCTAATGCGACAATTGTTGTACTCAGTCCTAAACCGAGTGATCCGCCCATAATGTCAAGCATATAAATAATACCACCAGCCAAGCTTGCTCTGGAAGAATCGACTACAGTAATAGCGAGTGTTGTAATCGTGGAGAAAAACATTCCTATACCAGCTCCAAGAAGAATCAACCCAGAAACCATCTGTAAATTGCTGCTATATTTATGAATATGAGCTAGTATAAACATCCCAATAAATACACATAGTGCACCAGCCGAAGCAAGTGATTTAGCACCTAATTTTTTATAAAATTGTCCAGATACATATGATACGCAACCGAGTGCTAACATCATCGGTAATAGACTTAACCCAATAGAAATTACGGAATTACCGTTAGTAAAATTAAGATATTGTGGTACAAGTAGTAGTGCGGTAAGAAATACTACTGAAATTAATAGGGTTGAAATTCCAGCAAATAAAAATTTATAGTTACCAATCACATCGGATGGAATTAGAGCGCTCTTCCCTTCTTTATATTCTACAATGCTAAAAATTCCAATGAATACAAAAAATGCACTAATTAAGATAACAATCAGTGGGCTTTTGAAACCCATATCAACCGAAAGATCTAAAGCAATGAGTATACATAAAAGTGAGATTGATAATGTAGCTACACCCATATAGTCTATTTTTTTATTGTCCACCTCAATATCAATTTTTGGAACTAGCTTATAAAATAGGAAAATTAATACCCCCGTAAACGGAATGTTTACAAAAAGAATCCAACGCCAACTCATTAAATCGGTTAAGACCCCACCAATGATTGGTCCTATTGCGTTGGATATACCGACTATTGCAACAATCATACCCCCAGCAAAACCTGACTGCTCACCGGGCATAAAGTCGTAAATCATTCCTAGTAGCGCTGGCCACATCAACGCGACACCGATCCCCATTAAGGAGCGAAATACAATTAACAGTCCTATATTATCGGAAATTCCTGCTAAAATTGAGAAAAAAATAAAAATGATAGCGCCCCAAATAAACATTTTGCGCCGCCCAAACATATCTGCCACACGCCCGCCGGTAATAATAAGTACACCCAGTACCAGGGTATAACCATTGATAATCCATTGTACGGTCGTAAGATTTACTTCAAACTCTCTTTGAATACTGGGTATAGCGACTGGCAAAGCAGTAAAATCATACCCCAATAAAAAAACTGCTAAATATAAGACAACTAATTTGGATTCCTGTGAGCTAACACACAAAACTTTTCCTTTTAGTAGCATTTTTATCCATATACTCCTCTGATAGTTATACTAGATTAAAATTATTCTAATTGAATAGTTTACAAATCCACATGCCAATCAAATTATAAAAGACGTGGGCTAGTCATAATTACATTGGAATTTTTTGCGCAGCCCATACCCACTACTACTTGACGTTCCCCGGTGTATGGCTCTCTTCCATGTGAAAAATGCATGTTGTCCAATAGGAGAATATCATTCTCTTTCCACATAAATGATATTAAATTCTGTTTATATATCATTCTTATTTCATCTAAGTCATTAGAGTCAATAAAACTTCCATCTCCATAACATGCACTCCTAGGTAATTCGCTTTCTTTTTTAAGTAAAAGAAGTGTCTCACGAATTTCTTTCTCTAGATTGCTAATGTGAAATAAATGAGCCTGATTAAACCATATTTTATCACCAGATACAGGATGTTCAGCTGATGCTTGATTCACTTGTTTAGTTTTTAAATGTTCATCTCCAATCCACTCAAAATCTATTTTATTATATTTGCAGAATGCCTCTACTTCATTCTTTTTCTCTGTCTGAAATACATCTTTCCATGGCAAATCTATATCAGAATAGTTACGGATATACATCACGCCTTTTTCTTCAAACTTGCTCCTGATTCTATTTGGTATCTTACTATATACTTCACGACTATCGCATATTGGAGTTTCTCCACCGTTTTCAGCAGGCTTTATACACATAAAGCCGATCCGCATTGGCCAACTGTTGAAGTATGAATTCTCATTATGTTGAGGGATCGTTTGATCTGAATAGTATTCGGTCGCAGTATATACTCTATTTTCCAATTCAGTACGAGGTGTAGATCGATATGTATAGTTGAGTAAATCATCATTAAATAAGATAGATAATACCTTTCCAAAATCTCTAACTCCAGAAAACGTAAGCCCTCTAATTAGGAGGGCTCCACTATCTCTAATTAGCCGATCTATATCCTCATGACATTCTCTTGCCCATTCAAAGATGTCTAACCCCTCAACTTCAACTTCAAGAAGCATTTTTTTTCCATTTAACTCCAGCAAATCTTTGTGTGATACATTTTTTAAAGTTTTCAAAACCTGAAGACTCCACTTTATTTGCATTTTAAATGCAATTGGAAATATATAAACATATCAACAATCCTCAACCCACCAACCACCCCAACTCTTGCGCTTTCATGTATGCCAACTTCGGGATATTTTTAGAAACAAAATAATGATGTAAAATTTGAACACTTAAGGCATTATTAATTAAGGTGTCTAACTGTGCCTTACAACTAAAATTTATCGTGGGATCTTCATACCGTTTAATAATTTTTTTTACTTCCTTGTGGTCAAAAAGACCTGAATCATTTAATATTTTTTTGCCTAAAAACCGGTCAGTCAAATTTTTCATAAATACCCAGTTTGTTGGCTTTGAGTGGCCTGGAGGTGCCATAAATGCAAATTTCTGTTTATTATAAATCTTCTTCGGAAGTAATTCCTTCATTGCTTTTCTTAGAATATACTTTTCTGTTGTTCCATTAATCTTTAAATTAGGCGGTATAGTAGCCGCAAACTCAGCTAAGTGATGATCTAAAAATGGAGGCCGCGCTTCAATTGAATTAGCCATATCAACACGATCTCCGCCGCATGTTAATATCTGCCCTTCTAACATAGTTTTGATCCACATGTACTGAGCTTTATCCAAAGGATGTCTTCCAGCCATCTTGCCTAAATCAAGCGCGTCTACTATAGCGTCTCCAGCGTCATAATCTTTCAAGCTAACAGATAATTCTTTATCCATAATTTTGGTAACAAGTGGATCGTATTGAAGCCAAGCCTGGAAAAATGATGGTGTAAAACCTATCTTTTTTTCTATTCCTGGGGATGATAGTGCATTACAAGAAAACATACATCCTTTAAATATTTCATTTTGTTTCTCCAGGTCATTTAGTAACTTTTGAATTTTTTTAGGGTTTTTATTATTCAAACCATACTTATACATATCCTGCCGAAAAAATGGATATCCAGAGAATAATTCATCAGCCCCCTCACCAGTCAAAACCACCTTATAATCATGCTCATAAACTTTTTTACTCATTATATATTTTGCTACTGCATAACAATTATCTATGGTTCGTTCAGTATGCCAAATTGTTTTAGCATATTCTTTATATAGATGTTCCGATTGAATATTAAGTACAAATGGATCTGCATCTGTTTTATGTACCATACTTAATGCATCTTGAGTTTCGTCATATTCGACACTATCGAACCCAATTGTAAATGTTTTTAAAGGGGTTTGAGATAACTCAGAGGCAATTCCTAAAATTGAACAGGAATCAATACCTCCTGAGACATAACAGCCGACAGGGACATCACTATTCATACGAAGTTGTACGGCATTAATTAAATTCTCCCTTATACCCTCGATATAGTACTCTTCGTCTTCTGTGGATGATTTATCGAGGACAGAGAAACTGATATCCCAGTATTTCTCTTCGCTTACCTCAATACTATTATTAACTCTTTTACATTTAAGAATACAGCCTGGATTGACTTGATTAACCCCTTTAAAAGCAGTAGTTCCAGGGATTATGACTTGGATTAATTGATGATATAATAGCTCACCGGTAAACTGTGGCTGAGTACTCGGATGTGAAAATATAGCCTTCAACTCAGATCCAAATATAATGCCATCGTGCGTTTCGGTCCAATATAGAGGTTTTATTCCAAAACGATCTCTCACCAACCACAGGCAATCTTCATATTTATCATAGATCGCAAATGCGAACTCACCTCTTAAAATTCTTGCAGCTCTATTTACTCCTAATTTTGAGCACAGGTGAAGAACAATTTCTGAATCACTTTTGCTTTCGAATTTGACACCAACTACGCTTAATTGAGCTCTTATTTTTTGATAGTCATAAGTTTCGCCATTATGTACTAAGTAATAATTACTATCCTTTGATATGTATGGTTGTTTCCCTCGATCTATATCTAAATCAATTATTGCTAGCCTAACATGACTCATACCTAAACCAAGATTCTTTAAACTAATATAGCCGTAACCATCTGGTCCACGATGTGCTTGGATTGCAGCCATATTAATTAATAATTGTTCCTCTACATAATTATTTCTACAGTGGTTAAATACACCTGCAATTCCACACATATGATCCTCTAATTTTCACTACATTCAAATTAGGGTTATCTGCCTCTCCAAAATATAGTAATTGTGAAGTATATGTCTTGTATTTTTGACAAACCTTATGCTAAACATGAAAAATTTATATTTAAAGAGTTAATCATTATAATATTTCCGCATAAAACATTTATCTATTTTCAACAGCTATACTGAGCATGATTATGTAGGTATTTTGTGTTAATCAAATCTCCGACTCTTAAAACATTATTAATGATTTCAACCAGCCATAAGAATATTTATATGTCAGTATAATGCTATGCACTTTACACTAAAATCGACCAGCCTGGCAGCTAACTACTCATACATTATTCCTAAATTTTAAACTCTCCACCTGGTGTCCCCCATCGTTAATCATAGTATTATCTTACGGGTTCATCCAAATGATTACTTTATTTAATATAAAAACAAATCGTCACTTTAGCAATAAAGAAAACCTTGCCGCCATCCTAAGTAAAAAATCACTTATAGAAAAATATCTGGCGCAGCAATCAATGTTACTTATAAAGGGTTGTGCTAGGGAACCTCTGAAGAATACGGCAGACTTTCCCTATCCTGCTTTAAATCATAAAAATTGGCTATATATTGGTCGTAAATTACCTTCTCATGGCTAAACCCCTCAAATTTGCATGCCCAAAATCCGTATTGATCGGATTTTGGGCGCACTTTCCCTAAGTGATGAGATATTTTTTTCCTATCAGTAAGTTGGTAATGCCTGTCAGCAAGTGTAGACGTTGTGTATTCTTGGCCAATCCTTTATAGCGTACCTTGCTGTATCCAAAAACTCGCTTGATATAGCGGAATGGGTGCTCTACTTTTGCACGGATCTGCGCTTTGATCTTCTCAGCTCTCTTTACAGCATCCCCTCCAGGAAGGGATTTCTGCCTGCTGGGCTTCATCGCAATATGCCAATCTACTTCTTTACTATCCAGCTCTTTGCGTCTCTCCACTCCGGTATAGCCAGAATCACCCCAAACTCTTTTTTCATCGCCATGTAAGAGGTTTTTTGTCGCGGTAATATCATGGGCATTGGCTGCTGTTGTGTCGATATGGTGAACCAATCCAAGCACGTCGTCAGTCCCTATATGCATTAAGGCGTACCTCATTTCAGGCTCTTTGCAAAGTACGCTGCGGCCTTTTTTAAGATCGCCAGCTCCTCTGCCTGCTCAGCCAGCTGCCGCTTAAGTCGAGCATTCTCTGTGGCCAGCTCTCTCTCGGAATCTCCACGGCTCTGATGTAGCTTAGCCTTACTGCGCCATCCGTAAATCTGGGAAGGATGCAACCCAAGCTGTTTAGCGGCAACGCTTACTCCGACCTTGAGTGCCAGGGCTAGAGCATCTTTTCTATACTCCTCTGGGTATTGTTTACGAGTGGTTTTGGTTGGTTTATTTGGTCTTGTCATAGAGCACCTCTGCTGCGTAGTTTATCGCTTAACAGAGTGTCCGTCGTTGGTGGGTAGGATCAAGATGAGTGTAAGGATGCTTATGAACGGCGGCGCAAAAAGTGACCAGGCTCTAGCAGCCCATAGCGACGTAGCCTGCAGCTTTAGCCGCCAATTCTCTCCTATTCGAGATGCATAGGAGCTACCATATTGCACTCAAATTACAAAGATCAAGCCAGTTACTTTGCTAGTATCAATGCGGGTTACAACGCTGTATTTAAGCTGGGCAAACGCTCGGTGGGACTTGTGGTCCCCAGAGAAAATTAAGCAACAAATCCAGTTCCAACGATGCTTTATCATGTTGCTCTGAACCTCCGATTTAAAAAAGCACATATTGAAGGAATTCTTAGAACAAATTCAGAAGTCATTCTCCCACGCTTTAGTGAAAAGGATTAGCATATGCGGAAGATTATTTTATTAACAGGCGGTACTGACGGTATCGGCTTAAAAACTGCAAAATTACTAGCAGCAAAGGATCAAACTTTGCTCTTACATGGCCGTAGCGATACAAAACTAGAAAGTGCAAAAGAAGCGATAAAGCAAAGCTCTCCTAAGGCTCACATAGATACATTCCGAGCAGACTTATCCAATTTATCAGATGTGTTGGCACTGGTCTCAAAGGTAAAAAATCAATATTCAAATATTGATATTCTTATCAATAATGCCGGCATATTTAAAGTACAGGACCCAATAACTTACACGGGTTACGATGTTCGTTTTATCGTAAACGTTATTGCCCCCTACTTGTTAACGATAGGGCTATTGCCGCTGTTTAGTACCGACGGCCGTATTATCAATCTGTCCTCTGCGGCACAAGCAACTGTGAACCTAGAAGCTCTCAATGGTCACCAACAACTATCCGACAGTGATGCTTATGCCCAAAGTAAATTGGCTCTCACCATGTGGACCTTTCAACTTGCCCACTCACTTGGAAACAAAGCTCCGGCATTTATTGCAATCAATCCCGCCTCATTTCTGGGTAGTAAAATGGTGAAAGATGCTTACGGAACCCAAGGAAAAGACTTAAGCATCGGCGCCAACATATTGGCTCGGGCTGCGCTCGATGATGAGTTCTCAAACACTAGCGGTAAATACTTTGACAATGACATAGGCAATTGGTCCCAGCCGCACCCAGACGCACTAGATGAGAAAAAGAGAAAGGTACTTATTGAAGAAATTGAGAACATTCTCGACAAACTCGACATTAAAAATACCTAAGACATTAACGCAATCAATTAAAAGGAATTCACCATGAAATATGAAGGTTTTACAACATTCACGGCGAAACAAGATTACGGTATCCTAACTGTGACATTTGACTTTGGTCCAGTGAATGTTCAAGGGCAAGAAATGCTGGCCGACTTAAACAGCCTGGCAATGCGGCTGGAACGGGATCGAGAAACCAAAGTCGTTGTGTTTCAGTCTGCGAATCCGGAGGTTTGGGTGTGTCATTACGATACGGAGCTATTAAAAGACATGTCCGACGAGGCTGTATCTCGTGAAGAAGCTCAGCTTCTGGATTTACAGGCTATCTGCGAGCGAATCAGCAAAGTGCCCCAAGCAACGATCGCTAAACTAGAAGGTTTCGCTAGAGGTGGTGGCCATGAGCTGGCCCTGGCACTCGATATGCGTTTCGCAGCTCGAGGAAAATATACGTTTATGCAAATGGAAGTCGGTATGGGAATCCTCCCCTGTGGGGGAGGCGCATCAAGGATGGCTCGCCAGACAGGACTGGGTAAAGCTCTGGAAATTATTCTCAGCGCCCGTGATTTCGATGCTGACGAAGCGGAAAGACTCGGAACAATCAACAAAGCACTAAACCCAGATGAAATTGGAGAGTATGTCGATAACCTGGCGAAGAGAATTGCTCAATTTCCAGCAGAATCAATCAATGCCTGTAAGCAAGCGGTCTATGAGTCAATCGATAAGCCTATCAGTGAAGCGCTAAAAGCGGAGGCCTACTGGCTGTATCAAGCAACCAGTAAAACACCTGCCCTAAAACGCTTCTCTATCGCAGATGAACAAGGGTTGGAACACGATATTGAAAATCAGCGGAACTGGAACCAACTCGTAATGGATGTACAAAAAATAAACTAACAGTAGCAATCGGGCATCGGTCGATTTGCAGACTGCGGTGCCCTACTTACTTCTGATACTTAGATAAAACTCTACAGAAAGTACACTTTTGGGGAATCAAAATGAGAACAATGACTGTAAATACCTGTAACGGCCCGAACGTAATTGAAGCTACTGAACTGGATTAGTTCAGACCAAATCTGACACATCCTCTTGAAAAAAAGGGGTTACCGGTTTTGATAAAAGTGCCTAAGTGAACTCTAAAATGATAGGCAGCGGTAAATCTAATCTACCACTGCCTGAGCTCTAACTGACTGCTTAACGAGTCACCACTTCGAATGAGAGAAAGTAGCCTTCAGCACTCAGAAAAACCTGCAGTTGTTGGTTCAAAACATCGCTCTGCTCTTTTGCTGTAACAACCCACTGGCGCTGGTTGTTAATACGCTGCATAGCGGCGCTGAGCGACTTGTCAGCCCAGGATTTGTTGAGCTTACCCTCTTTGATTAGACGAGCTACTTCCTGGCTGGCGATGCCCTTGGCTTCTACCATAGAGACACTGGAAAAATTGTCTCTCTCATGGTCACCATGAGCGAAAGCAAGATTTGCGAAGCCTAAGGTAACTGATACACAAATAACTCGAATGAGTTTGTTCATAATGCTCTCTTTCTTTTCGGCTTGAGTAAATGTTGATAAAAAAGTGTTACTGCTTAAGTCCAATAACCTCGTAGAAACCCTTTGTCTTTAAAGTAATATTCACAGACTCCTGACTGTTATTCTTCCAATACCAGCCATGGGAACCATCAAAAGGCGTGGTGAGAGAGCCACTCATTTTATTTGCGGTAGCAATAGCAAAGCTCTCAAAGTAACCGGTAGTATCGCCTGCGGGTTCGCCGTGAAAATCAAAGTAAAGTTCACCACTCTCCGTTACCCACTCGTACTCCAGATGGCCGTATTTACCCAGTTGAAATTTGTATTCAATCCCACGGCCAGCCGGCACTTCAATAGTTGTGGTGTCGGACCGATAAGCGAAGGACTGCTCACCACGCTGCACTATTTCCGGTACAGCGATTTCCTGCTCTTGACTGTTTAATTCAGTCAGCCCCAGTGCACTGCCGATTCCAGTAGGATCTATATTGTATTCAGCTGGCAGGATCACTGTGGTCAACATAATGGCTGCAAGCACGCCAGCAGCAAGTGTGGATTTAATCAGCGTTTGTGCAGTCTGCACTGGCATTTCAGTTGTATTCATTCTGTAAGCTCTAAATCTGTGTTCTTTCTGTTCAATTAACTTTATAAAGTCACTTTCTGGCTATCTAACCTACGAAGTAGCCTGTCATCTGGTAACCCACCAACATCAGTCCACCACTCATTAGTAAGGTATTTGTCATGGTGGAAAAGCGCAGGAAACTGTCAAAGCGACGCCAATAATTGATGGCGAGAAGAATAAACAGCAACGCAACAAACTGACCAATTTCTACTCCGACATTAAAGGCCAGGATATTCTCCACCAACCCATCGCTGGACAGCTTGAATTCCTGTAATTTGGTTGCCAAACCAAAACCGTGGAAGAGTCCAAAAATCAGTACGGCAGCCTTGGTATTAGGCTGGAAGCCAAAAACCCGTTTGAAGCCGCCGAGATTATCGAAGCCTTTATAGACAATGGATAATCCAATAATGGCATCGATCAAATAGGCATTCACATGGGTGTCGTTAAGCACTCCAAATAACAAAGTTAAGCTATGACCGAGCGTAAAGAAGCTTACATAGATAAGAACATCTTTTGATCGATATAAAAAGAAAATGACTCCCACCAGGAACAGCAGGTGGTCATAGCCAGTCACCATATGCTTGGCGCCAATATATAGAAAGGGAATAATAGATACCCCTTCGTTGCCGGCAAGAAAAGTCTTGGTAGCATCGTCCACTCCATGGGCAAATAGCGGCATGGATATCACCATACCTGCTATCAGCGCCATCAAGCCGAAAACTGTATTTAAACTATTGTGCAACGTTACTATCTCCCGTTATTAAAGTTCTAAATTCTTGTGAACCAAAGCGCACACAGGCCCAGTTAACTGGCTCCAGCCAGAGCCACTTCAGGGTTCCCTTGTGAGCTTTTCGACTTGGACTCCCTGCCATCTAAAATTCTGTAGAGTGCCGGCAACACTAAAAGTGTCAGGATTGTTGATGAGACAATACCGCCAATAACCACCGTAGCCAGTGGGCGCTGTACCTCAGAGCCAATACCAGTATTCAGGGCCATGGGCACAAAACCGAGTGAGGCAACCAGAGCAGTACTAATGACCGGACGTAATCGGATCAGGGCGCCCTCAATAATGGCCTTTTCTATACTGTAACCGTGGTCACGCAGGTCGCGAATAAAGGAAACCATCACCAGGCCGTTAAGGATGGCAATCCCGGAAAGTGCGATAAAACCAACGGCTGCGGAAATGGAGAAAGGGATGTCCCGCAACATTAAAGAGAGCACACCGCCGGTTAATGCGAGGGGTATACCGGTAAAGATAATTGCCGCATCTTTTATGGAGCGAAGCGCCAGCAGGAGAAGCCCCATAATCAACACAAGGGTCAGCGGCACTACAATCGATAAGCGTTCAGTAGCAGACTGTAGGGTTTGATAGGTTCCGCCGTATTCAACCCAGTAGCCGGGTGGTATTTCCACTTTATCGGAAACGGACTGCTGTACATCAGCAACAAAGCTACCCAGGTCCCTACCCCGCACATTAGCCGTTACCACTACCCTGCGTTTACCGTTCTCGCGGAAAACCTGGTTGATACCGGCAGTGAGCTCCAAGCTGGCAATTTCCTCCAGGGGCACATAGTTGCCATTGGATCGATGAATCGGCAGTTTCTTTAGCGCATCCAAATCCTGGCGCAATACCTCTGGCAAACGCACAACAATATCGGTGCGGCGGTCCCCTTCATAAAAGCGGCCAGCAACCGTACCTCCCAGGGCGGTTGCCAGCTGCTCCTGTACCTGGCTAATGGCCAGCCCATACTGTGTTAGCGCGGCCTGGTCAGGAACAATGGCGAGAACCGGTAAACCGCTGGTTTGCTCCATCTGTATATCAGCAACGCCTTCTACACTGCCGATAGCCGCTTCAATTTCATCACCCAAACGCTCCAATTGCTCAAAGTCATCGCCAAAGACTTTGATCGCCAATTCCGCACGCACCCCCGCTAAAAGCTCGTTAAAGCGCATCTGGATTGGCTGGAGAAATTCATAGCGGTTGCCGGGAATTGGCTCTACCAGCTTTGCCAGCTCTTCTACCAATTGCTCTTTTGGCTTATCCGGATCTGGCCACTGAGACCTGGGTTTCAGGATAATAAAGTTATCGGCAACACTTGGGGGAACGGCATCGGTAGCCACTTCTGCAGTACCAATTTTGGCGAATACACGCTCCACTTCGGGCAACTCTTTAATCCGCTCCTCCAGGGATTTTTGTAATGCAATCGCTTGTTCCAGGGATGTGCCGGGAATGCGCAAGGCGTGCATGGCAATATCGCCTTCATCCAGATTCGGCACAAATTCGCTACCCATTCTGCTTGCCGTATAGCCGGAAACCAACACCAGTAGCGCAGCAATAGCGACAACCATGACACGCTGGCGCAGTGCAAACTCCAAGGCCGGGCGATAAATGCTATTCAGCTTCTCAAGTGCAGGATTTTTCTTTTCGATCACCGGTTTGCGGAATAGCAGCGCTATGCCGGCTGGCACCAAAGTGATGGAAAGAAACATCGCAGAAAGCAGCGCAATCACCACGGTTATAGCCATTGGATGGAACATCTTGCCCTCCACTCCAGTCAGGGCAAAAATGGGTAAATACACTGCTGTGATAATGAACACACCAAACATGGCCGGGCGAATCACTTCCCGCGTCGATTGGAATACCAGGGTAAGCCGTTCTTTTAGATCTAACTGGCCACGCTCGCGGGCGGATTCGCTGAGGCGTCGCAGACAGTTCTCGACAATAATGATGGCCCCATCCACCAACAAGCCAAAGTCCAGCGCCCCCAGACTCATCAGGTTTGCACTTACGCGGGCCTGTACCATGCCGGTGACGGTCATTAACATGGCCACCGGAATGACCAGCGCGGTTAGGATTGCTGCGCGAACATTCCCAAGTAGCAGGAAAAGAACCGCGATAACCAGCAGCGCACCTTCCATAAGATTGGTTTGGACCGTGCGCAATGTCTGGTCAACCAGACCGGTACGATCATAAACTGCAGTCAATGTGATACTAGGTGGTAGACTCTGTTTGATATCCTCTAACTTTTCACCAACTGCACCTGCAACGGTGCGACTATTTTCGCCAACCAGCATGAAAACGGTGCTCATCACCACTTCCCTGCCGTTCTGAGTAGCCGCCCCGGTGCGCATTTCGCGCCCCTCTTCGATCTTGGCCAAGTCGCCAAGGCGAACAGCAACGCCATTCACTTCCGCAACCAGGAAATCCTTCAGTGTCTCTAACGAGCTTGCCTGCCCCGGAACCCGCAACAACCACTGGGCGCCACTGTGTTCAATAAAGCCTATACCGCGGTTACGATTGTTCTCCTCGATCGAGCGAATCAGGTCTTCTTGGGTCAGGCCAAATGCCAGCAGTTTCTCCGGCTCTAAAGCAATTAGAATTTCTCTCTTGAAGCCGCCGATCGGATTGACTTCCACCACACCAGGTACACGCAGTAACTGCGGGCGCACAATCCAGTCATGCACCGAACGCAAGTCCTTGGGTGTTACCGCACTGCCGTCAGCATTGGTGGCTCCCGGTTCGGAGTCCACTGTGAACATAAAGATTTCACCAAGGCCTGTGGCGATAGGTCCGAGCTCGGGTTCCAAACCAGCAGGCAGTGCGCCACGTACACTAGTGAGCCGTTCATTCACTAACTGGCGGGCAAAATAAATATCGGTGCCATCTTCAAAAATCACCGTAACCTGAGATAGTCCATACCGCGAAACGGAGCGGGTATAAGCAAGGCTCGGCAATCCAGCCATTGCATTTTCCACAGGGTATGTAACCCGTTGCTCAACTTCTTTTGGGGTATACCCCGGTGCCCCCGTATTAATAACCACCTGGATATTGGTGATATCCGGTACCGCATCAATGGGCAGCCGGGTGAAATTCCAAATGCCCAAACCGCACAGTAAAAGCACAAAGGTAATAACCAGCCCGCGATTTTGAATTGAGGTTCTTATCAAGTACTCAAGCATGTCGAACCCTCAGTGATCGTGGGATGCACCGGACTTTTCAATGTCCGCTTTAATGATGTAGCTGTTGCCGGTGACATACTCGATTCCCGGTCGAATCCCCCCCAGCACCTCTACCCAATCGCCTGCTTCACGCCCCAGCTCCAACATACGCACCTCATATTGATCGCCCACCTTGGCATAAACGACAGTAAAATCGCGGAACGCCTGTAAACCGGAGCGCTTTACGGCGAGAGGCACCTCATATTCAGCAACTTGGATATCGCCGCTTACAAAAGAACCTGGTGCGAGGCCTGGGGGAATATCTTGCAGTGACACTCGAACGGCGGTGGCCTGGTTGGGTTTCATCAAAGTATCAATTTGTTTCACTACCCCGAGCAGAGGAGTTTCCAGGGACCTTATATTGACGGAAACGGGCGCGCCCTGGCGAATCTGGGGGCGTGTCGAGGGGAAAACATCCAGCTCTGCCAACAAAGCAGTATCATCGGCAACTGTTAATAAAACTCGACCTGCGGTCTGTTCGCCAGGGTTTACATTGCGCTGGACTACTACACCGGCAATTGGGGATTGAATAGTGTAGGTGTTTAGGTTTTGATTGCTGTTAATGGTAATTAGGGGTTGCCCTTTTTTAACGCGCTCCCCCAACCCCACCTGCACAGTTTCTACAAAGCCATCGAAACGCGCACTAATTTCACGTACCTGCTCTGGATCTACAATAAGCCTGCCATAAGCGCGGCTGGTCTCACTCATCCTGGCGGGGCCGACGGTTTCCGTATCAATTTCCATTGATTCAGCAATACCGGATTCGATACGGGTTCGCCCCTCAAAATTATCGTATTGCCAACGGTACTCTTGCCCCTGGTACTTGGCGGTTAGAGTCACAACAAATGAGTGGGGCTCATAGATCACCATATCACCACGCAGGTAATCCCCCTCAGGCCTGAACTCGATATGATCCTCTCCATCTCCAAGCCTTGTAAGAACCACTTTAAGATCAACCTGCTGAGGATTAACCAGCTCTCCATCATTACTCACCCAAACCCGAAACTCCGGGGGAACACCGGTTTCATAAATACTTAGCTCAACGGCAAAATCACCTTCACGCAACATGCGCCCACGATTGGGCCCTTTTTCCGGTTCCGCCCCCGCGACAGCTCCGGCCGCATAGACACTGCCGCTGCCACTAAGTAACAAGGAAAGTAGAGCACTGAATATCAGGCTGGAAAAAACTGCGGATCTCATATCTCGCTCTCGCTTATCTGTGCCACTGACAGGCCGGTGAGTTTTTCAATTTCAATCAGGCTAAGGTGTGCGTTGTACTGTGCCTGGAGCAGTGAAAGCTGCGCATCGGTAAGTCCCTGTTGGGCAAGTGCCAATTCCGAGTAGTTATAGCGGCCACGTCGATAGGCTTTTTGCGTAGCGGTGAGCGCCTTATCCAGACTAGGAATCATCTTTTCATTCAAGGCGGCAGCCACGTGCCGGTGATGTTGTAGCCTTTGGGTCATCACAAAGAGCTGTGTATCCAACTCAATCTCTTTCGCATTTCTTTCTGCTCGGAAACGATTTTGTTCCGCCCTCAAAGCAGATACCTTGCCGCGATTGCGATCGCCCTTACCTAGTGGGATTGCGAAACCTGCCACCAATCCATAATCCCCGCTCGCATCGTTGTGACGAACTCCTGTATCAATCCGCCACTGAATGCCAGCTTCTGCACGTGCCAAATCAATTTCCGCCTGCGCCACGCGCTCGCGGCTCATGAATATTTCCAAATTTGGGTTGCTCGCCACCAAGCTTCGCAATCTAGATAAATCGGCTTCTGGAATGACACTGGAAAGGGAGCCCGCCACCCCAAGAAAGCTGGGCTCTCTGGAACCCCACTGGGCAGCTAATTGATATCTGGCTATATCCAATTCGTGTTCGACATCTTCCACAGCTAAGAGTCGACGCTGCAAATCGACTTCCGCCCGAAAAGCATCGGCTTCATTCGTTCTGCCAACACTAACCTGACGATTAATTTCAGCGGTCATATTGCGAGCCAGGTCGACAGCTGTTTTAGCAATTTTGAGGCGTTCCTGTTGCGCCAGGACCTGGAAAAAGTAACGTGCGGTATTAGCGGCAACTTCTAACTCAAGAACCTGCTTTTGGGCCTCAATCACGGAAGTCTTACTGCGTGTAGCCATTACACGTTTTTCTGCGAGATCACCCTGTAATAGCCAACTGATGCCTACTGTTACCTGGGAGCTGCCATTGCCATCGCTGCTCTTGTCCTCTCCCAGCCCCTCGGCGGCAACATTAAGCTCCGGGCGTGGTCCAAGCTTGGCGTGCTTGGATAAAGCATCCACAGCCTCAAACTGATATCGGTAACCCGCCAGTTCAGGATGATTTTGCAAGCTTTTAAGGATTGCCTGCTCATAAGTAAGGCCCGATAACTCCTCGCCCTGCTCTGCCTTAAGGGACCCACTTAATGCGACTAAAAAGAACACAGCCCCGGCCACAAAAAACCGATCTATAGTCGGTTTTTTGATTATGACGAAACGCAAACAATTAAACACTTCAGCTTCCTTAGTGGGAGAACAGGGTTTCGACGGTGTGGTGGAGTGCATCCACCGAAACAAGGCAAGTACCAGTAAGAACCACAAACAATCCAGCTAATAATAAAGGGGATAAGTTGCGCCCCTTATCATCAGACAACAAGTAACGAATACGGGCATCCAGCTGGTCAAGAGCGAAATAACAGACCATTGCTGAACTTCTCTCTTTGGGCTGCAACCCATTGGAGATACGGGTTACTTTAAGTAGAGTTTGGGCGATAAAGGTCTCACTCCACCCCTGCCTATGGGCATAAGCATCTGCACGCTGCTCCATACACAGCGCCATCTGCCGATTCAGGTAATTCCCCAAACGCGTAGGGAAAAAGCTGGCAAACAAAGCGAATATTAATTTCTTCAGAGGATCAAATTTTTGCGCATGGGCTTCCTCATGAAGTCGCACCACCTCAAATTCTTCCGCTGTTAACTGGTCTCGCAGACCGCTGGTATAAAACCCTTGCGGACGGAGCAGACCACTGGTGAAAGCCTGGGGCCCCTTTGCCTGGATAATACTCTGATCAGACTTATCCCTTTCGCAAAGTTGCATTAACAAACGGAGCTGCGCCAAATGATGATGAGCTCGTTTAAAACTTTGAAACACCAAAAACCCGCTAAGGAAAAGAAACGCAATGGTAAAAACACCATGCCAGCTGTAGAGGTTAAAAGCATTGATATGGTGCCAGTGCGCCAATGATACAACGCCTCCCAAAAGGCTGGGGAAAGCCAGGATAACAGCGGCAGTGGAAGCCGCGAACCACGGCAACAATACCGCGCTCCATAGCAATAAACGTCGGCTACTGGCAGACAAGCGAAGTGAATACCGGGAAGCAGAAAGGCAGGCAGCTGATACCAGTATAATACCGACAAACAGGCCAAGCGCTGCAATAGTCAGCAGGTTTAGCCAGAGTGCAACCTGCCCCAAAATCATTAGCGATCACCCTGCTGGCGCTTAATCTTCTGGCTTTCGATCAACTGCTCCAGCTGCTCTAATTGGCTTTCGCTCAGCTCCGACGAGATGGAGGTAAATGCGGCTACCAGCCCGTTCTCATCATCAACGAACTCACGAGTAACGTCTTGAATCAGTTGCCCGACAAATTCGTAGCGCTCCACTGCCGGGCTGTATTGGAATGCATGCCCCTGCTTCTCCCGGGACAGCAAACCTTTCTTGTAGAGGCGATCCAGCGTGCTCTGGATGGTATTGAGAGAACCTCCACGGACCCTGCTCAGGTCCGAGTGGACCTGTTTGGCGTCTGCAGATTTCACACTCCAAAGGTATTGGAGCACCTGTTTCTCAAGATCACCCAGTCGCATAGACCGATATCCCAATAGTGAAAGTAATTCGTTGAACGATGGTAGTCATGTAAAAACCGATCGTCAATAGGTTTTTATTTTTCAGATCTTTTTTGGGCAATGCTCCAAATAAAAGAGTCGGCAAAGCAGGGGGGCATTTGGGGCTATGCCAACTTCAATTCATTCGCATTGCCAAGCAGCCATTGAAAACAATCGCCACATCACAACTGCTATATCTAAAATTAAAGTGAGTAGCCGTGTACCTTGGCCTTTCGAGCCACACTATCCAATTGGTAATGCAAGAAATACCTAGAATTAGAGAACGCCATATTTTTTCAGCAGCTGTCGAGCTACTTTAACCCTTTCCTGTCGAACGCCTCCAAAGGTCTCCCGATCCATATTAATTGCAAAGTAATGCACATTATCTTTGGACTCGACGATGCCAATATACCAACCCAAAGCATAACCCTTGGCTATCTGTCCTCCGCCAGTTTTGGCGTAGAGTTTGTAACTGTCAGTTTCCTCAACCAACATTACCTGCTTGAATGAAGCCAATGTATCTGAGGACACAGGCAGTTGCCCACTAAACAGCTTATGCAGAAAATTGACTTGCTCTCGGGCAGAAATTTTCAGACTACCGTGTAACCAGAAACGATCCACTCCAGAAGATATATCCATATTTCCATAGTTAAACTTTGTCAAGTATTGATTCATTCTCTCCGCGCCGACCTGAAAGGCAATTTGCTGATAGATTGGAACCGCAGAATTTTGGAATGCCGCCCTTATCGGAAGGGGTTTTTCATACCAAACCGTAGGCCACCATTTCTGTGCAGGATACTTCTCATGATCGTAGGTGAGTTCCTGCTCTAGGCTACTTACAACACCCAAATCCAAGGCAATCAGGGTATTTGGTATTTTGAAAGTGGAAAAAGGTGAAAGCCTGATATCCGCCCTATTCTCATTGACAACCGTAAATCTGGACTCCCGCTCATTCTTCAGAACAAAAGTACATGATTCATCACAGATCAAACCTTCAGAGGCCCAGGCAAAGCCGGATACTAGAGGAAGATAAAAAGCAATTATTCTCAGGCAGCGTTTCGTAACATTCATTGTCCTAATATACCTTACATTGATTCAGACACTATAAATCTGCCAAAAAAACTAAACACCGCCAGTCAGGGCCTAATAGAGCACAAACATAGCAGCTATATAAGAGCGGTATATATTATCTCCAAAACACTGATTCAGGCCACATAGCTTTACTGAAACATTAGAGCTAACCCAAGATTACAGAAATATTCACTGTCAACTAAAGTACCATCATTATCAAATAGGAAGCGTTCACTCACCATCCAACCCTTTACCCAATATCATCAGATGCCTACTCTGAGGACACCCTTATATGACTTGATTCCGCCAGTAAATCTATGTTTTCTAATCTGGCAGAGTAATCCCTGCCAGATTAGAAATCTTCTAAGTATCAAGTAATAACTACTTTTCTGCAGTACGTGGATGGGGCTTATATCTGCCCTTACCTTTCACCTTATGCCACGCTCTTTGAGCATCAACAAAACCGAGACCTGTATTGTTAGCCCCCAAGTGTGAGTGTCTTGCTGTCGACTGAAGAGCTTGTACTACCCTTTGAGCTGCCTCACTCCCGGAGAAACCATAGTGTTCTGCAGCATCCAGCAAAAGAACGCTCACTGCTGCCAGTTGCGGTGCGGAAAAGGAACTGCCGGACTCAAAATTGGTGCTTGAAGCTGAGTAGACCGCATCACCCGAGATTGCAAAGCTTCGATCACTAGCCAACTGATTGTACCCAGGCACGGTAGCGGTCAGTGAAACCTCGTTTGAAAAAGGCTGTAAATTGATTGCGAACATTAAGTTCTTATCACCTGGCTGACCTTCATTTTGTGCAAGGAAAGATTTTATTAACTCCAGATCGTAAGTGAAAAAGCTGCCTAGCGGCGGCAGACCTAAGTGCTCACGAACATCTGTATTTGCTCCATCCAAGTCTGTTCCTGTATTACCAATGGATTTTGTAAAGATTTTTGTCTGCAGGATACTGGATAAATGATCGGCGAACTCCTGATCTAACTGATCGTCAGTAATGTGAAATGCCCTACTCATGTTGATAACACTGATGTCCTCACGAGCACGCATATACTCCATAGCTTCATTGTAAGTTTTACTCTCTGTACTCACTGGAACAATAGTGGCCTTAGGCGCGATATCCAGAATGATATCAATCACGGTATTTCCGTGAAGGAATGTTATGGGATCTCCAAATTGAACTTCAGCTTCAATATTTGGATACATCTCGCGTTGCTGCTGTAATCGCGCAGGGTCAAATAAATCGAATACCGCTATAACGATCCCTTCTCCATCAAAATGCCTAACTAAACTTTGCTGTTTGAGACTGTAGCTCGGCACATAGGGCAATAAAAATTCATTAATCGCTAACCTGAACTCATCCAATTCATGAATAGCTGCTTCAAATGCCGGCAGGTGCTCTTGTTGATAATCTTCCGGCTGGAAAGTGTACAATAGTTCAGCCAGCACAATAAACTCAGTAATAGACTGGCCCCACTTATGCATCAGTAGATCTTCTACCATGTATAAAGACTTATACCTTCCCTGGTATTGATCGAAATCAGCAGCTAAGTAACTATCAAATATCGGGGTAATGGGCTCTTCCCAAGGCCAGGGAGTCAGTTCTTTGATGATATCCAGAGACTCTCGTGCTTGCTCTACATTAGGATCTGATGCGAACACCTTAAAACTGAATACGACCAGCAGAACCGTCAATATAACCTTATTCAAAACTATTTTCCTTTTATACTGGAATTTATTTGGATATTTTAGTTTGGACTACTACAAGCCAAGGGTGACAACACCGCAATTTCTCCCCGGCAGGATCTCTTAGCAGTGAATAAATAGGAACATGGAAGATACGGAAAGGCAATGATAGGCTAACAAACTTTGAGTAAAGTTACCTTTAATTGAATAGGCTTTAAATTGAAAAACCAGGAGGAGATACTGAACGATTCAGGTCTATTTGATAACAATAAGTGAGAAACCAAAATACGGTCAATTATGCTAGTTTATCTTTACTAAATTAGAATTCACCTGACAAGCACCCTCTAAAAATGTCACTGTGGAATCAAGCCTAAAATCAGATTTAACACTATAAAATCTGCATTCAATCACGTCTAAGATCGATTTTAAGTTTCCATATTTTGCCCCAGTGAATATGATTGCCATAGAAAATAGGTTCTTTGAGGCTATGATTTCGCGAGGTTAAACTTACCTGGCTTTTTTCGAGGGTACCCGCGCTTCTATTTACGCCCGATCTGACGGGAATCAGGACAACATACCCATATCCCCCTTTTTTTGCCCATTCTTTGGAATGAAGGTGATCCAAGTCACCCAGACCACTATCAGGCTTTTCGAAACCAGCTTTCTCCCACGCAGTTCCATAACTTGTATAATTAGGGTTGACCCAAATATGCTCTTCCTCTGGAATATAATCCCTCAGTGTCGAGTTTGTAATATTTTTTAGGCGGAGAGCATTATCTGAAGTAACTCCTGGGATTGATATAACGGTTCCAAGACTCCTTAAGACTTGCTCATCTCTAACCGCAACAGGCAAGTCATCTTTTAAAACTAGAGTGTCGCGCTTTTCATCATACGTTCGATTGAAGTCATTTTCGTCTATTGTAAACATCATTTCCCTCCAATTTTTATTAAAACCCAGAAATTAATTTAAAATATAATTATCAGTTTATTTATGCATCATAAAAAATCCATCTCCTTCTGATTACGGAGATACTTTAAGGAGCGCTATACAAAGCACATCATACATAGCGGAACAGATAATCATGACAGGCAATCAGGACGAACAATACTTGATCACCTCACGAATAGACCATGGGTATACACGCTTTTGCCTGAAAGCGATCTCAATATTTTATGGTATTCCCCGATATGTCAATAGCCCTGGCACTTAATTCTTTATAAGAGGGCAAATCTTCGGATGGTTTAAGCAGAATTGGTCCATATCGACTGTACTACTCATAAACTAGGAGAATATTTTCAGCATGTGCACCTCTCAAACACTGAATGCCACCACTGCCTAATATATAAATTACCTTTAGTGTTCGCCGGAATTTTTTATTTTTCCACTTCATTGAGAATTACAGACCATCTTTAGCTGTAGTACCTGCATCAATCTTCATTCGCTCATTGTTCAGATAATCACAAACCATTTCCATCCCATCCAACACTCTAAAGGTATGCCTCTGGATAATATCTGGGGGTACAAAATAGAGGCTGTCATTTTTCACTGCAGTGAGTGTCGGATAGTCTTTCCAGGCATCCAGCCAATCTGGTCGGCTTTCTCCCATGCCGCTGGAAATAATCACGTCAGGATTCCGGTTAAGAACAGACTCGATACTGATCTTGGGCGCTAAAACCATTGCATCAGCAAATGCATTACGACCACTACAAGTTTGGATCACATCGCTGATCAAATGCTCGCCGTTGAGTGTTTGGAGTGGGTCATTCCATACCTGGTAGAATACACTTACCGGTGTTTTTTTCTTGTTGCTATGCTGGAGTTCATTTAGCCTCTTAAGCCACTCGCTTGCGGTGCGATCCGCATTCTCCGTTGTGCCGGCAAGCTCACCAAATAGTCTTACATTCTTTGCAATATCTTCCAGAGTTCGGGACTCAGTAACGAATACCGTAAAGCCGAGATCATCCAGCTTTTGAATCATTTCATCGCCATTTCCCGACCCCCAGGCGACAATCAGATCCGGTTTCAGAGCCAGCAAAGATTCATAGCTTAGTGCCTTGTAATTGCCAATCTTTGGTAACTTCTTTGCCTGCTCGGGATAATCGCTGTAGCTAACAGCAGCAACCAGCTTCTCTCCCGCACCTGCGCTGTAGAAATTTTCTACAATATGTGGAGCCAGGGCAACAATACGCTCTGCCGGCGCTGCCAATTCGATCCAGTGCCCCCGTGCATCCTGTACACGTACTGGTTTATCGGCCCAACAAGAGCCTACCCAAAAAAGGCTCAGGGTAGTAATGAAGATTGTGAAAATACTGCGAGACATCATTTAACTCGTCTAACTCTAAATTTATTGTTTTGTAACACTCAAATTTCAAATACTGGCAAGAGCTACCCACAGAATTAGTACTGTAAGTTCGATAATTTCGACCAGGCCACCCAGACAATCACCGGTATAGCCACCGATAGTTTTCTCCCATAAGTGGCGCCAACAAAGAATCAGCACAGGTAAAGCAATAGCCATTCCAACTACGATGGCTATAGGAGCTGCTGCAAAGGCGATGGCCATAACGATAACTACCACAGGTAATAGTTCCCACCTTCTCTTTGAGCCAGATGGTGGAACAAAACCCTCCACACGGGCGTAGTCTGAAATACTCATTAGAGATAACGCTGCTGCCCTGGCCAACATCGGCGACAGTACCAGCGGCAGGTATATCCAGTTTTCTATCGCATCCGGCTGGGTTGTAAGTAGAGTTGCGATCGCTGCGAATTTAATCAGTAGAAATACAACAAGGGCAACAACCGCAACTGAGCCACAATGTGGATCATGCATTACAGTCAGGATTCGATTGCGCCGCTCTTCAGGGGCAGCGCATTTGTGACCGGCAAAGTAGGCATCAGTACAATCGGCAAGGCCATCAAGATGTAAGGCACCAGTTAAAATGACCCAAAATCCCAGCAATATTGACGCCTGTAGCTGAATTCCCAGTGGGGCCAGCAGGTATGCTGCGGCAGATAATAGGAGTCCAATAACAACCCCAACTAACGGATAGAAGTATATTGACCGCTCTACTGTTTCGTTATCGACCCGTCGCAACAATCCAGCTACTGGCAGCCGGGTGAGAAAGACCAGTGCATATAGGAATGCCTGGATAAGATCTGAAAACTTACGGACAATAAACATAGGCACCCTGCTCCGGGTAGGGAATCCCAAAAGTCTCGCTATTGCAGTCGTATTCCATTGATGCGGCAAATCCATACCCCACCTGTAACGACATCATCTGACTGGGGCCCCAACCATGGGCAATGCTCAGCAATAACTTGATCACGCCACCATGGGTCACCAATAGCAAGGATTCTCCCGAGTAGCAAACAGCCAGCTCGCTAATAGTCTGTAGTACCCTGGACTTAAAAGCTGTAAAAGATTCGCCACCTGGGGGGAGTACTTGTCTGGCTCACGGCTCCATGCATCACACAATGCTTGTTGCTCGGTCCAGATTTTATCGACCGACTGCCCTTCCCACTCCCCAAAACCAATTTCGCGGATACCCGAAGAGGATCTCACTGGCAACTTTTTATCGAAGCCAAGTTGGGCAGCGAAAGCCTGGCATCGACCCAGTGGGGAAGTAACGATTCGATCCCATGAGCCAGCTAGCTCCTCAAGCCCACGAGTCATCTGAGCCCAGCCTTCGTCAGTCAAGGGGACATCAATCTGCCCACGAAATATACTACCGCCAGAGCAGGCACCATGGCGTAACAAATCAATCCGCAATAGGTACACCTGCTTCGCTGAAGGTAAACATTTTGTTATGCAGGTTAAGTGCTTGCCTGATAATACTCACCGCCAATACAGCACCGGTGCCCTCCCCCAACCGCATATTGAAGTTAAGCATGGGGCTAACCCCCATACACTCTAGAGCCAATTTGTGACCGAATTCATCAGATAAATGGGCATAAAGTAACCAGGGTTTTACTGAGGGGTTGATAGCCCCCGCAATAGCGGCTGCGGCCGTGGCCATAAATCCGTCGACCAATACCGGAGTACTGCGCTGGGCATTGGCGATAAAAGCCCCGACCAATGCGGCAATTTCAAAACCGCCCAGAATACGCAGAATGTCTAGTGGAGAGCTCAACGCTGAACGGTGCTGTTCCAGCGCCGATTCAATCAGCTCAACCTTGCGAGCGAGTACCTCATCATCAATACCAGTTCCACGGCCTGTGATATCGACCACTTTCAAATCGAACAGCGCTGCAAAAATAGCAGCCGCTGAGGCGGTGTTGCCGATGCCCATATCACCGCCGATAAAACAGTCACTATTGCTGGACTGTCGGCGCCCAGCATTAAGTGCACATACCAGCTGCGTCTGAGTCATCGCAGCATTACTCTGAGAAAAATCTGCCGTAGAGGGCGCTATGAATTCATCTATCAGTTCAGGATGCTCAACAGGTACCACACAGCCCAGGTTGATTGCAGCAAAATCGGCATTATGCTCGCGGCTCAACACATTGATTGCAGCACCACCCTCGCAAAAAATATTGAGCATCACCGAAGTGACTGCCTGGGGGAACCGGGATGTTCCCTGGGCAGCGATACCATGATCGGCTCCGAACACACGTACAGACAGGTGTTCCAGCTGAGGTCGCTCTCTGCCCTGGAATCCGGCAAAATCTATAGCGATACTTTCCAGCCGGCCGAGCGCACCTTCCGGCTTTATTAATTGTTTCTGTCGAGCTGTAGCTGCATGTCGAGCAGATTGGTCCGGCGCTGGAGCCGGCTGATAAAGCCAGTGCATTTTATCCGCCATGGTTATATGCCTCTCGCGCTCAATTTATTTAACAGTTAGCGGTAAACCGGCAATGGCCAGGGTTACGCTGTCTGCCCTTTCCGCCAACGCCTGGTGCAACCACCCTGCAGCGTCCACAAATTCCCGGGATAACTGCCCAAGTGGCACTATGCCCGAGCCAACCTCATTGCTAACAAAAATCCAGGGAGTAGCGCCGTTGTTTGGATTGCTACGCTTTAGCTCGATGCATTGCAGCAGTGCGTTACGTTCGCGTTCCCATACCCCCTGATGGATACAGTTGCTGAGCCACAGGGTCAGGCAATCCACTAGAATACAGTGGGTGTGTGGAGCTGCTATCAGAGCTTCAGCCAGAGCGATGGGCTCTTCTATGGTCTGCCAGCGTTGATCCCGTTCACTCTGGTGTTGAGCGATACGCGAACGCATTTCCTCGTCCCCTGCAGTGGCAGTTGCCACATAAGTAAGCCCGCTTGCGTTATTGCTTTGTAACCAGTGTTCAGCGCGCTGCTGTGCCAGTCGGCTTTTACCGCTGCGGGCGCCGCCCAGTATCAAGTGCACTTCACTATTGCTATACATCAGCCACCACCAGAGATTTACCCGTCACTGGATGTGGTATCACCGTGACACTGTACCCATAAAGCTGTTGCATATTTTCTGCTGTCAGCACGTTTTCAGCGCTCCCATAAGCCATACTGCGCCCTTGCTTCAGGGCGAGAATCCGGTCGCTGTAACCACTGGCATGGGCGAGATCGTGCACCGTCATCACAACAGCCACGCCGCTCCGGGCAAAATCCCGCACAGCCCTCATCATTCCATACTGATGTGCGATATCGAGGCTGGTGGCCGGCTCATCTAACAAAAGCAAACGATCGCCTCCGTCTTCAGCACGCCAGATTTGGGCCATTACCCTTGCCAGCTGCAATCGCTGCTGTTCACCGCCCGATAGTGTGGGATAGAGACGTTCGGATAAGTGGCTAACATCTAGCGCCGCCATGGCTTCCAGACAGATTTTCCTATCTCGCTCAGTTCCTGTCGCATGTGGTGTTCGACTAAGAGCCACCAGTTCCAGCCCGGTAAAAGCAAATGAAAGCGAATTGTTCTGCGGTAAAACGGCCAGTTGCCTTGCTCGATTACGGGCAGGCAAACTGGAGAGAGACTCACTTTTAAAATAAACCCGCCCATTCTCCATCGCGGCTTCGCCACAAAGTGCACGTAACAGAGTCGACTTACCAGCGCCATTCGGACCAATTACACAAACCAGTTCGCCGACATCAACCTCAAGGTGTACGTCGGTAAGTAGTGGTCGATTGTCCACACTGACAGAGACTCCCTCTGCGTATAGCAGAGCCACTAGAGACCCCCTCGGCTTTTGCGCAACAAGGAAACGAAAAACGGTACCCCGATCAGTGCGGTAATCAGTCCCACCGGTATCTCCACCGGAGCAATAACCGTGCGCGCGAGGGTATCGGAGATCAGTAACAGGATTGCCCCAGCCAGTGCGGATAGGGGCAGCAGCTGGCGGTGATCCGGCCCCACCCACAAGCGCACCATATGCGGTACCACCAAGCCGACAAAAGCGATACTGCCGGCAGCGGCGACCGAAGTTCCCACCCCTGCAGCAACGAGCACAATCAGGGTGGTTTTTACCCGCTCGACATCGATTCCAAGATGCCGCGCCTGGGACTCCCCCAAAAGAAGAACATTAAGTGAAGCCCCGAATCGGGACATGCTAACAAGCAAGGAACCTAGCACCGCCAAAACCAGAAAAGCGCGGGGATAGCTCGCCGCATCCAGTCCGCCCATCCGCCAGAGGCTGATACGGCGAAGCATTTCATTGTCGGCAAAATACTCCATCAACCCGACCAAGCTGGCAGAAAAGGCGGTAACGGCAATACCCATCAGCAGCATGGTTGCCACTGAAGTTCCATTGATACCTTTTGCCACCTTATAAACCAGTGCCACCGCTATCAGGCCGCCGCAAAACGCAGCTATCGATACCATTGGCAAGCTTCCAAAGGCTCCCGCCACTTCCGCGCCGAGTAGAATAGCCAGGCAGGCACCGAAAGAAGCGCCAGCGGTAACACCTATTAATGATGGATCCGCAAGTGGATTACGAAATAAACCCTGTAACATGGCGCCGCAGATAGCGAGCACCGCTCCTACCGCTGCGGCCAGTAGTGCTCTAGGCAGACGTATTGCATGAACGATATCACGGGCCAGTCCCCCTTCGCCCTGCCCACTCAGCGCGACGAATACCTGCGATGGAGATAAGTACACCGCCCCTATCGCCACTGCGGTGACGAAACATGACGCAAGTAATGCCGGCAGCACCCACCAGGCAAGACTCAAAGCTCTGATACGGGTAATAGTCACTGGCTCTCCCCTCGCAGAGCCGCCATATTCTGAGTCGTTTCAAACTGCTTGAGCCAAGTGCCCTGCATATGTTCGGCAATCGAATCAGCCAGTCTGTCCAATTGTTTCTGGCGGTAGGCATTCAGATCCAGCGGCAGGCTACCTTTTAGACCGCCCCAGGCAAGCAGCAACTTTTGCGCTTGGGGTGAATCAAAAAATCCATGCACATAAGTAGCGATCACCTGGCCATCCGCACTGATAGCACCATCTGGCCTGAGGTTTCCATCCTCTTCATGCAGGTATACCGCAGGAGTCTCCAAGGATGGTCCCTCTGTAGTCCCGCAGTGAATTTCATAGCCATGTATGACGATATTCGTCTTTTCTTTTTCCTGATTTCCCAAAGAAAGAAACCCGGTAACATTTTTCAGTGCCTTTACTGGCTGCAGCCTGGTTGTGTAATCCAGGTATCCAAGGCCCCGTTCACTTCCAGGCGCATCTTCTATCCCATCTGGGTCCTGTACCTCTTTTCCCAGCATCTGTAAGCCACCGCAAATACCTATGAGTTTTCCACCGTAACGTAAGTGTCGATCCAGCTGTGTAGGCCAGTCATTTTCCTTTAGATAGGCCAGATCAGCCCGTACATTTTTACTTCCTGGCAGAATAATCCAGTCGCAAGAGGGAATTGGCTCGCGGACACTGACAAATTGCAGGTCGATATCCCTATGTAATCTCAGTGCATCAAAATCTGTATGGTTGCTAATGCGCGGTAGCACAGGTACCACTACCTTTAACCGGGCATCAGTATCAGCCTGCTGTGTGCTAATCGCATCTTCCGCATCAAGGTACAGGTCGTGGAGATAGGGCAATACACCGAGCACAGGTTTACCGGTGTACTCTTCCAGCCAGTCAAGCCCTGGCTGTAACAATTGCAGGTCACCACGAAACCGGTTGATCACAAAACCAACAACGCGCTCACGCTCTGAAGGGGACAATAATTCGAGGGTACCCACTAAGTGAGCGAAAACACCACCGCGATCAATATCGGCAATCAATACCACCGGGCAATCCACTGCCTCGGCAAAACCCATATTGGCAATATCGTTTTCCCGCAGGTTAATTTCCGCCGGGCTACCGGCACCTTCCACCAGTAACAAATCATACTCGTTACTAAGGCGTTCGAAGGAATCCAGCACAGCATTTTGTGCAGTGGATTTGTAATGGTGATAATCCAGAGCCTGCATATTTCCCAGCGCCCTGCCTTGGATAATCACCTGGGCCCCAGTGTCTGAAGCAGGTTTAAGCAGCACGGGGTTCATATCGCTGTGCGGCTCTATTCCACACGCCTGCGCCTGCAGAGCCTGTGCCCTCCCTATTTCACCCGCATCCGCAGTTACCGCGCTGTTAAGTGCCATATTTTGCGGTTTGAATGGTGCAACACGTACACCGCGGCGGGAGAAATAGCGGGCGAGCGCCGCCACCAATGTACTTTTACCGGCATCAGAAGTGGTGCCCTGGATCATCAAAACGGACATAGTGAGTACAACTTAGTAGTGCTAACAGACCTTAGTAATCAACTCCTTTTCTGGCTTTTATTCCAGCCTTAAACGCGTGTTTTATATCTTTTACTTCGGACACAGTATCCACAAGCTCTTGCAACGCACTACCGCCACCGCGGCCGGTCACTACTACACTCTGCTCTAACGGACGCTGAGCCAGCGTTTCCAATACCTGTGATTCATCCAGGTATTTGTAGGCGAGCATGTAGGTCAATTCGTCCAACACCACCAGGTCATAGCTGGTATCGGTAAGCATTTTCTCTGCCTCTGTCCAGGTTCTCTCCGCTGCCGCTATATCGCTAGTGCGATCCTGGGTATTCCAGGTAAAACCGGTACCCATTTGGTAAAGGGTTACTTCCGGACAGTGATTCTTCAAAAAGAGTTCTTCCCCAGAGTGCTGCGCGCCTTTAATAAATTGCACCACACCCACTTTCTGGCCATAACCCAATGCTCGTATAACCATGCCGAAAGCAGAGCTGGACTTTCCCTTACCATTACCAGTTAACAATACAGCAACTCCACGCTGGACATCGGCCGCTGCAATATTTGCATCAACCTTGGCCTTGTGTTTTTGCATTGCCTGTTTGTGCTTGGCATTTTTTTTCTGCTGATCTTCCGACATGGTCACCTCAGTTCAAGAATCTATTATAGAGAGTGCTTTAGAAGCTAAATTCCACACCAGCATACGCAGCAGCGCCTGCGGTGTTATACCCTGGCACTTCCTCATAGTCTTCATCCGTGAGGTTTTCTCCACGAATGTAAACAGTGGTAGCCTTATTCAACTGGTAACGTACGCTAGCATCCAACACTTGGTAATCATCTATGGAGGAGCCATCTTTATCTTCCGCTCCAGCACTGGAACGGAGATTCACCAGAAGACTGAGAGCGCCGGTCGGCTTATAGGTAAAGCCCAGATTAGCCAGATGCTCTGGACGGCGTGCTCGCGGTGAACCATCAGCCTCTTCGGTATCGGTAAAGGTGTAGTTGGCCGATAACAACAGGGTATCGGTAACCTGGGTTTCAGTATTCAATTCAACTCCACGGGATTTGCTTTCTCCACTGCTCTGAAGATATCCACTCGCATTCCCATCCCAGCCAACTTCATTTTCAATGACCTGGTTAAACAGCACAATCTCAAGATACAGCGTATCTTCACCAAAATACTCGACACCAATATCCAGGCCCCGGCTCTCTTCCGGCGATAGTGTTGGCAGTTCTAGCGGCTCAAAAGTCAACCAATCAGTTGCGGTGGCATTGTGGTTAACCTCATACAAGCTGGGAGCACGGAAGCCGGTACCATAGCTGGCCTTTAGCTTTACTGCACCACCTGCCACCTGATCAAACAGGTAAGCCGAGCTGGCCCGAAAACTGTTATGGCTGCCGAAATCTGAGCTGTCATCATGGCGAAGTCCCAAGGTGACAAATGCCTGATCGGCATAGTTTCCCTGATACTCAGAGTACAGGGCCCACTGATCCCGATCTGCATCCCCCATAGTGTCCTTTCGCTGCTCCACTCCATAAAGCATTGAATGATCGTTAGAAAAGTCATGGGAACCGGTGAGATTTAGCTTTTTAGCATCTCCCTCAGTATGGTAAGGACCCCAGCCAGAAACATAAGTACGACTCGTATCTAAGTGTGTATAAGACAACTCCTGTTGCCCAATCTCACCTTTGTGGGCCAAGCTGACTCGCGCACTCTCCTGGCTATACTCAAATGTACAGTCATCCAATCTTTCCGGCCCACCACAGCGATCATACTCCCCCATGGCATCAGTATCCCGCACTACCGCTTCTACTCGCCATTGCTCCGACAGATTCCACCCAGCGCGACCGTGCATCGTCTCATTATCGTAGCCATCATCATCTCTAAATTCGGTATCGTCACTGCTCGTATTAAAGCCGTCAGTCTCCGCCTTCGCTACGGACAGAAAATAATCCAGTGTGTCATTACCACCGCTGGCGCTGGCGTTGTAGCGCTGGGAATCGTAGCGGCCACCCTCAGCAGATAGTTCATATTGCTGCCCTTCATCCTCACGTCGAGTCGAGATGTCGAGTACACCACCAGCATCCGCACCATAGAGCATACCTTGAGGACCACGTAGAAGCTCAACACGCTGCAGGTTGCTACTCATAATATGTTCAACATGTGCGCCGCCCTGGGGGTTTGAGGGATCGGAAATATCGATACCATCCATCAGCACCAGGGTTCTGAAACCAGACTCACCTCGCACCTGCAGGGAGGTTGTCCGGCCCATTCCGCCGGTATTGGTTACGGAAACCGACGGCACACTACGCAGGACATCAGCCAGGGAAGCCAACCCCCGCGCTTTTAGTTGTTGTTCGTCCAGTACCGTCACCGAGGTAGCAACCCTGCGTAGTGGCTCGCTTTGACGAGAGCTCACTACGACTACAGTTTCCAGGTCAGGAATAGATGATTCGCTATCGGTGGATTCACCAAAAGCTGGCAAGCTCGCAGCTGACAGTACAGCCAGACTCAATAAAGACTTTTTCAAGTTTCAACCCCTAAGGACATAAGCTCATGGGATCGAGGGAGGAATAGCAATGCGGCACGCAAAAGCGTGGTAGATCGTATTGCAAGATGGTAGCCCTCCGCTCCATCGTGTTTCGAATAGAGGCCGGTATCGGGCTTACCGCTCTCTTAAGCGGATCACCGTTGCGGGGGCAGCGCCGGAATACCGGACTTCCCGTTTAACCTTCCCAGCCAATTACAGGCAGAAGGCACCTCTTATCGTGGTCGCGAAACTAGTGGAAAGGTACTGGAATGTCAACTGAGGCCCAAAAAAGGGAGTGAAACCCAACTATCTGCCAAAAACACTAGATCCGATTCTCTGAAGCCCGGATTACCTATTGCGTCTGTAGAGGAGATTTTTCGACTTAAGATACAGCGACTTTTTAACTTAAAACCAAGAGAGGCTGAAACATTGCCATTCACTGACAAGCTAATAACATAAATTTGATTATTTAAAGTGCCTCAGGCCTCTAGGACATCTCTAATCGAGCTTTTCTTTTATCCATGTGAACATTCATAAGGCATTGTTTCAAGAAGGATAGTTTCATGACATGGCTTAACAAACTTGATTTGTGCGTCATCAATTTCTGTAAGCTCACCTGCCCATGCCAATTTATACAGATTTTTCAAATCATTCTTATCAGCTTCTGTGAGTTCACTTTTTTCTCCATAATTCATAATTGAGAAAGGCTTGTGCTCACCATAAATCACACTGGGCCAGGCCTTTTCCTTCACATCTGCAAAAAAATGTCTAAGCCCGAATATATGACCCAACTCATGAATCATTGTGTCAACCTGCTCCTTCCGACTTTGCTCAAACATTGTGGGATAAAGCACTAACTCATTGCGCCCCGGGTTTGGAAAAAAGGCACGCGCTAAAGTACAACCAACTACACTACAGTTCTCTGTGGGCTCCACCCTAATCTTAAAATCCCAAACATTTGGGTTCTCGTTAAATCTCACAGGGGAAGCATCGCCCCACTTCAACAATGCCTCTCCCAGGAGAGCACGAATATACCCCTTTATCTCATCTGGATTTTTAAAATACTTCAGTGATTCCTTATCAAACTTCCATCTCAGAGTCGCGCCCTTCTCCCATAATGGAATGTACCCTTCACCGCTATGCAACACCAGATCCAACGGGGATTTATTACCTAAAGTAGGAAATCCAACCTTGTCGGTGACACAAAGCTTATTGGCTCCATATTTATGAACTACGGGTTCAACACAAGAATCACATTCTTTTTTTGACTTAAGCTTCAACTTAAGGTTTTCTTTTGACGAACCTTTATCTGCTGATGACATAATAATCCACCCAGATTGACATAAGACTACCTCATGACACAAAAATCCAGACTAAACAGAATGCATAAAAACTTTGCAAGAAATCGTTTATAGCAGATTCATTCAATTAGGGATTGGAGAACATCACTTCCACACTTTCTTAAATTGGCACTTGCTCCCCAGCCTTTTGAGGACTTGAGTTCCCACGGAAATCTCAGAAGGTTGAAGCAGAACAGATGCTTATTGCGACAGATCCCTTGGGCAGCCACTTCACGCTTATAAATAAATCAAAACAGCGCCAGATATTATTTATCCGGGACATTGATTTCTGATAAAATTGGCAGTCATCGCCCCACCCTTAAATATCTCTCACTCAACTTCACCATACTTTGAGCAAGAGCAATTAAGCTTGGAAGTGCTAAGGAAAGAACACCCACTCACGGCCAGGGAAATCACTGAGTAAGCTCTTGTACAGTGTGTCGCTACCATGCTTATCAGCCCAGACATTCAGATAAATGGCTTCGAGACTGATTGACAGTCCTTCCTCCTTTAGCCAGCCCGAAACCCGATACAATCCTTTAATCTACCGTAGCCAACTGCTGCATTCCCACGAAAGAGCCACGCGGGTGACTGTGTAAAAATTTTTTCTGCCTCAGGCAAGCTTCGATTAGTCTCTTACATCAAATTTAAACAGATTGACCTTTCACCCTCAGTTTGGACTGCATTACATGTCTTTATCGTGATGCACCTCATGTGGTGGTCTGATTAACAATATCACTACATAAAGAGCCTAATATTACAAGAATGCGGATGAAGCATAGAGGAGCTTTAAGGTTACTTGGTGAAGCCAAGTACAAAGTAGTAAAACTTGCAGCGTCAGGCTCGATCTAAGTTTACGTATATCAATTACTGTTCAAGAATAACATTAAAGCCACCATAAATGAGTCGCTTGCCATCAAAAGGCATTGGGTTTTGCTCTGAGTGCATTCTTGGGTCATCCATAACAACTTGCCACCCTCTGTCACGAACCTCTTTAGAAGGCCATATAACCCATGAGAATACCACTGTTTCATTCTCAGCACATTTTACAGCCATAGGAAATGAAGTTACTTCACCGCTCGGTATATCATCCCCCCACGTCTCTACAATTTTCAGAGCACCTTGCGCTTTAAAGATTTCTGCAGCAACTTTTGCATGCTCAAGATAGCTTTCTTTATTTGCTGTAGGCACAGCCGCTACAAAACCGTCTGCATAAGACATTTGAAAATCCTCTAATAATTGATATTGGACAGATAACTCACCACTGATTTTATACAACACCGCCACTTTAACTTGATAGGGGTCATACTAAGAGAATTAAAAATAGGCACCCATATCATCTTGTTAAGCTTATTTACGCCCAACATATAGTACAAAATCAAAAGTAATTCCCCTCCTTTCCTCAGGCATCCCCCAAACCTTACTCGCCTCATCATAGGCATGACTGAAAAATCCGTCTCCGATAGCCTCTATACATCGACGTGTAGCTGAGAATGTATGTATAAAATCAAAAAACTCGTCCAGGCTCCAGTTAACTTCCATGGTTGGTTTTGGAACAACTATGGCCTCGAAAGGGAAATTGACCTCAGCATAATGGTTCCACATTAATTTATTCTGAGGCGCCCAGTAAGGGGCTATTATTTTTAGTATGTGCCTATTAAAAACAGACTCCAAATTACTCTCTAAGATTGGCCAATTGTAACCCCAGGCTGAAAAAATACCTCCAGGCTTCAATACCCTCAGAACCTCTGGCCAAAAGGCATCATAATCAAACCAGTGTAATGCCTGGGCCACACATACAAGATCACAACTTTCACTAGGTAGTTCACACTTCTCAGACGGCGCTACCGTATAGTTAATTTTAGAGTGTGCCTTGGAGTTCTTGATCTGCTCTTCACTAATATCTGTAGCATATATATTATCAAATTTGTCGGCCAACCCTACGGCGGCCTGCCCATTCCCGCAAGCACAATCCCACGCAAGTTCATTCGAGGGACTCAAATTAGATAAGCACTCAAACAGTTCTGATGGATAACTTGGCCTGGCACCCTCATATAACGCTGACTTGTCATTAAACAGCTTGTGATGGTGCATCTCTTTCCCCTATACATTGTGCCTAGATGATCATTGATGGGTAGTCAGAACAGCTGATCGGGTAATAACCCTGTTCTTTTATACACAAGAATCCCTCACAATAAAACAGATTTATCGCGAAAAAGACTGTGGAACTCTCCCTCATCCTTTTCAATTATGAATAACCGAAAAGCTTCAATAATTTCTTTAATTTCACCATGAGCATTTTTTCTCAGCGGGGATGCTGCAGGTGTCAATACAAAAGCTATAACTGCAACCATTATTCTAATTTTTATATCATACCCTTATAAAAGCGGAAACTGGAACCTTCACTATAGAGTGATATTTACTAATATCAGACAAGTCATTCCCATATATAAATTGTTAAAAGTATTGGTTAGAGGTGGGAATATTCTTGCACTAAAAGTACTCCGCTCAGTAATATATATACCACCAACAGATATCGTACGACCGTACACCTTACACCTTAACCATCCACTCGAAACAAGCAGTGAAAACCTAAAATAGTAGAAGTAGTTTTCCTAAGGTGCTGCCTACCACTCCGCAAGAAAAGGCAGGCAGCAGTGGATTAATATCAAGCCAGGTTTGTAATTTCTCTAATCACTCCATCCCTTCCATGCACAATCCGATACAGCAAAGGCAGAACAAACAGGGTCAGGAGCGTAGAGGAAATAATCCCCCCAATCACCACCGTTGCCAACGGTCTCTGTACCTCTGCTCCTGTACCTACATTTAATGCCATCGGAACGAAACCGAGGCTGGCCACCAGCGCGGTCATTAATACCGGGCGCAGGCGGATCATGGCTCCATCAATAATGGAGGTCAGCAGTTCACCGCCCTGCTGGCGCAACTGGCGGATAAACGAGAGCATTACCAAACCATTTAAGACTGCCACACCAGAAAGCGCAATAAATCCTACCCCTGCTGAAATCGACAAAGGCATATCACGCAACCACAGGGCCAAGACTCCTCCCGTTAGGGCCAGTGGAACGCCGGTAAAGATAATCAAGGCATCCTTGAATGAGCCAAAGGCCATTACCAGTAATCCTAGGATTACCAGCAACGTCAGTGGGACAACGATGGAAAGGCGGGTGCTGGCAGATTCCAATTGCTCGAAAGTACCACCGTAAACCAGCCAGTATCCCGCGGGCAGAGAAACCTGCTGCTCGATACGCGCCCTCGCCTCTTCAACGAAAGATCCCAGATCGCGATCGCGCACGTTAGCTGTTACCACAACCCGGCGCTTGCCGTTTTCGCGGCTGATCTGGTTGGGAGCTGGAGTCATTTCCAGGCTGGCAACTTCAGACAGGGGTACATAGCTACCCAATGCGCTGCCAGCGGGTAACGGCACTGGTAAATCACCAAGGTTTTCATAATCGCGGCGCAAACTTTCCGGCAAACGTACCACCAGCTGGAAACGACGGTCACCTTCGTAAATCAAGCCAGCCTCTTCACCCCCAATAGCGGTAGACACTAGATCCTGCAGAGTTTTCAGATCGATACCGTAACGGGCGAGTGCGATGCGTTTGGGTACCACAGAGAGAACCGGTAAGCCTTCCACCTGCTCTACACGCGCATCGGCAACACCTTCTATCCCATTCAGCACGCCGAGAATTTCATTGGAAGATGCCGCCAGCTGATCCAGATCATCGCCGAACACTTTAATACCCAGGTCTGCGCGCACACCGGAAATCAGTTCATTAAAACGCATCTGGATTGGCTGGGTAAACTCATAATTATTGCCCGGCAACTGGCGCACAGCCTCTTCGATTTCCGCCACCAATTGCTCCTGAGGCAGTTTAGGGTTAGGCCATTGGTCCCTGGGTTTCAGGATCACAAAGTTATCGGCCACATTCGGTGGCATTGGATCAGTAGCCACCTCTGGTGTACCGATCTTGGCAAATACTTTGTCTACCTGTGGAAACTCCTTAATACGCTGCTCTAATAAACGCTGCATTTCTACCGATTGCTCCAGACCGGTACCGGGAATGCGCAAGGCGTGCATTGCGATATCGCCTTCGTTGAGCTGGGGAATAAATTCCGAACCAAGTGTGGTGGCGAGCCAGCTACAGAACAATACCAACGTCATAGCTCCGGAAAGCACCAGCCAGCGAACCTTCATCGCAGCAATAAGCAGTGGCTTATACAGGTATTTGGTGGCAACGATCACCTTGTTTTCTTTCTCACTGATTTTACCAGTGAGGAAAACGGCAACTGCTGCGGGAACCACGGTCAGAGAAAGCACCAGCGCAGCCAACAGAGCCATCACCACAGTTGCAGCCATTGGGTGGAACATTTTGCCCTCCACACCAGTAAGGGTGAACAGCGGGATATATACAACAGTAATAATCAGTACACCGAATAAACTTGGACGAATAACTTCATTGGTGGCCTGGAATACCAGCTCCAAGCGCTCTTGCAGCGGCAACTTGCCACCATTTCGGTGCTGCGCCTCTGCAAGCCTGCGGATGGCGTTCTCTACAATAATGACCGCCCCATCGACAATCAGGCCGAAGTCGAGGGCTCCAAGACTCATCAGGTTGGCGGAAACGCCGGTTTGCACCATGCCGAAAATCGTAGCGAGCATAGAGAGCGGAATAACTGCAGCAGTAATAAAGGCCGCACGAATATTCCCCAGCAACAGGAACAGCACGACAATAACCAGCAGCGCACCTTCGACAAGGTTTTTTTGCACTGTGGCGATGGCTTTATCTACCAGAGTGGTGCGATCATAAACTGCCTCCACCTTGATACCTTGCGGTACCGTAGTTTTTACCCGCTCCAGGGCTTCCGCTACATTACGTGCTACCTCACGGGAATTCTCCCCCACCAACATCATGGCAGTGCCCAGTACCGTTTCCTTCCCATCGCGGGTGGCGGCACCGGTGCGCAGTTCCTTGCCAATAGCCACTTCCGCCACATCGGAAATTTTTACCGGCACGCCGGCGCGGCTGGCAATCACTACATCTTCAATTTCGGAGATATTTTGCAGCTGCCCTGGTGAGCGCACCAGCAATTGGCGACCATTCTTCTCCAGATAACCGGCACCGCGGCTTTCATTGTTGCGACGCAGGGCCTCGGCAATATCTTCCATAGATACACCAAAGTTGAGCATCTGCCGGGGATCGGGAGTAACGTGATATTGTTTGTTATAGCCGCCAATGGTGTTCAACTCAGTAACACCGGGTACCAGGGACAATTGCGGTTTGATGATCCAGTCCTGGATTTCGCGCAAGGCGGTGGCATCGTAGGGTTGCCTATTTGGCTGGGTAGCACCGGGTAATGCCTCAACGGTGTACATAAAAATTTCACCGAGCCCAGTGGCGATCGGCCCCATTTCCGGTTCCAGTTCCGGGGGCAGATTACTCTTAATGGCGCTGAGGCGGCTATTAATTAAGTTCCGCGCAAAATAGAGATCCGTGCCCTCCTTAAAAACTACCGTTACCTGGGACAGCCCATAGCGGGAAATTGAACGGGTATATTCCAGATTTGGCAGACCGGCGAGAACAGCTTCCACTGGGTAGGTAATCCGCTGTTCTGCCTCTAAGGGGGAATAGCCGGGTGCCTCGGTATTAATTTGCACCTGAACATTAGTAATATCGGGTACCGCATCGATCGGGAGCTTCTGGTAACTCCAAACCCCCAGCCCTACCAATATAAAGATCAGGGACAAAACGAAGTAGCGCCGCTCAATAGAGAAGCGCAGGATGTTTTCAATCATCTTCTGGCCTCACTTAGTGGTTGTGCGCAGCGCCGGATTTTTCGATATCCGCTTTAATCAAGTAGCTGTTCTCGGTGACATAGCGATCACCCACATTGAGGCCGCTCAACACTTCGGTAACATTGCCATCACTACGCCCTAATTTCAGCGGGCGAATCTCGTAAGTATCCCCCACTTTGATAAACACCACCGTCCATTGTCGGAAGGGTTGCAGCGCGCGGTTCTCAACTATTAAAGGCACAGGATTTTCACTAGTCACTACCTGCCCCTGAACCATCAGATCTGTAGTCCAGAGATCATTGGGGTTTTCAATAACTGCCCGTGCAATCGCAAAGGGTTGGCCATTGCCACCTGGAGCAAGGCTGGTGATGGTGGAGTCAAAAGTGCGGTCTCCAGCAACAATGGAAACCTTCTGACCCCGGCTGATCTGGCCGCGACGGGTGGGAAATACCTGCAGCTCGGCCCATAATTGACTGTAGTTGGCAATGGTAAATAACACGCGCTCACCGCTGAACTCGCCACGACTGGTCTGCTTATCGATTATCTGGCCGCTTATAGGCGCTACCAAAGGATAAGTTTGCAGGCTGTCATTGGATTCGATAGTAGCGAGCTTCTCCCCCTTCTCCACCAAATCACCAAGCGCTTTTTCGATACTGAGTACAGTTCCCGGATAGCGGGCACGCACATGACTGATACTGCGGTGATCTATCGCGGTTTTGCCGTATAGAGTCACACTTTGTTTGATAGTGCCAGGACCAGCGACAGCCGTTTTAATCCCAGCCTTCTCTGCCATCTGTTTTGTAATTTGCACACGGCCTTCATGAGATTCAAAATTCCAATCGGTACGTTCGCCATTGTAAAAAATAGATACTGCTACATTGAAAGAGTGAGGCTCCCTCACCATGCCCTCGCCACGGTAATACCCGGTATTGGAATCCCAGGTAAAAGGAATTTGATCCACATGACCGCCGAGCCTTTCCAGCTCGACAGAGAGGCGGGCATTTTCCAGAGGCTTACCATCGCGACTAACCCAGGCACGGAATTCCGGCGATAGCCCGCTTTCATAAATAAGCAGTTCGACGGTGAGATCGCCCTCTTTTAATAAACGGCCACCATTAGGGCCTTTTTCCACTTCATGCGCATTATGCCCACCATGGCTTCCACCGTGATCACCGCTGGCAAAACTCAGTGGTGCCAGCCAAAACCCTGAAAGAAGTAGGGACAACATCGCCAGCCAAATCACTTTTGTTGGTTTGCTCATATCTCAATCCAAAATTATTTGCTGCTATCAACACCAATTGGCCCTAGGGGCCTGGCGGTCAACTGTTCAATCTCTGCGCCTAAAAGAAGTACGGATCGCGCTGCTTCGATTCGTGAGTGCTCTGCATCAAGTAACTCTTCCCGGGCAGCGATCAAGTCGACATAAGAACTCCGGCCGCTGCGGTATGCGCGACCAACTTCTTTTAATACCTGGCGAAGCTTGGGAATGATGGAGTCTTGCAGAGTAGAAACCGTACTGAGAGCCTGCTCACGACTGGTCACTGCAAGAAAGAGTTGTGGGTAGAGATGCAACAAGGCCGCTTCACGGCGCAGTATGACTTGGTCAAGCTCTGCCATCGCAGCGGTAATGGCTCCGCGATTGCGCTTTGAGGTAAAGAGTGGAACCTCAAACCCCGCCAGGAAAGTGTTTTCATCTACCGCCCTATTTTTTAGGTAGCCTGCATACCAGCCCACATCGGGCTTTGAGTGGGCCTGGGTAAGACGTAATTGCGATACCCGGAGACGCTCTTCAGAAGCAAAGCGGGCGATTGCCGGGTTTTCCCGCGCACGTGCATAAAGCTCCTCAAAACTGGCAGCGGGTTCAAAACGGTAGAGTTCACTGGAGTCCACCTGATAATCTCCGCCCGGCTGCCCCCACAGGACGGAAAGTGCATGCTTGTAGTAAATCAGCATGTTCTTATCTGTCTGTTCGGCGAGAATTGCCTTGGACAAAGCAGCTTCAGCATGCATCCGTTCTGACACCGGGCTCGCAGCAGCACTCACCCTCACACCGACAGCCCTTAGAGTTTCTTTCGCCAGAGAGACTTTCTCTTCAGCGAGCAGCACAACCTCTTGTGCAGCAAGAACTTGGACATAGCGACGAATTACCTCCGAGAATAGATCGAGGGCTTTGACCTGTTCATCGGCAATCAGCAAATCGCGCTGGGCATTAACCACATCTACCCGTGCCCTGCGCTTACCGCCCAGCTCAATCACGGAGGATAAAGTAATTGTCAGCTCAAGTTCGTTGTCAGCATCATCCTCGGGATCGGGTGCAACGTTCGCACCGCCGTCACCAAAGCGCTTGTACTGGGCCTCACCACCCAAATTCAAGGCGGGTTTTAACGCTGCCGTTTGCCCTTCGCCGTCTAATCCTCTCTTTTGTAATTGAAACACTGCGAACTCCGGATTCTGAGCGAGCGTCAGCCCAACCGCATCCGGTAGTGTCAGTAAGTCCCCCTCCTGCGCAAATACAGTTTGCACAGGTAAACACAGCAACGTCACCACCATCGGCCACAGGGCACGGCGACGAATCACACTCGCTATGAGTGTGCGATATAAATCCATGGATATCTCCCAAATCACATCTCGTTTGGCGCGCGCGGGCTATTAACTGCCCATTCGCAAAATAAAGAATCAGACTTGGGTTATAGGTGGGCGCAGTAGAGGAGAAAAGTAACCACTGGGCACAGCGGCGCTTGCTAGTTCACGATAGGTGATACTGCCCAGGAGAATAGGTTGAAATGCCTGCCCTAACAGTCCAGTAAGAGAACTGGCGTGACAATGGCAACAGTGATTGCAAAAGTCTAGAAGTGGAGCAGACTGACCAGGTTCACCCCCGGTTTGGGATACCTGAATATCTAGATCGATTGAGGGATTTTCCTGCTCATCAGGCGACGGATGCCCTGAGGGCCCCTCCTGATCCACATGGTGTAGTGGCAGGTGGCTGTTGACATCCTGAAGCTCTTCGTGACTGTCATAGAAAGCACCTGCAGTCTGGAAGACCAGCAGAGCGATCAATAAAAAAGACAGTCGAACAACATTCATGAAAACGACAAAACCAGAGAATCTTACGCTGGACTCTAGCAAACAAGTCCGATCAGCTCAAATAGGTTTACCTCAAGTTATTCATTTTTAACGACAAAATGCCTAGTTGGTCACTCATTTACGCCAGCCGCTATCGTTGACCCAGAAGTTTCCCCTTGGCGAGACCGCCTTCCATATGGGAGTTGTTTTCAATCTTCCATAGCTCACCTTTTCGCTTCGCTCAGTAAGTCCTCTACACTGATTTTAATGCCATGATTGTGACTTATGAGGTACCGTTAAATGCTTGCTCCGAAACATTTAGGTGGCCTGGCTCGTGCCCTAATCCTCACAGTGGTAGTCGTTGCAGTCCCCACCGCAATAGCCCAGACTTCAACCACTTCTCCAGCTGAAACCGCTGAAAGCCAGAGCCAACCAGCTGAACCTAATGGCTCGGTCCCCAAACCTTCTCCGCCACCAGGTCAGCCGCCAAGCCAACCACCTGGGGCAGAAACCCCTACAAGCCAAATGGAAAATGCTGAATCCGGTCAGCCAATTGATCCCAAAGCTATGGAAGCTTTGCAGCGTATGGGGAAATACCTGGCGGGCATGAAGACATTGATGTTCAACGCACAGATTTTTACCGAGGTTGTGCTGGATAACGAGCAGAAGCTTTTGATCGGCGGCAAGGTCATGTACATGGCAACGCCCCCCGACAAACTTCGGGTAGACCTGACCACCGATTCAATTACCCGCCAGTTCTTCCACAATGGCAACAAGTTCACCATGCTGGCTCCACGCAATGGCTACTTTGCCGAAATGGAGGCCTCCCAGCCCACAGCCGAGGTGCTCACCCAGGCTGCCAAGGATTACGGTATCGAGATACCATTTGCCGACATGCTCGAATGGGGTCGCAAGCCGGAAACCTGGGCCGGGATAAAGGAGGGGTTCCTGGTGAACTCACCGATGGTGAATGGCCAGCGTACACAGCATTGGGCTTTTCGCTCGGAAAACCTGGATTGGGAGATCTGGATCAAAGTGGGCGACCAGCCGCTGCCATTGCGCATCTCTACGGTAAACACCCGTGATCCTTCCAAGCCTCGCTTCCTTGCAACCCTGAAGTGGATGGAAGCCAAGCAAGGCTCAGCCGGTAAATTCAAGCCGTCTACTGAAAAGCTCAAGCAGATAAAATTCAAGAAAGCAGAGCCGAATAAGCAGGTAGGGGGTACCCAATGAACAGTACTACTCCCATAAGGCCCACTGTCCTGGTCGGGCCGACGCCCCTTCTATTGTTATCCGCTGTGTTGTTGATGTCTCTATTCAGCACCACAGTTGCAGCACGCGGTCATTTTGGCGGAGCCGGGGCCCACTTTAATGTTGGCGGGCATTTCAATGCCGTTCGGCCCATGCCCGGAGGTGGCTTTCACGGCGAATTCCGATCTGGAGAATTTGAGCGCAGATTCCCCAATCATCCTCCATTTCACCCTAATCGTCCCCTGCATCCGCATCATCCGCCCTACCCTCCACCCTGGAGGCCGCGCCACTGGCCCTACCCTGGCCCTACATACTGGGGGGTAACTGCGGTGGGAGTGGGGGGTTGGCTGTATACACTACCGCCGAGCTGTGTGAGGGTCTCTATCGGCAATGTGACATATGAGCACTGTGGAGCTTACTGGTATGAACCCCACTTCGTAGCAGGCCATATCGCCTACCGGCATGTGCCACCCCCGCGGCGAGTAAAAGTCAGATAACCTGCTAGCACCCCGCTGGTATACACGGCGGGGTTATTCTTCTGTTTTCTCTGGCCCACCCTCAGTATAAGACCTGCTGATACGGCGAAGCATTTGCATTTGCTTGCTGAAGTTCCTGCATGGTGCACACATTGCCAAATGCAGTTTTAGGCTGGCCTGCTCGCGCAAAAGCAGGTTGCGCTCCTGAGACTCTGACATCAGCCGTGTAGCTTCCCGGCACGATTTCATAAGCTCAGCCCTCCACACCAAACCAGTGGTCTTCCAGACACTCACGCAGACGCAAGCGCGCCCGGTGCAGGGTCACATTCAGGTTGCTCACCGAAACTTCTGCCGCAGCACATATCTCGTGGCTTTCCAGTTCTATGAATTCGCGCATCATAAAGAGCTGGGCCTGGCGGGAAGGCAAGTAATTGAGACAAGCCTCAAAAATTCGCCAGAAGTGCTTATCGTGGATTGCGGACTCAGGATCGGCCCATTTTTTGGGACGCTCATCCTTTTGCCAGTGACCTGTCTGATCGAACAATTCATCATGATCATGCTCCTCCCTGTCGCCATGTACGAGCTGGTCTGCATCCACGAAGCGCTGGCGCTGACGCAGGACATCGGCGATCTTGTTTTTCAAGATGGCAAAAACCCAGGTCTTGAGCGCAGAGCGGCCGGTGAAACTGCGGGAGTTCTTCAGCGCCCCCATCAGGGCCTCCTGCACGGCATCCTCAGCCAGCTGGGTATCTTGCAGTTGCAAACTGGCAAAACGGAGCATCTGCTGACGCAAATCCACAAGGAATTGTGAATTTTGCAGTGAGTCTTCGGCACTCGCTTCTGACGAGGTGCTCGGGACAAGGTAATCGCTCAATTACGTTCCCTCATAATATCAACGCGGAACTGGGGATATTAACTAAAAAACAGAGATTATCTAACAACCAGCTCGCACTGACATCAAAAGGCAACTTTAACCTTTTGCCAGGTACTAATACTTGGTCGTGAAAACCCTGCACTTGTTACAGACTGCAAGCACAGGTAAAAAGATCCCCGCAAAGGCGCGCTGGCGTCACTTGGGTAAATAACTCTGCGAAAGGTAAAAACCGATGCACGACATTGTACAGGACTACTACGGACATCAACTGAAAAGCTCATCGGACCTGAAAACCGATGCCTGCTGTGACGCCAGCGCCGTCCCTGAATGGTTGAAGCCACTTTTGGCCAATATTCACCCTGAAGTCCTGTCACGCTACTACGGCTGTGGCCTTGTGTGCCCTCCTTTACTTGAGGGCTGTCGGGTTCTGGATCTCGGCTGCGGTTCCGGCCGCGATGTCTATCTGCTATCTCAATTGGTAGGGCCGAGTGGCGAAGTGGTCGGGGTGGATATGACCGATGAGCAACTTCAGGTTGCTCAACAGCACCAGGGCTATCACACAGAAAAGTTTGGCTATGACAACGTTACCTTCCTGCACGGCTATATCGAACAGCTGGAAGACCTGAATCTGGAGCCCGGCAGTTTTGATGTCATAGTGTCGAACTGCGTGGTCAACCTTTCAACCGATAAAGGTGCAGTACTGCGCGGTCTGTATCGCCTGCTCAAGGAGGGGGGGGAATTTTACTTCTCTGATGTCTACGCAGACCGCCGTGTCCCCGACACCCTGCGAACCGATCCGGAATTGGTTGGCGAGTGTCTCGGCGGTGCACTTTATTGGAATGACTTTCTGGAGCTGGCTCAGAATAACGGATTCCGCGATAGCCGCCTGGTGGAAAGCCGCCCATTGGAGGTTACTAACCCCGCCCTCGCTGCACGCTGCGGCTCCGTACGCTTCTATTCCGCCACCTACCGTCTGTTCAAGCTGGCCCAACTGGAAAAGGACTGTGAGGATTATGGCCAGGCAGTGGTATATAAAGGCACCATTCCCGGCAATCCGCAGGAATTTGTCCTGGATGGGCACCATGTCATTGAGAAAGGACGGGTTTTTCCAGTATGTGGAAATACCTGGAGAATGCTGGCGGAGACCAGGCTGGCGGCCCACTTTGATTATGTCGGTGACTTCTCTCAGCACTTCGGCCTGTTCCCTGGCTGCGGCCGTGAAATGCCCTTCTCTGAGGGGGGAGAACAAAGTGGCGGTGCGGGCGAGCAGTGTTGCTAGGCACCCTTAGCCCCAAAGTCTGATCCGGCTGCCCCGCTTCTATACACCCCGCCACAGCAGAAATGAGCAGGGCGCCGGCATCTTTAACGGTAACGATTGCGCCCTAGGGCAGAGTCCAAAAAAGTAGGAATCTTCTGCTCTAACCAATAATAAGGGTTCCACACCGTGCCACCGACAAATCCCACATGTCCACCCCGCGCACTGATCTCAAGGCTGACCATTGCGCTGACCTCATTCTGCGCCGGGATAGCGGACGGACAGACAAAAGGGTCATCAATTGCATTGATAATCATTGTCGGTACACGGATTTCCTTGAGTAGTCCTTTGCTGGAAGCTCGAGTGTAGTAGTCATCGACATCACGAAAACCGTGTAAGGGCGCGGTAAATATATTGTCAAAGCGGCGGAAATTTACAAAGTAAGTAACATCATCCACATCGGGCATGGCGGCAGCGATACAGGGATCTTCCGCCTTTTGCTTCAGGGTGAGGCGCAGACAGCCAAGCAGGTGGCGCTGGTAAAGCTTGGACAAACCGGTATTGATCCTGCGGCTGCAGGCATGCAGGTCCATCGGTGAGGATACCGCTACCGCAGCAACTACCGGACTGCAGGAGCCGTCCTCTCCCAACATCTTCAACAGTACATTGCCTCCGAGGGAATAGCCGACAACCAGTATGGGCGTGGATGGTAGCTGCCCCCGCAATTGCTCTACCATCCATCGGGGATCTTCACTGTCGCCACTGTGATAGGCGCGCGGCAGGCGGTTGGGGATGCCTCCACAGCCGCGAAAATGCATCACAGCAACCTGAAAGTGCCGTTCAAGCAATGATTGCATCAGACCCTGTACATAGGGAGAGGCTACAGACCCCTCCAGGCCATGGAGGATCAGTACCAGCGGAAGATCAGGGTCATCCACCAGTGGGCGGGGATAATGCATCGCCAGGCAATCGCCATCGGGGGTTTCATACCAGCGGTAACTGGTGTTTATCCAGGGAGAGGGCCTGTGCAAGCGGCCAAATACGGTTTGAAGATGGCAGTTTCCAAGGCCTGTTGCGGGAATAAACTTTCCAGTCATACATCAAGTCCCACTGGCACAATGAATCCTCCCCTGCACTGCGTACAATCAGCGGTCATGCAGGCAAATCTGGCACCTGATAAACCCCAACGACAGGGTATTCTACTAACAAACAGGCCAAAGCAGTCGCCACAAATCAGGTCGCTTTTGGTATCCCAAAACTGGCACGACTGTATTCAGTATATAACCTGCATCGGTTGCATGAAGGAAGGTATTCCGCGACCGGATCAGCTTATCCAGGAGTCGCATGGCATAAAACCCAAGCAGCCACCAACCTTCCAGCACCCAACCTGCCTACGAATAGTTACTGGAGCGAGCCTCACAAGAAAGTTGCGGCGACAACAGCAGTCCCTGCCAACGACAGAAATGCCACACCGCAGTCAAAACACTGCGCATAATCGCCACAATAAAAAGAGCGGGTTGCCCGCCGATATAAAAAAGATGGCGCAAATCAAGTTTATACAGACGTCGACCAGGCAAATAATTTTGCGCCTCCAGGTACTGGCCTTCGCCGCACATTTGAAAAACATCATCCTCAACAATCCGCTTATAATACAGACCGAGGTAAAGGCTACAGCTTAAATAACAATGGAATTGAGTGAGGGCTACTGGCTTACCAGAGGCAGCATTGACAAAGTGAAAAGAAAAACGCTGCAAGCTTGTTTAAACTCATAATTCAGCCTTATTTTTGATCCTTTTTCACCTGTACTGTTATTTTAGCACTTGCAGTACTAGCAAGTATCGATTTCCAGCGTAGATGCTACAAGGGGCCAGGCCTAGGTCAGCATTCATGTCGATAAGCCTCGTTGTCTCAGCAATCATTTTTCTCTTGATTGCCGCACGTCAGTGGCTTCCCTCAGCGATACGTATCTGGCACATAATGACTCTAGGTGCGATCGTCCTGTTGCTAATGGGTCAAATCTCACTAATGGAAGCTTTCTTTGCTGTAGACTGGAATCTTATTTTCTATCTGTTCTCGGTTTTTTCCATCGCCTCCGCTTTATACAACGCTGGGATTTCCGTGCAGGCCAGTAATCTTATCCTGTCAGTTAAACATCCGAATCTGGTTCTGATGGCCTATGTCATGACTATGGCGATTTGTGCAGCGATACTTACCAATGATGCCGCTGCAGTGATCGGCGTCCCTATTGCAATGATGCTGGCACGAAAAATGAACTGGGGCTTGATTCCTTTACTTATCATCCTATGTGCCACGGTAACAATCGGTAGTATGGTTTCACCGGTAGGGAACCCACAAAACATACTGATTGCCAATGAAGGCGATTTCGAAAATATGTTCACCGTTTTCGCTCAATGGATATTTATTCCTGCGGCCATAACCTTGCTGGTATCCACGATATGGCTTAAACGCTTCCTTAAAACCAACGATATCGACAACTATGAGGTGACAAGAAAATATCAAGAGGAGTCAAAGGTTACACAAAAATGGCCTGCCCTGCTGTCTGCGGTGCTGTTGTTGATTCTTATTATTCTGGGCAGTGCCTTACATAATGTAGAAGGCATTTATCACCCTACCATAGGTCAGATAGGGCTGATTGCATGCCTGCCCATTTACTTTTTCGGTTATGAAAGACGCCACATCTTACGCGAAGTTGACTGGCCCACCCTGTTATTCTTTATCTCGATGTTTGTAGTTACAGGCTCCCTTTTAAAATCGGGATCACTGCAATTTTTTCTCAAGGAAAGTGGTATTGATTTAGACGAACCGGGAACCGTTGCCTTTGTAAGTTTTTTCGCAAGCCAACTATTTTCCAACGTTCCCGTGGTGGAGATATACCTGAAGCTATTACATCAACATGAAACACAAACACAAACACAAACACTGATGATGCTATCCGCCACTTCTACCAATGCCGGCAACTTGTTTATTATCAGTGCGGCAAGTAACGTCATTGTCCTGCAACAAGCAGAGAAATTTGGCATCACGCCATTTACTTTCTGGCAATTCTTCTACCTGATGTTTCCTGTAAGTATCGCCAGCGTGCTCATAAGTTACTTCTGGATTCTGTGGTACGCAGCAAAGTAAAATTGAATCTACGAGAAAACCGCACTTTGGAATTGAGACAGGAAAGAAAGAAATCAGGAAGGAATCAGTTTCAGGTGGAGAGGTTAATAGAATTAACTATACAGCATCCGGCTTCTCAATACGTGCATAGAGGCGGTAATCCCCATCGATCAACAGTAAATAGATGTTGTAAGGCTCAAATTTATCTTTTGCCTCCATACCCGGACTGCCTATCGGCATCCCAGGTACAATCAGGCCAATACCACCCTCAGGGGGCGAAGTCAAAAATTTTTGTATATATTGTGCTGGCACATGGCCTTCAAATACAAAACGACCTTGCCACACAGCCGTATGACACCCCTCCATTCCCCTGGGTATACCCCACTGCCGCTTTACTGACTGCATATCTACTTTAAAGATAGATGAGGCTTGCAACTTATTGTCTTGCAAATGCTTAATCCACTTTTTACAGCAAAAGCACAGGGGGTGCTTATAAACAATAAAATGGCTGGTATCGCCACTACTCTCTTCAGCAGTAGCGTTACCAATAAACAGGGCGCACAGGAGCGAGAATAAAAGGGTTCGCGCGTGAATATCAAATCGCCTGAGCATAGTGGATTGCATAAGAGTCAGCGCTATCTTTCCAGTGACAAATTGGCCTGAAACCTCCTCTGGCAAGCAACTGATTAAAATCACTAACTGAATACTTATGGCTGTTTTCCGTGTGGATAGTCTCTCCCTCAGAAAAATCAACACGTGTGTCAGCTATCGACACACTGTGTTTTTTCAAACTGACCAAATGCATTTCAACCCGCTTGCGCAGCTGATGATAGAAGGCGCGATGGGCAAACAGGGAAAGGTCAAAATCCGCCCCGAGCTCTGAATTGATACGGCTGAGAAGGTTTTTATTAAATTTTTCAGTAACATGCTCACTATCATGATAGGCTCGTTCAAGCCTCACCGAGTCCTTGACTAAATCGGTACCGATCAGCAGGCCATCCCCAGTCCCCAGATTGGCGGCAAACATTTCCAGCAACTCCTCGGCCTTTTCCGGCTCAAAGTTACCAATAGTTGAACCCGGAAAAAAAACAACCCGTTTACGCGAGGGAATCATGGATAACCTGTCCCAAACGCCCGGTTGAGTGAAATCCCCAACCTCACTCCAAACCTGCATTTCAGGCAGGTTTGCCTTGATCCTGCGTTCAGCATCGAGAAGTATCTCTGGAGAAATATCAATCGGGTAATAGCCTCGTGGAGACTCCAGTACAGCTAGTAACGCTTCCACTTTTTCACAATTACCTGCGCCTGGCTCGATCAATAGTGCATCGCGGCCAATTTCACTGGCAATATCCCTAAGATTGTTTGCGAATATGCTTGCTTCGGTACGGGTCAGATAATAATCGCCAACCTCACAGATATCCTCGAAAAGTCGGGAACCTACCTCGTCATATAAATATTTGCAGGGCAATGTTTTTCTTTTACCTCCCAATCCCTCCAGTACTTCCCTGAGAAACTCACTATCCTGTTGTTGCTTTTCTGGAACGGACGATAAGGCTGCTTTCACATTTAGTCTCCTGCTAAACGGACACCGGTAAATTGCCACGCTTGATGTGGGTAAAAGAAGTTTCGATAACTGATCCTGATATGATCCGACGGTGTAGCAAATGAACCACCGCGCAAAACTTTTTGATTACACATAAACTTTCCATTGTATTCGCCTACCGCATCCTCACGGGCCTTAAAGCCGTGATAAGGCAGATAAGCACTGGAAGTCCACTCCCATAAATCCCCCAGGAACTGGGTCTGCCCGCGCCTGGCTGGCAAAGGTTTGAGAAAGCGCTTTTCCAACAGGTTAGCTGTGGCCAGCTGGTCCAACTGGCGCAAATAACAGGCGGCGGCCTCCCACTCAAACTCTGTGGGTAAACGCTTGCCAGCCCAAGTGGCAAATGCATCGGCCTCATAGAATGACAAGTGATGAACTGGCTCAGCCTCATTTACGGGCTGTAAACCATGTAGGGTAAACTGCTGCCAACCACTCTCGGTATCTCTCCAATACAAAGGATGCCGTTGCGAATTCTGTTGAAGTAATGCCCACCCATCAGACAGCCACAATCTATGTTGCTGATAGCCACCATCTTCAATAAACGCCAGGTACTCACCATTGCTGACTAGGCGTGAAGCAATCGAAAAATCCTGTAAAAGCTGTTGATGAACAGGCCCCTCATTATCAAAGTAAAAGTCCTCCCCCTCACTGCCAATACCGTAGCAACCTCCGGGGATCTCCAGCCAGCGTAGTGGCTCGGCACCGGATAGCTCATCCTCAGGCACTCCATCGCTGTAGGCAGGCGCTCCGGGATTTAGTGACAGGGCATGTTTAATATCTGTGAGTAGAAGCTCCTGATGCTGCTGTTCATGATTGAGCCCCAAGGCGATTAAAGACCCCAGACTTGCTGAATAGGGATATTCACTCAGCAGCTTCTCAACCCCCGCATCTACAGCCATGCGATAGGCATAGACACGATCAATATCCGGGCGGGATATCAACCCCCGCTGGGACCGCATGAATGGTGTACCCAGGCTGTTGTAATAGGAGTTAAATAGATGATGGAAGTGGGGATCAAAGATCTGGTAACCAGGGAGGCGCAAAGAGAGTACAAAAGTCTCAAAGAACCAACTGGTATGAGCCAGGTGCCACTTGGTAGGGCTGGCATCCGGCATGGATTGCAGCTGCATATCCTCAGCAGACAAAGGCTCAGCAAGACGCTCTGTCTCCCCACGAACTCTTCGATATGCTGTGAGAACTTGTTGCTGTACTTCTTCTTGGGATACTTCACCCGCAAATATTGCCATATCGGTAATCAGCTGCGACACAATTCAGTTCTATTGAAATCATAATACGCAGTTTTAGGTGTATTCCTATCAGCTTGCAGGCCTACAGGAATAAACACACGCCAGTTTGTTTACAAAAGAAGAACTGCGCAAAAAAAAGGGCCGGTAAAACCGGCCCACACTCTCATCATACTAATCTAAATAATCAATTAGAATCGTGCAGTGAAATCAGCCCCATACATTCTCGGCATAAAGCGCCAAGCCGGGCTCGCGCCTATAGCTGAACCTGTGCCACCATATCCCCCAGCAATTTCCTCGTCGGTAATGTTCTGCACCCAAAGAGCTACCGAGTAATTATCCGAGGCACTATTCCAGGCAGCTCGCAGGTTAAGTAACTGGAAGTCTTCAACGATACGGGTTCTATCGGTAATTGAACCTATACGCTCATCTGTCCAGTTGTAATCACCGCGGAATTTAAATTCACCCCCACTAGCCATATCAACCGTGTACTCAGCCATTAAGTTGAACTTGCTCTCAGGCGTGGAAACCCTGGCCTGGCCCACCCTGGAATCTTCTTCGGTTTCACCAATAGCCTCGATAATCTGATAATCAGTGAACTCGGTATCCAGGTAGGAGTAATTACCGGCGACGAAGAAGTTATCCGTAGCTGCCCACTGCACTTCTATTTCAGCCCCCGTACCCTCTGCGTCAGCATTCCTCAGGTTGTAACTGGGGATAGGAGCGCCCACCAGATCCAGTTCCTGCAGGTTTTTGTATTCGTAGGAGTATACGGAAGCGTTTAAGCGCACGCGGTTGTCGAACAGACTGCTCTTGAGACCGACTTCCAAGTTTACGACATCTTCTTGGTCAAACGAGGCATCAACACCCGGCCCAAAATTAAGACTGTTGAATCCTCCGGCTTTAAAGCCATCCGCAAGGGACACATAGGTCATCATCTCCTCTGTCCAGCGATAATCGAGCACTATGCGACCGGAAATATCGCTCCAGCTGTCACTGAGCTTGGAGTCGAGCATAGGTTGACCATTATTGAAGAAGGCAATACCAAATAACTGGTAGCCAAGGTCAATCGCAGGCAGATCTATAGCACCAAGATAATTACCGTCCTCATCATGGAGATCAACACTTCCACCCGACAGCGCCAATGGGATTCCATTTGCATAGGCAGTTTCAATAGTGAAATCTTTTTGGTCGTAGGTGTAGCGGGCACCCACTGTCAGGTCCATTTTATCTGTGATACTCCAGGTCATATCGCCATATATGGCACTGGAGCGATAATCGCCTGTATTGCGCACACTCTCATTCCACGGCGTATCAGAAGCAATCCAGGGATTAAACGCAGCCATCATTTGCCCAACAACTTGCTGGGAATTCAACATGCTTCCCGAGATATAATTCGGCGCACCGAGGGCAAGTAGAAGATCATCCACCTGTCCGGTTTGCAGCATTAAATCGTAGACAAAAGTGGCGCTGGCCACACCTTCCTGGCCTGCTTGTTGCAGAAGCTGGCGGGTAATTACAGCCAGATCCTCCTGTTCGGTTTGGCTCAGGTCCGGATTGGCAGCCTTAACGCCTTCGTAGACAGCAAAGGATTCCACAGACCCGGTGGTAAAGTAGGCATAGGTTGTATGATCCACTTCTTCTTGGGAGTAGGAAGCTCCCAAAGTCCACTTGATATTATCAGTGGCGCCATTCAGCCTGAATTCCTGGGAAAACTGACTCTGGTCATCGGTATTGGCCGAACCAAACATATGGTCCGGGTTTGCGGTGCCATCTTCATCCTGCTGCAGATGCGCATCGAATTCTCGATAAGCAGTGATCGAGGTGAAAGTAAAATTATCAAAATCACTGGTTACCGTTAGAGAAGTACCAAATGAATCCCTGTCTTCGATTGTGGGAGTATCCAGGGCGAAATCACCAAATACATCAGTTTCACCTTGCAAGCTGGGCACTATAGTCGTGCGCAGGGCACTGCCCTGATCCATCACACCGTAATCAGCGCGCCATAGCACTTCAGTATCCTGGGACGGTTCCCACAATACTGATGCTCGATAAGTCTGGGTATCCTGATCACCTACATTGAAGCCACCAGCCAGGTTATCGGCAAAGGGGTCGCGGCGATTGGTTGACGCAGAGAAACGACCATAGAGGTTGTCTGCAAACTGGCGGTTTACCAGTAAATCCGATGACTGGCGCCCGTAATTACCCGCTGTGAGATTTAACTCCATGGAGTTATCAGCTTGCGGTTTAGTTGTAATGATGTGAATTGCGCCACCAGTTGCATTGCGTCCAAACAATGTACCCTGGGGGCCTTTGAGCACCTCAACCCTTTCGATATCAGTCAGGGGGATTTCTGCACCTGCAGAGCGCCCTGTATAGACTCCATCGACATAGACAGCGACAGCGGGATCTGATCCCACGGTCCAATCATTAGTCTGGATACCGCGAATGCTATACATCGGCTGAAGCGCAGTATCGTTATGCATTTCCACACCTGGCGTATATTTACCCAGGTCCGTCAGATTTTTGACACCTGACTCTTTTATATTTTCTCCAGTAAAAGCGGAAATCGCGATAGGAACTTCCTGTAGATTTTCCGCCCGTTTCTGTGCAGTAACTACCACCTCTTCGATTTCAGCGGCCTGCACATTACTGCTGACAGCAGTAATGAAGGCAATGGCCCCGGAGAGGATAGAAAGATTAAATTGACGGGTTTTTGCGGTTCTACCAACATCGTGCATCATCGCGTCCTCGCGTTTATTGTTATACAGCGTGATGTTCTTCGTTTATTATTTTTGTTATTCCACGCCATCTTACGATCGCATTTTCGGATTTAAAACCCCGACATGACCTTTTTCTGGTGACTGGTCAGTTTTGTGAAAAATTGCATGAAAAGACAGGTTAATCCTTGAGGTAGTGCACAAGGTAGCGTCACGAAAAGTTACTTAAGTGTGTTTTGCAGTAACCCAGCAGTTGTAAATAGTGTTTTTACCCGATGTGGTAAACATCCAATAAAATAATTTCTTTCAGGAAGAGCTATGGCGCGCCCGTCTTATTTAAAAAGCAGAATTGTCCGCTTACTACTTGTTTTCGCAGCCCTTTCTACCCTGGCTGTAATTTCAATATGGGCCTGGTGGCGCTTGAGCCTGCCTATATTAAATGGCGAAATCAATACGGGATTCCTGAAGGAACCAGTCTCAATCCAGCGCGATGCCCAGGGAGTGGTCATGATCCTCTCCAAAGACCGAAACAGCTCCGCCTTTGCACTTGGTTTTTTGCATGCGCAGGAGCGCTTTTTCCAGATGGACCTGTTGCGACGCCGTTCTGCGGGTGAACTCTCCGAACTATTGGGCCAGGCCGTATTGAAAAACGACAAAAAGGTACGAAGGCACCAATTCCGCAAACGGGCGGAACGAAATATCGCTGCCATGCCCCAAGGGCAACGGCAACTTCTCGACCATTATGTACAAGGAGTCAACTTTGGCTTGGCCCAGCTGGGGGCGAAACCCTGGGAATATGTACTGCTGGGCCAGGAACCTCAACCCTGGAATGCAGCTGACAGCCTGTTGACCACTTATAGCATGTACCTGACGTTACAAAGCGAAGAGGGAAATTTTGAAAGGCGCGATACCGCCCTGGCCGAATTATTACCAGAAGATCTTTACTCATTCTTTTTTCCGGCTGGCGGCCTTTGGGATGCTCCTCTTATCGGCACGAGTGCAGCTGAGGTTCAAATTCCCGAAACTCCCATATCCACCCTGCTGAACTCGCCTGACCCCATTGTTTACCAGGAGATGGAAAGCGACGACAAAGTGTACGGCAGTAATAACTGGGTGGTTGGTGGAGCATTGACCGAACATGGTGGCGCTATCGTGGCCAATGATATGCACCTGAGACTGAACGTTCCCAATATCTGGTTTCGCGCCGGCTGGAATATCCCCGGCACCAACAGGAAAATACGGGGGGTTACCCTACCCGGCGGTCCAATCATTGTTGCGGGTAGTAATGGCGCAGTAGCCTGGGGATTTACCAACACCGGTGGGGACTGGGGCGATCTTATTCCCCTCGAATTGAATGAGAACGGTAGTAAATACCGGACCCCGGATGGCTGGCGGGATTTCACTATTGAAAAAGAAACCATCACCGTTAATGGCGCTGAAGATGAAACTATTGAGATCCGCAAAACAATTTGGGGGCCGGTCATCGGCCGCAATCATCGCGGAATTCCATTAGCCTATCGCTGGATTGCACACGACATTCCCGGCGGCAATATGAACTTGCTGCGTATTGAGGCCGCTACTACAGCAAACCAGGCCCTGGACCTTGGACCAGAAATTGGTATCCCCCACCAAAACTTTGTCGTCGGCGACCTGGACGGCAATATCGGCTGGACTGTCGCTGGAGCGATCCCCCGACGTATTGGCTTTGATGGTAGCCGATCAGTCAGCTGGGCCGATGGGGAGGCCTACTGGGATGGATATCTTTCTGCCGAAGAGCAACCGCGTATTTACAACCCGCCTTCACACCGCATCTGGACCGCCAACGCCCGCACCACAAGCGGTAACTGGTTGACTTTGATGGGGGATCACGGCTATGCCCTCGGCGCCCGTCAACAACAGATTCGCGACGGCCTGCTCTCCCGTGAGCACTTCGATGAACAAGCCCTGCTGGACATCCAGCTTGATGACCGCGCCGTTTTTCTGCAACGCTGGCAACAACACCTGGTCGAACTGTTGCAGGACCAGGAAGGTTACCGCGAAGTTTATCGACAAGTTCAGGATTGGGGCGCACACGCCAGTACCGACTCTGTAGGCTATCGGATCGTACGCAATTATCGACTGAAATTTATGGAGCTGAGTACAGCTCCAATCCTGACCTACATGCGCAGGTACAACTCGGGTTTTTCCTTTGGCCAACTGAAACGACAGTTCGAATATCCTATGTGGGCGTTGACACAAAAGGAACCGCAGCAATTACTGAATCCGGATTTTGAATCATGGACAGCGCTTAAGCTCACGGCATTGGATCAGGTTCTGGACAAAATGGCATCGACTGGGAAACCTTTGCAACAACAAACCTGGGGTATTCAAAACACAGCTGCAATTCACCACCCACTTGCCAAAGCAGTTCCTGCAATAAACTGGTTTACCGCAATGCCCAGTGACCCACTGGATGGGGATACCCATATGCCGCGCTTTCAGTCGCCTACCCACGGTGCGTCTGAACGAATGGTGATTTCACCGGGGCGGGAAGCTGAAGGTATTTTTCATATGGCAACCGGGCAAAGCGCCCACCCTCTCTCCCCATTTTTTGACCGCGGTCACCGCGACTGGGTGAAGGGTAATCCTTCCCCCATGATCGAGAGGGAAACCCGCTACCAACTCACTCTGCACTAACACAGCGGAAGACTACTCAATTGCCTGAGCGCCTCTTTTCTCAGGGGTATCAGGCAGTTTCATCGAGAATGGCAAATGATAGGAAGGTAGTGAAAAAGCCGAGCCCGAGCATCAAGGGCAACAATGGAAAGCACAGCATCACCACTAACACGGCGATCCACAACCATCTTACCAGGCCTTTCTTTTGTCGATATTGATAGCTGTAACGGCGAGCGTGAAAAAAATCACGGTCAAAAAGTGGAAACTCCCGCTGTTGCGGAAGAAAAAAACGCACAAAATTAGTGCAATAGAAGCGAAGGATCGCCAACAGCATACTTCATACCCTACCGAGAAACTCACCTCAGTATAGGTTCTGTGCCAAACCCGGCTATAAGCCCGTTCTCTCTATTCTCCAGGCACTTTTAATCCGGCTGATACCAATTCAGTTTTTCATGCAGGCTGACAACCCCACCGATAATGGTCAAGGTTGGCGCGCGTACAGCCTTTGCCTCCGCTAGCTCTGGCAAGGTAGTAAGATCTCCCACAGTCACCCTTTGGGCCCGTGTGGTCCCCTTTTCAATCAGTGCCGCCGGTGTATCAGCCGGGAGTCCATGGCGGGCAAGTTCTGTACAAATTGTCTGAAGCCCGGTCAGGCCCATATAGAAAACCAGTGTTTGACCTGGTGACGCGAGGTCCTGCCATGGCAAGTCGAGATTCCCCTCTTTCAGGTGCCCGGTTATAAAGCGCACCGATTGAGCGTGATCGCGGTGTGTCAGAGGAATGCCCGCATAGCTGGCGCAACCTGCTGCCGCAGTAATTCCCGGTACCACCTGAAACGGTATACCCGCCTCAGCCAATTTATCAATCTCCTCGCCACCGCGACCAAAGATAAAGGGGTCTCCGCCCTTTAAGCGCAGCACCTTTTTGCCCTCACGGGCCAGGTCCACTAGCAACTGGTTGATGTCGCCTTGAGGTACCGAGTGGAATGCTTTTTTCTTGCCGACATAAATCCGCTCAGCATCTCGCCGTACCAGCTCCAGAACCTCCGGAGAAACCAGTCGGTCATAAAGTACAGTATCCGCCTGTTGCATCAGGCGCAGTGCGCGAAATGTCAGCAGGTCGGGATCACCGGGTCCGCCACCCACCAGGTAAACCTCACCAACCGGGTTGGGGCTCTCCTGCCAGTCTTGCAGGGCACTAAGCAGTTCTCTTTCTGCGTCTGCAAGCTTCCCTGCCTCCATCCGGCTGGCAACAGGTCCGGCAAATACCCACTCCCAAAAATTCTTGCGGCGGGCTTCCGGTAAGGCTTCTTTTACCTTGTCGCGCATCCGGGCAGCCAAATCCACTAGTGATGCCACACCCGGTGAAAGCAATGCTTCAAGCTGGGCACGAATTCTCCGTGCTAATACTGGTGCAGCGCCACCACTGCTAATACCAATAGAGAGGTCCCCCCGCTCCACAATTGCCGGGAAAGTAAAAGTGCACAATTCCGGCGCATCTACCACATTGACTGGTAAGCGCTGTGCTTGTGCATCAGCAGACACCTGTGCGTTGACTTTCGCACTATCGGATGCCGCTACCACCAACTCTGCCTGCTGCAGATATTCCACAGAATAGCCTGCCTCAAACCACTTCCCTTTTGAACCGGCAACCAGCTGTTGGAGTTCATCGGTAATTTCCGGGGAAACCACTAACAGGCGTGCACCTGCTTTGTTGAGCAAGCGGGCCTTGCGAGTAGCTATGGAGCCCCCACCAACAATCAGGCAAGAGCGGCTTTTGATATCAAATGCGAGAGGTAAATAGCGCAACTTCTTATTCCGTCAAATAGCAGGCAATGTGAAACTGACTTCCGACAACAAAAAAGGGCGAACACAATGCCCGCCCTTCAAATAGCTGCGCTTAGGAAGCTGTGATCACTTCCCGGCCGCGCATATAGGGGCGCAATACTTCAGGAACATCAATACTGCCATCCTCGCGCTGGTAATTCTCCAGAACTGCGATCAGGGTGCGGCCTACTGCAAGGCCGGAACCATTGAGGGTGTGCACCAGTTCCGGCTTGCCGGTTTCCGGGTTGCGCCAGCGTGCCTTCATCCGGCGGGCCTGGAAATCACCTACCAGGGAGCAGGAAGAAATCTCGCGATACTTATCCTGGGAAGGAATCCAGACTTCGATATCGTAAGTCTTGCGTGCGGCAAAGCCTATATCGCCACCACACAGTACCACAGTGCGATACGGCAGGTTCAGCTTTTGCAGAATAGCCTCGGCATTGCCGGTAAGAGTCTCCAGGGCCTCTTCAGACTGATCCGGGCGTGTTATCCAGACCAATTCCACTTTTTCAAACTGGTGTTGGCGAATCATTCCGCGGGTATCGCGACCATGGGAACCGGCCTCAGAGCGGAAGCAGGTTGTATGCGCAACCAGTTTGTGCGGCAGGGTTCCGCCCT